>JAOUEV010000099.1 GCA_029858565.1 Nitrospirota bacterium | reverse complement strand
GCCTCATGGTACTGCATGCCCGTCCTGACCCCGAAAGCCCGCGCCTCATAGGACGGGGAAAGGATGACCCCGCGCTTCTCCGACCCGATAACCGCCATGGGCCTGCCCCGAAGCGCAGGATTCGCCCGCTGCTCGACCGATGCGAAGAAGGCGTTCATGTCGAGATGGAGCACGCTTCGCGTTCCCAGTGCGGAGTGCGAAGTGCGAAGTGCGGAGTTGTAATTAAAGAAACCCATATGCATACGCTCCTCTCAGTACTTTTGTTTTGCCGTTCTTATGGAGGATACTGCTATCGCAAGGATCTCTTTTGCTTCAACCATCAGATCCTGCAGGCGTTCGGACTTTATCAGGAGCGCTTCGGAAATAAGTTCCATCCAGAATATCGATTCATCCGCTTCTTCCTCAACCGTACCCATTTTTGAGATAAAGTCTGCCGGAGACTTTGCTCTACATGCCGCGCGATAGTTGGCGCCAACAGAAGTACCGGACCTCAACAGTTGCCGCCCAAGAACTTCGGCTGTTTTGCTTTTCGGTAATGCCTCTACAAGTCTAACAACCCTAAGCGCGAATTTCTTGGTTCGTTCTTTAAGATTGTCATGTTTCATTATTTAATCCTAATCGAGTTTATGATCTTTCCTTACTTCGCACTCCGCACTTCGCACTCCGCACTTCGCAGCCTCCACTCCATCGTATCCCGGTTGAAGAGGATCTCGTAAAGCCCCTGGCCGTCGGTGACCGAGAAATGGAGCAGGACAGCGCTTCCCTCGCGGGTCTGCCAGGTGAACGCGACCTCCCTGATGCGGACCTGACGTCCGTTCCAGTCGAACCAGACGGGATGGACCTCTCGTAGCCCGAAAACAACCGCAACCCGCACCGGCTCATCGATCTCTACGCTCATGGGCTCCATTATAGTGTACATTTGTTCACCTGTCAAGGACAATCAACATTTACCCGATATATCAGCTAGTTATCAATCGAACAAACAGAGAGATGGTCAGGATTAATACGGAATAACTGAAGGGACGTATAGTATGGTAGATATGCGGGGGGCGGTATGCCTGCGGATACTGCTCTGCTCAGACCGCCCCACGGTCAAGCACTTCGCCGACATCCCTTAAGAGCTGGCCAGGAAGAAAGCCCCTGACCGGACATCGCAGGGGCCTTGTCGCCTGATCACTTCGGGATCATCACATTATCATCGTCATAGACGCCTTGTTCAGCACTGCGATGACATGCAGGACAGTTGGCCCGGGAGCCGACGGCCTTTCGGGAAAAGACCTCCTGCCCCATGGACCGATGCTTGTCCCGGATGATAGGCAAAGTGGCAGAAACCGCATACTTTCCGCTATACGTCGTTCGTAACCGATGGGACAGCCTGTCCTCCCCCGAAAATACCCGGCCCCGCCCTATACGAGATGACCTACAGCATCTATACTTGGAACATACGTTTATTAAGAAGCCGGAAAGGAGCGAGAAATGAAGACCGTTCAAAATCGTTCGGGTTCCCCTGGTTCCAGCACTGCCGGGTCCACCAGGTCCGCGGGCAGAGCACGAGGACGCCGCTCAGATGTCAGCGCTTTGCGTTTATGCCCCTTTACCCTGGAATCAATGAAATACTGCTCCACCCACCGCGCGCCAGGGTCTCACCGGTGTTCCTATTCGCTGGAGCAGTGCCTCCACCCCCGGTAGAGGATCTTTTTCCAGAATGAAACCGGCAGTTGCCGCCGGTCCATCACCCGCCTACTCAGAGAACATCCGCGTCAGACCCGCAGGTCCGTTCAGCGGAAGTTCCAGAACTACCTCGACCGTGCCGTTCTCCATATTACGTTCGCTCATGATCTTATACCCCTGGACAAAACCCTGAATGCGGGTGGCTACGGCACCGTTCGCCGTCGCCTCTTTCACCGTACGCGCACTATCCAGCCGGAGCTGTTCGATCGTCCTGAGCAGGTTCCGCTGTCCGTCGGCAACAGCGGCCCGCTGGGCCATGGCGCGCCGGGCGCTGCCGGCGGTCCCTGCGGCCGGCTTTCCAATGCCCGTGGCGCGGATCGTCCCCGCTGTCCAGTCAACACCGTCAGCCGTGGAGATCGGCAATAGCAGCACGTTCTGTTCTACCTTGTTGTCCCCGGGGATGACGACCCGGGCCCGGTCGCCGGCATGTCCCGGCGCCTTTGCTATGACCGTGTATTCTCCGGCAGGCAGTTCCTTGAACTCGTATCTTCCCTCATTGTCCGCACGGATCGCTGCCCGCTCAACGCCCTCCTGCAGGAGCACGACCTCGCTGCCCGGCTGCGATGCCCGGACCCTGCCGTAGATCACCGCCTTCCCGGCGTAGGACCCGAGATCGATCGGTGGGAGAAAGAACATCTCTCCGCCGCGGACCGTGACATTGTCGATCGAGCGGGTGGCTGAGGCACTGGAGGCGCTTGCCGTGATCCGGTAGGCTCCGGGCTTCAGCGTGAGACGGAAGGCTCCGTTCGCATCAACAGGAACTGTCTGCACGGACTTCCCGCCCTGGACCGCGGTGATCGTGGCCGCTGTCCCCTGCGGCAGAACCGAGCCTTCAATGGTCCCATCGGGCTGCTTCGTTGTACAGGATGCCAGTGACAGCGATAGCAGCAACAACAATGCTCTCAAAGATATCTGCATGAGCTCTCCTTGTCTGATAGCCAGTATAACACGACTGCATGTAGTATTGTATCCCTGTGCGCTTCCCTGTGCGCTTTCGTGTAACAATGCACCATCTTGCATGATCAGGAGAACTGAAGTACAATCCTATTGATAGAGCGTTTCATGCTGGCTCGTTGCGGATGACAGCATCGTTGTCGCAACATATATGCAGACTTGAACCGCTAGGGCGCGCGGCATGGGATTCCCACAAGGCATTTTTTTCTTTACGTCTTTTGATCTTTCATTGATCACTTGGCGAAGCATTCCGCCTTGCGCTTTTATCACTATTTCCAGTATGCACCCGCGGCTAAATCGATTTTTCATGATTATTTTATTCGGACCAGGAGCAGGATATGAAGGTTAGCTTCAAGATCGGCGAATTCGAGCTCTTCTGGCTGAACGGCGGGGCCTTCGAGCTCGACGGCGGTGCCATGTTCGGCGTGGTGCCGAAGGTGCTGTGGCAGAAGAAATATCCCGCTGACGAAGAAAACCGCATCCCTCTCGTTGCCTGGCCCATCCTGGTCAGGACCCCGGAACACCTCCTCTTGATCGAGTCCGGCATCGGCAACAAGCTGACCGACAAACAGAAGAAGATCTACCGCATCCGGCGGGAATGGTCCGTGGTGAAGGAGCTGGCCGACCTCGGGATCAAGCGCGAGGATATCACCCATGTCATCCTGACGCATTATGACTGGGACCATGCAGGCGGAGTGCTCATGCAGAACGAAACAGGCGGCCTGGAACTCACCTTTCCAAAGGCCCGTCACCTCCTCCAGCGCCAGGAGTGGGAGGACGTGCTGAACCCGAACATCCGTACCATCAACACCTACTGGCCGGTGAACAATGAGCTGATGCGCGGGAACAAGAACCTGGTGCTGGTGGACGGCGATGCTGAGATCATCCCGGGGCTCTCGGTCAACCACACTGCCGGCCACAACGGCGGGCACCAGATCGTGCGGATCGAATCGCAGGGCCAGAGCGCGCTGCACCTGGGAGACCTGCTGCCGACGCACGCCCACAGCAACCCCCTCTGGGTCATGGCCTACGACAACTACCCCCTGGACGCGATCAAGCAGAAGGAAGAGTGGATCAAGAAAGGCATAGATTCAAAGGCCTGGTTCACTTTCTACCATGACCCTTTTATGCAGGCCTGCAAATTCGATGACAAGGGAAATGTGGCAGAGAAATGGCCGGTAACCGGAGAACAAGGGATAGAAAACAAAAAAAAGGGCTAAAGGGCTAGAGCTCGTACTTAGCCCTGCACTATCTGGCCCTCTAACCCTTGTTTTTCTAGCCCTTTATTTGCTTTTCACAAATTCCCCGAACTTCTTATCGATCTTCATGATGTGGTCCACGATCCAGTCCACGATGATCTGGTTCGCGGTCACCGACAGTTCATAGGACACACCGCTCACCCGCGGCTGGGCCGCCTGCTCCTTCAGCTCAGCGATGTTCCTGAGATAGACGGCATGGTGCTTCTTATGCTCCTCAAGACCGTCGTATTCCGTCTCCTGCATCCGCTTCTCTTCCTCGGCAAAGTGGTACACCGCGTAGTCATCGAGGAACTTGAGCGTTCCGTCGATCTCGGACCGGCAGCGATGCTCCTTGATCGCCTGCAGGAGATTATTGATCCTGACGAACAGTTCCTTGTGCTGCATGTCGATCACGCCGATGCCGACCGCGAGATCTTCCGTCCATTTCATGGGAAACTCCTTTTCCAGCACGACCTGCCGAAGAGACTTTCAACACACTCCAAGGTTCTTCTATTCGTATATTCCCGCGCCAAGCCTTCTTTGCGGTTATCTTAACAACTCGGTCCTCAGCCTGTCAACAACCAAGCGCAGCGCTCGTTTGACTTCCTGTCGTCCTGCGGTTACTATTTCCCTATGGCCCGCGCGATCAAGACCCTTATCCTGCTCTTCTGGTTCGTCATGCTGGGATTGCTCATCCAGCGGACCTATTTCCAGCCCACCCCGGTCATCGCCCTCGGCGTGATCACCGAGGAGGGCATCCGCGCCGGGGACGAATGGTTCGGCATCTACCAGCAGGGAAAGAAGATCGGGTACGCGAACACCAGGATATCCATCGAGGGCGACGCCTACCGGATACGGGAAGAGTCGGAGATAGACATCCTGGCGCTCGGCAAGGTCCACCGGGTCCGGACCGTGATCAACGCCTACACGTCCCGCGATTTCCTGCTCAAGTATTTCGACTTTTCCCTCGCAACCGAGCAGTCCGCCATGGACATCAAGGGAGCGGTGGTGAAGAAGCAGCTCGTCCTGGACATCATCACCGCGGGCCAGACACGCAAGGAAAAGTACCCGCTCAAGGAACCGATCTATCTCACGCCGAACATCCGTCCCGCCGTGACGCTGATGGGACTGGAGACCGGCAAGCGTTTCCGCTTTCCCCTGTTCAATCCCGCGACCATGAGCACCGACGATTTCTTCGTCACTGTCGAATCCAAAGAGACCATCAAGGTCGGCGACAGCGAGCAGACCGTGTACAAGCTGAAGCAGGAGTTCCAGGGCATGGAATCCCGTGCCTGGATCAACCAGGACGGCGAGACCCTGAAGGAGGAGAGCCCCCTGGGCTATTCCCTCCTGAAGGAGACGATGATCGAAGCAAAGAAGCGCGACAAGCAGGGCCCGACCGTGGATGTCGTCTCCCTGGTGAAGATACCGTCAGCGGACATCCCCGACGCCGCCAAGGTCGTGTATCTGAAGGCGCGGCTCGACAATGTCCCTCTTTCGGGATTCGAGCTTGAGGGCGGCAGACAGTCGCTTGCCGGCAATATCATCGAGATATCCGCTCCCAGCGGTACCGGGACCTTTCGTTTCCCCTATGCAGGAGCGGACCGCGCGGCCGACCTCAGGCCGACAGCGCTCGTGCAGAGCGATGACCCGGCGATCAAAACCGAGTCAGCCAAGATCGTCCGTGAGGCGGGCGATGCCCGTGAAGCCGCGCGTCTGCTGAACACCTGGGTCTACAATGTGCTGATCAAGCAGCCCGTGGTGAGCATCCCGAGCGCCGTCGAGGTCCTGAAACAGCGCGTGGGAGACTGCAACGAGCACACGACGCTCTATACGGCCCTGGCCCGGGCCGCCGGCATCCCCACGCGCATGGCAGCGGGAATCGTGTACATGAAGAACGGGTTCTACTACCACGCCTGGCCCGAGGTGTGGCTGAACGAATGGGTGGCCATTGATCCCACGTTCAACCAGTTCCCCGCCGATGCCACGCACATCCGGTTCGTGACCGGGGACCTGAGCAGGCAGGCGGATATCATGAAGCTCGTGGGGAAACTGAAGGTGGATGTTCTGGAATACAAATAGACATGATCAAACTCACCGATCTTACCAAGAACTACGGCGCCCTCACTGCCGTGAACAGCATCAGTCTCACGGTGGAACCCGGGGAGGTCTTCGGGTTCCTCGGCCCCAACGGCGCGGGCAAGACCACGACCATCAAGATGATCGCGGGCCTGCTGCAGCCCACGTCAGGGACCATCGAGATCCGCGGGTTCAACGTGCAGAAGGACCCGCTCCAGGCAAAGCGCATCACGGGATTCATCCCCGACCGTCCCTACCTCTACGACAAGCTCACGGCAACGGAGTTCATGAGCTTTACCGCGGCGCTCTACGACCTGGGGAAACCTGAACGCCGCATCGCGGAACTGCTGGAACTGTTCGGATTGTCCGACTGGGCTGATGAGCTGGTGGAGAACTACTCCCATGGCATGAAGCAGCGCCTGGTCATGGCATCGTCCCTGCTCCATGAGCCCAAAGTGCTGGTGGTGGACGAACCCATGGTGGGACTTGATCCCCGCGGCGCGCGGCTGGTTAAGGACCTGTTCAAGGACCTGGCGTCCAAAGGCGTCACGGTCTTCATGTCCACGCACACCCTCGAGATCGTCGAGGCCATGTGCACCCGCGTGGCGATCATCAACAAGGGCGAGATCATTGCCGACGGCAGCGTGGAGGAGCTGGGGAAACTGGCGCGGATGGAGAACAGCCACCTGGAGCCGATCTTCCTGAAGCTGACCGGCGGGGATGAGACGGTGTAATCAAGAGTATTTAACCACAGATGAACACAGATAGGATCAACGACTGGTGAGAAGACCAGGAACAGGCAACGAAGCGGTAGGATTCACAAGAGATGTTCTACCCAACCTGCCCGGCTTACTTATCAACGAACGGTTCCGGATGACGTCCTGACCGGCGGCAGGGCACCCCGGCTTAACGTCCGGAGATCTTTTTCCAGCGTTCCAGCTTATCCGCCGGCACAAACTCCTGCACAAACCGGTTCGCTGCTTCAAGCCAATTGAGCTTCTCTTCAGCAGATGCATTCCTGAATTGTTTCAGTGCTTCCACTGAAGGACGAAAGGCAAAGGCTTTTTTTTGCTGTTTCCAGTCCATTACCGATCCTCCTTCTCCATTGTCTCGATCGTTTCTATATCCGCAAGGTCCTGCGGTCTCCCCGCCCGCTTCTTGAGTTCCTTTAAATGCCGCAGCGAGATCACCGGGATGGTAATGCCTTTTGCCTGGATCCGAGCGAGTTCCTTCTCAATATCCTTAAAAGGGAGTATCTCCTCAAGAAAAACATCGATCATGGTCATAGGCTGGGCAGGATCGACGAACGAGAACATTCTCATGTTCTTATCCCGTTTCCAGTTTTCTCTCAGGGAGGGATCAAGCATGGCCTCGGCTTTTACCGGATTTCTCGGTCCATACCCCAGGTCATCCATGGCCTGGAGAAATCGCGTAAGATTTTCCGCCTATCCCGCAGAATCTATGGATGGATTTAGCGGGGTAATTGGAGTATAGGAGCAAGGCTTTCCTTTTCCAGATCAACGATAATATCCATATCCGCGGTAAATCTTACGACGCCATGAAGCACAAGAACAACACCGCCCGCGACTGCGTACCGGACGCCTGCTTTCTGGAGCATGGCAAACACATTTTCGTAGTACATGGGTTATGGATCCCTGCCGGTGCCGATGTATTTCAAGCGACCGAATGCATGTATTGTGCAAGAATACAATAGTGGCGGATAAATCGCACGGGCTTTGAACGACAGGCAGTGGCTTTAAACGACAGCTATTCAGAAAGGATGTTCCTGGAATTGACCGGAAGGGAAGAAACGATGTAGAGAACCTTTTTGACAGGATAACAGGATAAGAATCTGACTGAGCCTAACAGACTGCTGATAATTTCTTCTTATTGTCTTTGCGAGCTCCGCCATGCCGGGATAAACTTCGCGAAGCAAACTCGTAGTTAAGTCGGCAGGTCGTGTAGAGTACAGCGAAACCCGACATCATCGGTCTATGAGCATTCCGGCAAATAGGCGTCGGGTTTCACAAAAGACGTTCTACCCGACCTACCCGGCTGCAATCCCGACTGGGTCGTGACCGTTTTCGCAGCAACGACATCTATCCCTGAATGCGGATTATGTGATGCGCAGGCGGCCACAAGAACCATTAGAATCAGAATTGATCGCATCATAGAAATTCCTGGCGATGATTTTATTTGCACAGTTAACGTTCGGGTGAGACACGCGTCTTTTGCGCGTCGCTGTGGACCGGCAGGTTGAAGCATCATGACGGTTAACTCAAGAGTTTATCGTATTCAGTATGCGTGCCGATCCAAAACCATAATATGCCGTCGGGCACATTGATGCCCAACGCACGGTAATAAAGGCCGATACGAACAGACCTATAAGTTTTGATTTGTGGGTCTTCCGGGCTTAATGTGGGTCCGTTTTTGCATCCGGCAGAAAGGAAGTAAGTACCTTGAGTCGCAGATACTCCCTGTCCCTGATGCCGTAGGCCCGACGCTAAATCACCCGAATCTTGTTGTTTAATCCCTCCGTGAAGCCTAGGGAGACTTTATGATGGGGATGGCCGTAGCTGATGATGCCATCCCCGCATATGACTCTTCGGTCAAGATTTGGATCGCGAAACCGGCCGCGACAGCCGGAAGAACGACAAGTGAGTGCGAGTCTATAGGAATTATCAGGACATGTCAAGAGCGGGTGAACGCCCTCGCGAGGAAAGAGTCACAACGTATTCAGCATCTTATAATACTCACCTATTGTCCGAATGGATTCCATGGTCGCCTGATACAGGAACCAGCTCAGCACGAGGACCGCAATCGTGAGTCCGATCTTCCATTGGCGACTCGTGTTGGGACGCCACCAGATCAGCGGCAAAGCAAGCGGTCCCACGCACAGGAGCGCGATGACGATGTTGGTCTTGCGGAAATACCACGGCAGCGCGTCTTCCGGACGCTTCGGACGCACGGTCTTGTCAAGGAACTCGCCGCAGTGTTTGCACTTGATCGCGGCATCCTGGATCTCTTCTGCGCAGTAAGGGCATTTTCTCATGATCCATATCCTCTCTTGGTCAAGCACCGACATTT
>JAOUEV010000098.1 GCA_029858565.1 Nitrospirota bacterium | reverse complement strand
CTTCTTGATCCCCGTTCCGGGAAGCGGGTTCTGGGACACGATCGAATCCCTGGGAATGGTCTGGTTCGGCTCCCTTCGGGCCACGGCGAGCAGCAGACCCTGCTGGTTCATGATCTCGATGACCGAGACCACGTCCTTGCCCACAAGGTCCGGTACGCGCACTTCCTCCTGCCTGAGAAGGAGCGCAATGACCGCCAGTGCGCTGACAATGCCGACAGCGACCAGGGCCAGAAAGATGCCGATACCTTTAAAGAAGCGGTTCATGGGCCGGAGTAAGTCCCTATAATACACAGAGATACGGGAATATGCAAGTGCTGGGGAAACAAGATTAACGACCGCTCTAATTCTCACCGCAAGGCTCATAGGTTGGGTGGAGTTCTGCAAAAACTGAGCGTGTTTATTTTCAGGGAAGGCACGATAGGTAAGTATATGTTGAATAGGAGAATAGCAATGCCAAAAAAGAACCGGGGAGGGTGGAAGACCTGCTCGTGCGGACATAAATATCGCGGTTTGAGCTTTTGCCCTATCTGATGGCCGGGGAAGCTGCAGCTGTCTGCTGCGCAGGAGAAACCGGCTGCCGGATCAAAGCGTCGGAGTCGCAGCGGTCAGTGAAAAAGTCTTTCGCTGTCATTGCGAACGAAGCGAAGCAATCTCGTGGGTTCTTTTTTCGACGTGCGCAGCGCCTACCGTATCCATTCAACCTTCACCAGATGCTCGGCCTTCTTGAACTCCGGATCGCCGGTGACGATGGTCGCTTCGTGCTCCAGGGCCGCGGCCAGGGCGAAGCAGTCGGAGAAGGAGATGCTGTACTCGGACTTCAATTCGGCTGCACGGAAGATCAGGTTGTTCGGGGCCGGCAGGATGGTGAATCCGAGCCGTTCGATGTGCGCCAGGATCTCGATCTTTTTTTGATCACCGAATGCCCGCCTGGTGATGTAGATGATCTCGCCCAGGTTCATGGCGCACAGGAGCATCTCTGCCCGGGTGCGGCGGGCCTGGTCCAGCAGGCGTGTGACCTTTTCGTGGCCTGGTTCCTTTTGAAAGAACTTCAGCAATGCATGGCTGTCGAACAAAAGGGGGCCTTTCGGGGTCATTTATAATCGCTCCGGCGTTCCCGCAGGAGCTGGCCCGCGAGCGATGGTCGTGAGGGCAGCGATCCCTGCGCGGCCTTGAGCGGGTCTTCCATAGGGGGGATAAGGTAGATGATCCCGCCGTATTCCATGATCTGCAGCTCCGTCCCGGGATTGATGTGATATTTTCTCCTCATTTCGGCCGGGATGACGACCTGGCCTTTTGCGAGTGTTTTTACCTTGGACATGGCGGTTTAACCTTTCTTTGAATATGTTTAACCATCTGTGATGATTGTAAGACACTTGTGCGGGCCTGTCAATTCTTTTTCAACCTCGCCCCAAAGAACCCATCCATGGATGTTTCTTTCGGGAAGGTCCTGAAGAAAAGATCATCGCCAACGAACTTCGAAGCCGCAGACGGAAGGGCATGGCAGGGATCTTCGAGCGTGAAATCGGGGTTGTTGGAAAGGAATGTCTTTATGACGTTCTCGTTCTCTTCCGGTTCTGTCGTGCAGGTGGCATAGACCAGAATCCCCGCGGGTTTCAGAAGCTTTGCGCAGTTCTCCATGATCCTTTTCTGGAGGGCTGCGCGTTCCTTGATCCCTGCTTCGGTCTTGGCCCATCTGCCGTCAGGATGGCGGCGCAGCACGCCAAGGCCTGAGCAGGGTGCGTCGATCAAAATGCGGTCGTAACTACCTTCACCGAAGGTCGAAGCATCGCCCGCTACCGGCAGGACGATCAATAGCCCCAGGCGTTCGCTGTTCTCCCTGATCCGGCCAATTCTTCTTTTGTCGCTTTCCAGCGCGACAACTTGCCCTTCATTTTTCATCACTTCGGCCAGATGGGTCGCCTTGCCTCCGGGAGCTGCGCAGGCATCAAGAACGATCTCGCCCGGTTCCGGGGACAGCATCATGCTGACCAGCTGGGCAGCTTCGTCCTGTACCAGGAACCATCCGTCCCTGTATGCAGGCAGGGTGGTGATGCCCGGGGAGGAGAGCAGTTCTATACCAGCGGGTGAGTAGGCGGTGTTTCTGGCGGCCGCGCCCTGCGCTTCGAGCAGGTTCACAAGCTCGTCGCGGTTTCCTTTGAGGTTGTTGACGCGGAGAATGAGCGGCGCAGGTTTATTGTTCTGGCGGAGGACCTCTTCAGTCAGTTCCGGCCCGATTCGCTTGATCCAGCGATTCACCAGCCAGGAAGGATGAGAGTAGACAATGGAGAGCCGGGACAGCGGATCGTTCCCGTGGGGCAGGGGGAGCTTCTCCTTGTTCCGTTCGAGCGTGCGCAGCAGACCGTTGACATAGCCGGATTTCTTTCCGAGGACCTTGGCAAGCTCCGTTGCCGTGTTCACGGCCGCGCTCGCGGGCACTTTGTCGAGGAACAGCAGCTGGTATGCCGCCAGGCGGAGGAGGTTCCTGGTCCAGGCATCGGTCTTGGAAACAGGGTGCGCGGAAAAACGGTCAAGCAGCCAGTCGATGCGCGTGCGGTTCCTGAACACACCATAGACCAGTTCCAGGATGAAAGCGCTGTCCCTGCCTTCGAACTCCCGTCTGCTGGCGTCGAGCAGGGGGTCCGCGAACCCGCCCTTCTCCGTGTCGTGGAGGATGGTGAGCGCCCGCTCCCGCGGTCTGTCGATAGAGGATCGTTCAGTCAAGGAGGTTACCGCTCACAGGAGGCTTATCCAACAGCGGGGCTCGGGCTTTTCGAGCCGCCGACAAGGTGCGCCAGCGCTTCGGCGACCTTGGTGATGTCCACGCTGGTGTTGAAGCAGGGGCCGAAGGGGCGGTCGTTGATAATGCCGATGACCGGCAGGGGGTAGGCGTCCTGGATGCCGCTCGTGAGATCGCGCTCGCAGGCAACGGCAATGATGATCTGGGGCTTTGCCTCGGCAACGCGCCGCCGCGCGAGCGTGCCGCCTGTGGCGACCGAAAGATGGACATTGTACTTGTGTGCCAGTTCAACGAGGTCCTTGATCCGGCACTTGCCGCAGGACTTGCACTTGTACACGTCGCTGGTGATCTTGATGTCGCAATCGCTGAACTGGAGGCAGTGCGGCATGAGCAGCAGGATCCGTTCGGGCCTGGCGCTGTGCCACTTGGCCTGGACGAGCAGGTTGTTCACCTCCACGAAGGACTGCTGCACTTTGTCCTTGGAGATTCCCACGAGTTTTCCGACCACGATCATGATCGGGAAGAGGATCTCGATCACGATGCCGCGCAGTTTTGTCGCTCCGAAGATCTCCTTGCCCCGCAGGATCGTGACGACCAGCAGTCCCACGCCAAGCGACAACGCGCCGATCATGCCGCCCATGGTGATACAGACCGCTGCCGGCGCGTGGCGATGGATGTTCTTGAGCCCTACGTAGGGGACCAGATAGAGCGCAACGGTCACGGCGGTGATCAGAAAGACCGTGAAGACGATAAGGCCGATGAAGATTCTTTTTTTCGGTTCTGACATAAGAGAATAATCAAAGGATCATTTTACCACGGAGGCACGGAGGACACAGAGGACTGCGTTTGAAGACGGGATGTTGTTTCTCTCCGTGATCTCTGTGGCTCTGTGGTAAAATAGCCGTTTTTTCAGGTTTTCCTTTCGAATCTTTTTCCAACAATGCTCCGTTGTCCCCGCAGGAACTCGGCAGCGGTCATGGGTTTCTTTCCCTCGGGCTGGAGCATCACGATGCGGAGCAGCCCCTTGCCGGTGCCGACTACGAGCGAGTCTTTGTCCTGCTCGGCAAGCATGCCGGGTTCCGCTGTCCCCTCGGCTATGCCGGAGGAGAGGATCTTGATCATCCTGCCTTCGACGAATCCATAGGCTCCAGGCCATGGAGAAAGGCCACGCACCCGGTTGTGGATCTCGATCGCCGGAAGCGACCAGTCGATCTGTCCATCCTCTTTCTTGAGCAGCGGTGCGAGCGTTGCCCTGTCGTGGTCCTGCGGCAGCGGCTTGAGCGCGCCCGAGGCGATCAGCGGAAGCGCCTTCACGATCAACTCGGCGCCGAGCAGGGACATCTTCTCCGTCAGGCTGCCTCCCGTGTCCGAGGGGTCGATCGGGATCGCTCCCTGCAGCAGGATCGCACCGGTGTCCATGCCCTCGTCCATCTGCATGATCGTGATGCCGGCCTCTTTGTCGCCGTTGATGATGGACCAGTTGATCGGCGCCGCGCCGCGCCCCGCGGGCAGCAGTGACGCGTGAATGTTGATGCAGCCGAGCTTCGGCAGGGTCAGGATCTCCCGGGGGAGGATCTGACCGTAGGCCGCGACCACGATCGCTTCAGGAGCGATCGACCGCAGGGTTCCGATGCACTCCGGCTCCCGCACACGGCGCGGCTGATGCACGGGGATCCCCATCCCGATCGCGGCCGTCTTGACCGGCGGCGGCGTCAGCACCTTGCCCCGGCCAGCAGGCTTATCGGTTCTCGTGACGACCGCGGCGATATCGTGGCCTGCGTCCCGAAGCGCCTGGAGCGCGGGAACAGCGAACTGGGGGGTGCCCATGTAGACAAGTCTCATGAATGCTCGGTGAGCCCGGGAAAACGAAAAATGCAAAATGCAAAATGCAAAATGAAATTCATTTTACATTGTTCTTTTGCACTTTGCATTAAGAACGACGGCTAGGCTGTTTCCGCAAGCGTCTTCTTCAGTTTTCTCCGGAAGATGTTCTTCTTAAGCGGGCTCAATCGGTCGATGAAGAGCAGGCCGTTCAGATGGTCGATCTCGTGCTGGAGCGCTTTTGCCATGAGGCCTTCGGCCTCCAGCTCGAACTGTTTTCCCTTGCGGTCCTTGGCGCGGACCTTGACCCGTTTTGCGCGCTTCACGTTTTCCGTATATTCGGGGATGCTGAGACATCCCTCCTCGGACACCACGGAGCCCTCCTGGGAAATGATCTCCGGATTGATCAGCACCACGAGCGGCTGCTTTGGCTTGCCTTCCTCGCGGTCCCCGATGTCGATGACCGCGAGCTGGAGGGGTACGCCGACCTGGTTCGCGGCAAGCCCGACGCCTGTTGCGGCATGCATGGTCTCGACCATATCGTCGATCAGTTTCTGAAGGGTGTCGTCAATGTTCACCACGGACGCAGTTTTCGCCTTCAGGACCGGATCGGGATACTTTTTAATCTCTCTAATCGCCATTTATGCAATTGTTACCATGATTGCCTTGAAAAATCAAGGGAAAGATCGGCAGTGATCATGAAACTCTGTTGACACTCTTGTCAACGATGTGGTATTTTGCGGGTTATGGCTGTCGATAGAAATGCGATCATAAAAGAAGCGCAGAAGCTCGCGGGAAAGGGCCAGTTCGACAAGGCGATCGCCGAATGGCGAAAGCTTTTGAAGGACTTTCCCAGCGACTCGTCGATCTTCAATACCATCGGCGATCTATGCCTCAAGAAGAACGACGCCAAGGGCAAGTCGGAGGCCGTGGAGGCCTACGGCCGCGCGGGCACCATCCTTGCCGCGGAGGGCTTCAGCTCCAAGGCGATCGCCCTCTACAAGAAGGTCCTTAATATCGATCCCTCCAAGGTCGAGGTCCACCTCGCACTCGGCGACCTGAACGCCGAGAAAGGACTTGCCGGTCCGGCTCTCGAAAGCTACAAGATCGTAGCGGATCACTTCACCAAGCAGAAGAAGATGCCCCAGGCCCTCGGCGTCTACCAGAAGATGGCCGATCTCAATCCCGCCAATGTGGCCTTCCGGGTCAAGCTTGCGGGTATGTACGCCAAGGAGGGCATGAAGACCGAGGCGGTCCACGCGTACCTCGCTGCCGCGGACGTCCATGTATCCAAGGATGCTTTCCAGGAAGCGCGTCAGATGTTCGAAAAGGTCCTGGAGACCGATCCCGAGAACAAAGAGGTCTATCATAAAGCGGGCATTGTCTATGCCAAGGAAGGCAAGTTCGACGAGGCGCGCAAGGCGCTGAAGCGCGCTTTCGAGGCGGCTTCGGACAATGAGGAGCTGATGACCCTCTACCTGGAGGTCCTGGACAAGGCCGGCCGGGGCGGCGATGCCGAGGATATCTATCGCAAACTGCTCGCCCGGGACCCGGCGCGCCATGATCTCCATGAGAAGCTTTACGATATCCTTCTTGCCAAGAAGGACTTTGACAAGGCGCTGATCGAGGCGACGGCGATCGCAGTGAGCAAGGCCGAGAGCATGGACTTTACCGGCGCCGCGGATGTGCTGAAACAGTTCCTGAGCGTCACGCACGACCCTCTTGCGGCAGCAGGCGCGCTGGGTGATCTGTTCAAGAAGCATGGCCGCGCCAAGGAAGGCGGTCTTGAGCTGGTAAAGGCAGCGGACCTGCTCATCGACCGCAACAGCGTCGACGATGCGCGCGAAGTGCTGAACCGGGCCCTGCTGGTGGCCCCCGACCTTGCCGAGGCCAAGGACAAGCTTTCGTCCCTCGGCGGGGCAGCGCCTGCGGCGGCCGAAGAGATCTCGCTTCCGCCCGAAGAACCGCTTGCCGAAGCGCCTGCACGACCCGCTCCTGCGGCGCCGCAGGCGCCTGCTGTTCCGCCGGGCGGCGCTGAGGACCCGGCCGTCCTGAGCGCGCTCGCGGAGGTCGATGTCCTGATCAAATATGGTCTGGGGACAAAGGCCATTGAGCAGCTTGAAGGCATTGTGCGGAACCATCCGTCAAGCGTCCGCGTCCGCGCGCTGCTGCTGGACCTCTATCGCAAGGAGAACAGGACCGACAAGGCCGTTATCCAGGCGCTCATGCTCGCCGAACTCCATGAGAACTCGGGCCGGAGCGATGAAAGCCAGTCGGTGCTCCGCGATGCGCTCGAGCTTGCTCCGGGAAACCCGCAGATCATGGCAAAGCTCGGCTTGAGCCCGGCCGCGGGCGAGGCGGAAGCGCCGGAGGAGATCGAGACGATCGAGGAGCCGGAGTCCTTTGAGATGATCCCCGAAGAGGGGCCGGCGATCATCCCCGACATACCCTCGTTCGGCGAGGAGACCGAGGAGATCCGGCTTCCCGAGAGCCCGGAGGAAACAGGCGAAAGCGCTTTCGAGGACCTTTCTGTCGAGGAGGAGCCGGCACCCGAAAGGATCGCGCCGCCCCGCCGCACGAAGGCGCCTCTGCCGCCGTCTGTTCCCGAGGAATCGTACGAAGAAGAGTCCGTGCTCGAGGAAACGGGCGCGAAAGAACCCTTTGCGGAGCAGGATGTCACCGAGCTTTGGGCCGAGGCCGAATTCTACTATCAGCAGGGGCTCTTTGATGAGGCGAGAAAGCAGTATGAGACCATCCTCGAGATAAATCCCGGAGACAGCCGGGCCATGGAGCGGGTCGTTGAGATCACCCGCGAGAAAGAGGATGTCCAGGAATTCTCCCGCCTGGCCGACGCGGTCGAAGGGCTGGAAAGCATTGTCTCCGCAGGCGGAAAAACGGACCGCGAAACCGCCACCCCGACCGATGTGGATGCGGTCCGCTCGCTCATGCAGGAGATCGCAGACCTTCGGAAGGGACAAACCGCGGAGAAGGCCCCCGCTGCGGCCGCCAGACCGGCGAGTCCGGCCCTTTCGGAGGAGGAGTCCTTTGCCGGTCTCTTGGATGAAATGGCAGCGGAGAAGACGCCCGCGGCTCCTCCGAAGAGACCTGCCCGCCCGGCTGCAGACGAGGAAGAATCCTTTGCCGGCCTGATGGAGAGTGTGGAACAGCCGGCGACCGCGCCGCGCATGCCGGCCGCGGAACCTGAGGAATCCTTTGCCGGACTGGGCGATGATTTGGGCGCCACCGGCGCTGCACCGGCCCGCAGAACGGCCGACGACGAACTGAGCGACTTCTTCGATCTGGCCGCGGAACTCAAGGATGAGCTCAGCACGTCGCCGGCCAAAGCGCCGGCCGCGGGCGAGGAACAAAGCCTCGACGAGATCTTCGAGGAATTCAAGGCCGGGGTCGAGGCCCATGAAAAGAAAGAGGACGAGGATACCCACTATAATCTCGGAATCGCCTACCGCGAGATGGGACTGCTTGACGATGCCATCTCCGAGTTCAACATGACGAGCGAGGGGGAACCCAAGTTCATCCAGAGCCGCTATCTGCTCGGGCTCTGCTATCTCGAAAAAGAGGATTATGAGACGGCCATCACCGAGATCCAGAAGGCCCTTGGCTACTCCTACAGTTTCGGCGAGGCGAGCGAGGAGCGGATCGGAATGCATTATGATCTCGGCCTTGCCTATCAGGGCGTTGACAACAGCACGGGCGCCATGGAAGAGTTCCAGAAAGTGCACAATCTCGATCCCACCTACCGCGAAGTGGCGACAAAGATGAAGGGTCTGCAGGAAGGAGAGTTCATTTCCCTGGACTCGATCAAGGAGGATATTGAAAAGGAGATTTCCTTCAAATTCCTTGAGGAAGGCGCCCGCATCGAGCGGGAGGAGAAAACCAAGAAGTCCAAGAAGTGATCGACCTGCCGCCTAATATTTAAACACCTGCCTATTTTATCACCTCTTGCTCCGTTGATGTTTACAGTCAACAACCTGAAATATAAGGATTTCATTTCTAGCACTGGAATTGCTATTTAATTAAGCACCGGAGGCGATATATGAAGAAGATTGAGGCCATCATTAAACCCTTCAAGCTCGATGAGGTCAAGGACGCGCTGAACGCCATCGGGATACAGGGGATCACGGTCACCGAGGTCAAGGGATTCGGCCGGCAAAAGGGCCACACAGAGCTCTATCGCGGCGCGGAATACGTCGTGGATTTTCTCCCCAAGGTGAAGCTCGAGATCATCGCTGCCGACGGCCTGGTCCCGAAGATCATCGAAACGATCGAGACCACTGCAAAGACCGGCCGCATCGGCGACGGGAAGATCTTTGTGACCCCGGTGGACGAGGTCATCCGGATCAGGACGGGCGAACGGGGAGAATCGGCCATATAAGAACAGAATACGGGGGCGAGAGGGAACGGGAAACCTTTTGCCTCCTGACTCCTGACTGCTAAATCTTCATTTGAGGAGGAAGCACCATGGCGACACCGAAAGAAGTTATCAAGCTGGCAAAAGAGAACAAAACGGCAATGGTGGACTTC
>JAOUEV010000097.1 GCA_029858565.1 Nitrospirota bacterium | reverse complement strand
TGCCCTGTATATTGCATCCCCCATGCCAAAGTCTAAGTTGTTGATTTATCGGGAATGACAGGTTGATAGGGGTTTGCAGGACTGCGAAAGGGGGTAATGGATTTGATGGAAATGCGAAAAAACCGTGGCCAGTAGCCGGTAGCATGTAGCCAGGGAAAACAGTAGCAAGTAGCAGGGAAAACGTAGGGGCGGGTTTCAAACCCGCCCCCTACAAATATTTGTAGGGGCAACCCCGCGTGGTTGCCCATTTCAGGCGGCCACACGTCTGAGGCAAAAAGCTATTTTAACCGCTTCCAATAGATAAGCTCGGAAACGCCCTGTTTTATCAGGTTGTCCAGTTTACCTGCTTTTGCATATCCAAGGCTCTTATAGAACAGCTGGCCCGGCTTGTTAAAGGAGGAGACGCAGAGGAAGAAGTTCTGCGATTGTTTCACAGCGGTCTTTTCAGCGAACTTCATGAGCTGTCTGCCGATGCCCAGTCCCCGGATCGCGGGAGCGACCCCCAGTGCCCGAAGATATCCGCCCCGGGCAAAGACCGGGCCTGCAGTGAATATGACGAACCCGGCAACAGCTCCTTCGATCAATGCGACATAGACCTGTTTCGAGCGGATTGCCGCCGAAAAATCAACACGCTCCCGCAGGGTCTTCCAGGGTTCCGATGTCCGGACGATGTCGTCGCATGCAGCAATGTGATTCTTGTTCATGGGCCTGATCTTGACAGGGATGGTAGGCATAGGGCTCTCTTTCATGAAAACTATTTCTGCAGTTCCGCTTCTCTCTTCAGCCGTTCGAACAATGCGCGGACCTGTACTTCCGTTTCCTCGCGGGTGCCCTGGTTGTCGATCACATAATCCGCGACCGCGCGTTTTTCCTCCAGCGGCATCTGGCTTCTGATCCGTGCGAGGGCATGCTCCTCGGTGAAATGGTCCCGCATCATGAGGCGGGTGAGCTGGTCTTGGGGGGCCGCATAGACCACGATAACTCTGTCCATCTTCTTGTGATAGCCGGTCTCGATCAGGAGCGCGGCATCGAGGACCACAATGGCCGAAGGGTCCCGTTCGATGATGTGCCGTGCCCGGGCGTGGTAGGCCTGGTATACGCGCGGATGGATGCACTTGTTGAGCCAGGCGCGCTTGTCCGGATCGCTGAACACGATGTCGCCGAGCTTTCGCCGGTCGATGGCGCCGTCAGACAGGCGCACCTCCTGTCCAAAGTGCTCGATCACTTCCCGGTTGGCGTCCTGTCCCGGAGCGAGCAGCTCGTGCACGATCTTATCCGCGTCGATCACATGGGCTCCCAGTTCGCGGAGCATGTGCGTGACGATGCTTTTGCCGCTGGCGATCCCGCCGGTCAGGCCCACGAGGAGCATTCTGTTCTTTCCTTCCTGATGAAATGTCAGGCTGATAGTGATAAGTCTCTGACGCCTGTGTTCCTGCGGCAAAAATGTAATTGCCGTTCTCTCGGATCCTGTATCTGAAGATCACCGGATCGCGAGTTCGTAGAGACTCGCGAACAGCGCAATGATGATCTTGATGCTTCTGATTATACCACCGCTGAGGTAGGAGAGGAAATCCATGTCCCGGGCGAGCAGCAGCCGGATGATCAGAGCCGTCAGGATGATGTTGAACAGCAGGATCAGGGGATAGGAGAAGAACGCCCCATGTTCCCTGATATCGTTCTGGTCGGTCTGGAGAAAGATGAAGGTCAGGACCACGTGAAATGCAAAGGCCGCGCCGGCGATCAGTACGAACGGGGGTTCGAGGCCTTTCCAGCCGCCCGCCCTGCAGATCCAGAAACCGGCCAGGGCGATGAACGTGTAAAGCGGGAAGAAATAGGGCGCCAGGGTGATGATGAAGTTCGATTTGGTGATCTGGACCTGCCCGCCTTTTTCACTGGCATGAAAGGACCTGACCGATCCGCCGAAGAGGACCGCGAAGAGCGCATGGGTCAGTTCATGTCCGACCACGTAAGCGAGAATGGGCTTCCGGAAAAGGACGTGAACGAGAATATAGGCGAGAAAACCACCGAAGAACCAGTAGGGGACCAGGGGCTCGTAGGTTATGGCGACCGATGAAGCGGCAAGCTCCCATCCATAGCCGATGCAAAAGGGAACGAGTGCTATGCCGAGGAGGATCATTCCGATGCGTTTGATCATGAGCGCTGCGGCCGTTCAGAGGAGGTTATCCAGGATGAACTTTGAAAGCTGGTCCGGTTCTTCCGAGGCTTTTTCCGCGGGTTCTATTGTTTCTACGGTCTCCGGTGTTTCCGGCGCCGCTGCCGCGGGCGCCGCAGCGGATTTGGCCGGGGCTTCCGCCGTCTTGACCGGCGCCGGGGCCTTTGCAGGTTCTCCTTCGACGATCTGCTCTGCGATAAAGCCCGGATCGGCCTGGTAGGCGATATCTTTATAGATCACCGAGTCCATGTAGACCTCGGCCTGCATTTCCTTCAGGTCCTGCTCGGTCCGGAAATGTCCGACCAGCCGGGCGGGATCGGGGACGTTCTCGACGGTCTTGACGAACCGATACGCGGGGATCAGTCTGAACGTGGGGTTGTTCCCCGCCAGCATCGTAAGGATGCTCTGTTCGACCTTGATCTTTCCGGCGTCGACCATGCTGTCAAGCATGCTTTGGGAAAAGAACAGTCTTTTCATGGGTCGCCTTGTGAGTCCTTCCTGTTCAAACCTAACACCCGCCGACGTTCCTGTCAACAGGGCATCATGGCTCTACATGTTCTTTTGCATCCGGTACAGCGCGAAGCCGGCGAGCATGGCAAAAGCTACATTGGCAAGCCACGCCGCGGGGAGCGGGCGGAGCGCCCCCGAGAGACCCAGCGCCCTCCCAAAGCTCATGAGCGCCCAATAGATCGCCGCGATCAGCACCGCCATGGCGATTCCCCGCGCCGCCCCGCCGCTCCGCACCCGCTGGAGCGAGAAGGGCGTCGCGATCATCACCATGAGAACGCTTGCCAGGGGGTAGGAAAGCTTGCCATGCAGGTCAACTTCGTAGCGCACGACCTTGTAGCCGCTCGATTTCAGGCGCCGGACGTAGTCCCAGAGCTCGGTGAAGCTCATTTCCGCGGCGCTCTTGACGATCATGCCCATGTCCGCCGGTTTATCCACGACATTGTATATCTCGTTGTCCGCAGGCCGGGTTTTAACGGCGTCGCCGTCGGGGATGAAGCGCAGGCCGCCCTTGAGGCGCCAGTTGTCGTTGTCCCACACCAGGCGGTCGGCCATGATCCGCTCGCGGACGCTGAAGTCCTCGTTGAGCTTGTAGATGTTCACGCCGATCATTTCCGTGCGGTCAGGCGTGATCAGGTCGATGTTCGCGATGCTGTTGTCCGGGCCCCGGAGCCAGAGTTTGTGCGTCTGGAACACGGCACGCTGCTGCTTCTTTTCCACTTCGACCTTCCTGATGAACGCCGCCCGGGCGGTGTATTCCGGCATGACCACCTCGTTGTTCAGGAAGCCGAGCACCGCGATGAGCAGGCCGCCGAGAAAGACCGGCAGGACGATCCGGAACAAACTGAGGCCGCCGGCGCGCATCGCCGTGATCTCCTGGTGGCGGGACAGCGCGCCGAGCGCGAGGAGGGTCCCGATCAGGGCGGAGAACGGCAGTGCCTGGCTGATCATGCCGGGGATGCTGTAGAGGTAGTACCGCGCGATCTGGGACAGGCTCGCTTTGTGCCGGATGAAATCGTCCGCTTCCTTCAGAAAGGTCACGCAGAGGAACAGCACGAGGATCCCGGCCAGGATGGTCAGCGAGGTCCGGAGGAATTCCCGGAACAGGTAGCGCGACAGCAGGGTCATATGATCGCGGTCTCCCTCATGGTCCTAGGGCTTTCCCGGGCCTTTCCGGAACAGGTCGCGCAGCCGGCGCATCCAGCGGCCCAGGCGGGCCGTGATCCCGAAACTGATCTCCTGGCCCTTCTTCACGACCAGGAGCAGGGTGACGATCGTGATCAGCCCGTTCGGGAGCCAGTAGGCCGAAGCCGGTGAGAGAGCGCCGCTTTCGGCCAGGTTCGCCCCGGTTCCGAGGATCAGGTAGTACACGAGGATCACGGCAATTGCTACGGCGACGCCTGCTGATTTTCCCGTGCGGGTCTTTCTGATGCCGAGCGGAACGCCGACGATGCCGAAGACCAGGCAGGCGTAGGAGACCGAGAGGCGCTTGTGCAGTTCCACCTCCGCTCCCCGCGAGGGCGTCCCGGCGGCGCGGGCCGTGCGGAGCTGCCGCAGGAGCTCGATGCTGTCGGTCTCGTCAATGTCCCGTCCCGCCGATTCCTTGCGGCGGACCAGCCCTTGCTGCAGGTCGAGGTTCAGTTTGCCCGTGGCGAAGGACATGAGGGAATAGCCGGTTTCGGTCTTCGGCGGCAGGTGCACGGCGCCCTGCTGCAGGTCAAGGGTCACGCTGAAGCTCTCGGGATTGGTGATGAGCTTGCCCTGTTTCGCGATGATGGCATAAGGTTCCGCGGCGGTGCGTTCGTCGGAGATGAAGATCCCCTGCATATCGTCGAGCGAACCCATCCGGTCGACGTAGATCACCATGCCGTCAAAGGTGCTGCTGAACACGCCAGCCTCGATCCCGACCATTGCCCGGGATTTGACCAGGGAGAACAGGTGGGCCTTGAGGGCCGAGTTGGCCCGGGGCGCCAGAACGTTCGCGATGAATGCCGTCACCAGGAACAGGATGACGGCGAAGGTGAACACCGGCCTGATCATGGCGTAGAGGCTCACGCGGGAGGCCTTCATCGCCGTGACCTCCGAGTCCGCGGACATGCGGCTGAAGGCCGTCAGCGCGGCGACCAGGAGCGACAGCGGAACGGTGATCATCAGGAAGCCGGGCAGGATATACAGGATCAGCTTGCCGGTCGCGGCCAGGGTGGACCCCTTGGAGGTCACGAGCTCCACGAGGCGGAACATCTTCTGCAGGAACAGCGCGAGGGTCAGGACCGCGATGCTCAGGAAAAAAGGCGGGAGCAGTTCGCGGAGGATGTAGCGGTCGAGGATTCGGCTCTTGATCATGTTCATGCCCGGAGCTCTTCGAGGATCTCTCCGTCGATCTGGTTCATGTCAAAGTAGTCGCGCTCCAGCTCCTCGACGTAGAAGCGGTCGAGCCCGCTGTTCGTGAGGAAATCCTCGCGCACGCGGCTGTCGCGCGAGACGATGATGTGCGGCAGCAGGTTGTTGAGGTAGAAGGACTCCTTCCGGATGTCCAGGATGATCTCTTCGTAGATGTGGTGGGGAACGGCGATCTTGATGATCCCCTTGGACTGGATCTCGCGGTTCAGGTCCTGGATGAAGATCTCCTGGTCCTCCTTGGAGTTCAGCTCGGCGTAGATGCTCCGGAAGCGCTCCTTGATGTACCGGTGGATCGTGGAGTAGAGCCGCTCTTCGTTGTTGATGGAATTCAGTTCGCCGGACAGCGCGCGGTAGGTCGTGTCGCCGGAGCGGATCTTTTCCAGACCCTGGTAGAGCGCTTCGACCTTCTTGCGGCCGTACCGGGTCAGGTAGCTGTTGTCACGGAGCTCGGCGAAGAACAGCTCCTGGAAGAAACCCTGCTTCACCTTGTCGAAGACGTCCATGTTGCCCGACAGGCTCCGGATGCTGTCCTCGGAGAGCGATGAGCGCTCCATGAACGCCAGGTTGTTGATGGTCGTGGCCGTGCTGTCGTACCGGTCGAAGTAGGTGAGCACGTAGCTCATGCCTTCCATGACCGACATATCGTTCGTGTCCCGGGCGTGCTCGTCGCAGGCGCGCACCGTGTCGAGCAGGAGGCTCTCGAACGCCGGGTCGCGGTGGGACATGGAGCGCTGTTTCGCCTTCAGGAGCTTGGTGAGGTCCTCGGGAGAGACATGGCCCCGGAGTTCGCCGGTCTTGAGGAAGAATCCCTCAAGGATGGCCCGTGTCTCGCGCATGTACTCCGGCTCCTCGACCTCGATGATCTTCATGTCCTTGAGCAGCAGCTCGTCGAGGGTGTCGAAGAGGTTGCCCGGGATGTTCAGGCGGAGGCTCAGGGTCCGGAGGCGCGAGAGCTTCGCCAGCTCCGACGGGTTCACCTCGCCGGTCTCGGACACGGCGATCAGGATGTCCTTGTATTCGTCCACGACCTTCTTGTTCTCGGCCAGCTTGTACATGCCGTCGATCTTGATGCGCTCCTGCTGGTAGGGCGGGATATCATGAAGGTCGGCGAGGGCGTTCAGGATCTCCTGGTCGTTGGAGGGGAGCTGCTTGTGTTCGGTGTACATCTTGTTGAAGGTGTCGAAGTATTCCCGGGTGTGGAGATTGACGAGCCTGAACAGGAACACGAAGGCCTTGGGGTCTTCCAGCGCTTCAAATATCTCCCGGCAGAGGCGGGAGTCGTCGGCGATGCCGACCGCCTCGGACCGCTTCACCTGTTTCCCGAGCCGCCGAAGCAGGTCCCGCTGGATGTCCTTCACATCGGTCTTGATGGCCGTGTCCACGAAGAAGAAGTAATTGGACACCGCGTTGCCGGTCAGGAAGATGCGGTCGTAGGTCTCTTCACCGCCCGTGGTATTGCTGAAGGTGATGCTGTCGGCCTTGTCGTAGTAGGCGCCGAACATCACCAGCCGGTTCGACACGTCCTTGCGCAGCAGGTCCTTGAGGGGCAGGTCCACGCCGAACATGTACTGGCACACATGACCGCCCGTTCCCATGTACCGCACGCCGGTCCGGGTGATGACGAACTCGTTCCCGCCGGAAAAGAACCGGTCCCCGTCGGGAATGGATTCGTAATAGTATCGGTTGCTCAGGTCGGCGCCGGAGATGGTGACGTAGTAATCCACCTTATCGTTGGCCTTGCCCAGGAGCTTGATTTCGCGGATCATACGGTTCCAATTATAACAGAGAGTTGGGCATTTTCAAAACCCAATTACACCTCCCCGGGCGGTTTGGAGCGTGCGTGACCGCTGTTCGGGATTTTGTCTTGCTCCTCTTTTTTGGGGCGGTTATAATGTCGTGCGCGGACAGGTACCGCGATCTGAAAGGCGAACCGCATATGAACAAAAAGATCGTTCTGACCACTCTCTTCGTACTGCTTGTTATTGTCGCGCTGCTATACGGCATCAGCCGGCCGGGCAAGCGTTCCGCGGTCATCAAGGAAGGGGACCGTGCGCCGGAGTTCAGCCTCGCCTCGCTTGACGGCGCGACACGGAGCCTTTCGGCGTACCGCGGCAAGATCGTCCTGGTCCATTTCTGGGCGACCTGGTGCCCTCCCTGCGTTGACGAGATCCCGGTGCTGGAGCAGCTGTACCGCTCGCTCTTTGGCCAGGAGGTGGAGATCCTTGCCGTGAGCGTTGATGAAGGCGGCGCGGAGGCGGTAGGCCCCTTCACCAGGAAGAACAAACTGTCCTTTCCGGTCCTGCTGAATCCCGACCGCTCCGTGGCGACGCGCTACGGCACGCTCAAGTTCCCCGAGACCTATGTGCTCGACCGCGAGGGCATCGTCCGGCTCAAGGCCATCGGGCCCAAGGACTGGATGTACCCGCAGAATCTCCAGGCGATCAAGGACCTCATAGCTGCGAAAAAGTAAAAAATCAATGAACCTGCGGGGTGAAAGGCCATGACCGACAATTCCACGCTAAATATCATCATCGCCATCGTTTTTATGATCATTATCGGCGCGATCCGGCATAACAGCGGCATGGGCTGAGGCGATACGCCCGGTCCTTTCTGTAGAAAGGATGAGCAGAAGTCCGATCGCGAACCGAAAAACCCGCCTGACAGTTCCGGGACCTCCTGACCGTCTTAACATGAAAAAGAAGATCATTCTCACCGGGCTCGCGGCCCTGGCGCTCCTGCTCCTCGCTGTGGGGGCATGGATCATGGCGGTGCTGTCCGATCTCCCTGATGTTGCCCTTTTGAAACAGTACCGTCCCGCCGCGGCCTCCGAGGTCCTGGACAGGAACGGCGCTATTATCACCCATTTCTACGACCGCACCTTCCGCGTTTGGACGCCGATCACCGCGGTCCCCGATAGGGTCATCCGGGCCGTGGTGACCGCCGAGGACGACACCTTTTTCGGCCATGGCGGCGTGAACTACAAGGCCGTGTGGGAGGCCCTGCAGCACGACGTGCGGAAGAAGCGCTTCGCCCGCGGCGGGAGCACGATCACCCAGCAGATGATCAAGAACGTGCTGCTCTCCAAGGAGAAGACCATCAAGCGCAAGGTCCGCGAGTTCGTCCTCGCCCGGCAGGCCGAGGACCTTCTGACCAAGCGCCAGATCCTGGAGATCTACCTGAACGAGGTGGAATGGGGCGCGGGTATTCATGGCATCGAGGCGGCGAGCCGGTACTATTTTGACAAGCATGTCGCGGAACTATCGGCTGCGCAGACCGCGCTGCTTGCCGGCATGCTTCCCAATCCCAAGTACTACGATCCCTTTAAACGGCCGGACAAGTCGCGTCAGCGGCAGGAACAGGTGCTGTTCAACATGTTCCAGGCAAAGCAGATGACCGAAGAGGAGTACCGGGCAGCTCTTCAAGAACCGCTGAAACTGCGCGATGCGTCATCCACGCGGTTCGATTTCGCCCGCCTTTCCGGCGGCGAAAGGCCTTGCAGCCAGAAGGTGCTGGAGCGGGTGCTGATCGATACCTATGGAGAACAGGCGCTCTATCGAAAGGGACTCCGGATCACGACGACCCTGGACCGGTCGCTTCAGAACGGATTTACCTCTACTCTTGTTACCGGCCAGACCGGTACGATAGATGTTCCTGACAGCCTGCTGGTGCTGCAGGAGGGGAATGAGATCCGTGCCATCTCCTGCTCCGGCACCGAGGAGGATGCCCGCTTCTTCATAAACACGGTGAACACGCCGTCGACCGCGTATGAGGTCATGTCCCTTCCCGCGAGCGCCATTACCGGCGAACGGTTGATCCTCCCGGAAACGCAGTCTCCCTGACGAAGCCCATGCGCTGTTCATATGATCCACAGGCCGCCGCAGGTACGGTCGACGGTTCTCTTATATTTGCGACCGAGCCTGTGGGCGGATTCGATTCGACCGTGGGCATCGGTGTGGGCGGGACCTTTGATGTTTCCAAGGCCGCCAGGGACGTCAAAGTCGCGGTGCGGGCCGACATGTCCTATTTTGAG
>JAOUEV010000096.1 GCA_029858565.1 Nitrospirota bacterium | reverse complement strand
AGGCTTTAAGATCTAAAGTCGTTGACTTCCCTCCCCATGCGAACATTCCCGTCGTGCGACCGAGTCCGAGGGTTAAACATTTCAGATGTCTGAGGGCGAAGCCCGAGTTTCTGAAATGTACCGAGGATGACCGAGCATGACGGACCAGAATGGTCGCCGGGTGCCCTTCTTGGGCGCCACCTTTCTTCGGGCAAGCAAGAAAGGTGGCTGGAAATGCATTAGAAGTTTGATAATTCATCATAGTACACTTTATAGACGCCGGGGATACCCACAGAAAAGTCAGAAGAGCCAAAAATGAAATGTTCAAAGGCCGGGACTTAGATCCCGGCCTTTTTTTTCGCGTTTTCGTTGCTCCGGAATGCCACCTACCCGAAAGGGTAGGTGGTCAGATCAAGTCATTAATGCCACTTTCTGCTTGTCCTTTTAAGCGGATTTCTGTATCCTCGCGGTAATTGGAGATCGCGGGAAGTTGCGGTGAAGGAGCAGGAAGAAGTTCCAGCAGTATCAGGGGGAGCGGTGGCGATCAGAGATATCAAGAGCAAAGAAGAGCTGCGTTCGCTCCTTGGGCAGGAAGTGGCAATAAGCGACTGGCTAATAGTGACCCAGGAGCGCATGAACCTTTTTGCCGACGCCACAGGAGACCACCAGTGGATCCATGTGGACACCGAACGGGCGAAAAGGGAATCTCCCTATGGCGCGACCATAGCCCATGGGTTCCTGACCCTGTCCCTGCTGGCTCCTCTGATGGAACAGTCAGTGCGGATCAGCTTCCCGGTGAAGATGATGGTCAACTACGGACTGGACAGGGTGAGATTCCCGTCCGCTGTTCCTGCTGGATCAAGGATACGGGCCAGGGTAACGCTTCTGGCGATTGACGAGATGCCGGGTGCGGTGCAGACGAAATGGAACATGACGATCGAGCGGGAAGGCGGGGAAAAGCCCTGCTGCGTGGCTGAGTGGTTGTTGCGGTATTATGAATGATACAGGACGCGATGCAATAACGGAGATTTGACCCTCAGGTGTCCCGGTGAAATAATGGATCTACTTCAGGCACAACGTTCTCTCAAAAAGATGCTATGACCGGTATCCCAACCTCCATACAGGAACGACCTGTCCTCTCAACGCGCCATGCGGTCCTTCTCGCGGGCATCTTCCTGGCGCTCTACGCGGTCAGCAGGACCAACTACCTGCTGATGCACACGCTCGTGGAGATGTTCAGTATCGTTGTGGCGTGCAGCATCTTCCTGATCGCCTGGAACACCCGCCGCTTTGTCACGAACACCTTCTTCCTTGTCATCGGCGTCTCGCTGCTCTTCGTGGGCGTTCTGGACCTGGTCCACACCCTTTCCTACAAGGGCCTGAACGTGTTCCCGGGGTACGGCGCGAATCTGCCGACCCAGCTCTGGATCGCCTCCCGCTACCTCATCGCCCTGTCCTTCCTGGCCGCTCTCCTGGCCGGGGGCCGCACGGTGAATGCCTATGCGGTCCTGGCCGGCTATGGCGCGGTCACCGCGGCGCTGCTCGTGACCATCTTCTCGGGCCGATTCCCGGACTGCTTTGTGGAGGGCCAGGGCCTCACGGCCTTCAAGGTCTGGAGCGAATTCGCGGTCTCGCTCCTTTTCGCAGGAACGCTCGTCCTGTTCTACCGGCTGCGGCGGACCTTCGAACCGGCCATCCTCGGTCTCCTGGCCGGTTCGGTCGTCGCCTCCATCGTCAGCGAGCTGCTGTTCTCGCTCTACATCGGCGTGTACGATATCTTCAACCTGCTCGGCCACTTCTGCAAGGTGCTCTCCTTCTACCTCATCTACAAGGCGCTCATCGAAACAGCACTGGTCCGGCCCTATGCGCTCCTCTTCCGGCAGATATCCAACAAGACGCGCGAGCTCGAACGGTCCAATGAGGAGCTGGAGCAGTTCGCCTCGATCATCACCCACGACCTGAACGCCCCCCTGAACACCATCGGCATGTGCGCCCAGGTGCTGCAGGAAAAATACGACGACCAGCTGGGCGAGCAGGGGCGGAAGTACACCGAGAGCATCGTGCAGGGAACGAGGCGCATGGCGCGGATGGTCACGGGCGTGCTGGAGTATTCGCGGATCAGCAGAAAGGCCGTGACATTCGAACAGGTGTCGCTGGACGCGACGCTTGCCGCGGCGCACCAGAACCTCCGGTCCCGGATCGACGAGGCCGGCGCAGTTGTCGAAGCCGGACCGCTGCCCCGGGTGCGGGGCAACGAGGTCCAGCTGGTCCAGGTGTTCCAGAACATCATCGGGAACGCAGTCCAGTACCGGGGCGCCGAGCCGCTCCGGATCCGGGTCACCGCGGACCGCAACGGGAACAGGGAATGGCGGATCACTGTCGAGGACAACGGCGTCGGGATCGCGCCGGTGCTGCACGAACGCATCTTCCGGATCTTCGATCGGGGCGGACAGGCCGAAAGCGAAGGGAACAGCGGCATCGGGCTGGCGTTGTGCAAGAAGATCGTGGAGCGCCACGGCGGCCGCATCAACGTGGCGTCGGAGCCGGGCAAAGGGGCGCAGTTCAGATTCACGCTGCGGGCGGGGGAGCAGGAGGGCGGCTGAGGATGCGGGTAGGATAACGCTGCAGGCGCTTGAGGAGAACTCGGGTGCGGTGCAGATGAAATGGAACCTGCTCGTGGAGCGGGAAGGCGGGGAAAAGCCCTGCTGCGTGGCGGAGTGGTTGTTGCGGTATTACGAATAACTGAAGAGTTCTTCTGTCCGATCGTCAGCGAGTCAGCTTGGTCCGACCCGGATATGAAGGGGAAAGTTCTCGATAATGAACAAACCTCCATTCGACGAGAAACTTACTGCATCCTTTGTTGGCAAGTATATTCTTGTCGGCATCACCTACCGGGATCCCGATGGACAGGAAATCCGGCGGCAGCAGTTCCATGGCGTCATCAAGACGGCAACAGCAAAGGGTATTTTGATCTCCCTGCGCGGAGCATACCAAGGCAAGTCCTGGAACATGCCGCCTGATTTGCGCGCGATAACTCCTGCAAAGCCCGGGAAGTACACATTACACGCGACAAAAGAAACGATTGAAGATCCCGATCTGCTTGCAAAGTGGACCCTTACGGAACCGGCACCGAAAGACAAGCCGCAGAGGCTTGCATTGCCACGGACATTACAGGACGTGCCCGCTTCGGACAGGGTACAGGGCGTTAAGAAGTTATCCCCTCCGAAAAGCTATTATCTTACTCAAGGGTTCAGGCATGTTACGACGGCAGTCGCTCTCTTCTTAATTGCCGCTGCGATAGCATTCTCCTCCCTGATCTATTGGTATCAGGACTTCAAAAAAGCTCCCCCGTTCATACTGGTCTGGGCCGCTCTTTTGTATGTAGTACTTCCCCTGTTCGCGGGCATAGGTATCCTCAGACGGACAAGAAAACCGGAAGTCGTGATGACCGATGCAGGTTTGAAGCTCTATCGGGGCATGAGCGGATTGTATCTCGCCAGGGAAACATCTCTCGCGTGGGACGATATCGCCGCCGTCTCCGTGCAGGAACATATCGCCCTGAATGCAAAATCTTTCCTGGGATCATCCGCAAAGTCATTCCTGAATTCATTTTCCGATAAACGGGTTGTGAAGATCCTTGTCCGCCGCACCGGACTGCCGCGTGATGCCTCCTTTACGCTGAAGGGCATAGAAGACGCGGAACAGTTGGTTTCTGCCCTCAAAGAAAGAGTTCCCGAGGTGAAATTTGCGGACCTGCTGGCAAAGTACGGGTTCCCGGCTGTAGCAACCGATGAGCAGGAGATCAAGCTCGGGGATTTTCTGCTCGATCGGAGCGGGTTCCATAAGCGGATGCTCCTGGGTGACGATGTCAATGTGCCCTGGAGCAAAATTCGATCTATCGTCGTTCAGTCTCGCGGACTTTCGCTCGTCGGCTACTATCCTGTAGCGATCACGTATACCGGAGATCTCGGCGAGGAAGGTCAGATCATTGTCAGTCCGGGTATGAACCGCACGTTCCTGCAATTTCTCTACTACCTGGTAAAGCATTCTGCACATGCTGTCATCGACCCTACGATCATCAACATGCTTGCATACGGAACTAAGGAACTCTGGTGTGATGTATTTTCCATCCTAACCGTTGTTGCCGCCTTTTTTGCTCAGTTTGTCGTCATGTTTTTTATGGAGTTCTACGTCCCTCGCCAGGCCACGCTTCATTATATCCTCCTGGTTTTTCTGCTCACGATATCCGCCGGCGCTCTCACCCTACGGCAGGTGGCGGCGAGGGAATCAAGGGGCATCCGGATCGGTATAGCGAAAAAAGCAGTTTGGTCGGTCGCAACGCTCGCGATGCCGCTTGTTGCTTCATTGGCATTTGCACTCACCTCTCCCGCAACTCGCTTTCACCTGTTGGCCAACAGTGCAAGAGAACGCGGCGATCTGAAAACGGCGAAACACTATTATGATGCGGCGATCGCCCGTCTTCCTGATGAGCTGAATATCAATTTCGATCTGGGTGTGTATTACCGGGGATCAGGCCAGTACGATCTCTCGGTTGTTCATCTGGAAAAGGTGTACAACGGCCGGTTGTGCTGGCGAGGACCCGAGGCAGCGGTTCTTCTGCCGGACGCCCTGCTCCGTTTGAATAGATACGATGAAGCGCTTGCATGGTGCGTGAAGATGCAGAAAGAGTGCGGGGAAATCCAGGTCGCGGGCAAAGATCCGCTCGAGTCGAAGCGCTTGGAAATCGAGGCCGCTCGCTTGGCGCTGCAGCCCGGTATCGTTCAGCGGGGGACAGGACGCGTCCGGCAGCGGGAACGATAGGGGGATGTTGGTTCTCAAAGTGCTTTACTCGGGCAACTGATCGGAATCATCATGATGCACTCTGAGAAACAACGTCCCTAAAGTTCTCTGCTTTTGAACGATATTCGAACTAGTAGGGGAATGAATTATGAGCGGTTGTGCGGGAGCAACAGTGGAACGAAAGTTCTACGCGATAAGTATCATTAATCTCATTTGCGAGGATATAGATGCTGAAGACGGCGGAACAAGTTATTTTGCCAGCGAGCATCAGCGGTACTTGGATTATATCAACCGGGCCTTGCCTGATCTTGATGCTACATTTAGCCGGTTTTTGGAAGAAAACAGTCAGGCCCTCCGCCCTTATGAAAAATGCAGGTTCGCGCCGGAGGGCCATCTGGTCGAAGCGGACAAGGGTATCATCACTATCGGCCTGGGAGAATTGCTTGAGGGGGGTGATCTTGCCGCCCAGATCAGTCCGGATGGTAAGAGCGTGAGAACCGGGTCGGGCAATTTCCTCAAAGACGTTGCCCTCCTGCGCCTGGTATTCGCGATTCCAGGAGGAACACAAACGGAGCAGGTGAAAATAGAATTTCTTTTCCATCAAGCCATTAACCTCACCTACTTGCGGAAGTTTGGAGAGCGGGTCCTGGATGTTTTTAAGAACACCATGGATGACCGGGTATTTTGAGAAGAAGAGGGATGTTGTTGCTGAAATTGCGTTAGGTAATATCATTGCAGATTCGTCTGCCTGATCTTACCTCCACGCAAACTCCTTCTCCACCCCGACCGCTCTTTACAGCCTTCCTACTCATAAGCATGACGCTGGCGGGTCTCGTCTGGACACGCTTGTTCATTAGTGAGTAGCACCGGTGAGGGGGACAAGTGGTCATACTTCAGAATTAAGATTTGCATTAGTGCGCAGTGTGAATGTTAATAATGAAGTCTGATAACATGGTCTCACAAGATATCCATAGGAGAGGAGAATCAAAGATGGTAGGTGCAAGATCAGCGGGTATCGTCCTGTCGGCGCTCTGGATCTCGTTGCTGGCCGGGTGCGGCGGCTCCGTCACCCTGAAAGACCCCACGGAACCCTTCCGGGAGATCGGCGGGGGCATCAAGCGGAGCTTCAGCGGCGGCATGGAGCTCGACAGCATCGGCGTGATCGCGCCGGTCACGGAGATACGGGGTGTTGACGGCTCCTTTGTCCTGACCCGGTCCCCCGTCGCCGCCATCCCCTTCTATACGAACGGGAAAGGCCCGGTATCGCTCATGTGGTTGAAGAACGACTACACCGGGACGAAGCAGGTCCGGGTCTCCCTGGAGGGCGAGGCGGAACCCCTCTACGGCCGCCTTGCCATCTACCCCGCCTTCAATGTGAAAGAATCCGACAAGGAGCCCGAGCGGTTCAACCATCGGATCTTCGTCAGCCAGGCGGCCCTCGAGCAGATGGAGAAGGAGGGGGTCGGCCGCTCCTGCGACTCCTACAAACTGGTGATGCACAACATGTGCGACTGGGTGCTCTGGATCTCGAGGAAGCCGATCGAGGAATGAAGGACGATCACTTTTGGCCGTGGAGGAGAGGGATATGACGAGAGCAACAGCGATACTAGTTCTTATTCTGATGGTGTGCGGGTGTGCGCCCACGCCCTACCGACCGGGGGAGCACGGGGTCTTGATCCACAGGGACGGCTATTTTGATAGCGCTCTTGATGCCGAGGGGAAGAACCTCTTCGAGATCAGATTCGAGGGGAACGGTTTTACCAACGAGGAGCGGGCCGCTGATTATCTCCTGCTCCGGGCGTCTGAGGTAACCCTGGAACAGGGATACGGCTACTTCATCATCGTCCATCTCGACAAGCGTGCGCAGCCCGGGAACGGCTACGACAGATACATTTATCTGGAGAAGCCGCTGGTCCGCATGGTCGCCTCGGGCTCCTTTAAAACGAGCCCGAGAGGCGAGGCCGATATCCTCTGCTTCAAGGACAAGCCGGAAGTCTCCTACGGCACGGTCTATGAGGCGAGGCCGCTCGCCGAAAGTCTGCGGGCACGGTACGTCCAGAAATGAGCGGGCCGGAAGCACGGGAAAGAGCGGCGATTGCTTCGGATGCGGGCAATGAAAGTGACCAGACTCCGAGGGGTCTTTCTTAACTCATCATTCTTGCTTCATACCTGATTGCTCCTGGCGGCTGGCGCCGAGGAATGCGCCGAAGATCGAGTGGAGGGTTTGCGGAAGGGGAGGAGAGAGGGTATCGCAAATTGTGATATCCGTTGCAGGGTGCTTTAAGAGAATATCAACATTATGGACCTGATGCTCATATAAAGGGCACCTCCTATGGATTCTCCGAAGGAAACGGGGCTGGATATATGCGAAGAATTCTGTCATTCAGTATGATCGCGGTGGCCGCGATGCTGCTTGTCGGCCAGCCGGGAGCCGGAGCGGAAATGTATACCTGGACAAACGCCGATGGCACGGTGGGCGTTACGGACGATCTGAGCAAGGTGCCGGAGAAGCACCGGGGTCAGATGAAACCGTCGGGGGATGGTGAAGGCGGGACCGGCAGCATCAATTACAGCAAACCGCAGGCACAGAATCCCGAGGAAACTGGACGGCGATCCTTCCGCCAGGCAGCAGCGCAGGACCACAAACCGCTCGTGACCATGGAAGAACAGAAGAAGCTCGATGAACAGGCAGCGGAAAAGAGAAAGAAGGATGAGGAAGAGATAAAGAAGACGTGGAACAATATGAAGAAAGCGCTGTCCGGGCAATGAGGTGATCGCCGGGCTGGTATAGGGACGGTTTTTCCTGGTGGGCTCATTGAAAGACTTGAATGGTCAAGTTAGGACACAACGTTCCCCGGTGGTTTTGAATGAACCTCTCGATTCTTCTTGGAATGGTTTCTTTGGCAATCGCGCTGATCTGCCCTGTCGATCTTTGGAACAAGAAGTGTTCGGTTATCCGCCGGATACTTTGGACCCCGGTCCCTTTCATTCCGCTGCTTGGGCCGATGCTCTATTATGCGCTCTTTGAGATTCCCGAAGCCCGGCAGACCGATAGGCCTGCACCGAAAGACGCGATCGAGCGGTGGACGGAGTGGACGGAGAACCGCTACAATCCCGGCTACTTTCTCGGCGGCCGGATCCATCCGACCTATTCCGCGCGCGGGAAGGGAATCGGCATATTCTTTCTGCTTTCGGGCGGGTCGACATTGGCTTTTACCCTCGCAGGATTGTTCGGCAACAGAGAGATGGATGGCGATGGCGGCATGGTCATGTTTCTTTTCTCCGCCATTATCGCGGTCATCACGATATTCGCAGGATTGGCGAGGATCAACGAAGGGAAGAAGAGTAAAAAGGGCGAGTAAAGCAGTATGCCTTCCGAGGTGGTCACAATAGGTGACTACCTTGCAAAGTTGATATTCTAGCCGGGGCGACCCTGAACAGGACGCCGCGGCTGAAAGAACCTCAATAGGATAGACCGGGCACTCTGGGGGCTGCATAATTATGAAAAAAATCATCATCCTTGTACTGATTGCGGCGGCGGCCTACTGGGGCTATAGAACCTACGATTTCCGCTCCGGTGCCGGCGTTTTTGACAGCCAGGGCAATCCCGCGGTGCTGTTGTTCACCTTCGAAGGGTGCGGCGAGCCTTGCGCGGCCGTGGCCGCGGATCTGCGCAACAGAGGTCTGGAGTTCGAAGAGGTCAGTGTGGCGACGGATGAGGGCCGCGCGCGCATCGGGAAGTTCGGGGTCCAGACCGTTCCGCTCACTGTCATCGGAGCCCGCCAGGTCGTCGGCAACGATCTGCCTGCGATTGAGTCTGCCCTGGCCGAGGCGAAGGGTATGGACGTGCTTTCTCCGGCAGTTCAACAGGTGATGCAGAACCATTTCGATAAGAACGGCAGACCGCGGGTGGTCGTGTACGGGACCACAACCTGTCCGTACTGCAAACGCATGCGGGCACATCTGGAGGAGCGGAGCGTTCCCTATGAGTTCGTCGACGCCTCCGGCATGGGCGACGGCAGGAGCGCTTTCGACGTTCTGCGCGGCAGGGGATATCCGCTTGTTTTTGTCGGCTTTCGCCGTATCGACGGGGACGACGAGGCGAAAGTGGATCTGGCGGTGAAGGAGCTGCTCTAGAGATAAAATGCATCTCACGTATCAACGTCCCCAAATCGGTTGCGGTATTACGAATAACCGGTGTTGAGATGCTGAGAAGAAGCTGTCGGGAGAAGATGGAATGAAAGCTATCATGCAGGACAGGTACGGCTCGCCGGACGAGGTGCTCCGGCTTCGCGAGATCGATATGCCCGCGGTCGGGGATGACGATGTGCTCGTAGGGGTACGCGCCGCGTCCGTGCATGCCGACGTCTGGCACGTGGTGACGGGCCAGCCTTATGTGTTGCGCCTCATGGGCGGCGGGTTCTCTCGGCCGAAGAACCCGGTCCCGGGAACGGACATGGCGGGGATT
>JAOUEV010000007.1 GCA_029858565.1 Nitrospirota bacterium | reverse complement strand
GCACTTTCAAAGCCTAACTTCCGCTTTGAAAGTGCGGCTGCCCGAACCACCTCGTCCTGTCAAGCATTTTCGTCAAAACGAAGCGTTTTTTCTTCATGACAAAGAACACGAAACTCTAAACCCTAGAATTATCTTCACTGATTCTCTTTACTGACCTTATGTTTGCATGACAACAAATGCCGTATGCAACCTTTATACGATCAGCCTTATTCCGGCACACGTTACAGGAAGTCAGCACCACACCGGCGCGACCTTGTTTCGAACTCATCCCGGTCCGTGCTGATGCTATTGTCAGACAGCGCAGCCGTATCCAGCTACTATTTTTTGCTGCGCTTTTCTATCAACCTCGTTACCCTGTCGCAGGTAAAGCACTTTCCATTATGAATAGAGATCAAACCGCCGCATTGGGAGCACCGCTATTTCTCGTATTGTTCCTGTGAGAATTTCCCGGCGCCTATCTTGGCGATACGTTCCAGATTGTCCTTCACGCTCATTCCATAATTGCTTCTATACCTGGCATCCATCCGATTGATCTGTTTGCATGGATACTGGTCACAGGTAAAACAAAATGCGGCGCTTGCATTGCCTTTACGTGAACTGTTTATTCCCGAACACTTTCCGAATAAATATGAACAGTTCTTGTTTTCCGGCCGACAACCGCTGCATTGACTCCGTTTTAGATTATTGACACGGGAAAGATACCGGCTGCAAATTGCGCAATTCATCCCGCAAGGTGCGATCAGTTCTTCCAGGCTTGGACCGGTCTTTTTCATTTTCTATGTTAGAGGTCTGCAGGAAAAGTACCTCACGAAATCCCAGCGCAACCATGCCGCAAAGCTGCTGGATAAGGCGGATGTTTGCCCAGCCAATCGGCTTACACCGCTATCTCCAGCGCAATCTTGTCGTAGGTTATTACCGGCGCTGTTTTGCTCGCGGTTTCTTTCTTTTGAATCAAACCGATCTGCTCCAGATACTTCACGTCATCGGCGATATTCTTCACGTCCCTCTTTGCAAACCGCGCCAGTTCGTTGATGGAGGACGGCTTCCTCGCCTTGATGATGTGCAGCAGTTCGAGCCGCTTCGGCGTCAGGGCCTTTCTGAACGCCTCGAAGCTCGTAAAGTATGTTCCCTTCTCCTCCGCAACGATCCCGCCCCGATCGAGCGCCTCGCCCGTCTTCACATAATCATCGAGAACGGATTTCAGGTCCTTGATGCCCACTTTGATCTTTTTGACCTTCATAATGCCTCACCTTTCTTGAACTTCTCAATGTCACCAGCAAAGTCCTGCACCAGCCGTTTGAGCGTCGTGAAGGAATTGGGCAACTCACGCGCACCGTAGTGTTTGTGGTCTCCCTTGCCTTCCGCGTTGTCGTATCCGATCACCCGCCTGCCGCCCACTATATACACCAAAGAATATTTATAACCGTGCGGCTTGTCCTTTGACGGTTTGAGCAAGCGCCACATCTTGATCTCGACGATATTTCCAAGCTCATCCACGGCTTTTACATGACGTACCAAGTGCGCGTTTTTCATGTATTGGTATGATATACCTATAACCGAGAGTTGTCAACGGAGAGCACCCGATGAATACCGCCCCTCACCTTGGTCCTCTCCCCATGAGGGTAGAGGATATTAATAGGAGTCCACTTCTTTACTCCCGCATCCCGTACTTCTTCATCTTCTCATACAACGTGGAATAGGCGATGCCGAGCACTTTCGCGGCTTCGGTCTTGTTGTTGTTGACCGACTTGAGCGTGGCATGGATGGCGGCCTTCTCTATCTCTTCCAGGGTCTTCCCGCTCAAGCCTTCCTGGGTCGCGGTCTTCCTGCCCGGGGACAGGAACAGGTCTTTTGGTTCGATCCGGTCGCTGTCGCAGAGGGCAGCCGCCCTGCCGAGCACGTTCCTCAGCTCCCGCACGTTCCCGGGCCAGGAATTGGCCGCAAGCGCGGCCAGGGCGTCCGGGGAAAGGCCCTTGATCTTCTTGCCGATCTCCTGCGAGATCGCGGCGAGCAAATGCGCGGCAAGGGTCTCGATGTCCTCTTTCCGTTTGCGCAGCGGCGGCAGGGAAAGGCGCACGACCGAGAGCCGGTAGAACAGGTCCTCGCGGAACCTGCCTGCCTTCACTTCCTTTTCCAGGTCCTTGTTCGTCGCGGAAATGACCCGCACGTTCACGGGCAGGGGTTTGTCGCCGCCGACCCGCTTGGTCTCCCGCTGGTCCAGCGCGCGCAGGAGCTTGGGCTGGAGGTCCAGGGAAAGCTCGCCGATCTCATCGAGAAAGATGGTGCCCTTGTCAGCAAGCTCGAATGCGCCCTGCCGGGCCCTGGCAGCGTCGGTGAACGCGCCCTTTTCGTGGCCGAAAAGCTCGCTCTCGATCAGGTTCGGCGCAACCGCGCCGCAGTCGAACACGACAAAGGGTCCCGCTGCCCGCTTGCTGTGCTGATGAAGCGCCCGGGCGGCAAGCTCCTTGCCCGTGCCGGTCTCGCCTTCGAGCAGAACGGTCACATCCGTGGGTGCGATGCGTTCCAGTATCCCGTACACCTCGCGCATGGCAGCGGACGAACCGATGAGCCCGCCGAATTTGTCGGCACTGCTCCGCGGGACCTCGATGCGTTCTTCCAGAGGAGAAAAGGTCATTTCGGTCTGGCCCAGGCGGATGACCGAGCCGGGCACAAGATAGGCCTCGCGCACGCGCACGTTCGCAAGGAACGTGCCGTTCGTGCTGTCCTTGTCGCGCAGCATCCATCCGTCGGACCGCTCTTCGATCTCGGCGTGACGCCGGGACACCGTGGGATCGGTCAGCACGAGATCGCTCTCCGGCAGCGTGCCGATGGTGACAAAGGACTTGGCCAGGACCATCTCCTTGCCCGCGTCCTTGCCCGTGGTAACCAGGAACCGCGCTTTTTTCACGATGACCGGCCTGGACTGCTGAGGCGACAGCACCTCGGTCTGATCTTTCTTCGTATTTCGCTTCACTTCCTTACTCATGGACAGCATTGTAACATATCGCTGAAGACAGCGGGGAATGAAAATCCTGGTCGCACGATCGAGGAACAGATGACCAGGAAGAACCGTTTATCGCGCGGAGACACAGAGGCGCAGAGAGGAGAATCAAAGCGTACATCTTAGATGATCTTGAATAAAGTCTCTTTAGCCACATAAGGCACAAAAGACACAGAAGATATCTTTGCTTTGTCAGGACGTTGCTTTGTGCGTTATGTGCATTGTGTGGCTAATTTTGAGTTCTTTCGGATTCATAATCTGTATGTTCAAGAAGATGTGGAAAGGCGACCCAGCGGCTACATCCAACAACAAATTGTCATTTCCCGCCAATTGACTTCCCTGCGCCTCCGCGCCTCCGCGCGAGACAAGGCGTTCGCAGTTGACGTCTGACCTAATTACAAATGAATAAATAAATATTTCGGTTATCAGCTCAGCGCGGGTACGTTATTTTTGTTTCACCTTGACCTTTTTCAACATGTGGCCTATCATGGTTTTCATCCCGGTCACACTATGCGGAGGACATCCATGACTGCATCATCAGGCAGCGACAGGACCCAGATTCGCCAGCCCGCAGGCCCGTCAAAGAAGATCCCCGGCCGCTTTCAGGCCTCGGTGGTCGTCCTGGAGGGCTATGCCCAGGGCATGGAGTATTCCATTGACAAGAGCTACGCCGTGATCGGCAGGAACAAGGACGCGGCGATCCCGCTCCGCGACCCTCTTGCGTCGCGGGAACACGCGGTGATCCTCTATCATGACGGCGCATTCCTGCTCAAGGACCTGGACAGCACCAACGGAACGCACATGCGGGGGGTCTCCATCCGGCAGCGAAAGCTCCGGCACGGGGACAAGTTCCGCGTCGGCGATACGGTCCTTCAGTTCATCCTGCAGGACACCGGCAGGAACAGGACCTACGAGATCGGATAGATGCGACTCCTTTCCCACGGCGCTACCGATCGCGGCAGGAACCGGGCCAACAACGAGGACGCCTGTCTCGTGGACAACAGCCTGGGTCTCTTTGCCGTTGCCGACGGGGTCGGCGGTCTTGCACGCGGGGAAGTTGCGAGCAACCTTGCTGTCGAAACACTTCGGGAAGCGGTGCCCGATATGCTGGGCAGCGGTGACCGGACGCCTCCGGCTGAAACAGCTGCAGGCGCCGACCCAGTTGCCTCGGCGCTCAGGTACGCGGTCACGCTCGCGAACCGCAGGATCCTCGAGGCGGCCGAGGACACCCCGGCCCGCGCGGGAATGGGAACAACGCTCACCGCGCTCCTTTTTTCCGGCCGCCGGGCAGTGATCGCCCATATCGGCGACAGCAGGGCCTATCGCCTTCGGCACACCGCGTTTCAACAGCTTACGGAGGACCACTCCGCGGTCGCCGAGCAGGTAAAGGCCGGCGTGCTTACCCCGGCGCAGGCGCGGACCAGCGCCCACCGCCACGTGATCACCCGGGCGCTCGGCCTTGACGAAAGCGGCTTTCCCGATATTTCCAGCCATGAAGTGAAAACCGGCGACGTGTACCTGCTCTGCACCGACGGTCTGACCGAGATGGTGGAAAATGACGGGATACGGAAGATCCTGGCGTCGCCGTCCCCGGCGACCGCCGCGAAGATGCTCGTTGACGCTGCAAACAGGGCCGGCGGCGTGGACAACATCACCGCGGTGGTGGTAAGAGTGATCGAGGTCTGAAGAACCATGACGATACAGCAACTCAAGGACGAATACGAGATCCTGGGCGAGATCGGCTCCGGCGGCATGGCCACGGTGCTCAAGGCCAGGCAGAAGTCCCTTGACCGGCTGGTGGCGATCAAACAGCTGAAGAAGAGCTACCACGCCGACGCCCAGATCATCAAGCGTTTCGAGCGCGAGAGCCAGGTCGCCGCCTCGCTCCAGCACGAGAACATCGTCCACATCTACGACTTCTGGAAACGGCCGAACTTCGCGATCGTCATGGAATACGTGGACGGGACCGATCTCGCCGAGATCCTCGAAAAGACCGGCCCCCTTCCCGTGGACGTGGGGATCATGATCGCGATCCAGGTCTGCAACGCCCTGGACTACGCGCATATGCGCGGACTCGTGCACCGGGACATCAAACCGAGCAACATCATGATCAAGCGGAACGGCGAGGTCAAGCTCATGGACTTCGGCATCGCCCATACCCGCCATATGGACGCCCTGACCATGCCCGGCACGCTGATCGGCACGCCGGCCTACATGTCGCCGGAGCAGATCCTGGGCCAGCCGCTCGATATCCGCTCGGACCTCTTCTCCTTCGGCATCGTCCTGTACGAGATGTTCACCGGCGTCAAACCCTTCACCGACGAGGAGACCCGCGGCGTGAGCGCCAAGATCGTGAAGGACGAGTTTCTTTCTCCCCGCCGCGTGAACCGGGACATCCCCCGGGCATTGCAGCGCATCATCAAGAAATGCCTCAGGAAGAAACCGCACCGTCGTTTTGCATCCATGCCGGACCTGGAAAGGAAGCTGGGAAAACGGCTGGCCGGCAGGACAACAAAACCCGCGTCCCTGCTCAGGATCGCCGACTATCTCGTGTCCCGCAACGTATTCGAGGCCGCGCCCGAGCAGGAAACCATGATCATCACCGGAAACCGGTCCGGCCTGGGCCGCAGGATGAAATGGGCGATTACGGCTGTTTCGGCCATCCTGGTGGCGTCTGCGGGAGCGGCATATTACTACCGGACAATGATCAATCACCCAGCGGAGCCGCTGCTTGTCCTGCCGGAACAGAGCAAGCCCGCGCCCGCTGTGTCGGCTCCCACGGCGACGACTCCCGTCACCGCGCCGTCCGTGACCCCGGCGAGCCAGGCCACCGCCACCCCGCCCCCGGCGCCGCAGGCCTTCGCAGCGCCGCAGACAGCATCATCGCCCACGGTCGTGCGGAAGAGCAGGCTGCCGGCAGCAAAGAAATCAACGGTCCCGGTCAAAAAGAAAAAGCCAACAGCCGGCAGTCGCTGATTCCCGCCGGCGCCTCCCCGCGCCAGGGAAAGTTCCGAATAAAAAAGCCCGGTCATCAGACCGGGCTAAATGCGTTCACATCAAAAATGAACTTCGGAAAAGCGGCGTTCAACCTTTCAGAACGGTCCGCAAAAATCCTGCCAGCTTCTCCAGCGCCTTGCCGCGATGGCTCAATGCGTCCTTTTCCGCGGCGCTCATTTCGGCAAAAGTGCGGTCAAATCCAAGGGGGAAGAACACAGGATCGTAGCCGAACCCTTTCTGTCCCCGCGGCTCTCTGCTGATCCTGCCTTCCGCACGGCCGAAGAAGGTTTCCACCCTGTTGTCAGGAAATGCCAGCGCAATGCAGCAGACGAACCGCGCCGATCTTTTCTCATCAGGCGTCGCGGCAAGATCATCGAGCAGCTTGAGATAGTTCTTTGGATCATTTCCATTCGCGGCATCGGGCGCGTACCGCGCGGAATAGACCCCGGGCTTCCCGCCGAGGGCGTCCACTTCCAGGCCGGAATCGTCTGACAGGGCCGGCCTGTTCGTGAACACAGCCACTTCAAGGGCTTTTTTTACAGCATTCCCCTCGAAGGTGTCCCGGTCCTCCACGGTCTCGGGACATGCCGGGAAGTCCTCGAGCGAAAGAACATGTATCGGCAACCCGGCAGTTATCCTGCTGATCTCCTCGATCTTCTTTCTGTTTCTCGTGGCAAGAACGATATCCATGGTCTGTAGGTCCATACCATACCATGGGTGCCAGGAATGAGGCAAGTGAAAGCTTTCGGATATGATCAGTGCTTATGATCAGGCATCTGCTGCTGCTTCATCATCTTTCGCTTTTCCCGGATCATCCTGGTGTCCTCGTACATATCAGCATAAGCGGACTTGATCGCACTCTCAAGCGTTGCGATCTCTCCTCCGTTCTCTGCAACGAACTTCTCAGCGTCAGCCTTTCTCTCAAAAGCCCACTTGGCAACGCGCGTCATGACCCCTTTCTTTGCCCCGCCGACCACCCAGACCGCCTTCTCAGCATCGATCAGGGTCTTATTGCCAAAATCACCTACCTGCAACAACGAAGGTGTCTTGTCGATATTCAAGGCAAGCTCAACTGCCGCACAGTGGAGACTACAGATCCCGGCCGCACTCCCGTCCTCATACTGGATAACCATACGGCTATGGCTGAACTTTTCTCTGTCCATACCGCAATGCTTGCAGGTCGCAAACGTTCCGATATCCTCGGTTGCCGCGAACACCAGCGCAGCACAAATTAACCACAGGGGAATCCAGAGTATCCGTTTCATGATCAACATCTCCTTTCTTGTTCGTTGATGATTGCATCGCTCTCCATGGATCATGTTGATTAGTATAGCAGACGGAAAGGGCCATACTGCCTGCGCAAGGGTTGGAGAGCGAACTATCTGCACCCCAAGCGACCAAAAGGTACATTCGGATGCAAATGCCTCACAAAAAAACTGACTGCTCCGCCGGAGGCTATCGAGTGCTTTTGTTGTCTGAGAATAGGGATTGATACAGGACGCAGACTGGGGATTGAATTTGCTTTTCCAGGATGGAGTCCCTGATAGCAGCTAAGGTGGGCACGACCGCTATCACGAACGCTGTTCGGGCAGTTCAATTGCTGTCCCGGTCGATTCACTTTCCATCTGCCGCTCCATTGCAGGGATATACACGGTAAAGGTCGCCCCCTTTCCCGCGCTGGATGCGGCGGTAATAGTACCGCCATGCCGGCGTACGATGGAGTAACAAGCCGTGAGACCCAATCCCCTGCCCCGTACCGAGCCGACATCCTTGGTCGTAAAATAGGGGTCGAATATCTTGGCCAGAAGATCAGCCGCGATCCCGCCCCCTTCGTCCTGAATGGACACTGCAACATAGTTGCCGTTCCTGAGGGGCAGGCCGTCCGCATCACTTATTCTGATGTTCCGTGCCTCGATATGAACGGAACCTCCCCAAGGCATGGATTCCCGGGCGTTCAGAAGGATGTTCTGAAAGACCTGCCGCAGCTGCCCGTCATCGATCTCCACCGGATCAAGGACCGAGTCGGCTCTGATATCAATCCCGGCCTTCGGATCAGCAGAGATAGATTGTATCGCATCATGGAGCGGTTTGAGGATCGACGATACGCTGCGTATGGGATCGCCGCCGCGCGAGAACGTCAGGATCCGATTAGACAGTTCGCTGGCTTCCCGCGTGGCCCGCTCAGCCTCAGCCAGCCGTTCCAGCAATTTGTCCGGAGCGCTCACATAGAGCCGCGCCAACGAGACGTTGCCGAGGATCGCCTGCAGAAGATTATTGAAATCGTGGGCGATCCCGCCGGCGAGCACGCCAAGGGACTCAAGTTTGTGGACCTTGAGCAGTTCCTCCTCAAGCTGCCTGGTCTCGGTAATGTCGGTGATGAAGCCGACGAGCGACTGAACTGTGCCGTCCGACATTATGGCTTGACCCTGCTCCCATACCCACTTGAGCTCTCCTTCGGCCGAAAAGATCCGGTAGGTGATCCGATACTTCCTGCCCTGATCAATACTGTCCCGCATGATGCGGTACACAATACCGCGGTCCTCGGGATGGATGAGCGATCCATAGGAGACCGTGAGGTTTCCCACGAGATCCCCTGACCGGTAACCGGTCAGGGGATGGCAGCCTTCGCTCACGAACTCCATGGTCCAGTCGCCATCATCGCGGCGGCGATAGGCCATGCCCGGAAGGCTGCCCATGAGCGATGCGAGCAGCTGCCGGTTGTCGCGCAGCTCGGTCTCGATCTTCTTTCGGTCAGTGATGTCCCGGGCGATGCCCTCAACCCCGGTCACCCGCCCGGCGTGATCCTTGACGGGCACCTCCGTCACCTCCAGCCAACGCGTCGTACCATCCTTATGAAGGATCTCCAGTTCATAGGGAGGCTGCTGTATTCCTTTGATGCTCTCATCGGTATGCTCGACAGCCATCACGTTCGCCGGGTGTTTTGTCAGATAGGTCGTGTAGTGGGTCGAGAATTCTTCGGTCGTATAGCCCAGAATTTGTTTGACCGAAGCGCTCAGATAGGTCAAGTGCCCAGTGATATCGTGAACATAAATGAAATGGCTCCGTTCGATGTTCGCCAGAAGTACGTCGCGCTTCTGGATCGCATCCCGCAGCTGATCGCTTAAGTACTCGAATTCCGCCACGCCGCGGTAGCGGGGCATGCCCCCATTCTGCACCGCATGCACGATCTCGTCGATCGGACGAGCGATAAGCGAGTGGAGCGCAAGGAAGATCGCCACCAGCACCGCCACCAGGACCAGGAATCCGGCGAAATAGTATCTCCCCACGCTGCTGACCAGGGCAGCATGTTCCCTGGCGCTGCTCGCCAGCACGATATCCCATCCCCAGGGTGAGAAGGTCTCGACCGTGGCGAAATAGGACGCGCCGCCGAGGGAAATCCTTTCAATAGGGCCTCCAGGCCGGACCCGCTGCATAAGGTCACCATGATGCGCTGATGTCAATCCCCGGCTCAGCGGGATCACGTTCTGGCCGTCAAAGATCAGGCCCTCAAGCCCGGCGGAACGGTAAAAATCCTCAAGCGCTGCCATAGCCCGTACCTTGGCGATACGCACCAGGCGCTCATTCTTCGTCCCCCCGGTCCGCTCCAGTTCATCAAGAGCGGCCTCGCAGAAGGTGTAGGCTCGTTGGGACAGCCTGCTCAACCGAGTTTGTTGCCGCTCCACATCAAAACGATCGATCGCCAAGTACGCGATGATAGCCATCAGGACAGCAGCTATTGCTACCGCTGAAATGACCGGGAGCGCAATGCGGAAGGAGAGCCTCTTCGTGAATGCTAGGTTCATCATAGGAATCGGGGGGCTGCTGTCAGGGACTCAGGAGGCCACACAACTTCGAACTTACCCTCCTGCACCTGTACGATCAGATAGAACTGCTTGACCTGGGTGCCGGTGCGATCAACGCCATACCTGCCGATCACGGTGACGGCATCGAGGATGGCCAGTGCATGACTGATCCTTGACCGCTCCAGCGATCCGGTCTGACGCACGGCATTCTCGAGGAGTTGCCCTGCTGCATAGGCTGTTGCGGCAAAGTAGGACGGCCGCTGGCCATAGGTGGCCTCAAAGGCCTTGACGAACACATCGGGCTGGTTCCGGCTCTGTTTACCGTGGAACTCCCATTGGGAGGTGGAGAACACCAGGTCCGAATCCTGTCCAAGAGCTTTCTGGTATTCGCCCGTCCCCGGCCCTACCGGCACATAGTACGCCCGTGGTAACCACTTGATCGCCGTGAAGGCCCTTCGCAGGGCAACTGCATCCTCCAGATAACTTGCCAGCACGACCACCTTCGCGCCGGCATCGCGCGCCCGCCGGGCCAGCGCATCAAAATGACCCGAGCCCTTGACGATCTTCTCATCCACGACCACCTTCAGCCCGAGACGAACCGACCACTTGCGAATTCCCTCGACAAGGGACCGCGAAAAGAGGCTGTCGTCAGAGAATACCGCTATCCCGTCAATACGATGCTGCACCAGCATTTCAAGGAATCCCAGGGCGAATTTGCTGGAAGGTACGAAGAGGCCAAAGACATGGTCGTAGCCCTGCTGAAAGAGATGGTCCGATGAAGCGCCGGCCAGAATGAGCGGATACCCGTTTTTGGCAGTAACAGGAAGGACGGCCTCGGAAATATCGCTGGAGAAGGGAGAAAAGACGAGGTCAACACGCTCTTCGGCTATCAGGTGCTGATAGAGCCTGGCGGCCGTTGCAGGATCGCTCTTGTCATCCAGGAGCATGAGCTCGACGGGCCTGCCGAAAATCCCGCCGCGCCTGTTCACATCCTGCTGCCAGAGCCGATAGCCTTTTTCCTGATACCCCGCGAGCTGGGCATATTTTCCGGAGAGGCCCAGGGTCAGGCCGATGCGGACCGGCTGTTGTACCGGCGATTGAGCTGCGGCACCGCGCGAAAACAGGAATATGAAGAAAAAAAACAGGGGAATGGCCGTTCCCGCGAGGAACGATCGGACCAGGAAAAACCACATTGCTCGATCCCTCATACCCGAACCCTGGATCTATTGATATCGCCTCATATATATTCGATCACCCGTGTTTCGTTTCCCGTTCACGATACCAGACGCGAAGCTCCTTTTTCATGATCTTGCCGGTCGCGTTCCGCGGCAGTTCTTCGATAAAGATGAACCGCCGTGGTATCTTGTAATGGGCCACATGTTCGGTAAGGTAGTCCCTGAGTTCCCTGGCCGTGGCGGTCTTGCCTTCCTGGAGCACCACATACATCATGCCCAGCTCCTTGCCTTCCTCATGTTCATGAGGAACGCCGATCATGGAGCAATCCTTGATGGCCGGATGCCGGTAGAGGACCTCCTCTACCTCGTAAGGATAAACGTTCAATCCGTCGACGATGATCAGGTCCTTTTTCCGGTCGATGATCCTGATGAATCCGTCCTTGTCCAGCGCTGCGATATCGCCGGTGAATAGCCAGCCGTCCTTGATCGTCTTTTCCGTGTCCTCGGGCCTGTTCAGATAGCCCTGCATGACATTGGGACCCTTGACCAGCAGCTCTCCCGCTGTCTCAACGGGCAGGTCCTGTCCATTGTCGTCGACCACCCGCACCTCGATCCCCGGCAGCGGCAGACCCACGGTCCCCGGCTTGTCCCCGCCCGGTTCATCCGGATTGATCGAGACCACGGGCGATGCCTCGGTCAGACCGTAGCCCTCGCGCAGCGGGACCTTGAAGACCCCTTCGAACTGGCGGATGACCTTGGGAGGCAGCGGCGCGGCGCCGGAGATGCATAAGCGCAGGCGCAGCAATTTCTTGATGAACCACGGCATGCCCTTGTCCGCCAGGATCTTATAGACCGTGGGAATGGCCACGAAAAGCGTGATGCGGTCCAGGATCAGGCTTTTCACCACCCGCTCAAAAGGCCGGACACCGGGCAGCAGCGAGATCCTGGCACCGGTGATCAGCGGAAGAACCATGCAGACCGTGAAGGTGAAGGAATGGAACAAGGGGAGGAACACCACGAAGCGGTCGCGCGGCGTGATATGGATCGCCTTGCGCGCGGCATCGGCATTGGCCAGGATATTCCGATGGGTAAGCAGCGCGCCCTTGGGCCGGCCCGTGGTCCCTGATGTGTACAGGACCGTGGAAATATCGTCGATCCCATGGTCCGGGAATGCGGCCGGAGCAGGAGCGCAGCCGCCCTCTGCCACTCCAGGCAGGGAAAAGAAACGGCGGCCGCCCTTTTCCTGCAGTTTACCCACGGTCTCGCCGCATTCGCTGTCGTAGAACACGAACCGGACGCCCGCGTCGGAAAGGATGAAATCGATCTCTTCGTGGGTCAGCAGATGATTGAGCGGCAGCACCGCGCCTCCGGCGCGGAGGATGCCGCAGTAGGCGGCAAAGTACTCGTGCCGGTTGTGGCTCAGGATCGCGACCCGCTCACCCCGGGCAATGTGCTGTGACAGCAGGAACGAGGCGAATACCGTGGTGAGCCGGTCTATGTCGCGAAGGGAATAGGAATGTCCGTTGAACTTGATGAAGGTCCTGCGGGGAGTGCTCGCTGCGTGGTGGGCCAGTACCTGGTCAAGAGGAAGCTGGATTTGGTCTTTCATGGGCTGAGTATAGCACACCTCTGGTCAAGGAAAAAGCGGAAAATTGCGGTCTGAAAATTGCGGTCATGCGGTCCTGTCACTGGCCCAAAAAAGAGGCCCGGGACAGTCCTCCCCGGGCTTTCATATCTCGTCTACCGTACGATCGTGAACATCAAGCGGCCTTTTTCTCCTGCCGAACAGCGAAGCGCTTTTCAAGCATGTCGAGCTTCTCCATGATGCCCGTGTACTCCAGTTCGTTCATGGGCAGCATGGCAGCGCCGAAGAAACCCTGCCGCCGCATGTCCATGGCCTTGTCCGCCACATGGTCCCGAACCCGGTCCCAGAAGGGATGGTCAAAAGCGTCCACCGGACCGGTCAATTTCCCTTCGTGAATGGAGAAGGCTGCACAGCTTACCACCGGCGGTCCGTCGAACCAGCTGATCGTCGAGTTCAGCTTCACCGGCATGATCGGCATGTTGTGCGAGCCCCGCATGCACCCGGCGACAAAATGGCCTACCGAGAACGGCTGCAGCACCTCGCCGGTGGCGGGAAAATCCATCTGGCTCCGGACCAGCATCACCGGATCGTCCTTGCCCGTATATTTCCCCGCAATATTGTGAAGGCGCGAGGTGGCCACGGATACGGCCTGGGTCCCTGCAGCACGAGACCACACTGACTCCACCACGAACCGTTCCGGATCGCGGAGCAGCGTGGCAATATCATAGAGGTCCTCGGGCGCATTCAGTTCGATGACCCGGTCGCCCTCGGTATTGTTTACATCCATGATCACGAACCGGAACCCCTTTGCCATCTTGGGCGACAGCATCAGCCCCGGCGTGTTCATGGCGTCGGCGAATGCCATATAGAGCGGAAAGTTGTACGCACCGGGGTCGGTCTTGTCGGCAGCAAAGAACAGGAAGGGTTCGCCCGGCCGCTCTTCGAACTCCATTTCCGTGACCGCCGGCCCCATGCCGTGCACGTTGCCGGAGAAGGAATCCTTCAGCAGGTCCTGGCCCGCGCCGTAGAGCCCCTGGGACTTGGCAACCGCGGTGCCGGCGACGAAAGCGTCCCAGGCAAGCTTGTGAATCTGCTCATCCCCCTCGCCCCGGACATGGGTCATCAGGATCGCCACGTCGTCGCCGGTGTAGCTCACGTAGCTGTCGATCAAGAGCCCCTTGCCTTTTTCTGCCACATGCTTCTTCACCGATTCGAGCAGCTTCTGCGACGGCGCTATATGCCCTCCCACGGAACCGATATCTGCCTTAATGACACTGATCGTGATCTTCATGGCGGACCTCCTTGGCTCTGCAGTGGCCGGATCGCCTGCAACCAATGTTGCAGCATTTAGATCAACCAGTTTTAGCTTATTTTAATGATAGCACAGAGTGAAGAGGTTGCGTAATAGTAGCGGCAGTGTGCAACTGGGAACACGCGAGAAGGTGCATGACAAACTACAAAAGCTAATGAAGGTATCAAGCAATGAACTTCGCTGAAGTCTACATGATTATTTATGAACTAATTTTCTACGGTGCTCATCAGAGGCATTTCGGATATTGTCTGTTTTAAAGAATGTTGGTTTGTATCTGGATTCCCTATGCCTCGGATGCCGCCATTCTGCAGAGCACTTCGAAATTGCAGATGATGAGCGCCGGTTCTCCGTTCTGTTCGTTCATAAGCCCGCCCTGGGAATCCACGGCCACGAGAATGTCATCAGGCTTTAAGAGCGATCCGTCATAGCCTGCCTCGTGTAAACGCTCTGCGGTCCGTTCTGTATAGCGCGTGCTCTTCGGCTCATCGATGATATTCTTTTTCACTGCCCGGGACAGATCGATCGGCGTCAGCAGCACACCCTCATGTTCCGGCACCCAGTCGTCCGGCCCGTTGTAGTATCCCCGGATCGTGATGTAGTTGTGCTCCGCTGCCAGCACCGGATTGCCATCGATATCGACGATCGCGCGGTGGGATTGGTACCTGCGCGAATCCGCGGAGATCTCGATCTTGAGACTGCCGGTCTCATAGATCGCCCGCACATATACGGCGCGGATGCCCCTCTGGTTCAGCTCCTGGGAGATGGTAAATTCCTCAAAGGGGCTGTTGATGCCGAACCGCCGGATCTTTTCAATCTCCGCGGAACTATACTTCCTGTCCGCCGGATACTCGCCCACCCGTGAGGTCCTCCAGACAAGATGGATATTGTCCTTGGTGATCGTGTAGAAGACCTCGTTGGCGTCCGAAAGGCTGAGCGCCGGTGTCTTGCGCCATCGCTCAGGCAGGAAGTAATCGAACAATCGCGCATTCCTGCCCACGACCCACATGCGGCCGCCGGTGCTCTCGGCCCGGCCGAAAATATACGGCACGCCGAGGATCTCGGTGCGACTGAGGTACGTGGGAAGCGGTGTCGGCTCGAACCGATCGCGCTGATCATCAAGATACCGGTGCCGTCGCGAAGCTTTGACCCGGTCCTCGTGTTCCGGCGTCCTGAACAGCAGCTCATAATCGATGATCGAGTATTTCCCTATCTCCAGCAGCCGTTCGACCATCGCGACCTGCTTCGCTGCTGCCGCGGGATCGCCTTTCCTGCCTGCGGACTCGATGCTTTTACAGTCGTCCTCATCAATGATGACGTGCTCGGGTTTCATATCCGCCATCAGATACCCTTTTTCGCTCAGGTCGTTCTGCGCCTTGCCCTGCATGGACTGGAGATGCTGGATGATGTTGGGAATATCGGTCCTGATATGCTCGAAGATCTCGATCAGGTTCTTGCCCCGGATCCATTCGTACACGAGCTTGTACTGCTTCAGGATATCAAGGTCAACGCCGGGATGGCGTGCGTGGATACGGTTGATGCGGGAGCGTGACCTGCCGCTCTGCCAGAGCTGCATCTTCTGGGGAGGCACATAGATCGCCAGGGGCCTCTGCACCTTCACCCAGCCGATGGACTGGCTGTACTGCCGGTCACCCATCTCCTGGACCAGGGAGAACTCTTCCCAGGGGCTGTTGAACTCGGCGCTCATGAACTCCTGGAGCGTATGCGTGTTCAAGGGCACGTCCTCGCCCACGCGGCAGTTCTTGACCACCAGGTCGAGGTGCGTGCCCTTGATGGTCCTCGTCGGAACCCGATACACGGAGCTGGTTCCGAGCAGCTTGACCCGGTGCTTTGTGAACCAGGACTCTTCGTACCAGTTGTGGATCTCCAGGTGCTCGGCATGGGGTTCCGCATGCCGGGTAAGGTAGAGGTCCCCGCCGTCCTCGGTCCTGGAGTGGTAATACACTACGCCGAGGACGTTCACGAGGGATTTATGGGGGGAGTGGGATTTCATGAGTTTGATTTCCTCATAATTATATCCAATTGTATCCGACGAACCCACCCCCCTTGCCAAGAAGGAAGATAACGCTGCTCAAGAGCAGGAACAGAATCCCCCTCCTTGGCAAGGAGGGGTCAGGGGAGGTGGGTGTTCCCGGTTACCCCATCCGCCTCTTCATCTCCGCGAGCTGCTTTGTCAACCGCTCCGGCAGCCGGTTCCCGAAGGTCGCGAAGTGCTTCTCGATATCCGGGATCTCGTTCTTCCACGCAGTGAGGTCGATGGACATAAGCTCCTTCATGTTCTCCGCAGGGATATCGAGTCCGGAGAGGTCCAAGTCCCCTTCCTTGGGCATGAGGCCGATGGGTGTCTCAACTGCCCCGACCTTCCCGTCCACGCGCCGGCACATCCACTTGAGCACCCGGCTGTTGTCGCTGAAACCCGGCCAGAGGAACTTGCCGCTGCTGCTCTTCCGGAACCAGTTCACGTAGAAGATCTTCGGGGCTTTGCGGCCCATGGTGTCGCCCATGGTGAACCAGTGGGTGAAGTAGTCGCCCATGTGGTATCCGCAAAAAGGCTTCATGGCAAAGGGATCGCGCCTGAGGTTGCCCATTGCGCCGATGTTCGCAGCCGTGGTTTCCGAAGCCGCGGTGGCGCCCATGAACACGCCGTGGTCCCAGGAATAGGCTTCGGTCACGAGCGGGACCACACTGGTCCTGCGGCCGCCGAAGATGAAGATGTCGATCGGTACGCCCTCGGGATTCTCCCAATCCTTGCAGATCACCGGGCACTGGCTGGCAGGCGCGGTAAAGCGCGCGTTGGCATGGGCCGCGTCGTCCCTGGATGACGGTGTCCAGTCCCGTCCTCTCCAGTCGACAACATGCTTCGGATTGTCATCGGTCATGCCTTCCCACCACACGTCACCGTCGTCCGTAAGCGCGCAGTTGGTGAAGATGACGTTTTCTTTCAGCGTGTCCATGGCCATGGGATTGGTACCGTAGGAGGTGCCGGGCGCGACACCAAAGAACCCGGCCTCGGGATTGATCGCGTGGAGCCTGTCATCGGTCCGGATCTTCATCCAGGCGATATCGTCGCCGACACACTCGCATTTCCACCCCTTGATCGACGGCTGCATCATGGCCAGGTTCGTCTTGCCGCAGGCAGAGGGGAATGCTGCGGCAATATGGTAGCGCTTGCCCTCGGGGCTCGTAAGTCTCAGGATCAGCATGTGCTCCGCCATCCAGCCTTCCCGGCGGGCGATGTTCGATGCAATGCGGAGCGCAAGGCACTTCTTGCCGAGCAATGCGTTCCCGCCGTAGCCGGAGCCATAGGACCAGATCAGGTTTTCCTCGGGGAAATGGCTGATGTACTTCTTCTCGATCGGCGCGCAGGGCCAGGCGCTGTCCTTCTGCCCCCGTTCAAGCGGTGCGCCGATCGAATGCAAACAGGGAATGAACTCTCCCGTGTCGCCCAGCACCTCCAGCACCTTGGTGCTCACCCGGGTCATGATGTGCATGTTGCAGACCACGTAAGGGCTGTCGGTCAGCTCGACCCCGATCTTGGCGATCGGCGACCCGATGGGCCCCATGGAAAAGGGGATAACGTACATGGTGCGACCCTTCATGCAGCCCTGGTACAGCCCCCGCATGGTTTTTTTCAGCGTTTCGGGATGTTCCCAGTTGTTCGTGGGGCCTGCCTCGTCCTGCGAGGAGGTGCTTATGTAGGTCCGGTCCTCGACCCGGGCCACGTCACTCGGGTCAGTGCGGAAGAGAAAGCTGTTCGGCCGCTTCTTGAGCGGCATTGCCATGCCGCGCTCCTTGAGCAGCGCCATCATCCGGTCATACTCTCCTCTTGATCCATCACACCAGACCACCGTGTCGGGAGTGCAGAGATCGGCGACTTCCCGTACCCATGCGTTCAGCTTCGGGTGCTTCGAACCGTTTGCCATACTTCCCTCCTTCAACCGTGATCCGTCTGCTGTCGTCATCACAGAACCGGCCCGGCACCGTAATGCCGCCATTATCCAACATTGATCGGAATAAATAAAGCGCCTTTTCGCAGGGATGCCGGTTGTGACTACCGTCTGCTGAAAAAAAAAGGCCGGAGCAGTTTGATCGACCGCTCCGGCCTTTTCCTGTCGTCGTTGTCTGGCGAACTTATGTCGGATGGGTCAGCTCCAGCGGCGTGACCCCGTTCTGCTGGGTTTTTACTTTTTCGAGGACAAAGAGCAGCTGGCCTTCCTGGACCGTCTCGTTCAACTTCACGCAGACCTCGGTGATCTGTCCGTCGAACGGCGCCAGGATCGCATTCTCCATCTTCATGGCCTCGAGGTTCGCCATCTCCTCGCCCTTGTGCACGATGTCGCCCGCCTTGACCGGGCCGCGCGCCGGATTGCCGATCCGCCAGAGGTTGCCGTTGATCGGCGCTCCGATGTCGCTCGGCCCCTTGGCCATGCGGATCTCGGCCTTCTTGGCCCGCGGCGTCAGGACCTCGTAGACCCGGGTCTTGTTGTTCATGCGCATCACCACGTGGATGATGCCCTCGTGCTCGGCGCCGACGGACACGAGTTCGATCGAATAGGGTTTGCCCCAAAGCTCGAAGTCCACCTTGTCGCCGGGCTTCCGGAGGCCCATGCGCCACACATCGGTCGGCAATACGATCGAAGCTTCGCCGTACTTGCCCCGGAAATCGATGTACTCCAGCGCATCCTTGGGATGCATGAGGTAGAGGATGAACTCCTCCTCCGTGGATACGCGGCCGATCGCGATATCGAGCTCGCTGCGGATCTTCCCGAGATCGTCGCTAGCCACGGACTCCAGGGGAGACGTTTCCTTCCGGTCCCTGAGCTTCGCCTGCCACTCGTCGCCGAAGGTGCTCTGATAGACCCAGTCGGCGGGCCAGCCGACCGGCAGCTTTCCGTAATTGCCCAGCAGCAGGTTCTTGAAGTCTCCCGGCGCCGTGCGGAAGAGCTGCTGCAGCTCTTCCTGCTCGGCCGCGTCCATGGCGTTCATATCCTGCTTCTTTTCGATCACGAACTTTTCGATCAGACGGATGATGTGGGCGACTCCCGCATCGCCCCGCTCCTTTGCGTAGCGGTTCACGATCCCGCTGCAGGTCACCCAGGTGATCTGCGAGCCCGGCGTCACGTCGAAATACTTCACGATCCGGTTGTAGAGCGACATGACCTTCAGGATCGAAGGCATGAGGTGCAGGAACTCGCCCTTGTCCGCCTGCTCAAAGGAGCTCGGGAACGCGCCTCCCGGCATCTTGTGCAGCGTCACGTTGTGATCCAAACCTTTGAAAGGCGACTCGGCCCAATCATAATGGTTGATCCATTCCCGGACCTTCTGGACCGCTGCTTCCGCCTGATCCCGGTCGAGATGCACGGGAATGCCCGACTCCTGGAAGATCGCCTGCACCGCAAGGATCGGAGAGTGGCCGTAGAACCGGACAAGCGAGTCCTCTTCCACGTCGAAGATATTCGCTCCGCCCCTGGCGGCCGACAGGAACGCCGGGATCGCCAGGCCGTCGGTGATGTGCCGGTGATAGTTGATCACGAGATCGGGATAGGCCTGCTTGATCGCGTCGATCAGGTTGCCGATGCGCGTCACATCGCCCACGCCGGCCATGTCCTTGACGCAGAGCACGATCTCATCCGTCCCGCCGCAGAGCGACACAATGTCCTTCACCACGCCGAGGTAGTAGGCATTCGTGGTCCAGTCCGCGACCGTGAACGAGATGGTCGGCTCGAACAAACGGCCCCGCTTCATCACCACTTCGGCGACGGCGCGCATGTTCCGCACGTCGTTCAGGAAAGAGAAGCACCGCCACACGTCAATGTCCACGCGGGACACCACGTACTCGATCACGTTCTTGGGATAAGGCCGGTACCCGAAGAGATTGGTCTCACGGATGAGCGTCTGCTGCAGCACATTCGGCATCAACTCGCGCAGGATCGCACCTTCCTCAAAGGGGCTCTCCCGCCGGTTCATGATGCCCACATGCCACCGTGCGCCGCCATGGGTCTCGGCGCTGAACAGGCCCATGGCATTGTAGTGAGGCGCGAGGGTCTTGAGATCGTGGATCCGGTGCCGGTTCTTGAAATCCGACTGGCCCGCGTCACGCATGCCCACGGAGGTGAGGCAGACGCCCTTCAGGGAGCGGACCGCCTTCACAATGTCCCGGGCTGTCATTCCCGGCCTGACGAATACTGGGTCGTTCATGCTGAGTGTCCCCTGTTCCTAGCTTCTGTGATGTTTCCTCGCGTGAGCGCCCGACTGGGTGACCTTCAGGTCCTTGATGAGCCCGTCGGAGATCGCGTAGATCCAGCCGTGGATATAGAGCTTCCTGCCCCGCTCCCATGCCTTCTGCACGATCGTATTGTGCGCCAGGTTCTCGACCTGCCGCTTCACGTTCAATTCGCACATCTCGTTAAGAGTGATCCGCTTATGCTTCCGCACGGATACCCGCACATTCTCAAGCCAGTGCTCCAGCATACCCGAGGTGGCGTTCCGCTTGACCGCGGCGATGCCGCCGCAGCCGTAGTGACCGCACACGATGATGTGCTTGACCTTCAGGACATCGACGGCGTACTGGAGCACGCACATCAGGTTCATGTCGGTGTTGATGACCTGATTGGAGATGTTCCGGTGCACGAACACATCCCCCGGCAGCAGCCCCGTGATCTGGTTCGCAGGTACGCGGCTGTCCGAGCAGCCGATCCAGAGATACTTGGGCCGCTGCTGCTTCTTGAGCTTCGTGAAGAACCCTGGGGTCTCGATCTCGACCCGCCGGGCCCATTCCTTGTTGTTGTTCAGGAGCTGGATGATCTCTTTCATACTGTACTACATCCACTTCTGCGGCCCCAGCGCCGAGATCTCGGCCACGTAGCGCGCGATCTTGAGCACCTCGTCCTCGGCGTTCTTCTCCGGGAACATGGATACCAGTTCGTCCATATGCTCCTCGATGAACCGCGTGGAGAACTCGCCGGCAATGAACTGGGGATGCCGGATGATGGCCAGGAGCAGCGGCGAGAGCGTCTTGACGCCCTCAACGCGGAGGTTCCTGCTGATGGAACGGTCCATTACGCGGATCGCGTCCTCGCGGTCCGCGCCCGCGGTCATGAGCAGCATGAAGAGTGAATCATAGTAAGGCGGGATGTCCCCGCCTTCGTAGGCGCCCGACGATACGCGGACGCCGGGGCCCATGGGGACCTGCAGCCTGCTGATGGTACCGAAGGAAGGACTGAAGGTACGGGGGTCCTCGGCGTTCAGGCGGACCTCAAGGGCCCACCGGTTCGGCCGGATATCGGACTGGCTGAAGGGCAGCTTCTTGCCCATGGCCGTGTCGAGCATGATGCTCACGATGTCGAGGCCCGTGATCAGCTCGCTGATCCCGTGCTCCACCTGGAGCCGGGTGTTCACTTCGAGGAAGTAGAACTTGCGGGTCGCAGAATCGAAGATATACTCAACGGTTCCGGCGGTGGTATAGCCGATCTCACGCATGAGCCGCGTGGCGGTAAAACAGATCTCCTGCCGCAGTCCCTCGTCAAGGGTCGGCGACGGGGCTTCCTCGATGATTTTCTGGTTCCTGCGCTGGAGCGTGCATTCCCGCTCGTAGAGATGCACCACATTCCCGTGCCCGTCCGCCACGATCTGGACCTCGATGTGCCGTCCCCGTTCGATATACTTCTCGACCAGGATCGTATCGTCGCCAAAGGACTTTTTCGCCTCTGATTTCGCCTGGGCCAGGCCCTGGGCCAGCTGGTCATCGTTCTCGACCTTCACCATTCCCTTGCCGCCGCCGCCCGCCGATGCCTTGATCATGATCGGATAGGCCACGTCGTCTTTTTTCATCCAGGTTTTGATCTGGGCGATGTCCGTTACCGCGTCAATACCCGGGATCGTCGGAACGTTGGCCTTCCGGGCAAGCGCCTTGGCCTCGATCTTGTCCCCAAGCATGTTGATGACCTTGGGCGACGGGCCGATCCAGGTCAGCCCCGCGTCGATCACCTTCTGGGCGAACCCGGCGTTCTCGGCCAGGAAACCCCAGCCGGGATGGATCGCGTCTGACTTGCTCCGGAGCGCGGCGTCGATCATCTTGTCCATGTTGAGGTAGGACTCGATCGGAGGAGCCTCGCCGATATGCACGGCCTCATCGGCCATGAACACATGGTGCGCCAGTCGGTCCGGCGTACTGTACACCGCCGTGGTAGGGATCCTGCGGTCCCTGCAGGTATGCATGATCCTGACCGCAGGCACGCCGCGGTTCGCGATAAGGACTTTTTGAATGTTTCTGCTCATAGGAGGACCTTTCTCCTTCCCGGATTTTCGGTCTGCCGGGGAGCCTTCATTATTTTCGATGGCAGCCTATTTGTCAAGAATTGATTTTATTTTTATTTCCCTGTAAAGTCCTCCCCATGGCGGCCCGGGAAGGGATTCTTCGGTTGCCCGGTTGCCAGAAGGCGGGTAAGATGTCTTATCCAGCAGCTGGAGGTAGAGAACGGTGCAGACCCACAAGGAACGGATCATCGATGCGGTCAGGAAAGCCGTGGTGAACGACCGGCTGAGCTGCGAGGCGGCTCACGGGCTTGCGGAAGAACTTGGCGTCGGGCTGGGAGAGATAGGCGCGGTATGCAACGAGTTGAAGATCAAGATCTCGGCTTGCCAGCTTGGCTGTTTCTGAATAGTTAGGGAAGCCCCCGGTGGTCCCTGTGCGCAGCAGCAGGCATGGTGCATCCGACGCTGTAGCTCGTGACCTTGTTCTTTCCAGCTGCCTTCGATTGGTAGAGTGCCATGTCGGCCTCGTTGATAAGTTCGGTGATGGTCTTGGGATTATCACCGGACATGCATGCCACGCCGAGACTGACCGTGACCTTCTCCTGGGGATGGCTCAGCTTGAGCGTGAAGGGATATTCCTCGACAGCGGCCCGGAGCCGATCCGCAACAGCCTCGGCCTCGGCCATCGTCGTCTCGGTGAGCAGAACGGAAAACTCCTCGCCGCCGTACCGGAAGCAGATGTCCGTGCTGTCGGTACGGCATGCAGACTTGAGCAGCGGCCCCATCTGGGCGATCAGCCTGCTCCCTTCGAGATGTCCGTACCGGTCGTTCACCCGTTTGAAATCGTCGATATCGACCATGATAAAGGAGAAATCCCGGCCGGTCCGGATCTTCCTCCGGTGTTCTTCCGTCATTTTCTCCATGAGCACCCGATAGTTCAGCAGACCCGTCAGTTCGTCCACGCGGGACAGCTCCAGCGTTTTCCTGAAGAGTTCCGCCTTTTCAAAGCCCGCGGAGATAAGCGGGGCAAGCGTTCTGATCGTATCCAGATCATCGACACGGAACGAGCGGGGACTGCCGTGGCTGAATCCCATCACGCCGATCACACGGTTCTCGCTCTTCAGGGCGATACCGACGTAACTTCCGGGCTTCTTGCGTTCATCGGGGAAATGCAGGAATTCGTCGTAACAGGCCGCGTCTTGAAGAAAGACCGGCTCCCCGGTCGCGGCGATCGTACCGGGCGCACCGATATCGTAGTACAGCATGGAAAGCGTATGGTTCTCGAAGAGCGGTCCGACGTGGTAAAAGGCATCAAGGCCGGTCATGTCGCGTTTGGCCACGTAGACCGAAGCGTCCTGAAAGGGAATCTCCTTGTTGACAACTGCGATGATCTTCTTGATAAGATCATAGGGTTCGGTCTCAGACGCGATGATGCGGCCAACTTCATAGAAAAGGTGATTTTCCGCGAGCTTGCGGTGGAACAACGCTTTGTAATCGCGCTCTGCTGCGCCGGGAAACGCGGGCGTTCTTTTTGTTGTTCTCGGAGCGGTGTTTGAACTTCGCCGTTTGGGCGCAGTTTTTTTCGCGGTCGTTGGAGATTTCTTGGTTCTTTTTTTCAGTGTTTTGGCCATGGAGATGTTGTCAGTACCGGACCCGTGCCGCCGGCGCGCTATCCAGGGAGCCAGCGGTTGCAGCGGGTGTATTATACCTCAACATACTGGTTTGCAACAGGAAATACCTGTTTTTTATTTGCCTTTCCTGGTGATCCGGTAGATAAGAAGCGCCCCCACCCAGCACATCCAGCCTCTCCTATGCTGCGACCCGTCCCGATAAGGGCCGGAAAACAAGCCTTCTGCCGTCCGCGTCCACCACGATCCGGCTGCCCTCCGGCACCTCTCCGGCAAGGATCTTCGCTGCCAGGGGATTCAAAACATCCCGTTGGATCACCCGTTTGAGCGGGCGTGCGCCGTATACCAGATCGAATCCCTCTTCGGCAAGCAGTCCTCTGGCTGTTTCCGTCAGTTCGATCTCGACCTTCCGGTCTGCCAGCCGCTTCTGCACCAGGGCAACCTGAATGTCCACGATACGCTTCAGCATCTCCGTATCCAAAGGATGAAAGACGATCAGGTCATCCACCCGGTTGAGGAACTCCGGCCGGAAATGCTGGCGCATCGCCTCGGTCACTTTGCGGCGCATCTCATTCTCGTCATGCTGGTAATCCTGGATCGCCTGGCTTCCGACATTCGAGGTCATGATCACCACGGTGTTCTTGAAGTCCACGGTCCTGCCGTGGCCATCGGTGAGCCTCCCGTCATCCAGGAGCTGAAGCAGAACGTTGAACACTTCGGGATGAGCCTTCTCGATCTCGTCGAACAGCACGACAGAATAGGGCCTCCTCCGCGCCGCTTCGGTGAGCTGGCCGCCCTCGTCATAGCCCACATATCCCGGCGGCGCTCCGATGAGGCGCGATACCGTGTGCCGCTCCTGGTATTCTGACATATCGATCCGCACCATGGCCTGTTCGTCGTCGAAGAGGAACTCGGCCAGAGCTCGGGCAAGCTCGGTCTTGCCTACGCCTGTGGGTCCCATGAATATGAAGCTCCCGATTGGCCGGTTCGGGTCCTGGATCCCTGCCCGGGCGCGGCGGACCGCATCGGATACCGCGCTTACCGCCTCATCCTGGCCGACCACGCGCAAACGCAGACGTTCTTCCATAGTAAGCAGTTTGTGCTTCTCCCCTTCCAGCATCTTGCTCACCGGAATGCCTGTCCACTTGGACACGATCTCTGCGATATCCTCGTCATCGACCTCTTCCTTCAGGATCTTGCATTCTGCCTGCACCTGGCTCAACCGGACGGAACCCGCCTCCAGCCGTTTTTGAAGATCGAGCAGTTTCCCATAGCGAAGTTCCGCAGCCTTGCCCAGATTGCCTTCGCGTTCGGCCTTGTCCGCCTCGTTCCTGGCCTGTTCGATCGATTCCTTGGTGGTACGGATCTCCTGTATTCCCTCTTTTTCAGCGTTCCACTGCGCACGGAGTCCGCTTCGCTTCTCCGCGAGATTAGAGATCTCCTGCTCGATCTTTGCCAAGCGTTCTGCCGACGAAGTGTCCTTTTCTTTTTTCACTGCTTCCCGCTCGATCTCGAGCCGCCGGATCCTGCGCTCAACCTCGTCAAGCTCCGTCGGCATGCTGTCGATCTCCATCCTGAGCCGCGAAGCTGCCTCGTCGATCAGGTCGATCGCCTTGTCCGGCAGGAACCGGTCCGCGATATACCGGTGCGACAGCACCGCCGCGTTCACGAGCGCCGAGTCCTTGATCTTGACGCCGTGGTGGACCTCGTAACGCTCTTTGAGCCCCCGGAGAATAGAGATCGTGTCCTCCATCGAAGGCTCCCGCACCACCACGGGCTGGAACCGCCGCTCAAGCGCCGGGTCCTTTTCAATGTATTTTCTGTACTCGTTCAGTGTCGTCGCACCCACGCAGCGCAATTCACCACGCGCAAGCGCGGGCTTCAACATGTTCGACGCGTCCATGGAGCCCTCGGCAGCACCGGCGCCGACAACCGTGTGCAGTTCGTCTATGAACAGGATCACATCTCCTTGTGCTTCCGTAACCTCCTTCAGCACCGCCTTTAACCGGTCCTCGAACTCGCCGCGGTATTTTGCACCGGCGATCAGGGCGCCCATGTCGAGGGCCACGACCCGCTTGTTCTTGAGCCCCTCCGGGACGTCACCGGAGACCACGCGCTGTGCCAGCCCCTCGGCGATCGCGGTCTTGCCAACTCCCGGCTCACCGATCAGAACGGGATTGTTCTTGGTCCTGCGCGACAGCACCTGCACGACACGCCGGATCTCCTCGTCCCTGCCGATCACCGGGTCGAGCTTGCCCCTCCTTGCCATGTCGGTGAGGTCGCGCCCGTATTTCGTCAATGCCTGATACTTATCCTCGGGATTCTGATCGGTCACCCGCTGCGATCCGCGAATGTCGACCAGCACGGCGAAGATCCTATCCTTCGTGACCCCATGGCGACCCAGGATCTCACGACACGCACCGTCACCATCCGCCGCTGCTATCAAAAGATGTTCTGTGCTGATATAATCGTCCTTGAGCCGTTCTGCCTCCTGCTCCGCCCGGTCGAACAACTTCCCGAGCCGCGGGGACAGATAGGTCTGCACCAGGCCCTCGACCTGCGGCAGACGGTCCAGAGCCGCCTCAATATCGATGCGAATACGGCCAGGGTCCGCGCCAAGCTTTTTCAACACTGGCTGCACAACACCGTCCTGCTGATCGAGCAGCGCCAGCAACAGGTGTTCTGCCTCCATCTGCTGATGTTTGCGTTTCCCTGCCAGGTCCTGGGCGGCCTGCACCGCCTCCTGGGATTTCAAAGTGAATTTATCAAGTCGTGCCATGTGCTCCTCCGCTACCCCCCGCCTACATACCTTCTTCGTTCATCGGCTTCACGCCTTTACTCTTCTTCCCTCCGGACAATGATCCTTCGTACCGGGACCAGGGCGTTCCGTGTTTCAACGCGTCTCTGCATTTCCCGGGCAAGCTCCTCGCGCAAGCGCATCACCGTCTCGTCCATGTCGCGCTGCATCTGTTCCATCCTCTCGCGCATGGACAGGATGATCTCGACTCCGGCCAGGTTCACACCCAGCTCACGGGTAAGCCGGAGGACCATCTCCAGCTTTTCCACGTCCTCCTCAGAGTAAAGCCGGGTGTTCCCTCCGCTCCGTTTGGGCTTGATGAATCCTTCCCGCTCGTAAAGCCTGAGCGTCTGCGGATGGATGCCGAGCATTTCCGACACAACACTGATCATGTACAGCTTATGCCCCCGTGCAACCATGTGTCACCCCGCTCCTCACTGTCTTTTTCTCCAGCTCCCGGTCTTTCCCGTCCTGTCATCGTTTAGTAAACCCCCGGAAGGTAATATCCCTTCTCGGGTCCGCGGGATGCATCCGATCAAGTTGTCTGAGCAGTTCCTTTCCCTGCTCGGAAAGAAGGGACGGCGTCACCACCTGAATGGTCACGTAATGGTCTCCCCTTCCACCTCCGCCGAAATGCGGCACGCCTTTCCCCTTGAGCTTGAGCTGCTGCCCTGACTGCACCCCTTGCGGCAGGGTAAGCGATACCATGCCGTCAACTGAAGGTATCTCGATCTTCTCGCCAAGTGCGGCTTCCTTCACTGTCACTTTTGCCTCGGAGTGCAGATTGTCTCCTTTGCGCTCGAAGTAGGCATGAGGACGAACACGGGTGATGATATACACATCACCAGCCGGTCCTCCTTGGCTTCCCGGACCGCCCATGCCCGCCATGCGCACTTTGGATCCGTTGTCCACCCCCGGCGGTATCTTGACATTGATCCGCTCAGACCTGGGAATCTGCCCCCTGCCGCCGCAGGATCTGCAGGGGCTGCTGATAATCGTGCCTTCTCCCCGGCAATTCGGGCAAGCCTGGGGCATATGAAGAAACCCCCTGCCCTGATTGATGCTGCCCGAGCCCTGGCAGGTCGGACAGGTGCGACGAGAGGTTCCGGGCTGCGCTCCGCTGCCGCCACAGGTCGCACAATTCACTTCGCGCTGAAGATCGACCTGCATGGTCGTTCCAAAGATCGCATCATCGAGATTCACCTCGACCGAATAGCTGACATCTTCGCCTTTTTGCGATCCCCGGGCACGGGCAGCGCGGTCGCCGAACATATTCCCGAATATATCCTCGAATCCTCGTCCGCTGAAATATTCCGCTCCCTGTGACCCGAAACCTTCGAACCCGAAACCACCCTGCTGGCCTCCTGTCTGTCCGTAGCCCGCGTCAAAAGCTGCATGACCGAACTCATCATACTGCTTCCGTTTCTTGGTGTCGGAAAGAACCTCATATGCGTCATTCAGCTCCTTGAACTTTTGCTCCGACGACTTATCTCCGGGATTCACATCAGGATGATATTTTCGCGCGAGCTTGCGGAAGGCTTTCTTTATCTCGGCAGGCGATGCTTTCTTCTCCACTCCAAGGATCTCGTAATAATCTTTTTTTGCTGCTTGCGTCATGATTTATGCCCCTATCTTATAGTAATTACATTATAAAATATGAGTGAATTATTGTCAAGTTATTGGCAAAAAAATATAACTAATTGAATTAACTTATTTTATTATAGATTATTAGCGCAATGTCATTTACCATAATAGACGAAAATCCGGTATCTTTATAAATCCAGGCATCTGCTATATCTTGTTTCAGTTGCCGGACTGTTTCCTGGACCTTTTGTTTATACACATCCGTCCACGCATTAGAACGGAGCGCTTCGTCCCACACCAGCCCGACCAGCTTCAGACCATAAATACGAACAAGCGGGTCCTTGTCTACTAGGGACGATATGATTATTTTTTGCTGCGTTACCACCAGCCCCGGATGGGTCTCGGCTATTCTGGCAAGAGCATACACAACACCGGACCGGAATACATCCTCTTCAACAGAGTATACCTCGGCTATAAGCGGAACGATGTCGGTAAATCGCGAAGGATTAGCGCTTACTATCTCGCCAAGAAGCTCGGGAGCCGACCATCCGATCCCGCCGGACTCGTCGCTCAAGGACCAGAGCAGTTTACGACAGGCCTCACGCAGGAATTTGGGATCGGACTTCACCATCTCTCGAGCGATAAGACCCATGGCCTTGATCGCCCGCCAGCCTACAAGAGTTTCCTTGTCATAAGAAACCCTCACGAGAAGCGAAATAACCTTTTTATCCTCCTTGGCAGCGGAGATGACGACAGCAAGGTCATTCCGATCAAGTGCATCTCGAATATCCTGTTTACGCTTTAACATTTGAACTAAGCACTCCCTGAGTGTGAATAATTTCGATTCAAAGCATGTTCATATTACCTGCACATCACCGACGAAACAACACAAATTCTTTACCTGCAGCATTCAGCTCGATACACGTAAAAAACCTTTTGACATATTCACGGATAGATCGTCTGCCCGCGACTGTTAAATAAAAAAGCCCATGTGCTCCAAAGAACACATGGGCTGGCGACTACTTATTCTCTTGCTATTGCACGTTCAGAACATAAGTGCGCGCGGTTACCACGCCCCACTTGTCCGTTGCAGTGATGTTGAACGTATAGGACGTGCCTGATGCGATACCTGCGGTCGTGGCATCTCCGGACAGCACTCCCGCGGTGCTGAGCGTTAGCCAGGGTGCGACCCCTGCCAGATCAGTCGAGGACCAGGTGAACGGCGCAGTTCCATTGCTCGTGGTGAACGTTACCGATTGCGGTCCGTTTACGGCAGACCACTGCGTTAACGGCGATGCCGTAGTGATCGTCGGTGTCGCATTGACGACGAGGGATAGCGTCACGGTCGCACTCGTTACCGGCGTCGAATCCGTTACGGTAAAGCCCACTGCATAGGTGCCTGCAGTGCCCGCATTCGGCGCGCCCGAGATCTCTCCCGTCCCGGTATTGAAAAGCAATCCCGCAGGCAATCCGCTCTGGCTCCAGGTCAGGAGTCCTGTGCCAGTCGCAGCTAATGTCATGGAATAGGTTGTTCCTGTTTCTGTTGAATCAAGCAACGATGTCGTGGTTATCGTCGGCCGAATGGTCAGCGGAAGCGTCGTTGTCGCGCTTGTGACAGTTTTCGCATCTGTGACCGTAAACCCAATATCGAAGGTCCCGGTGGGGCCGGAAGGCGTTCCGCTCAGAATCCCGGTCGAGGTGTCGAACGTCATCCCCGCCGGAAGAGGCGTCGCGCTCCATGATGAGTAGGGTGTCGTCCCATTGCTACCTGTGAGCGTAGCCGGACCGTATCCGGCACCCATCCCCGCATCAGCCAGAGACGCGGTCGATACCGTGGGAACCGCATTGACGACCAACGCCAGGTCCTTGTTGGCCGATAGCCCGCCTGAATCCGTAACAGTTACTGTTATCGTGTAGGTCCCTGCTGCGGCAAGGATGGATGAACTGGTCAATGCCGTCGTCGCAGACGGTCCGGCCGTCGAGAGCGTCACCCCGCTGGGAAGACCCGTCGCGTTCCACGTATAAGGAGCCGCGCCGCCTGTTCCGGTAAGGGTTTGGGAATACGCACCTGTCTCAGTCCCCTGCAGGAGCGTGTTTTCAACCACGGCCGGACCTGCCCCGACGGTCAAAGTGAGCGATCTTGTCGCAGTCAATCCGTCGGCATCGGTCAGCGTAACGTCGATCGTATAAGGACTGCCCGCGGCCGTGCCAGCTGCAAGAGTGCCGCTCAGTACGCCAGCGGAACTCAGGCTGAGACCGGAAGGCATTGTCGTGGTCGTCGTGCTCCACACATAGGGTGTAATGCCGCCAGCACCCGTCAACGTATATGAGTATACACCCGTCTCTGTGCCGTCCGGAAGCGTTGCTGTTGTGATCGATGGCGCAGCAACTGTGGTGAAAGACCAGTTATAATTTGCCACAAGCGCATTCCCAGCCAGGTCCGCCACTCCCGTGGTCAGGGTCGCGGTATAGGTCGTATTGGAAGCCAATGCCGATGAAGGTGTAAGCGTCGCGACGGCGTTTGTATACGACACCGTGCTGACGACAGTCGAAGCGGTCCCCGCGGTTAGGTAGAACGTAGCCGGCGCGATCGTACCGGAATTCAGCGCTTCGCTGAAACCTGCGGTAACAATCGTGTTTATCGACACGCCGGTCGCGCTTGAGATCGGCGAAGTCACGATCACCGTCGGCCGTATAATATCGGCCGCACTGGTCGTGGTGAAGGTCCAGGTATAGTTTGCCGCAAAAGCGTTCCCGGCCTTGTCCTTTACCGCGGTCGTTATGGTCGCTGTGTAGACCGTGTCGTAGGCTAATGCTGTATAAGGACTAATATAAGCCCATGTGTCGCCCCAGGTGCCCACTCCGCAGAGCACGGACGTGCCGCCGGTCGTCAAAGTGAAGGAAACGGAGTCCACGGTGAAAGTGTCGATCGGCTCGGAGAAATTCGCCCAAATTGTGTCGTAGATTCCAACACCCGTAGCACCGGCTGCGGGAACGGTACCGAGCACGGTTGGTGGCGTGACGTCAGTGCCCAGCCCACTTTTCACACCCGTGCCGTTGAAATCTCCGCCAGTGCAGCCGGACAGGAACAGCATAACGATAAGAAACGTTGGAATGGCAAGTCGCTTTTTCATAACATTACTCCTCGTCGCTTTTCAAAAACGACCGTTCTCAAAAGTTTCCTTGTGAAATCCTTCATGTCATTCGCAGCGAAGTCTGGAGTTTCTGAGGATCCACTCCGCACACTCATATGCATCGCATGAATCAATCGTGGAGACATTCAATAACTGCGGATATTACCGCCCGGTTCACCGCTGTCGCTTTTTGCGTGCTTCAAGCAATTATTCTTTATAGATTATACCACTCTTTTCACGACTTGACCGCCGTCATCTTGAGAGTCATTTATTTGCACTGCATATTTTATGATTCCGGCTCACCCTGTACCGTCCAATTCACATTGAATTTCAGAGATTGCGCGCCGGAATCAACTTGAATGAATGATGTGCCGGTCAGATCCCCTCCTGCGATGTAGGTCGGTGGCGGCCCTACCGTATCCATCGTTTTAGGAATGGCTGCTGGCAGGGTAGCAGTTGACCAATACACTGTTGCACCACCAGCGTCATTCGTAACAACAGTGCGGGCATTAAAAGGACCTGCCCCGTAGATCACTGCTCCGGCTGCATAATTTGCGTCGGCATACCAAAAGGGACCAGGGCTGGCACTTGTGTCACCGGTATAAAGCAGTAAACAGACATTGTTGCGCGGCACACCTCTACTATCTGTCACTATAAACGTGAGAGGTGCTAAGTTCACGGTCCCCCCCGGGTATGGGTTATTGAAAACAGACAGCCCCGTGAAGTTCACATCAGCAGGACCTGTAATAATGTCCGTTGAGTTCGCCAGATACGTGCCTGCGGGACACCCCAGAGCGTCCGCGATCGGCTGACCGCAACTGGTCAGCAACACACCCGATAATAGAACAAGAGAGATGATAATAATAGAATATTGCTTTACGGTCCGCATGTTAGACCTCCTAAAATACTATATAATCTCCTGCTTGATCACCCGCGGCGTGATAAAGATCAGAAGTTCACGCTTTTCTTCGCGCGTTGACTTGCTCTTGAACAACCAGCCGATCAAAGGAAGGTCTCCAAAGAACGGAATCTTACTGATGGTCTGACCCCGATCGACAATAAGAATGCCGCCGATCACCGCTGTCTCGCCGTCGGTGAGCAGGATCTCGGTTTCCGCTTCGTTCTTGCGGATCGACGGCTGTCCCGAAGCACCCAGCAGCGATGTGTCCGGCGCGTTCTTGGCTGCCTTGATCTTAAGATAGATCTTGTTGTCCGGTGTTGCATGGGGCGTCACAATAAGTGATAGTTTGGCATCGATGAACTGCACATTCGTCGCGCCGCCGGCCTGAGAAGTCGCGAAGGGGATCGACACGCCCTGTTCGATTTTGGCTTCCTTATTGTCAAGGGCGCTGACGCGCGGCGTTGATATAACCTTGCCTTCACCGGTCGACTCCATCGCCGAAAGCACCAGATCAAGGTTCAGCGCCTTGCTGAGCGAGCCGAAACTGATGCCGACAGCGCCGCCGCCGGTCCCCGCGCCTGCAGGCGCCGGAATGTTGACAAAATAGTTCCCGCTTCCTGACGGTGTCTGCCCCATCGTCGGGCCGCCGGTAACACCAACGGAATTGGGGAATGATAATCCCGTCGGGTTTCCCGTTGCCGCGGACGCATTGAATCCCCCGCCCCACTGCACGCCGATAGTCCGGTTGAAGTTGAGCGAGGCTTCCACGATCCGTGCCTCGATCATGATCTGGGGGGTAGGACGGTCGAGCCGTTTGATAAGCTCGACAATGTCCTCCATGTTGCGGGAGATATCCTTCACGATCAGCGTATTGGTCCGGCCGTCCACAACAGTCTCACCTCGCGCAGAAAGGGACTTCTTTATCGTCGCTTCTATGCCTGAGGCGGTTGAATAGTTGATCGGGATGAGGCGAGTGATCAGGTCCTCGACCTTCTTCTTGGCTTCCTTGGTCCTCAGCTCCTCGTCTGCTTCCTTTGCCAAAGCTGCCTGGCTCGCGATCCTAAGGATGCTGTCCTCGATCACGTAACCGAGGCCGTTCATCTTCAGGATGATCTCCATGGCCTGGTCCCAGGGAATGTTGACCAGCCTGACCGTGACCTTGCCCTTTACGTCCGGAGCAAGGATCATGTTCAAGTTCGCCAGTTCACCGAACAGACGAAGGACATTCACCAGGTCCGCATCCTGCAGATCAAGGGATATCCTGCGGCCCGTGTATTTTTTCCCTCCCACGAGGATATCAGGCGTGCCGATCACGTTCTGTGTCGGCGCGGCTTCCGGCTTTATTGGCGACGGCTCGGGCTTGGCCGGAGCTGCTTCGGCGATCACGGACGCAGGCGCAGCGTCGCCGGGCTGAGGCACTGCCGCGGTTTGCGCGACTTCTTTCTCGACCGCTGCCGGTGCAGCCTCAGGCGCCTGCGCTGCCCGCTCCTGAGGGGCTTCTTCCGCCTTCGCAGCCGCGGGCACGAATGCCACGATCAGCGTGTTCCCCTCGGGCGTTACGGTATAATCCATCTGTTTTTTCAGATCAACGACAACGCGGACTTTCTGGTCCGGAGCGCCATGCTGACCCACGCGGACCTTGTCGATCCCGCCTTTGCGTACCGGAATTACTTTTTGCCGCACGCGGCTTTTTGTCGACGGGATATCGATCACCAGCTTCTTGCCCTCGATCATGAAGGTATTCGGCTTCATGGTTCCGTCACCGGTGATCACAATTGTGCTGCCATCCTTGGTCGCCGTGGCCTGGACGGCTTTGACGACCTTCGCAGGGGGACCTGCGGCGACCTCGGGTTTCGGAGCCGATTCAGGCTCGGTCGAAGGTGAGGCTATCACCTCCTCGGGAGTGGCTTTGGTGGTCTCCACCGGTTTGCCCAACTCGATCATCAGCTTGCCAAGGGAATGGAACACCTTGCTGTCGACCGGCTGGGAAAGAACGATCTCCAGGCGGGCGATATTGTCGATCTGGCTTGGCGTAATATCGATGACCGGCCCCTTCTGAACAACGATCTTATCCCGCAGAGTGCCCAGGTCCGCATCGGTGATGTCGACGACCAGCCGGAGCGGTTCGGTCAACTGAAATGAGGTGTATTGCAGAATGGATTCACTTCCTTCGATAACGATCTCCATGCGGGAGTCGGCTACCCGCGGCGTGATCGACTGGATAGTGAGAGCCTTGGGGAGTTCCTCGACCGGAGGCTTCTTGCGACCGCAGCCGCTTACGAGCAGCATCGATCCTAGTGCGAGGACGATGAGCCAGCAGCCCAGTTTCCCGGCAGCGCGGCTCACGCCCCTTCTCGAGTCTCCCCGGGATGTGATACTACTAAGGGGTGTCTGGACATTCATGGTGTCCCCTCCTGTGATTTGCGAAGCTCGATGACGATTTCCTTCTTTTTCATTTCCCCGGACGGATCGCGATACCGCTCTTCAACGATCATATTGCTCTGGGTGATCCTCCTGACAATACCGCGGTTCGGACCGATGATCGTTTTCTCCTTCACGAAATACCCCTTGCCATCGGGCCCCTCGAGCATGGCATGATACCCGAGACCGCCCCATACGATCCCTGCCAGCTTGAACTCATGGATAGCATACCGTTCCAGCGGCGTTCTCGCGCCGATAAACGCCTTTTTCTCCTCCTTGAGAATAAGGGGAGTAAAGGGATCCCGTCGACCCTGTGGATTGTAGGCATAGGCGACCGGAGCTGCGACCGTTGATGACGGCGCACTGGTCACGGTCGCTGCCGAGACCGGCGCCGTGACGGTCGGCGTCGTCGCTATCGGCGTGGGAGCGACCGGTGCCGGTGGCGCAGGTTTAGCTGAGTCTGAGCAGCCCCCAAGCAGCATCCCGGCAATCACCATGGAAATCAAGAATGAGATTTTATTTCGCATGCTATTTAACCTGTTTAACGGCTACCGGCACCGCTGTCTTCTCTTCCATCTTTTTCTCCGTCGCGGCGAAGGTCATTGCGGTACAGTCGATCTCGATCTCCATAAGTCCGCTGTTCCCCACCTTGGCGCCGCCCATTTTGACATTAGCAATGTTCACGATGCGGGTCAGCTTGCTGACGCTGTCGTAGAACATTGCGACGTTATGATACCCGCCGAGGAGCTTCAGCGAGATTGGTATCTCTTCACACATACCGCTGCATCCGGGCTTTCTCTTATCGGGCTTCCACAGTTTGAGCGTGAGGCCGGCCTTGTTCACCAGATTCTGGATCTCACGCAGCAAGCCGGACACTTCCGACTCAGGTGGCAGCTGCTTGGTCAGGACCTTCAACTTTTCCTGGAGCTCCTTGACCTTGGCCTTCAACATGTCAAGCTTCTTGATCTTCGCGTCATTGTCGCGCATTGTCGCTTCCAGGCCCGCGATCTCCGTGTCCAGCTTGCCGATCTCGCTCGTCTTGGGAATGTGGACCTGCCAGATGAACAGGATCGTCACCAATGCGGTAACCACGCCAAATGCGATGGCACGGGTCTTGGTCGGGATCTTCTGGATCTTTTCGAGGATCGCCGGCGTCTTCATCAGACCCCCTTGTACTTCATCTGGAGCTTGAAACGGTAGATCTCCGTTTCCTTCTCTTTCGCAAGCATTGACTCCAGAAGATAGATTTCCTGAAAAAATGGTGAAGCCTTCAGGTTCTCCACGAACTTCACAATGTCCTCATTCGTAAAGGCATCGCCGTTGATATTGATCCTGCCGGCGGCTTCCGTGATTGAGGTTATTCCAATGCCGGTCGGAACGGCCCTGCTGATCTCATCGAGCATCCGTACCGGCCCCTGCTGGTTCTTCTTGAGCTGTTCGATGACGTTGATCTTTTCCGTGACCTTCTTTTCCTCGTCTTCGACGTTCTTGACCTCTTTCAGCATGGTCTCCTGCTGCGCGATTTTCGTCTTGGTGGCATCGCGTTTCTGCTGGCGCTGTGCGATCTTCTGGTTCAAGCTTGCCGTGTAGAGAACCATGCCGGTGATGACGCCGCCCAGGATCAGGCCGCCGAGCACCGCCTGTTTCTGCAGATCGGTTATCTTGCGCGAGGGCTTGCGCTTTGTCGGCAATAAGTTGATCTTAATCATCGATCGCCTGGCCTCCTCATCGCAAGACCTACTGCTATAGCCGCCAGAGGAGCCGACTCACTGATAAAACCGGCGTCAAAGTGCTTCGGATCGACTTTGATGTTCTTGAACGGATTGATGACGTCCACCGGGATTTCCAGCCGGCTGGACAAGGTCTTGCTGAACTCGGGTATCTTGGCGCACCCGCCGCATATCAGGACTCTGCTTACCGCCTCGCTCCCGGTCGTGGACCGGAAGAAATCGAATGAGCGCTGGATCTCGCCGACGATATCCTCGGTGACCGTCGAAACGATCCCGGTCAGCTGGTCCTTATCTCCCCCGTCGACCGGCTCGCCGCGTTTCACCTTTTCGGCGTCCTCATAGGTCAATCCGGCGTCCCGCTGCAGCGCTTCGATATACCGGTTGCCGCCGACAGTGATGTCTCGGGTAAAGATGGATCCGCCGTCCTTCAGCACATTGATGTTCATCACCGAGGCCCCGATGTTCAACAGCGCCGTGATGCCGCCTTCCACCTCATAGTTCATCTCGTACATATTGGCAAGCGCGAACGCGTCCACGTCCACGACAACCGGCTCAAGCCCAGCGTCCTTCACCAGGTTCACATAATCATTGATTTTGTCCTTCTTGACGGCGACCAGGAGGATGTCCGCCTGCCCTTCAGCGGCTCCGGGACCAAGTTTCTGGAAATCGACGTTCACATCATCGATGGAAAAGGGAATATACTGCTCCGCTTCCCATTTAATGGACTCGCTGAGCTCCTCATCGGTCATGTCGGCGATGGAAACACGTTTGATGATCACCGAACTTCCCGATACGGAGAGTACGACCTCCTTGGTCTTGATCTTCTGGGCGGCGATAAGCTCCTTGATCGCTTCGGAAACGCGGTTCGCGTCCATCACCGCACCTTCCACGATCACCTCGGGGGGAAGCGGGATCATCCCGAACTTGCTCAGACTGAAGCTCTTGCCGGTCCCCTTGAGCTGCACAAGCTTGATCAGCGTTGATCCGATATCAAGGGCGATTGGTTCTATTTTTTTTCCGAACAGCATGCGGTCTCCCTGTGGGGAATCGTTCTCCGGTCGTTACGCGGTCTTATTCCTGATGATCTTCTCGATCTCGCGCAGATTCATGTCACCGTACACCCGCCAGCCGCGCCAGTCGCGCTCGACGTCAGTAAGCAATCCCTCGCTCTCCCAGCGAAAAAGCGTTGCACGGGAGATATCAAATCTATCGCAGATCTCCTTAGTCTTATACTTTTTCGGGTTTTTGCGCTTAACCATCGCAGCCTCTCCGATCGTACTAGTGTATCTGGTTATAGTAAGTATAGTTACTATGATACTTAAAACAATTCGGTTGTCAAGATAATTATAATTTATTTGAAATTTATCAACAAGATACCGCATCTTGTGGACGTGAAGAGTGAAAACCACAACATATACGGTAATAAAACCGGCGAATGCGGGCGAGAACTCCGAGAAAACACTTCCCGTACAGGCAATAAGCTGTTACCGCTCCGACAGCCCCCACAGATTCCAGGGAGCAGTGAAAAAAAGGCCGGAGGGAATCTCCCTCCGGCCTTAGCACCTAAACTACCTGAGATATTTTATCAGACTACACGACTTCACCGTGAGGCGTGGCAAATGAGGCCGCGCGCCGCGCCGCCATATCCATCAGTACGCGCTCAGTGCCGAATCGACCGGGCTCGTATTTCCTGATCTTGAGCTTCTCACGAGCCGCATCGATCATTTTAAGTGCCAGTTCCAGGATCTTTCCCGGGTCCTCTTCAAAGTAGAAGCCCGCGTTCACCAGGTCCCACCACTTATTTTCCATCAGGTCCTTCATCGATTTGCTGGCGCTGACCGGTGAACCCGCGCCGAAGATGATCGGAACACCGGATGCCACGAAGTAGGTGCCGATGGCGATTGCCTTTTCGCTCATCCACTCCGGAGCTATACCCACAGCCGGAAGACCGCCGATATCGTCTCCGAGACCGCCTTCCTCGGCAATGGCGGAAGCCACGGTCAGAATGCGCGAATTGTCCACGCAGGAGCCCATGTGGAGCACCGGCGGGATACCGATGGCTTCACAGACCTCGCGTAGACCCTTGCCGGCATTCTCCATGGCGTTCTCCGGTGTCATGTACCCGGCCTTGGCGGAAGCCATGGCAGAGCAGCCCGTCTGGACCACCAGCACATCGTTCTTGATCAGTTCCCGCGTCAGGAAGTTGTGCATACTGTCCTGGCTGATCCTGGGGTTGTTGCAGCCTGCCAGCCCCACAATGCCGCGCACACGGCCGGCGATGATCGCGTCGTTCAGCGGCCGGAAGGACCCGCGATAGAGACCGCCCTGCATGTATTCGATATATTCATGCGAGAAACCGGCGATCATGTCAGCAGGCTTGATATGAGGGGGCGACACCATATCCTTTTTCCGGTTCGGGAAATTGTCGATGGCAAGACGTACGACCTTCTTGGCAAGATCGAGCGCATGATGCTCGTCATACTCGATGTGGATGGCATCCTTCATCTTGCCTTTGTTCGTGGTCGTAACAATCTTGGTATGATACTTCTTTGACAGTTCGCCGATAGCCGGCATGATGCACTGGACGTCTACGACCATGGCCTCGACCATACCCGTGAGGATACCGAGTTCCTGCTGCAGGAACCCTCCCGCCGTCGGAATGCCGTGGCGAATCAGGATCTCGTTCGCAGTGCAGCACATGCCCACGAGCTTCACGCCCTTGGCGCCCTTGGACTTGGCGTATGCCTCGATCTCCGGGTCCTCTGATGCGATGACGAGCATCTCGGCAAAGGAAGGTTCATGGCCGTGCACCACCAGGTTCACATGATCTTCCATGAACACGTCAAGGCTGGCATTGGACCGGACCGGCTTCGGGGTGCCGAAGAGGATGTCGGAAATGTCCGTGCCCATCATGGAACCGCCCCAGCCGTCTGCCAGGGCCGCGCGCATGGCGCCGAGCATGATATTCTCCATCTCCTGGTCCACACCCATGGTCGTGCGGTGCAGCATCTCAACGCACTCGCGGTCAATTGCCCGCGGTGCGAGCCCCAGCTTTTTCCAGATCTCCTGCCGTTTCTTGGGCGCCCGTCCGAGATAGGCAAGCGTGCCCCGCTGCTGGCCGAACTGCTCCAGGAATTTGAGCGCCACCTCCTCGGCCACCTTGTTGACCGCTTTTCCCTCGACATTGATGCCGAGGTAGCCGGCAACGCGGTTCAGCTTGCGCACGTCCTTGACCTGGAAGTCCTTGGCCTCGCCGCGGCCCACGGCGAGCAGCGTGTTCGCCAGGTCGCGGGCATGGTCAGAATGGGCAGCAGTGCCCGCGGCAACCATTCGCGCGAAGTTCCGCGCTGTCACGACCGGCAGGGTTGCTCCGCACACGCCCTCGGCCTCTTCTTCCTTGCCCACAAGACGGCAGGGGCCCATGTGGCACATTTTACAGCATGCGCCCTGATGTCCGATCGGACAGGGTTTGAGCCTCTCCGCGCGTTCGAAGGATGTTTCGATTTTTTTCAAGCCGGCCACTTTCAGCATTACCTGCGCTGCCGGGTCAACGGATTTCTGGTCTTCTCTCATGATCGTACCAAAGCTCCTTTCCTTACCGGGAGACTGACGCCCCCGCGTGTTACCACCTGAAGATGTATCTCAACCGGCAATGACCTGCCGGAGCAAAAAGTGTACAGGACACGCTGTCGTGTTACTTCGAAACCGGCGCTCCCTGCGGCGCAGCCACCTTGGCCACCGCGGAATTGGCGAGCATGCCCTTGTTCATTCCCGCGAGCAGTTCCGATGCGGAGAGCGCGGCCGACTTCCCTGCCTTCGCACTCACCGGCTTGAATGACGCTTCAGCAAGCTTGCCTGCCTTGAACTTCTTGATAGCGGCGGCAACATCCTTCACTTTGAAGCCCTTGGTCTTGCTGATCACAAGCGAAAGCTCGGCAGCGATGTCCGCTCCGTCCTTGGCAACCCCTGCCGCGTCCTGCGCGGCTGCAAAGGATTTCTGCTTTCCATACATATCAACGATGCTTCCCGCGCGCTCGTACAGCGCGGTCATCGGAAGCACCACATCGGCTTTTTCCGCCAGAGCGGTTATATGGCTGGTCTGGACGACCATGAAGTCCGACTTAAAATTCACCTCAGGCATATTTCCGGCGAGATAGAGAGCCTTCATGCCGGACTTCATCTCGCTGTAGCCCTTGCCAGCCTTCTTGATCTTGGTGAATCCGGCGCCGAGGTCAGACAAACATCCTGCAGATACCACGCCGAGGCCGTTCGCTTCAAGCAGGAGCGCCATGACACCGGCGTTCTTCATCGCCGCCAGGTTCAACGCCTGAAGCGAGGCATCCTCGTTCATGCTCACGCCGGTGCCGATCACGACAACCGGGTTCTTGGCAGCGGCAAATGCCTTGGCCGCTGCAGCGATCTGCTCAACTGCGACGCCGGAGGTCGATGCTGCCTCGTCGGCCGATACCAGCGATTTTTTCAGACCATCAAGCCCTTTTGCTGTTGCCTGGGCGCCTTCGGCAAGAGCCGCGCTCATGAGACCAGCCAGCAGCGCCGCGTCGGCTCCCGCTTTCACCTGCAGCAGGATCGCGTTCTGATGATTTGCAAGGTCCGTTTTCTCGGTGCTCACCACGATCACCTTGGCGCCTGCCTGTGCACGGCGACGGATCATCACGTCGGCTTCCTGGAGCTTCTGCTTCTTCTGCGACGGATCAGCGCCGATCATGACGACGCAATCAGCGGAATGGAGATCGGCCTGGGACAGCATCGCCGTGCCGTTGTCGCCGTACATGGTCCTGATCGCCGAGATCAGGCCTGCGGCATAGGCCGAGACCGTGGAATCCACATTGGCGCTTCCCACCACATCGCGGGCCAGGGACTGGACCGCATAAGCTTCTTCCGTCGTGAGCGATCCGGACGCGATGAATCCGGCGTTTGCGCCTGCCTTCTTGAGGCCGTCGGCAGCAACCTTGAGCGCCTCTTCCCAGGTCGCGGGGCTGAGCTTGCCGCCCTTCCGGATCATCGGCGAGGTCACGCGGTTCGCAGCGGTGAGCGCATCAAAACCAAAGCGTCCGATGGCGCAAAGATAGCCCGTATCTTCCTTGGCATTGACCTTCACGATCTTGCCGTTCTTCTTCGAGACGATGGTAGCGCAGCCGGAGCCGCAGGCCGTGCAGACCGAGTCCGCCTTTTCCATGTCCCACTCACGGCCGTGCTGCCACCGGTCGCGCTCCATGATCGTGTTCACCGGGCAGGCGTCGACGCAGGAGCCGCAGAAGGTGCAGCCTGACTCGTGCAGCGGCTTGTCCAGGGCGGTCGAGACCTTGGTCGTGATGCCGCGGCCCATGAAGTCCAGAACGTTCGTGCCCTGTTCCTTGCAGACCCGGACGCAGCGTCCGCAAAGGATGCAGTAGTTGTTGTCGATGGTGATGAAGGGGCTCCGGTCGTTGAGCGGATAGTTGAAGCTTTTCCGGCCGAAGGACGACTCCTGGATCTTGAGGTCAGCGGCATACCGCTGAAGGTCGCAGCCTCCCGCCTTGGGGCAGGTCATGCAGTCCAGAGGATGGAAGGAAAGGACCAGATCGGTCACGAACTTCCGGATCTCCTCGACCTTCGGGGTCTTGGTCTGCACCTTCATGCCTTCCTTGGTGCGGGTCGTGCAACCGGTCACCGGGGTCTTCAGGCCCTCGACCTCGACCATGCACATACGGCAGGCGCCGACACCGCGAAGTTCCTTGATATGGCAAAGGTTCGGGATGTGGATCCCCACGGTCTGCGCCGCGTCCACCAGGGTCATGCCTTCGGGGACCTGCACGGCCTTCCCGTCGATCTCCATGTTCACCATCTTGGTCGTCATAGCATCCTCCAGCAATTCAGGTTCAATTCATTAACTAAAAACCATAAACAACAAACTGCCTGTCTCGCACGAAGCCACGGATCCACGAAGAAAATCTGCATTGTCTTGTGCTTTTCCTTACTTCGTGTCTTCGTGCGGGAATAATGTTCTCGCTTTTTGGTCTTGCTGTACTACTAATAATGCAGCGGGCAGGTGCCCACGGTGTGCTTCACCAACGCGGCAGGCTTTTCCTCACCTGCCAATGCAGCCTCGGTAATGATCACCGCGCCCTCGGGGCAAACCTTGATGCACTCCCCGCAGTGGGTGCAGCGCTTCTGCCGGATCCGGTAGGGCGTGAATCCAAGCTTGCCCGAGACCGCTTTCTGGCCTTCGATCGCGAAATCCTTGCACACGACCCGGCACTTGTCGCACATGGTGCATTTCGCGGGATCGATCTCATAGCTGATCAACCGCGTGCAGACCTGATGGGTGCAGACGCCTTTGATGTGGCGCTGCAGGTCGTCCGAGAAATCCTTTAAAAAGGCCGCGAGAAGGTCCGCGCGGTCCTTGCCCTTCTTGCACATGCCGCCGTCCTTCACGTCCACGGCAATGCGCATGAGCAAGGCGGGATAGATATCGAGGCCCTTCCCCGCCTGGATCGCGTCAAGGATCTTGACGGCGTCATAGATGCCGAGCTTGCAGGGATGGCACTTGGAGCACATGCCGTCCTTGGAGTCATCGTTGTAGAAGAACTCCAGTTTCAGCTTCGTTGCCGTCAGGGGGCACTTACTTTCGAGCTGCGACATGGGCCCCTCCCTTCTCGATCACGATCGCCTCCGTGGGGCAGACGCTGTAGCAGGCCTTGCACGAGGTGCAGTAGTCCTGGTCAATGAAGTACTTGTCCCTGAGTTCCGAGACCGCGTCGAAGGCGCAGGCCTGCTTGCAGAGGCCGCAGAGGATGCAATGCTCCGGCAGGATGCGGAAGGTCCCCAAGCCCTGGCACCGCTTGGCGCGGCAGTACTTGTCGTTCACGTGCTCCTCGTACTCCTCGCGGAAATAGCGGATGGTCGAGAGCACGGGATTCGGCGCGCTGTTCCCGAGGCCGCAGAGCGAGCCCGCGACGATCATCTTGCCCATCTTCTCGAGCTTCTCGATATCGCCCTTCTCGCCCTTGCCGGTCGTGATCTTTTCCAGCATCTCGTACATCTGCCAGGTGCCGATGCGGCAGGGCGGGCATTTGCCGCAGGACTCGCTCTTGGTGAAGGACAGGAAGAACTTGGCCACGTCCACCATGCAGTCGTCCTCGTCCAGGACCACCATGCCGCCGGAACCCATCATGGAGCCGACGCCGGCAAGGGTGTCAAAGTCCACCTTCATGTCGAGGAACTGGGCAGGAATGCAGCCGCCTGACGGGCCGCCGGTCTGGACCGCTTTGAACTGCTTGTCCGGGTTCAGCATGCCGCCGCCGATATCGAAGATGATCTCCCGGAGCGTGATGCCCATGGGGACCTCGATGAGGCCCGTGTTCTTGATCTTTCCGGTCAGGGCGAAGACCTTGGTGCCCGTGGATTTTTCCGTGCCGATCTTGGTAAAGTAATCGAGGCCCTTCACGATGATCGTCGGGACGTTCGCAAAGGTCTCGACGTTGTTCAGGTTCGTGGGCATGTTCCAGAGGCCGCCGGCAGCTTCCGAAAGCCTGGGCGGACGGGGCCGCGGCATGCCGCGCTCGCCCTCGATGGATGCGACAAGCGCAGTCGATTCACCGCAGACGAATGCGCCGGCGCCTTCCTTGATCTCCATGGAAAAGTCGAGACCGCTGCCGAGAATATTCTTGCCCAGAAGCCCCATTGCCTCGGCCTGCTTGATGGCAATGCCCAGGTTCTTCACGGCCAGGGGGTACTCATGACGCACATAGATGTAGCCGTGCTGCGCGCCGATGGCATAGGCGTTGATGATCATGCCTTCCAGCACCGAATGGGGATCGCCTTCCATGAGCGCGCGGTCCATGAACGCGCCCGGGTCGCCTTCGTCGCCGTTGCAGACCACGGCCTTGATCTTCGCGCCGGACTTCTTGGTATGTTCCCATTTGAGACCGGCGGGAAAGCCCGCGCCTCCGCGGCCGCGGAGACCTGATTTTTTCACGATATCGATCACTTCATCAGGCTTGTAGTCGGTCAGGCACTTGGCCAGAGCGGCATAGCCGTCCTCGCGGATGGCGTCGTAGATGTTGCAGGGGTCCACGAACCCGTTCCGGTGGAGCGCTACGCGCTTCTGTTTCTTGTAAAAAGGAATGTCCTGCATCTCGGCATTGGGCTCCGAGAGCGGGAATTCACGGTAGAGCTGTTTGCGGTAGGGCTGGCCGTGGAGCAGCGAAGTGGAGAACAGGTTCGGGATGTCGTCGACCTTCACCTTCTGGTAGAAGATCTCCTGGGGCTCCTGGATCATGACCGGGCCGCGCTGGCAGAACCCCTGGCACCCGGTCTTCACGATCTCGAGCTTCACGCCCTTTTTCGCCGCCTCGTCCTCGAACTTGCTGACCAGCTTGTTCGCTCCCGTTGCCTGGCAGGCGGTTCCGCAGCAGACGCGCACGCGGTGGGCGTCGCTCTCCTTGCGTTCCTTTTTGAGCCGCTCGCGCAGGGCAGCGAGTTCGGCAATATTCTCGAGCCGCTTAAACGTGAGTTCCATGTTCGCTCCTCACCGTTCCGATGATATCGTCCACCATTTTGGGCGTCAGCTCGCCATAGAGGTCCTGGTCGTTCACCGTGAGCACCGGGGCCAGGGCGCAGCAGCCCACGCAGCCCACGGTCTCGAGCGTCACGGACCGGTCCGCGGTGGTCTCGCCTTCCTTGACCCCGAGCTTGGACTCGAGCTCGTTCAGCACGGCCTTGGCGCCGCGCACGTGGCAGGCCGTGCCCATGCAGACCTTGACGATCTTCTTCCCTCGGGGTTTGAAATGGAAATGTTTATAGAACGACGCCACACCGTAGACCTGGGAAAAGGACAGCTCGAGCCGGTCCGAGATCATCTGCATGGCGTCCTCGGGAAGATAGCCGACCTTTTCCTGCACCTTCTGCAGAACAGCGATCAGCATGCCCCGCTGGCCCTGGGCATCGTTCAAAATAGCGTCGATGGATTTGACTTCCGCTTGTTCGAGCACGGCTAAGACCTCCCTCGTTCTGCCCTGAAAAGACACCTTTCCCGTCATTCGGAATATCAGGGGGAACTGGTAACCTTGATCTGGTGAATGAAGTGCGGACTACATGAATACAAAATGAAGATTCGCGTACCGATGATAACTAGCTGTATTTAAAGAGCAATTTATTTATGTTACCAAATAGAATTTTATGTTACTTCAATTCACATTTAGCAACTTGAAAAGCGGATGTGACAAGTTTTGAATACTAGCAACATGCTATTCAAAAATCAAGATAAAATAGCATAAAAAAAATTCATACGCGAATTATTAATCTCTATTGTCACCCACCGCCATAGCATGACATGGCTGGCAAAGTATTCTCCCCGACCTGACAAACCATGGGAGCGACACAAATGACCTGCAACGAACAGGATGAAGAATCCGGCGGGATCAGGAAGATCCATGGGAAGGCTGGTCCCTCGGCACCGGCTGCAGAGCCTCGGAAAGCTTGGCCGCGAGCTTGGCCGGGGTGACCGGCTTCTGGATGAACAGGATTCCGGGATCGAGCATTCCATGCCTGCTGATCACTTCCTCGGTGTATCCTGACATGAAGACCGTTCGGATGTCCGGCCGCTTTGACCGGATAAGGTCGGACAGGTCCTTCCCGTTCATGATCGGCATCACCACATCGGTCAGCAGCAGTTCGATCGGGCGCAGGTCCTTCTCCACGATCTCAAGCGCCTCCAGACTGTCCCGTGCGATGATCGGCGTATAGCCGAGCGTCCCGATCATCTCTCCGACCAGGCTGCGTACCGATTCATCGTCCTCTACCACCAGCACTGCGCCGGAGCCGCAGGGCAGTTCTACGGACCGTTCCTCGCGTACTCCGGAAACACCGGCAGTCATCTCTGTCGGCAGATAGACCGTGAATGTCGATCCCTTATGCGGTTCGCTGGCAACATATATATATCCCTTATGCTGCTTCACGATGCCGTAAACCGTTGCCAAACCCAATCCGGTCCCTTTGCCGATCTCCTTGGTCGTGAAGAAGGGTTCGAAGATCCGATCCTGCACCGCTTTCGGCATGCCCACGCCTGTATCCGTGACTGCTATTCGTACGTAGCGGCCGGGAACGATCTCCCGGTGCTCCTGTGCGTCGGCTTCCGTCAGTTCTGTTAACCCGGTCTCCAGGATCAACTCTCCCCCCTTGGGCATGGCATCACGGGCGTTGACCATCAGATTGATAATAACCTGCTCCACCTGAGTGGGATCGGCGTGAACGTTCAGGGCCGCGGTCCCATTCAGGATCCGGAATGTGATATCCTCTCCGATCAGTCGGGACAGCATCTTTGCCAGATTGGCAACCAGCGCGTTAACATCCACAATGCGCATCTCCAGCACCTGTTTCCGGCTGAATGCCAGGAGCTGATGGGCCACCTGGGCCGCACGTTCGCCTGATGAGCGGATGATCCTGATATCCTTTGCGACCGGGGCGTCCTCAGGCAGCTTGCGAAGGGCAAGGTCGCTGTAGCCTATGATCGCGGACAGGATGTTGTTGAAGTCGTGAGCAACTCCCCCCGCAAGCCGTCCAAGGGATTCTATCTTCTGGGCCTGGACAAGCTGCTCGCGCAGCTTCTCATGCCGTTCTTCGGCGGTCACCCGGTGCGTAATGTCTTCGACGATCATCAACACCTTCCGCCCGCCCCGTTCAGTGATCGGAATCCCGATAAAGTTGCGTATCGAGCGCCGGTTCCCGAAATAGGAGACATACTCGATGTGCTCCATCCGGAAGTATTCTCCGGAAAATGCCTTCTCTATGCGGTCGGAGAGACCGATGGCCCGGTAGTTGGGGAACTCCAGAACGTTCATCTCGGTGAACTGCTCATAATTGTCACCGGCGATGGCGAGCATTGCAGGATTGACATACTCTATGACGCCACCTTCACCGACCAGGTAGATCCCGAATGGCGCGTGATCAAGGATCTCCCGCATGGTCTTCGATAACTCCTGCGCCTTGATCCCCGCTTCGATCCGGGCCGTGATATCGCGGAAGATACCCTCCTGGCCGCTCACGGCACCGTCGGCCGATTCCAGGGCCCGAGCGGTTAGCTCGAAGATGGCCCTGCTTCCGTCCAGTCGGACGGCATTGACCAGGAGCAACGCAAGCCGCTTCTGCTTTGCCAGGTCATTCTCATAGGATACGTAGTCCTGATAATCCTGCCAGTGACGCGACAGGGGAGCGCCGACAGCTTCATCCGGACGCCCGTATCCGAGCATGCGGGCTCCCGCGGGATTGATGAACCGGATGTTCCGCTGTTCATCGACCTGGAAGATGCCGTCCTGGATCGTATCGAACAACGTTCGATACCGCACCTCGCTGTCACGGAGCGCCCGGGACCTGAGGGACAATTTCGCCGAGCCGGCCGCGATGACCGCGATGCCTGCCAGCCACATGGTGCCGAAGACGATCAGCGGCTCGATGAGGTCTTTGTCATGCTGGAGCCAGCCGGCCTTGACGGGCAGAGTAACGCTGATCCCGCCTAGGACATCACCCACGCGGTAGCCCTGGAGGGCATGGCAGGCAAGACAGGGCGCCTCGGTCCGGAGCGGCCGCATCAGTCGAAGATGTTCTTCCCCTCCCACCTGCTCCACTGAGACAACCTCCCTGTCGCCGCGGTTGAATTGTTCCAGAGCTTTTCTTTCCCAGGGATCAGGCGCGTTCTCCGGACGAAGCGGGCGAAGGCTCGTGATATGGCTGACGGTCCCGTCGTCCCGCAGCTGCAGTTCATGGACCTGCCTGGTCATGTAGGAGGGATTGACAAGCGTAAGCTTCCTGCCCGAAGACGTTGTGATGTCCCGTTCGGGAACGTGTGCGAGATAGGGATTGGGACGAAGCTCGTCGGAAACCGGCGCGTACACGCCGCCGAGCCTCGCATTCCAGCGCCGGTAGAGCAGGTCCTTGGAGAACGACGCCCGGGCCTGATTGGCCAGAATAGAGATATCCTGCTGACGATGCTCGATGATAACGTAGGCCAGGAGGAGCGCAACAAGAAGGGTCCATCCCAGGAGCGCCAGGAGTGTGTACTTTCGGTAGATCGGATCAAGAACCGCGTCAGACAGCTTGCTCCGCATGTCGCCTTCGCTCGCTTTCAGAACCGCTTTTCCCGTCTATGATCGCTCGCCGTGAACAGGACCGGACGATCATTACAAGATATCGCAACGATTGCCAGCGCGCGACCGGGAAAAGACCATGGTCGCAACACATATTAGCGGCGGCGTCAGGGGATTACAAGAAAGCCGAAAGGGTATTTTTGGGGTATACTTGCTGGAACGGGATGATCTGTTACTTCAACACGGCAACTTTAACTTTTACTTGTTCACCGTGTCATATATTTCAGAGGATCTGAACATTTCCGGTACGCAAGGAGGAAAGAATCATGAGATATCTTGTTATGGTTGTCTGTAGTGCGCTGTTGGTGGTCATGCTTGCGGGACCCGCTCCTGCACAGCAGCGGGCCGGAGGAGGAAGCGCGCCCATGATGCACGACAAGGGCGCTAGGGAGATCACACCCGAGCAGTTCGCAGAGATGAAGGCACGGGTACTCTCCATGCTCGAGGAGCGCAGCACCCGATTGGCGCAGGAAAAGGCATGTGTCGAGGCATCCAAGACCGCCGACGAGCTCCGAAAGTGCCGGCCCGAGCCCCCCATGGGTCCGATGGGCGGACAAGGTGGACAGTTCCGCAGCGGTCCGCGCGGTCAGCAGCCGGGACAGCCCGGAATGGACACAAGGCCCTGATCCGTCATCTGAAACAGAACCGCCGGCAGTAGTTTCTGCCGGCGGTTCGCGCCACGCGACATGCAACGACCGCTGCAATGGCCTATTATCCCTCACCGGCGCTGCAGGGCAGGACACGGTTCTTTCCCGCTCGCTTGGCAGCATACATGGCGTTATCCGCTTTTCTGAGCAGACCGAAACTATCAGCTGCATCTTCTCCATGGCTTCAGCAGCTTGCGCTGAAAAGATGCTGAGCATGATCAGCTCTTGCTCGGAAAAGCCGTCAGCCTTCTTGCGGCAGACCGTGATGCATCCCAGCGTCACACCCCTCGATTTGAGCGGCACGCTCATCAAGCTCTTGATCCCCTCCGGTCTCGCGAATTCCTTGTTCACGCTATAGGGGGTCTTTGTGATATTGACCGTTGCATAGGGACGTCCCTGGAGCACCACCCGTCCGGCGATCCCCTCTCCGATCCTGACGGCCGGCTGCGATAGGAAACCGGTCGACACGCCGTATCCCTTGACGATCTTGAGCAGGCCTGTACCATGATCGAACATCCGTATCGTACCCGCCTCCGAGTTGGTGATCTGGACGGCGGTCCTGACAACGTGATCGAAGATATCGTCGATACTGTCAAGAGCAACAACGCGTTCGGTGATAAAAAAGATCCTGTCCAACACTGCATTTATTCCCGTTTCTTCCAACATGCATTCTCCCTCTCCCCATCAGATCACGGAATTCCCCTGCGTAATTTCCTCCCCGACATGAGGTCATCAAAGATACTGCGCAAGAGTTGGCCACGATGATGCTGATAAAATGCTGTGTTAACGATCCGAATGACGGCATCGACGGGACCCCCTCCCGGCGACGGGCAAGCTGGTTCTGCTGCGATACTGTGCATGTCAAGGCCGAGGGGACTACACCGGCCGATTCCGGCTCAACACGACCCGGTTTTTTCCCGTTTTTTTCGCTTCGTACAGCGCCTTGTCCGCCTCGCTCACCAGATCGCGGATGGTCACCGCATGTTCCGGAACGCATGCCACGCCGATGCTGACGGTGATACGAAGTCTCGTTTCCCCGATATCAAAGCCGGCGCTGTTGATCTGCTCGCATATCCGCTCTGCCACATAGACCCCTCCCGCATCGGCTGTCGCGGGCAGAAGTACGATGAACTCCTCGCCACCGTAGCGAAAATCAAGGTCCCCCTCGCGGGTGGTGTTCATAACGCGGGAAGCCACTTCGCGCAGGATGCTATCTCCCGCCGGATGTCCGTAGGTGTCATTCACTTTCTTGAAATCATCGATGTCCAGAATGAGGAGCGTCAGCTTTTCTCCGTATTTCTCGTACAGCTCGAATTTCTTCTCGATCATGGTGCGGAAGTGCCGCTTGGAATAAAGGCCCGTCAGCTCGTCCGTGATGGCGATACGATAGAGCGAAGCGTTTTCCAGGGCGACGGATATATGGCTCCCCATGGCCCGGACCAGTTCAAGATCGTGGTCGTTGAACAACCTGTCGGACCGTGTTGCGATGATCATCCCAAGTCGTGTGCCGCCCTTCTCAAGAGGGATGACGACCGTCCGCCCTCCGTCGACAAGCCGTTCCTGCAGCAGGCCGCCGTCAAGCCAGTCGAGGATAAGGTCGCGATAGGGGTCCTGGTCGGGCACGACCCGGCGATCGATCTTGTTATCCTTATTGCTCCAGAAAACGCCGCCGTACTCCTTGCCGCCCTTGGGCAGCAGGATATGGACCTCGTCGGCGCGGTACAGGTCGCGGACTATGTCGATCACCACCTGCTTCAGCTCTTCCAGCTCGATCGTCTTGCTCAAGCGCTTGACGATCGCATAAAGCATGGAGAGCTCGGACGACTTGAACAGGATCTCGGATATGTATTTATCCACGCCCCGGGAGAGGAACTTGACAATGAAGGGAACGAGGACGGCAAGCGAGAGCACCCCCGAGATTGCCAGAATAAGCATGACCGCCGTGATCAGCTGGGAGGTCGGCAGCATGGATCGGTCGATGATCAGCTTTCCGACCGTGCGGGACGAGGGGGGATGGCACGCAAAACAGGCGCCATTATTTCGAATGACCTTGACGCATCGCAGGTAGGACCCGCCGTCCGTTGTCAATAACGTCGCGGTCTCCTGTGAAAGGGTAGCGGCGCCGGCATGACATCCGGTGCAGGAAGGCTCGCAAAACCGGTCGATGCGCGCCCCGATATCGCTCGTTCTTGACGAATAGGCGATCCTCCCCTGGTTGTCGAGAATAAATGCATTCACGATCGAAGAGCCGCCCGCGCTGATCACTTCCAGCGACTGCTGGATCTTCCCGGGATTCCGCGCGGTCATCAGGTGCCGAAGACTCAGCTCGATCACCCCGGCCAGCTCTTCTGTTTTCATCCTGCTGTCCTGGATCAGCCGGCTCCGCAGCGTTGCGCCGATGAACACCATGACAACGGCGATGACGGCCGCGAGAACGAGAACCGTGGACAGGATGATCGTTTTCTTGTACCGCTGCAGCCAGCCGGCTCGGTCTCTGTCCTGATTATTTTTCAGTTCTTCCATAGCATCCTCCCCGGCACGCCCGGTCTTAGCACGGCTACCCTATCGGGGCCCCCGGCTGGGTCGCGGACGACAGGACCTTCCGTACGGCTTTGGCAATCTCGCCGGCCAGTAGTGGCTTCATGAGGTATTCCCGAATGCCGATCTCCCGAGCCTTATCAGCATTGATCAGTTCGCTGAAACCCGTGCAGAGGATGATCGGAATGTCACGACGGATGACGAGTAGTTGCCTGGCCAGGTCCGCGCCGGTCAGGTTCGGCATCGTCATGTCCGTGATCACCAGATCGAATGCATCGGGCCGCTCCTGGAACACGCGAAGCGCTTCAAGGCTGTCGTTGCACGAGACGACCCGGTAACCCATATTTTCCAGCATCTGCCGACCCATCGCTGCGATCTGTACCTCGTCATCGACGAAAAGGATGCGCTCATGACCCCCGGGCAGCAGCTCGACCGCCGGTCCGGTCTCCTGCGCATGCCCGGCCCGCTCGGCGGCCTTGAGCTGCGGCAGGTATACATTGAAGGTCGTTCCCACCTCGGGCTCGCTATAAACCGTGACCTGGCCTCCATGGCTCTTGACGATACCGTGGACCACTGCCAGGCCCATGCCGGTGCCTTCGCCCGGTTTCTTCGTCGTGAAGTAGGGATCGAAGATCCGCTTCATGATCTCCGGCTTCATACCGTGGCCGGTGTCGCTCACCTCGAGCTTGACATATTCGCCCGGCGGCAGCACTAGGCTGGCGGTGCGGTGCGTGTCACCGCCTACAGTCACCGGCCGGAGACTGACCGCAAGCACGCCGCCCTTTTCCCGCATGGCTTGGTAGGCATTGGTGCCAAGGTTCATGATGATCTGATGGATCTGGGTCGGGTCCGCAAGGACGTGATCGCACCCATCGTCGATGTTCTGGCGCAACTCGATGGTCGAGGGTATCGATGCGCGGAGGAGACGCAATGCTTCGTATAGGACATCCTGGACCTTGATCGGCGTCAGCTGCTGATCGGTCTGCCGGCTGAACGAGAGTATCTGGCGCACCAGAAGCTTGGCGCGGTCGCCTGCCTCGATGACCTTGCACAGCATGTCCCGCGTATCGCTCCCCTCCGACGTCCTTCGCCGCGCAAGATCCGCATAGCCCAGCATGGCAGCGAGGATATTATTGAAATCGTGCGCGATGCCGCCGGCAAGCGCGCCGATCGCCTCCATCTTCTGCATCTGGTTGAGCTGCACGAGCATCTTCTTCTTTTCCTCATCGGCCTTCCTGCGGTCGGTGACATCGATGCAGTATTCGATAACGTTCCGGATCGCGCCGTCGGCGCCCTGGATCGGATACGCATAGATCTCGTTGATATGCTCTGCCCCGTTCTGGTCCATGTGGACATGCTCAAGCACCGCCGGGCGTCCCGTCCGTTTCACTTCCTTGATCGCGCAGGGGTGGTCGTCGCCGGAACAGGGTTTGTCCCGGTGATGGGTCATGCGGTAGCAGGTGAGGGTCGCGTCCGCACGGTCCAGGTTCCCGTATGCCGCGCTGTTGGCCAGCACGATCCGGTAGGTTTCAGCGTCAATGACGTAGAACGGCTGGGTCATCGATTCGATGATCGTTTGCAGGAACCGGTGCTGTTCCTGCAGAGAGTTGTTCACTCGAGCCAGGTCCTCGGTCCGCTCCTGAACGCGGGCCTCGAGCGCGCTGTTCGCCTGCTCGACCTCTTCCTTGGCGCGCCGGTTCTCGTTGGCATACTCTTCGAATTTCCCGATCAGACCGCCGAAAGTGAAATAGAGAAAAAGAAAGGAAATACCGAGCGACGTCACCGTGACGGCGGCCGCGTTCCGGACAAACTCCTGCCGGTTTGCGATCTTCTCGGAGATGTCCTGGGCCACCAGAATGCTTCCGATCTGCTTCCCTTCGTGATCCAGGAGACCAGCACAGATATGGAGCACGTGTGGCTTGCCGTTCAGCAGGATCCGGGAATCCTGGGTGCGAGAGAAATCAAAGGTATCGGGAAGCTGGGTGTAGATTGATCCGCTATTCATCATAACGACGTACCGGCCGAACCGGCGGAAGCCCTCCTTGACACCCGTTGCCTTCCGCCACTCTTCCTGCTCGATGACCGTCGTCACTTCCGTCCTGAACCGGTCCGCCAGGGCAAAGGTAAGCTGGCTTACGTGAATACCGATCTCGACCGCACCGACATAGCGAGCCCCGTCGAACAGGGGCTGCGCCACCCAGTACATGAGCCCGTGCCTGCCCACATCGTAGCCCGCCTGCTGCTCCTTCTTTTCGTGGACCGTCCGGATGATGGAGCGGGACAGATTGATCTTGTCGCCGTGGTCATGAGGCTTCTGCATGCGGAGAAAAACCGTTCCGTCGGGAAGGGTGAAGTCGACGGCATGCACATACCCATTCGCTTCCCGCAGGTCCTTATACAGTGGCAGCGTTAGCCGATAGAGCCGCTCGCGGTCGCGGTCGGCAAAAGCCGAGACGATCTCCGGCCGATTTCGCATCATCTGCCTGATCCTGACGCGATAGGGAGAGAAGGCGTAACGCTGTATATCAGCGAAGGTATCGTCGATGGTCTTTTCCTCATCGCTGACCGCTCTTGCCAGGTCCTGATTGTGTTCGAGGATCCCCTGGACCAGGAAGAATCCCGCCAGGATCAGCATGAGCAGGCTTACCATGACCAGCGCTTTTGTCTTGACGTTCACGTCTTCCTCCTTCCGGCTCGTCACGCTCAGCCGAGCTGCTAAGGCGCGGCGCCAACATATTCATACGCGCCGATATCCTCGCTCCCCGCGGGACGGCTGTTCCCGTCAAGGTCGTCGGTCGGAATGCCCTTGCCCGAGGTATTTCCCGCACGATCGATGGCGATCGAAGGCGACTGGACGCGGTAATTCCGCATAGTCTTGTCTCCGTTGATCCGGTCGATGAAGTTCGGGTCTGCGTCATGATTTCCCCCACCGTCGACAATGGCGACATAGATCGTTGTGCTGAAGTAATTATCATCGGTGATATTGGTATCACCGTTGTTTTCGATAATCGAATCATAAAGATAGGCGCTGACCACGCTGCCGCTCGATTGGGCGAAACGGCCGAGATGACCGGACCCGTTCGCGCGGTTCCCCCAGAGGATGCTGTTGGCGAAGTTGACCGTGTCGCTCAAACCGGAGGTGTAGAATCCGCCGCCGTCAGCGGACGCGCTATTGTTCACGACTGTGCTGTTCAGGAACCAGGTAGAGGCAGAGGTCCCGGCGCCCATACCGCCGCCGTTCACCGCGTTGTTGTCGACGACCAGGCTGTTTGTAAAGGTCGGGTTGCAGGAAGTGAAATAACCGCCGCCGCCGACGCTGCCCGTGTTGCGCGACACGATAAGCTTCGAGAAGGAAGGCGCGTAACCGCCGTCCGAGTTCTGACAGTAGATCCCGCCGCCGTACCCGCTGGCGCTGTTGTCCTTGATCGTGACATTGGTGAGCGTGAACGCTCCTTTGTCGCTTGCGTCGGTCGAGACCCCGCCGCCGTTACCGGTCACCGAGTTGTTCCTTATCGTTGAATCGGAGATCGATCCAGCGTAGAGGGACACCCCTCCGCCGAGATTGTCGTAGATCTCCGAACCTGTTATCGTGACCGTGGCACGGTAGCCGTAAATGCCCCGGCCTCCGTTGCCGAAAATGATGCTGTTCTTGATCGACGGCGTGCTGGTGAGGCCGTTGAAGTTGTTCCCTGTTGCCTTGATGCCTGATCCGGCGCCGCCGGTGACCGTAAAGCCATCGAACACGCTGCCGACGCTCAGGTTGAAATGCACGACCGGATCGACCGCGGACGTGATAATCGTCTCGCTTGCGCCGCAAGCCGACACCAAGGTCAGTGGGTCCTGCGTGATGGTCAGGTTTTCCGCATAGGTCCCGTTGTACACAAGGATGGTCCTGCTGTTGTTCGCCCCGACCGCGGCAATGGCGGCAGTGATCGTCGTGTAATCCTCGGTCCCGTCCTGTCTTACAACATAGGTGGCCGCGATGACATCCACCGTGGCGCCGACGGTCGCAGGAGCGCCGAGCGCGGTGTCGATGCCGTCAGACGCGTGGAATTCGTAGGGAATATCATCAGCAGCCATGGTCGGAACCACGGTCACGCCGTACACCTTGCCGCCGCCTGCGGTCGTGCAATCGGTGTCCGCCGGTGATTCCTCGGCAAGATTGAACTTTTCACCGCTTGAGTACGATCCGGATTTGTCCAAGTCCACCCAGACCTGGATCGCCGGTGTCCCGCTCGCCGGACACTGGTTGTCATCGTCGTAATAGCGAATGCTGAAGTTGATCGAGGAGCTCGTCGCGCTCTTCGGCGGCATGGCGCCCTGCGGCCGACAGACGCCGCCGTCCCAGGCAAGTGAGGGCGGCCTGTTCGTTGTTGCCGCAACCGTGACCGTGCCGCCGGATACGGGAGGACCGGCTGCCGCGCTCGTGCCGTCAGTTGCGAAGAACCGGTAGGCAGCGACCTTGTTGCCGCCGCTCGTGTTCGGCAGGATGGCGCCCAGCGCATAGAGCTTGCCGCCGCCCGAGGTCGTGCAGTTCGTATCGCCCGGGTCGGCCTCGTTCAGGTTGAACTTCTCGTCAGCGCCGTACTGCAGGTCGCCGTTCAGATCGAGCCAGACCTGAATAGCGGCCGAACCGCTCGCCGGGCAGGAATCGCCGTCATCATCGACATACCTGATCCGGAACGCGTAGCTCCCGTCCTTCGGTCCGTAATCCGGATTGACGCCGTCTTCGGTGAAGCTAGCCTCCCCCGTCCAGGCGAGCACCGGCGCTTTGTTCAGGAGCGTCAAAGTGCTGTCGCTGGTCGGCGCGCCGGTCGCGACATCTGCGCCCGACTCCGCGTAGAACCGGTATTTAACGGTGTTCCCCGCAGGAGCGGTCTTGCTGATCGCGACCGTGGTGACATAGTCAACGCCGCGCGAATAAGGGGCATAGGGGTCGAGAACAACAAAGGCCGACTGCATATCGATCTTCTCGCCTGCGTCGCTGTAATCACCATCATTGTTCAGGTCGATCCATAGCTGGACCTTGGTCGGCGCGTCCTGATTGATATCCGTATAGGTGACACGGAAGGTAAATGCGCTATTGCTCTCGCTGCTATCGGGCGTTGCACCGTCGGTCTCGAATCCCGGATAGCCGACCCAGGTAAGCACAGGCGGACGCGGTTCAATGCCCGTCGGAGTGCGGGAAACGGTCATAATGGCGGTTCCGGACCCGTGGCAGTGCTGACAATAGGTGTTTGCCAGGGTTCCCAGCATAGTCAGCTTGGTGCTCTCCACGAGCGTGATATTGTTCGGCACCGGCTCGATCTGCCCGGCCGTGTGGGTGCTGCCGGCATTGCCGTAGCGGACACTGAGCGACGGGAACCCTGTCAGTTCATCCGCGCGGATCATGGCCGGATTTTTGGAGCCATGCACATTGTGGCAGGTTATGCAGGACATTTTCCCTTCGAATGCGCCGTCCCAGTCGATCTCGGCTGTTTTTGCGACAGCGGTAAGGTGATAGTAATGATCGTTCCTAGACGTTCCTTCCTGGTAGAAGTTGGTGCCTGCCCGGTTGTTCGTCAGCCAGGCCTCGGTGCTGGTATGACAGCTGAAACAGAGACGGAAACTTTCCGCATTCGTACCTGTCGGCGGCATCTCAAGCGGCGAACCGCCGGCCACGTCCTTCAGACGATATGCGGTCTTGTAAGCGGTAGTGCAGGCGCCGCCGGTGCCGGAGGCGCAAGCAAAGGTCCGCGCATCCCCGTCGATATGCCCTTTGGATATATCATGGCAATCGGTGCAGCTGCTGCCGGGACCATTCGTTGCGCCGCCGCTTGCAGGCATGGTGCCCGCACTCGGAAGGCCGTGGCCGGTCTTATAGAATCCCCAACCGGTGCCGTAGATGAAGGAGCCGGACTCATCGCCCGCGATGTTAGGCGCGTTTACGGTGTTTATCACCGACGGGGACTTGTCGTGGCAGCCAGCGCACCATTTTTCCTTTCCCGCGGCCAATGTGCCTCCGGAATAGACCCCGCCGGCCCAGTTCGTTTTCGCGCCGATGGATGCATCACTCACGCCGTCATAGTCGCCTCCCGGACTATGACAGGAATTGCATGCACTGGTAGCGGCGATCGCATTGACGTCGGTAAAGGTCACGGAGCCGTCCACGTGACCGCTGTGCGCACCTGAAACGGCTCCCGTGCCATGACAGGTGTCGCAGGTCACGATGACGCTCACCCCATTGGGCCCGCGGCCGCCTGTTGTGGAAAGATGGACCTGGTGGCTCCCGCTCGTAATGGTCTCCGCCGTGGCGGCATGACAGCTCCCGCAGGGCGCGGTGCCGCCCCATTGCGGTGCGGCGCTTCCGTGGCAGTAGGTCGCCGAGCAGGTCTTTGTTCCGCCGGCATACGCGGCGCTCTCGTTCGGCGCCGCGAAGTAAACATCCTGGCTGCTCCCATTCACGTGCTTACCCTGGCTGTAGTCCACCGGACTCATGCCTGCGGGTACGGTTCGGACATGACACCAGGAGCATTCGATATTGCCGCTCACCACGTGCCTGGGATGGCTGTTTGCCGTGGTCGAACCCGCGCCTCCGTTCGTGTAGTCCGGCATGCCGGTCGAGGTGCTCCGTCCATGGCAGGAACCGCATGCCGCGGCGGGAGCCGTGGTCATCCAGAGGGGCGATGCGTACTTGTTCCCGCCGTAGACGGCCGGAAGCTGGCCGCCGGTCACGGACAGGTTGCCCGTGCTGTGGCAGGTAATGTTCGTACAGATCCGCGAATCGTCCCGGACGCTAACGTCCGTACCGTTCCGTCCCTGGTAATTAACCGCAGACTGGCCCCGGTACTGTCCGCCGCCGGAACCGAAATTGTCGAATCCGATGTCAATACTGTGGGTCGTGTCATCGGGCATTTGATAGTCCCGGTGGCAGGCCGCGCATGCAATGCCCGCATTCGACACATGCCCCTCGTGCTTCCCGGGATTATCTGAACCCGTTGGAGGTACGGCCAACTGGTCCGCACTCACCGGCGGCTCTCCATGGCATAGAGCGCAATCTGCCTTGAATCCTTTCGAGTGAGGATGACAGACCATGCAGTTCGTCCCCGCCTTGTTCGCAGGATGACGCGGCCCCTCCAGCTCGCCGCTGTTGTTGAACGAAGCCGTCTGGGTATGACAGATCTGACATATCGATGTCATGCCGGTCGGTGACGTGCTCGTTGCATAGGAGTTCGCGCCTGTGTTGTGAAAGAATCTGACCGGCAGATTCCCGCTAGCGGGCGTGCGCACCTGGCTGTTTATCATCTTCCCGTAGTGGATCGCATAGGATTTTCCTACGCCTGTACGGCTCAGGTTGATGGCGCCTTCCACCGTGACGGTGGCGCTGGTGTTTGACTTGATGCGGTAGATCCCGGTCGGATAGGCTGTATTCGGAATGAGGAGATGACCGATATACTCGTCAGGAATGAAATTCTTCGTGCTGTCCGTCAAAGTCGACATCGTGGCGTTGGGAGACGATACAAGAGCAGATATAGTGCCACTGGCAAGCTTGATCGCGGGATCGGAACCGTAGGTTATGGACTGCATTTGAAAGTGCGGCGAATGACAGGTAACGCACTCCACCGCCCAGGCGCCACCCCAATAAGAACTGCCGGTGATGCCGGCGGTATGCGTCTTGATGTCCTCGTACTTGCTGGTGGTCAGTTTTCCCGCTGAGTGGCAGCTTGTGCAAAGGTTGTTCTTATAGGTATTGTCCGTTGATGTCGGCAGCGTTTTCCAGAGAGGCGTTGGTCCGGAAGGAGAGATATGGCACGATGAACATGTCATCGGCCGGCTGCTCGATTGCGGGCTGTGCGGTGAATCGAGTGCGAGGATTGCCCCCCTGCCCGGTCCGAAATAGAGAGCTGACAAAATGCATAAGATTGCTGCAAACTTCAGGTAACGATGTTTTGCTACTTCCATGGCCTGCTCCTTGCAAAGGGGAAAACACCTCTCGTGCTTGGCGAGCGGCCGAAGTTCCGTCCTGAATTTATTGTAGCACATAAACATTCACTGGAACTTGTTGTTATACCGTCTTTTTTTATGCCAAAAGCACGCGCATGATTAATACCTTAGAACCAATACGGCATATGCACGGATAACCCCTGCCTGCTAGAGCGGTTTCTTCACGAAAACGCATGAGCAGTCCTGCGTAAGGATATGCGCCGACGCGAACAGGGTGGTGATCATCGCGTGCAGAATCCGGCTGCGCTGATCCCTTCGAGAATTATGATCTCGCATCCGGCAGTACACCGTTAGGTTATGTAATATTGATCAGGACTGGGGAGGACGTTCGTTCGAAAAGACGAGGAGGAAATCAGAAAACTGAGCGGTTGAGGTATCAACAGACCCCGCGGTCAGGACCGGGAGCGTACAGCAGGTTCCCTCAAGAAGACAGGGCATCATGCCGCTCGACGAGATGACATGAACTGCACCATGGCAAACATCCAGTGTGCAGTACACATGCTCGCTTGTGTGATTACCTGAATATGCAAGCGTGGATAACGCGGGCATAATTGACGCAGCAACGAGAGCGAGAAGCAATATTGTGATTCCAAGACGCATTACGTCAATATAATGACCGCATGTTGTCCTGTCAACAAAGAAACAAATTCCATCACAAAAAAAAACCGTACAACCTTAGGCACAAATTGCTTTGTTTCGATATGATATAACTCTTCCTGCAGGATGGTACTCATCCTGTTGAAAGTCGAAAAGGACCGTGGTCGGCTCCTGTTTTTTCCCGTTCATGGTGAAGTCATCAGCAGGTCGGTGATGTTTCTGTCCCAGTTCAGTCTCAGCAGGAACGCCCTGAGATCAGGTTCCGGGTGCGCGAGAATGCGGACCGGATGTCCGGTGGCGGGGTGCGGGAAGGAGATCTCGCTGCTGTGCAGCAGCAGGCGCCGGCACCCGAGTTCCCGGCGGAAGAACTCGTTCTGTTTGCCGTCCCCGTAGGTCGTATCGCCGATGATCGGATGGAAGATGTGCTTCATATGACGCCGCAATTGATGCATGCGGCCGGTCCGGGGATGTGCTTTGATGAGAGAGAACCGTGCCGTGGCATAGCGCCCCACGGGATAAGGAAATTCGACAGTTGCAAGGCGTTCATAATCGGTTACCGCTTCCTGTGCCGGTTTGTCCGGCGCAGCAAGATGATCGGTCGTTCTGTCCTGCAGTACTTTCAGAGGATGGTCAATACTGCCCTGCTCGGCGGTGAACCCGCGCACCACGGCCAGATAGGTTTTGGAGACCCTCCCTCGGGAAAAGATCCCCGTCATGATGCCGGCGTAATCCCTGTCCAGTGCGAAGAGCAATGCTCCGGAGGTTGCCTTGTCCAGCCGGTGCAGCGGATAGACCCAGCGGCCAAGCTGGTCACGCAGTATCTGCATGGCATACTCGGTCTCGCTGCGGTCGATAGCGCTCCTGTGCACAAGAAGACCCGCGGGCTTGTTCACCGCGACCAGGCGTTCGTCCAGATAAATGATGGGGAGGGAGCGCATGGCGGATTATACACCCTTACGCTCTGCGCTTCCGGAAGATAACAAGGTCCTTCTCCGGGAATGTCAGGTCTGCGCCCCAATGCTCCGCCAGCCAGAGAAAGGTCGGCGGCGAGAAGAAGAGAATATGGGTGCGGTCGTTCTTGTAATGCCAGGCAGGGAATGCGCTCTGCTCCACAAGCGGCTGCGTCATGATGCCGAGAAATCCTCCCGGCCGCAGAAGGGCCCAGAGCTGGTCCAGTTCCTTCCGCGGCTGACGCAGATGCTCGACCACCTCGCTCGCTGTGATAAAATCGAAGCGCTGTTCTCCGGGAATGGAAAAAGGACCGTAAAAAGGATCATAAGACCGCATGGTGTGGCCCGCTTCCCCGAACATCCGGGAGAGCAGCGGTTCAGGACCTGAGCCGAAATCGAGGCCCGTACTTGCCGGCGCCAGACGTTCGTTCACAGGAATGAACAAGCGATTCAGAAATCCCCGATACCCGGGATCATCCGGCGCGTTCCGGTGCAGGTCATATCTTTTTTTTTCGTCCTCCGGAGAAAGATGGAACCGGCCAGGGACAAAGACCAGACCGCACCGGTCACAGCGAAGATACTCCCGGACAGTGTCGCGGCAGTAATCAGCTACCGTCTTCGCGCTGCATAGGGGACAGGTCATGACATGCTCCGGGATCCGTGCGGCTGCTCCTGGTCCCTAGAAGTACTGAACAATATATTTTATCGCCAGGAACAGAATCGCGCTGCCGACTATGATCTTGATGAGATTCTGAGGCAGGTATTTCTGGGACTTCGCTCCGAGGTACATGCCCGCGAATCCGCCGATGCCGAAAAGAATGCCCAGGGGCCAGTCGGGCAGTGGAGAGACCCCCTGCGCCGGGGGCAAGAGGGTGAAGAACAGCGCGCCGGCGATCGAAGTGATAAAGGTGCCCATCAGGGTCGCTCCGGCGATCGTGTAAACAGGGAGTTGGAAGAAGGCCACGCAGAAGGGCGCGATGATGGCGCCGCCTCCGATGCCATAGGCTCCGCCGATGATGCCGACGATACATGCAAGGCCGAACATGCCCAGGGTGTTGAACGAGAACCGTTCGCCCCAGAATTCGTACTCCACCTTTTTGAGCGACACGCTGATAGTCCTCACAACCGCGTCAGTTGGAATGCCCGCGGCCATCTTTGAACCCTGCGCTCTCCTGCGCTCCGCGACACGGGTCTTGAATTTTTCCTCAAGCGCCTGCGCTCCCGAGGACTGCGCCGTGTTTCCGCTGAGCAGGTCCTTCATAAGCCTGAGCCCTATGTACAGCAGTACGCATCCAGCAAACAGCTTGAATGTCTTCGGATCAGGGAGATAGAGCACACGAAGATAATATCCGATGAACACTCCCGGCAGCGTACCGGCAATGACCACCCAGGTCAAAGGCCAGGCCATGCGGCGTTCCTTAATATACCGGTACACGCCGCTCGGAATGGCAATGATGTTGAAAACGTGGTTCGTCCCGCTGACCGACGGCGCCGTATAATTCAGAATGCTCATCTGGAACGGAAGAAGAAGAAAAGCGCCCGAGATGCCGCCCATGGACGTGAAGTAGGAAATGACAAGGGAGATCAGCGGCGGGAGCAGCACGTTGGTGCTGACACCGGAAACGGAAAAGGTCATGTTCAGGAATTCCACAGCCGGTCGTCCTCCAGGAAAGAAATGCACTGTGCTTTCTACACCGGAACCTGTGACCGCCTCCAGTATAGGAGCATTGCCCGATCAAGTCAATCGGGGAACCCGCGAAGATCCGTGCTGACCGGGGTATCAGACCGAATTGCCTGCGGAAGCCGCCTATCATCCCCTACCTCGTGCGCAACAGGAATGGCCGCAGCTCAACATGCACGGTCTCGTTCCCGTTGGAGACCCAGATCTGGTTGTCCTGAATGGTGAACTGCAGTTTCATGGTGCGCTGTGCAAGTTTCGCGAGAGACCGGGACGCTTCCTCCGGCACAGAGACCACCTGCAGGTTCCTGATCTTTTCGAGACTGTGTTTCGCCTGATCCCACCAGACCGCGGCACTGTGTCCGCTGTAAGGATAAATACAGACCATTCGGGACCGTCCGCAGGCCCTGCGCACCAGTTTCTCATCGGGCTGGCCCACGTCGATCCAGAGATCGATCGCTCCGGTAAGGTCGCGCTGCCAAAGATCCGGCTCATCATCATTGCCGATCTTATTGCCGAAGATCAGCGCCTCATCGGCGTGCAGGCCGAACGCCAGGAGTCGCACCATCATGCGTTCGTCGTTCTCCGACGGATGGCGGGCAATGGTTACGCTGTGGTCGTGGTAATAGTTGCGCGTCATGTCGGAGATCGACAGGTCGGCCTTGAAGATGGTTGATTTGAGGGCCATAGGGATGGAGGAGGACGGGACCGCGGTTGCGCGGCCCGGGATGTTTATGCTGACCGGCCCTTGCCCGGAACCGCGCCCACGATCCGATCGTATTCCGCGACAAGCTCGTTCCGCTGATTCCAGATCTCGGCGGAAAAGATGAAGAACAGACGAATTCGTCCTGTGCAAAACCCGGAAATGAGCACCCGGAAGGAATGAGCTGGCAAATAACTGATTCCGCAACGATCAATACAACGGTTCAAACAGCGGACCAACTGCATTTGCCAGTACAGTTAATACCACTCGCAGCTGAGGATGTCAATATTTGCCGGAGCCGCAGGGAGATCAATTGAACAGCGCCGCGAGCAGGAAATGCGCGGGTAGGTACACCAGCGCGGGAAAGCCGATCATCAGCAGGCACAGATGCACGAGCGGAGGCAACCTCAATCGCCCGGCACTTCCAAAGCCGCGGACCCAGTTCACGTTCAGCTTCGGGTCCGCCAAGCCATAGGTCAGCGGAAGAACGATCCAGGCAAGGAGGGTCTGCACAAGCCATGCCTGCGGCGCATATCCGAGACGCCGGACCATCCAGAGCAGCAAAAGGGGCAGGAACACATGAAACAGCGACAGCGCCCGGAGGTAAAGCGGTTTTCCCGGATCGAACATGTAGTCTGTGAGCCCCGCGAGCCGCTTCCCGGTCAGGAGGCGCCCGAAGTATCCTGCGTTCCAGAACACCTCGGGCAGCAGCACGCCGACGATCAGCGTGCTGGCGAGAAGGCTGCTCTCGAGCCAGAGCGCGGGCACGGTCAGCACCAGGGCTATGTCCGAGAACCAGAGGAAGTTCGCCGGCGGGTATTTGACCGCATAGACAGCGACCGTGACCACCGCGAAGAACGTATAGGAAATCTTGATCCAGAGAGGTAACATAAGTTGTTTTCTGTCGACCGCCGCGCGAAAAGATCCTCTGATCTGCAGGATAGCAGACAAGGCACAACGAGTCAAATCGGGCGATGGGACCGGCGGACACAGGAGCCATTGATGGAGAACATTGCCGGGCTGCGCGGCGGGACAGCGCTTTGTTCTTTACAATGACCAATAAAAGAGCTAACTTGTCTCCGTTCTGACAGGTTCTCTCCGGGCGCGGGCACCGACAGTTTCGAGTCCCCTTTCAATTGCAGAACACGACACGACCTCGTTCGTACGCGCAATCCGAAGATATTTCCATATTTTTTCACATGAAATTGACAAGACCTGCCATAAATGCACCTGCCCTGGCGGCAGTTTGCGCGGCGTTCATCATCCTGGTCGACAACAGCCTCTTCTGGAGCTCCCTGTTCAAGGTCGTTGATCCGCGCACGGCGCATGGCGTTTTATTTGCCGTCGCCGCATTCGCCATCCTGACCGGCGCATTGACGGCGATCTTCCTCCTCTTGAGTGTCTCCTACCTGTTCCAGCCCCTGTTGATGGCGGTCCTCATTCTCTCGTCGGTCATCAGGTACTTCTCCTCGGGCTACGGCGTGATCATAGATCGCGTCATGCTGCAGAGCGTCCTGGAAACGGACAACCGGGAGGCGGCCGAACTGCTGTCGGCAGCCTTCGCGGTTCATGTCCTGCTGTTCGGTATCCTGCCGGCGCTGGCGGCCGCGCTGGTCCGCGTCCGGTCCCGCCCGTTGCTCAAGGAGATCACCTTTCGATTGGCCTCGATCGGCATGGCGCTCACCGTGGCTGCAGGTGCCGCGCTGCTGAGCTACAAGGATCTGACCTTGATGGGGAGAGAGCACAAGGAGCTTCGCATGGCGGTCAATCCCCTCTACGCTGTCTATTCCGCACTCACCTACGGCCGGCACCGAGAGCGAACGCCTGCGGCCGTAGCGGCGATCGGCACGGATGCCAGCCGGAAACCGGCCCGCCCGGGCAAAAAGAAGACTGTGGTGATCCTCGTGGTGGGCGAAACAGCCCGCAGCAAGGAATTCTCGCTCAATGGCTATGAGCGTAACACGAACCCCTTCCTGGAAGAGGACGGGGTGATCAGTTTCACCAGGGCCTATGCCTGCGGCACCGCGACCGCCGAATCCCTTCCCTGCATGTTCTCCCATCTTGACCGGACCGAATACTCGGTGAGCAAGGCGGCGCAGTTCGAGAATGTGCTGGATGTGCTGTCGCGGGCGGGGATCAGCGTGCTCTGGCGCGACAACAATGCCGGCTGCAAGGGCGTCTGCGCGCGGGTGACCATGGAGGACCTCTCGCATGGCTCAACGGACGGCGTCTGCACCAGCGGGGAGTGCTATGACGAGATTCTGCTCTCCGGACTGCCGGAACGGCTGCAGAGCTCAGATTCCGACGCGCTCATCGTGCTCCATCAGAAGGGAAGCCACGGCCCCGCCTACTTCAAGCGGCATCCCGAAAACTTCAGCGTCTTTGAACCGGAATGCAGCAACAGCTCGCCGGAAACCTGCGCGAACAACGATATCATCAATGCCTATGACAACACGATCCTCTACACAGACTATTTCCTGCACCGGACCATCGATCTCCTGAGACGGAACTCGGGGGCCTACGACACCCTCCTGGTGTATTTCTCCGATCACGGGGAATCGCTCGGGGAGAACGGGGTCTACCTGCATGGTCTGCCCTATTTTCTCGCTCCTGAAGAGCAGACCCGCGTCCCGCTCATTCTCTGGATGTCCAAGGGCTACGCGGCAAACCAGAACCTCGACCAGGAGTGCCTGCAGGCGAAGCGCCACGAGCAGTTCTCCCATTCCAATATTTTTCACACGCTCCTCGGCGCCTTTGATGTCCGGACCGATGTCTACAGACAGAACCGGGATATCTTTGCACAGTGCAGGTCCGTCAAAACACTGGCAGCGGCGCCGTCGAGCCACCGTCCCCGCTGAGGGATCGGCGGCTATCCGCCTTCCCGGCCTTCCGGCAGGTCCTCAAAATCCATTCTGGTCTTTTCAATATGCTCCCGGTATCCCGCGCCATCCCCGTATTCCAGGAATTTGACATAGCGCAGATGAATGGTCGTCATCTTGCGGGCATGCTTGATGGGACACCAGTACTGCTCCGTGCGGCCGGCGATCTCCCACGTGTACGCGAGCAGCCCGTTGACATAAGCGCAATATTCGCAGTTGAGCTTCTCGACAAGGTTCAGGTACGGCAGCGCGTGCCGGTCAAGGATGATATAATCGCCCCGTTGAACATGGGGGATACCGTAGATCGGGAAGCAAAGCGACTGGAACAGGGTCATCATCAGGTCGAACAGGAAGGCGGCCGGCAGCACTGACCAGACGACCGGCGCGGTCAGGATGACCGGCCATGTGGATTCGCGGATGAACGGGTGATCTTCTTGACCAGGGCCTTTTGCTCGTGCTTGATCCACTCTTCAAAGGTTACCCGCTTGCCGAACCGGATCAAAGGCGTGCTGCCGATTCCCGCGAACGCAATACAGGATGACCCCATGACCGGACCCGGGTCCCTGCACGAGGAAGTTGAGATGGAGGACCTGGTCTCGGTCCAGGAACAATTCGGGTCCCGGGGGTTCGCGCTTGCGGCCGTGAATATCGACAACTCCCCTGCTGCGGCAATTGATTTCGTGAAACGGTTCGAGTTGAGGACAAAGAAACGGCCGGGCTTCATCATGCTCTATGACAAGGACAAGACCGTGCCACGGGACTACCGCCAGCGCAGTATGCCTACGTCCTACCTCATTGAGTGGACGCGATCACCTCAGCCACCAAGACGGCCCAGCAGCCGGTGCCAGCTCCGCCCCCCTCAGGAAAGGAGGATGAATCAGAAGGCGGCAACATAAGCATCCGCGTCCCCCTGTCCCTGTCGCTCACCTATGACAAAAACGATGATACCCTCACCGCGGGAGGCTATTATTCCTACGAGGACACCTATACCGGCAGGTCCCTGTTCGAGAACTATACACGGCGCCTGAACTTGAACAATACCGCCCTGGGGATCGGATTCAGCAAATCCTTTGACCGGTGGACACCCAGTGCCGGCCGCCGGCTGCCCACGGACCGCCGCAGTGAACGGTCCATGGGAACGCGTACGCGGTCCGTTTCATCACGCTCCTGAGCGAGCCCACGAGTCTCCATATCCATTACCGCTATTACCGTGACGATTGGCACATCCAGTCTGATACGACGAACATCGAGCTCTACCGCGACATTTCGCAATCCCTGGTCCTGGGATGCCGCTACCGCTACTACCAACAGGGAAAGGCCTATTTCTCAAAGGAACTCGCGGCCGATGCGCAGACCGATCCCCTGGTCGCCGTGGACTACCGCATGTACGCGTTCCATTCCAATACTATCGGGGCAATGGCCATTATCAGACCGAGAAGGAGCTTTCTGGGCCGCTTTGACAGCGACAAGATCAAAGTGAAACTGAGTGCGGACTTTTTCGCAACCTCTCGCCACGAGAACATCCCGTACCAGTACCATCAGGACCGCCTGACCGGCATGTTCACCACGATCGCCCTGGATTACGACTTCTGACCGAATTCCTTTCTGTTCCCTCCCGTAGAATATGTGTCAAAGAACCGGAATGCCATGGCGTAGATGGCCTCAAGGTCCCGGCCGCCTTCCTGAGGACGGGGTAAAACTCTTCATTCTCCTTCTTCAGGTGAGAGAGCATCAGCGCCCTGACCAACCGAAAAGCAGCAAGCGCTTCGTCGGTGACGGTGCCCGGCTCTACGACCTTTTCCAGCATGCCGGCAATCGCCATATGATCATCGAGAAGCCCTTTCAGCAGCTTCATGGGTACCTCACCAGGGAAGTATCGTCACTTTGGACAAATTGAGATATCCTCAAGTTGACCACTCAATTTCATATTATGGATAACGATACTATCCCGGCATATTACCTGTTAATATCGAGGCCATATTCGTTCGGCCCCGTGATTTCTGCTTTTTTTTGCAATACCCTTAAAATACCCCGGACAGGCTATGCATTTATTTTGATTATTGGATAAACTCTCAACATACCCATCAGCGCTTGCTGTTCATAAGCACGTGTACTTTTGAAGCAGGGAGAAAGTTATTTATGCAGGAGCTTGCTATGCGACATGCGACGTTCATCGGATTACTGATTGTCCTCGTCACCGCCTCAACTGCCTATGGAGAAAAAAAGAATCCGGCATCGGCTGCAGACATCCTGGCGAAAGAGGTATCATCAAAGATCATCTGTCGCAAATCAAATGTCGAGGCACGGGCCGATGCATGCCGCCTGCATATACATTTTGAAAAAATGAACGCAGCCTTTGATCTGCCCCTGCAAGGCACTATAGTCTCACCTTCGGACGCTGAGGACGCCGTCGTAGTGAAGAACACGAACATGACACGTTCGATCAATGGCAATGCACCGGAGTCCTTTGAGCAGCTTACCCTTCGGTTCCAAAAGGACATGGTAGGTCCTATGCTCAAGACCTTCAACGACGCCATCGCGATTTGCAACACTATCAGGCCAATGGCGACAAGGAACTAGGTGGATCTTTCACGACAGTTCTGCCTATTATTCAAAATGTAAAGGGCATAAACAACGCAGGAATCGCGCAGATATCCCGGCTCATATTGAACTCCCACCATCGACAGACTGACCATCTTAAGTGATCACCAGTATCCAACAGACTTCCTTCCGTGACCACCACTCCAGACTTGGTGAGCAGGCTGCTTCTGAATACCAAGACTACCGGCGCAGGACTCTTTCACTACCCTAATTTACCCCGTCGCAATCCTTGCAAATCCAGGCAAAGCGTTGTAGTCTGCTGGGCAGCTGCGAGCAGGCTGAAAACGGTTAAGCAGGAGACAGGGAGCGGTCATGAACGGATCGGAAGCAAACGGGGAGCAGAAGGACGGCCAGGGTCCGAGGAAGGTCCTGCTGGTCATAGACAACAAGGTCAAGCGTCAGTTCTACACCAGCATTCACCTGCAGCGGATGGACTACGACGTGATCATGGCGCGGACGGCCGAGGACGCCATGCTCTTCCTTGAGCTGACCGTTCCGCTGGCGGTGATCACCAATTACGACCTGCCCGGTATGAACGGACTGGTGCTGCTTCAATATATCAAGCAGGAGGAGCGCACCAACAGCGTTCCGGTCATCATCTATACGTCCAACAGGGATCCCGGGGTAGAACAATCCTGCAAGGAATTCGGATGCGCCGGTTTCCTGCGAAATCCCTGCAGCCTTGACGAACTCTATGCCGCGGTCCAGAACGCGGCAGGAAACCGACCCCGAAAGTTCGTCCGCCTCTCCACACGGCTTGAAGTGGTCATCGAGGACACGGACGAGGAGCGGCTCGACTTCATCTCCGACCTCTCCGAGGACGGCATGTTCGTGAGCACCACCGCCCCCCTTCCCTACGGGAGCATCCACACTTTCGCGTTCCACCTGCCCAACGCGCCGGGTTGGGTTGTGCGCATCCGGGGACAGGTCCTTCATATGCATCTGGGATCAGGCCGCAGCAAACGGCCGGGCATGGGCGTGAAATTCCAGAATATCGGCGATGCGGAGCGGGAGTTCATAAAAGACTTCATTAACAGGGAAATGATGCACGGGCTAGCGCAGGATTGATACGACGCCATTGCGTATCAGCAAAGAAGCTCCCGAAGACAGGAAATGCCGGAGAGGTCATCAGCTCCGGCATTTTTTACGTGAACGCACTGAACGCTGCCACGCAGCAGCTGCAGGCAACCAAAGGAGACGCTGGCGGATCTCACTCGGCCGCCCTCCGGCGATCCCTGACGGGCTGCAGCATCTGCTGATCCGGACGGCCCGGCGGAACACTACGGACATATTCCAGGGCTCAGGTGACGACTATTTCAGATCTCTTCGCTCATAGTGGCAGTCCGGACACCGCCAAGCCTTCTCGTCAGGATACCAGTACATCTTCTTGCGGCATCCGGGGCAGGTCTTTTTCTTAACGGCAGGCTGGTGTTCGTCGTGCGATCTGTCCCCTGCGGTCTGCCCCGAGGTGCCTACCATCGACGCCAGCGGTTCAATAGAGGGCGACGGCAGGTCAGACAGTACCTGCCGCCGACTCCTCATGGCCGCAGGTAAAGCACTGCCACAGGTTCTGCAGTTCAAGCAGATTGAACTGCCCCCCGCACATGGGGCATTTTTTCTGGAATTTCGAATCCACCGGCGCAGGAGGCAACGTGATCCCTGATTTTTCCTGCACGCCGCCCACCGGTTCGGCGGGAGCAGCGCTCTTCGCCGGAGCTGTCTGGACGACAGGCGGTGCGGTTGGCGGGACCGGCTGAACAGCTGCCGGCGGCGCCGGTACATCGCCGGGCAATTCCGCCATTTTCCTGCTAACCCCCTGTAGCTCCGCGCCGATGCTTGCAAAAATGCCGCTGATCTTTTTCTCCGCCAGCGCCAGGTTCTGTTCCCTCGCCAACTTCATGACCACAAGGGACCGGTCCTCATTCTCAAGCTGCGTTATCCGGTCACGGAGCTGCGCAAGCTCGGCCTTGATGGCCTGCTGCCTCGCCTCCATGGCCTTGAGCGTGTCGCGCCAGCTGACGAGAAAGGGCGTCAATCCCTGCTCGATCAGTTTCAGCTCATCAACCTGGCGGTTGATCGCCGCGGTAATCTCATCCCGGTTGAGCTTCGCGGTCGTTGATAACGCCTGGATAGCCGCAAGATAGCGCTGCTGCTCATCAGGAATGATCGCCCGAAAGGAGTCAAGGATGCCGCGGAACTTTCCGTACAGGGTATCATCCCGTTGAATGATCCTGCGTACCGCATCGCCGAGATGCTGTGCCTGGAGGGACGCATCTTTGCCGTCCATGGTTATTGCGAGCAGATCAGTAATTATCCTCGTAAGAGCGTCGTTCATGCTGTTTTCCAAAACACTCCCTTCTGGTCACGGTATCTGGATACTGCGGCTTCCCCTCGGGGCTCACGGCTCCGGCTGCAGGTCTTTTCGCATACAGAATAGCAGATATCACTGTTCCGCGCCAGAAGAATAGAAGACCCGGAGCAAGATCATAGTATCTGACGTGATCGTATTGATACGGTACTTTCAGCGGTCGTGGCCTCATGAGGGATTCCGGTCTCCCTCACCGCGCCGGCAGATACTTCAGCAGTATGTCCCCATGCCGAATCGTCGGGTCTCCATGAGCCTTGATGCAAGCCTGTTCTGCAGGCATTTGAACATCGTCCTCCCCCAGCCGTGTGTTGTTCCAACATGCGTGCGCAACGTGCGGGAGAAGACGATCTTTTCCACCCCATACATTCCCGCCGTCACGATCGACCGGCGCTGATCGCCTTCGAGGTCGGCAGCCGGAGATACAACAGCTCCCCCGCGGTTCCGGCTTTTGCGTCCTGCCGCCATTATCAGGAGATATAAAGTCAGAAATACAGGTTAGAATCACTCTTTTTTACTTGCGCCCGGCAGGAAGTTGCTGTATACTCCTTTTAAACAGGATAGGATTGGTTTTGTTTTGGATAGGATAGCGACCATGGACCAGTCCTGCGGTTCCCCGCAGGCTTCAGCAAAGGGATACACATAACCGCACCCAAGGAGGTAATTGCCATGCAGACAGCAGCCGTCAGTTCATTGGAATACAGGAATGATTTCTTTTCGATCGATATCCAGGAATCCGAGAACCGTCCGGGAAGTTATATCTTTTCAAGCGGGGTCAGCCTGCCCAAGTTCAATCCTATCATCTGGGGCAGGACCGGCATCTGCTCCAATGCCGCGTTCAAGGGGCTGCAGCAGCTGCGCGCCGATGTTTCCTTCTTCGCTCTCCAGCGGGGGATCGCGACCAGTGACGCAGGCATACCCGCGGCATCCGGCCATGGCGACGGATGGTACCAGGAAAGCTCCCTCCTGATCGAGGACGCCTCTCCAGAGGTGATCAAGGAGATCCTCGCCTTCAGCGCGAGAGACCTTGTCCAGACGATCCTGACAGCCTGTGATTCGAATGTCAAGGTCCAGGACGGCCTGGACCCCGCGGCTACTCAGCGCCTGCTCGAGTCCGTGAGCATACCGAATTACAAGGAAATGGCCCCGCCGCCGATCGCGAAGCAAAAGGCGGCCTGAGAGCGAATTGCCTCTCTTTCCAGGAGAGATGACGTTGAGATCGAACCGCAGAGATGGCCCGGATATTTGCCGGGCTTTCTCTCATTTATTGACCACTGCAATTTTTATGTCCCTGGTCGACGAAGGCAAGTTGAGCTTTACGGCCAGCCGGGAAAAGGGAGCAAGGGAATGCCTGAAAAAGGATTGTTCTGCGGCAACAATAGACCCAAGGACCTGACTGCCATGACGGACCTTGAAAAGAAGCATCTGCCGGTCATTGACTGTCCTGACTCGGTGAGATCGGGAGAACCTTTTGAGGTCAGGATCAACGTCGGGAGCATTCCTCATGTCATGGAAGAGGGTCACTTTGTACAGTGGATCGAGGTGAAGTTCGGGGAAAGTCTCTACTCCCGGATCGAGCTCTCGCCGAAAGTATCAAAACCTGCGGTCGTGGTCACCCTGGTAAAGCAGGCGAAACATCCAAAGGGAACGCTTCGAGTTATTGAACGGTGCAATCTCCACGGCGCCTGGGAAGCGACCAAGGAGATCACTATCCAGCAGGCGTGAGCGGCCCGGATATGTCGCAGGAGGGAGTCGAACTTTGAAGAAGATCGTAATCGTCTATTACAGCAGGACCGGGAAAACGGAAAAGATGGCCGAGGATATTGCCGAAGGGGTCCGGTTCACCGGCACCGTCGCCGACGTGAAAAAAATATCCGACATCAAGACCGAAAAGGATCTGGAGGGTTATGACGGGTTCATTTTCGGGTGCCCTACCTACCACAAGGACATGACCGAGAATTTCAAGACCTTCCTGTTCCTGGCTCAGAAAGGCACCCTTGCGGGAAAGCTCGGCGGTGCTTTCGGGTCCAGTACGCACAGCGGTGAGGCGCCGGGATTCATCTTCGATACCATGGAACATGTGTTCAAGATGGAAATGACGAACCTCGGCCCGTTCGGGCTCCGGGAGGCCCAGGTGGACACCTCGGAGGGAATGCGGGCCTGCCAGGACTATGGCCGCGCCATGGGGAAACTGCTCGCAAAATAGCGGGTGCTGCTTCTCGGGCGAAGCAGGCGCGCTCCTGTGCGTTATCGATCGCTGGACAGGTTTCTGCAGCTTATCGCGGCTCTTCAGGCCGTCTGATAAAGACGCCGCGCAGTGAGTGACCACAGGAAGATCATGCGTTTTCAGGCTGTTATCAGGGTATTCGAGATATAAAGCGGGCCCAATGATTTGAACAGGGTGAATTCCGGTGCCGGATAAATTACCAGCATGCGCCTTTGCATGACTTTACCCGGGGACCACGCAGACAAGGAGTTGTTCATGATCGCTTATGCACTGGCATTTGTTTTCGGTTTTTATTCTTTTACCTCATCTGTGGACTTTAAGGACAGGACGTTTTTCAACTGCCCCGAGATCCTGAGCGGCCGCGAGGACCTTTATTTTTACAATAAGGAACAAATTGTAAAGATGGTCGAATTCTGTTCATATGACGAAACGAAACACAGCAGAATTTAGCAGGACCTGTATATGATCACAGCACAGTGATCTCCATTCCTATTCAAGTTGAAGATCAGGATCAGGTTAGGTCAAGGCATGGCCAATGACATAAGGCCCGGGATGTTCCCGGGCCTTTGCGTTTTTATGAGGTGATCCATCGATACGTCAACAGCGCGACAGCCATCTTTTTGTCAGGTCCTTGCTCCGATCTGCCCTTCACTGCACCCGGGTCAGCGTCCGGGCCCGGACCTGCGCGTGCGGGGCTTGAAGCTCCGCGTGCTTGAGGGCCGCGGCATACCGGTCGCCGTGCCGCGGGGCGCGTCTCCTCCCTGCGGCTTTCCATGGTGAGCCTGCGGACGGCTGGCAGTTGATCCAGGGGTGCTGCCCCCGCCCGGTTTCGGCCTCGGCTTGTGGTGCCGCGGTTCGCGGGGAGGGCGGGCGAACTCAGCGTCCCGGCTTGGCACGGACTTTTTGTAATCGAAATCCTTGAGCGTCCGACGTTCGATCTTCTGGCCCAGCACCCGCTCGATGCTCCTGACCAGCGGCTCGTCCTCGCGGCTCACAAAGGTGAAGGCGTCACCGGTCTTTGCCGCACGGCCGGTCCTGCCGATCCGGTGCGTATAGGCATCGGTGGTATCCGGGATGTCATAGTTGATCACGTGGGATATGCTCGACACATCGATGCCCCGCGCCGCGATGTCAGTTGCCACGAGGATCTGGTACCTGCCCCTCCGGAATCCATCAAGCGCCTCCTGCCGCTTGTTCTGCGACAGGTTCCCCTGGAGCGACGCGGCCTTATATCCCGCCTTCTCGAGCTGCTGACCGATGCGTTTGGCCCGGTGCTTGGTGCGCGTGAAGATCAGGATCGATTCCGTGTCCGTGTGCTTCAGGAGCTCCATCAACAGCCCGGTCTTCAGGTGCTGCTCCACGGGATAGAGCGCGTGGGACACCGTGCTCGCCGGAGCCGTATGGCCCACCTGGACCGTGACCGGGTTGTGGAGCACTTCATGCGCGAGCTTTCGTATGTCGTCGGCCATGGTTGCCGAGAACATGAGGTTCTGACGCTTGTGCGGCAGGTGTTTGATGATCTTCCGGATATCCGGCAGGAAGCCCATATCGAACATGCGGTCCGCCTCGTCCAGGACCAGGACCTCGAGATGCGACAGGTCGATCGTTTTCTGGTTGATGTGGTCGAGCAGCCTGCCCGGGCACGCCACAACGATCTCGACGCCGTGCCGCAGGTTCTGGATCTGCGGGTTCAGGCTCACCCCGCCGTAGATGGTGCAGCTCCTGAAGCGCGTGTCGCGGCCGAGCGCCACGATCGCCACGTGGATCTGCTCCGCCAGCTCCCGCGTGGGCGCGATAATGAGTGTGCGGACCCTGCTGCGCGGACCGGGGAGCAGGCGCTGCAGGATCGGCAGTACGAACGCCGCGGTCTTGCCGGTGCCGGTCTGGGCAAGACCCATGACATCCTTGCCTTCGAGAACCGGCGGGATCGCCTGGAGCTGGATGGGCGTGGGTGTTGTGTACCCGAGCGCCCTGACACCGGTCATGATCCTGGGATCGAGCTTGAATGCGTTAAACCCCATATTGCCTTCCTTTCTGAACTTACCCTATTGTAGCCTACTTTGCGCACCTGCAGGACCGGGAAAGGAAAAAAAATACCCGGAGCGTTCTTTGTCGGACGGCCGCCGTACGGCCAGGGGCTCCGCAAACGGCTGCCGGCCCGGACAGGATCGTTCAAATAAAAAAGAGGGCCCGGGAATCTTCCGGGCCCTCTGCCAGTATGCTCACTGAGCTCTTCTTCATGTGAAGAGCCTTTGGTGCTTGTCACCCTCCGCCGCGGACGCACCGCGCGGGAAATTTCATGGTCTTATTCAGATTGCGTGACGCGCTCCCGTGATAGAACTCCACTCCCCAGGCGATCGCGCCGGTGCTGCTGAGGAAGTTTGTTGACGATGACCAGAATGCGTAACTTTGCGTATTAGGAAAGCACACGGGATCGATCGCGGGATCGTATCTCGTGTCATCCACGATCGTCAGCAGCTCTTTCACATTGGGAAGCCGCCAGTCCGCATATCCGGCTGCAGGAAGGACAAGGTCCTCGCAGCGGGTTATCACCTCTTCCCAGGTATATGTGGCCGGCGGAACGGTCTGCGCCTGCTCCCACATCAAATTTGTTCCTGTGTCCGTTACCGTTCCGTCACCGTTATCAACCAGCGTGCCGGCCTTTGCCGGTCCTGCCATGCCGCATAGGATGATCAAGCCGATCATGATCGATCTTATCATAGAGATACGCCTCCGTTCCATTCTTCGCTCGCCGCCGCTGCCATCTCACTGCCCGTCGCTGAGCTTCGTCCCCCGCGATCAGGGCCCGCCACGCACACACCGCGCATAGTACGGTCTCGATTTCAGATTATAGAGCGAGACCCCGTCGTAAAAGTCCACGCTCCACGCATAAGGGACGGTATGGCTCACACTCGTTGTGGACGCCCAGTAGTAGGAGGACCAGGTAGGGAAGACCGCATCGATCATTGTATTGCCGATGCCGTTGTCCACGACCAGACTGGCAAGTTCCAGGCGGTTCGGAAGCCGCCAGTCCGATTGTCCGGCCAGGGCAAGGTCCCTGCAATACGTGTCCGCTTCATTCCAGGTCTTCCTCACACCGTCCCCGCCCTGCTGCCAGATCAGGGTGGTCACGTTGTCCGTGACCGTGCCGTCGCCATTATCCGTATAGGACGGCTGGTTGATGGTATAGTCCGAATCCTCGCCGGTCGTGGTCGTATAGCTCGCGAGCTGCCGGGTATCCGGCATTTTGAACTTCACGCCATGCATGACGGCCGTGAGCGTGACCGTGGCCGGTGCACTGTCCGCGATCCCGTCGTTGACCACCAGACCGAATACATAGGCGCCATCCTTGTCGGCGGTGAACGTAGGTTGGCCGGACGTCTCGCTCGACAGGACCGCCGAACTCCCGACCGGCATCGACGTGAACGTCCACTGGTAGGTCAGAGCGCTGCCCTCGGCATCGCTGCTCTTGCTGCCGTCGAGCGTCGCCACGCTCCCGGTCGTCACATTGCGATCGGAACCGGCATTCGCAACAGGAGGCACGTTCGCCGTGGTAGCGCTCAGGGTGACGACGGCCGGCGCACTGTCCGTCATCCCGTCATTGACCACCAGGCTGACCACATAGTTCCCATCCTTGTCCGCGGTGAACGTAGGATTCGTGCCGGTTGCGTTCGAGAACACGGCCGTGCTGCCGGCGGGCTTGGTGATGAACGACCAAACATAGGTCAGCGTGCCGCCTTCTGCGTCGCTGCTCGCACTGCCGTCGAGCGTCACCACGGTCCCGGTGGACACTGCCCGGTCCAAACCTGCATCGGCGACCGGCGCGGTGTTCGCTGTCGCGGTCACGACGACCGCGGCTGCGGAACTGTCCACGGTGCCGTCATTGACCACCAGCGTGAGCAGGTAGTCCCCGTCCTTATCCGTGGTGAACGTCGGCATGCCGGCGATCTCGCTCGACAGCGCTGCCGTGCTGCCGGCAGGCATCGACGAGAACGACCAGCGATACGTGAGCGTATCGCCGTCAGCATCGCTGCTCCCGCTGCCGTCCAGCGTCACGACGGCCCCGGTGATCACCTGCTGGCCGGGGCCTGCCAGGGCAACGGGCGCGGTATTGCTCTTCTCTTTGATCTCCGGAATTCCGGATTGCGTACATCCTGCAACGAGCATCAGTGACAGCAGGCCTGTGATCACGGCCCATGATCCCCTTTGCCGCTTCATGGTCCCCTCCTCAACAGAATGGCCATGCATTGGTCCAAACCGCTCCCGGCCGCATCCCCCGGTCGGGTCCTACCCTATAGACGGACAAAACTTCCTTTTTCCCCGGTCCGGATAAAAAAAATCACCGGGAATAAAACGCGCCGAGGAAACATCGCCGAACAGCTCAAAATATCGTATAGACAAAAGTTGTCGTAACGGACAATGCGTTCCAGGTCATGGTGACCGGCAGGCCCCGCCCGCCTGCGGAGACCGTTTCCGCGATCCGCAGATTGTTGGCGGTAACGGCAGCGAGCAGCGATATCCGGCCGGACAGCGGCAGGATGGCGCCGGCCGAGATCTCCCCGCCCCGCCCGATGAAGGTCGTGTCCGCGCCAAGGACGTTCGCCTCCCGTTGGACGCTCAAGTAACCGAGGCCCGCGTAGGGCGTCACTCCGGCGACCGCGCCAAATCGCACAAGGCCGCGGAAGGAATAGGTGGTGAACGTACCGCGGCCATAGGACGCTTGAAATCCTGCGGAGGCGACCGGCCACCACTGGATCGACGGACCGATGGTGAAATTCCCCATATCGGCCGAAACGCCGATCCCGAGAGAACCGGCGGGCAGGGCAGCAGGACCATTCTCCTGTTCAGCCGCATCAGGGGCCGGCCGTGATCGCACCAGACCGAGGGCGTCGGGATTTTCCGGCGTGTTCTTTCTGGCGAAGAGATGCTCCGCCACCGCCTTATTGTGCAGGAGTTCCCGGCTCGTCGGATCTATCTTGAGCGCCTCCTCGGTCACGCTGATCGCCTTTGCGTAATTTCCCGATAGGATCAGCGCCGAGGAGAGATTGATCCTTGCCGGCAAATAGGCTGCGTCCTTCTTCTCCGCCTCCTCCAGGAAGCGTATCGCCTCCTGCAGTCCTGCCCGGGAGGATTCATTCGCCCAGCATGCGACGCCTCCGCTCTTCAGATATTCGTCAACGAGCCCGATGGTCCCTTGCGGATCGGCTCGGACCGGCTCATCCCGAACCGGCGCGTCCCCTTCCGCGGCTGTCGACGGATCCAGTCGTTGGGCCGTGGTTCTCGGATCAAGTGTTATTGGCAGCTTGAACGGCAGCTGCCGCGCGCTGCATGCGGAGAGCGCCTGCACGGCAAGCTGGTAATGGCTCAGTCCGAGGTCATTATAGACCTCCCGCCCCGGGTACTTTTCGATGAAGTTCTCGAAAGAATGGATGGATGCCTGATAGTCGCCGGACCGGTAGTCCCGGATCCCCTGGCGGAAACGGGCAAGGGAACCGATGAACTGCTGCAGTTCGGTGCGGACGAATTCGGCCCGCGCCTCGGCCGACACGTGGACCGCATCACCATGGGTACGCTTGCCGGCGATCTGAGCGACCCAGAACTGAAAGAAATCGTCCTTATCCTGACCGATGATCACCCGGGGATCGAATCCGGCCATGGTCATGTACATGATGCCGTAGGAATCCGCCTGGAGCTCCTGGATCTTGACGAAATCGGGAGATCCTCCGGTCTTTTCCAGCTGGCTTGCCAGCGAACGACGCACCTGCGCGTCGTTCTTGTATCTGTTGAACGTTGCGAAGGCATTCTTGTGCCAGAAATCGTCCTTTGCGAGGTGCGCCAGTTCGTGACCGATGAGAAAAGCGAGCCGCGAGTCGCCGACGTCCGGGGGGGCATTGCGGTAGCATATCTTCAACCCCTCAAGCGTCAGGAGGATACTTCCGTCCCTGATCGCCAAGGCATACGGGTCGCCGGTCCCTCCGATCACCACGAGCTTGGGCGGCCAATTCCCCTTCCGGTCCGCTGCAGCCGCGACCCGGCCGAATATCTGCTCCGCCCGGGCTGCAAGCGGATCGGTCGAGGCGTCAACGGCGCCATAGCTGTCGATCCACCACTGCCGCTGATCCTTGGACAGGTCGGCCGCATGTGCGGACGTCCCGCACAGGGCGATCAGCCAGATCCCCGGCAGCAGCAAGCGTCCGGCTGCCCGGGCAGCCAGGCGGAGCCGGACCATGCCTGTCGTCATTGCCGTTATGCTGTTGCGGACACAGGCCATCGCCCCGGATGCGGTCAAAACATCTCCTTGATGTCGGCGAGCAGGCGGCCGCAGCTCTTCAACCGGTCCCGCCGGATGCCGTCGGAAGTAAAGGACTCCTCCAGCGAGGACAGGTTCTTCAGAGTGCCGATAGGCACACCGCTCAGCTCCAGCCGTTGCCTGAAACGCCTGATGTCCGCGCGCCGGAAGAATGAGGCATCCCGTGTGTCAGCAGCAAATGCGGCAGCTTCTACCCATGCGCCAAAGTCCAGATAGACCGATTCCGGCCGGTCCCTGAACATCGCCTCCACCGCACCGCTGAACTCCGCAAGACCGTCTGTAGCGCCGCCCTGCCTCCCCGGTCCTTGCGATGCAAGGGCCGGAAGCGGACCGTGCGATGATCCCAGAGACTTCAGGAGTTCGACCACCTTCCGCGCGATCAGTTCGCCACTGGCCCGGTCCTTCGCCTGCAAAGCTAGCTCAAGATCGACCAGGCCGACGCCGATCCGGAAGACCGTCTTGTCCAGCGGCACGATAGAACTGAATCCGTAGGCAGGTTCCGGTCCGCGGTCGTTCCCGACGGTCCTGGCCTGCTGCGCCGCATCGACCTTCCCGGCGAGGCCTTTTGACAGTTCGGCTGCATATGAACGGACCGCTGCTGCAGGCTCGGGCTTCCGCGGCGGCGTGACGCTGACAGGAGCGACCCGGGAGGCCGGTGCGCGCTCCGCCGACAGCGTGCCTCCCGATTCCGGACGCAAAACCCTCACGGCAAGGACCAGAACGGCTGCGGCGGCGATCGATGCAGGGATGGCATAGAGCAGGTGCTTCCTTCTTCGCTTGCGCAGTTCGCTCTCAAGCTCCTCGCGGATCACCAGACAGTGATACAGCGTGGCATAGCAGCCCTCACAATCGCCCAGATGGGTCGCCAGGCAGTCCCGGGCATCCGGGGCGAGCTTTCCCTCGATGAACTGCGACAGTGATTCGGGGTCGGGACAATCGGTCATATTCGGCCCTCCGGCGGTCTTCCGGGCCAGCAGCCTGCCCAGAGCAACGTCCTGACCGCTTAGACGGACAGTTCGATCGTTTTTCTCAATCATCGTGTTCACCCATGCCGTCCAGGATGTTCCGGACATCGTCCTCCCTGATCCCCGCATCGGCCATGGCATCCCTCAGGCGGCGGAGGATCGTCTGTATCCTTTTATACAGTTGACGATCGCTCTTCCCGAGCAGGCGGGCGATCTCCGATACTTTGCGGTCCCCGATGAACAGGAGCTTGATCAGCAGCTTATCCTCGCCTGACAGGGAAGAGGAGATGGTCCCGATCAGCGCGATGATCCGTTGCCGTTCCTTCCGGACCTGCTGTTGGGAGGCGCGCTTCTCCGGATCGGGGGCCTGATCGGGGACGTTCGGCAGGTATGCCTCGGGATCGTCCACCGGCCGGGGACGCGTCCATCTGACCTGCAGTTTATCGAGGATGGCGTATGCTGCGCTCTCTTCCAGCACGGTCACCGGGTTGGCCGCCATTATCTGACAGGCTTCATGGACCGCATACCGTTGCCGGTGCACCAGCCGTTCGAGCTCAACAGCCGCGGCGCCCATCCGCTGAGCCTCGGTGGACGGATGCCATTTTGAGCGCACCGAATCGATGAATATCCTGCTCACCACGGTATGCAGATAGGTCTTGATGCTGCTGGACCCTTTAAAAGCCCGCAGCCGCCGGTAATCGTTCTCGATCAGTTGAAGATGGACATGCTGCGCAAAGTCCATTTCTTCGTCGTGACCCATCCCGCTCCTGCGGCAGATGATCCGGATCGCTTCGTTGATCTGTTTCAAGTGCTCGATATAGAATGCGACGGCATCCATTAACCTACCTCGGGGTTCACGCCACCAGCGTGAGCTATCAGCCGGACCGGCCAGCGCGCGGGGCGCGGCAGCCATGCACTGCCTGCATGGTGCGATCCGGGAATATCGTGGAGAGCAAGGAGGGGGAAGCATCTCCGGCTGCTACAAGCAGCCGTTGCGAGGAAAGTACTGCAACCGGACGAAAAAGGCAATCACAAAAACACGTCGGTTAACGGGCTCACGCAGGCAGACGATGACGGTTCCGAATGACCATCGTGAAGAGGACCGCCATGTCAGCCGATATTGGAGCTGGTCTGCGCCGCCATGCTGTACGTTGCGCTGCCGGACCGTGCGGCATAGGCCGGATCAAGGATCACGTCGACCGTGCCGTTCTGATGGAGACCAGTACCCTCCGTCGACCAGCGTGACGTTCGTGGAAAGCTCAAGACACGCTGGATGCCGGAGGAGGTGCAAGACCTGAAAGAGAAAAGCTGGCCCGAAGAGCGAGATAGGAAAATGTATCAGAAACACATGCCAGTGCAGTTTTATAGATCAGAGGGTCACCTGAGTTCGACGCAGGACATCATGCTTCAGGATTATTTTCCCGTATTGCCGATTACATGAGAATCGAACCGTTGTAAGGAGCAGTCAAGCGCGGCTGCAGCGGGAGCGGTCCGAGAAAGAAGCCGCCTTCCCCGGTGATATTGTGTCACGGAAAGGAATGTATGGCGGAATAAAAAACACGGGCCCGGGATCACCCGAACCCGTGCTGTTCATGCCTGCTGGAACCGTCGTCCGAAAATGAGTCCGCTACTTTCCCCCTGCCGCTGCTTTCAGTTTTTCCTCGATCGCCGACGGCGCGCCGGAGATCTTCATGAACGTGCCCATGGTGAGATCAGGGAAGTCCAGGGCGATGCGGAACTTGCCGTGCAGCATGTACACCGATCCCTCGGACACCACCAGCTCATAGGGCAGGTGTGCTGTATGCTTCAGGTCTCCGATGTCGATGACCTTCATGATCGCCGCGTCCGCGCCCTCGCCCTCTGCCAGGGCCGCGCCGAAGATCGATTCCTTCTTGCCAGGCAGGTCAACACGATAGACCTTGGCCGCGCCGCCCTTCTTCGCGGAAAGGTTCGCCTCCACTGCGGCAAGCGCCTCGTCCTGGGAAGGGAAGGTCGCGAGCTTCACGGGATCGGTGAAATAGGGCATCATCACCATATAGTGGTACTTCCGGAGCTTCGCCGCCGTGATGCCGTCCCTGGACCCGAAATCCGCGGTCCTGCCGATGGCCTGCTCGAGCGACGCTGCAACATCTTCAAGTCCCTCCTTCATCCGGTATGCAGCGGCAAAGTACCGCGGGTTCGTTGCCGCGACCTGCAGTTCCTTGCCCGTGTTCGTGATCGAGACGCGAACAACCGACCCGTAGGCGCCGAAGTCGGACTTCGCTGCCGCCGCCTTGAGCGCGTCGCTCGTCGCAACGATCACCTGCGCGCCCGGGTAGGGCGTATAGCTCCCGACGATCTGGAACCCATTTTGTTCGAGAGCAGCCTTGAGTTCGGGAGCTTTTGCCTCAATGGCCCCTGCGCCCCGGTAGCCCAGCAGATAAGGCTTCAACGGTTGGTCAGCTGCGGGCGCGGGAAAAGCGGTGACGATCGAAAGTACGAAAAGACAGAACGCAAGAAGAGACGGATACGCCATGGTGTTCCTCCTTCCGAAGTTTGGATGGCAAAGCATAGCACGGAAAAGAAGATCAGGTCAACAAGATTAGCAACTACTAAACTACCCGGATGCCCGCGGGAAACAGGCTGATCCCGATGCCGGCCCTGATGGTGCATTCGTGGACAGCGCAGTATCCCGGGACCGGACACTTGCGCAGCGTGAACAGACAGTCCCCAAGATACCCCTGTCACGGATCAGCCCCTGTCCGCCGCTCCACGCGCCGATCTGAGCGGATGTTCCGGAAGAAAGAGAACAAGAATGAACGCAAAGACGATGCGGACCTCCCGCGACGAAGGCGGGGTCATTTCGTGAGATTCCGATGGCATAGATGTTTGATTATAGAGGGAGGCGTGTTTTGTCAAGAATGATCCGGCTACCGCGGGCGGCCGTTTCACGCTAACTGTCAATATCAGACAGCACGTCCTGATGAGGTGACTTCGCGGACGCTTGCTTAAGAACGGCGTTCTATTTCCGATCAGTGATCGCGCAATGTGCTGGCATGGAGGGCACTCATTTTGTTATAATAATGACCAACATCTACGGCCCGTTGCCGACAAGGAGGTTTACCATGGAAGCAAAGAAGTTCCTGTTCGTCCTGTCCCATGCGAAGTCAAATCTCAAGGAAGTGATCGTTATGCTGAAGATCATTTCGAATATGAAAGCTTTCGACGACACCGTTGAAATCGCGGTGTTCCTCGTCGGAGAGGGTGTCGAGCTCGCGAAGAAGGGAGTGGGCAAGTCCATGACCATGGAACTGGAAGGCAACCAGGTCAATGTGGGCGACCTGCTGGACCTGATGCCCGAGTTCAACGTGAAGTTCTACGCCTGCCATGCCTTCATGCCGCTGCATAACGTTCTCAAGGAGGACCTGATCGAAGGCGCGGAGATGAAGGGTAGCTCCTACCTCGGCGAGCTGCTCCTGGCCGGCTATGTTCCCTTCAACATGGCAATGTAGCGGCAACGCGGCCACGAGGCCGGATATGCGGTTTGAAATGCACGAGGCCGGAGAGATCGCTCTCTCCGGCCTTATCTGTTTCTGGAAGGACGCGCTGCCGACACTCTTGCCTGATGGCCCCTCGATCTCAATGGCGCAGTGAGCGCAATTCTTCCCGACGATCAGCCCCCCCGTTGTTGTCAGACCGCATTATCTGAGCTCCATGGCGGAAAATATGCATAGATAAGGGTGCCCCCAATCATCCCTTGGCCCCCTTTTCCGCACAAGTGCTGCAAAAAGCATCTCCTGTGCTTTCCCCTTTTTGCCGGCGGGCAATAGCTCCTTCTGGCATGATTCTTCTTGCATTTTATTGCACAGTAGTTTATGCATTGAGGGCGCAAAATATTCGCCCTTTGCGTCAATTCCAGATACGCTTTGATCCGACGGCGCCGGCTTGCGCAGCCGGTAAAACGCAGTAGCCCTTTAAGGAGAGGAGTTTTTCATGTTCAGTCCGAAGCAGCTTATCAACAAAATCAGCGAATGGTTCAGCACGGAGCTTTCCAGCAGGGCGAAGATCATCATCATAACGATCCTGGTCCTGTTCTCGATCGCGGCCCTCGTAGCCGCCTACCTGATCAACGATTATTTCGAGAACGATCCCAAGGCATGTTCCGCCTGTCATGTCCACGATGAAGCGAACATAGCCTGGTCGACCAGTGTGCATCATGGGGTGAACTGCCATGAGTGCCACCATTCAACCAAGCTCGACCAGATGAAACAGCTCTTTGCTTTTGTCGTGCTCGGCCATAATAAGGTCTCGCCGAGGCACGGAGAGGTAATCGTGCCCTGGAAGACCTGCTTTGGCTGCCATTGGGAAACGAACGAGAAAGAGCCGAACGCGCCGAGCATCGCCGGTTCGCGGTACCACGCAAAACATGTGTTCATGGAAAAGATCGAATGCACCAAATGCCACGGCTACCGGACCCATCAGTTCAGCCTTGAAGAACGATACTGCCTGACGTGCCACGAGGACCGGCAAGTGCACGGGACGGGGATGGAGAAGCTTCCGTGCCTCAACTGCCACACCGACAGGACCAAAGACCTGAAGCCGGGCATCAAGAAGTGTTTGTACTGCCACGGAGCTGAAAAATACCGGAAGGAACTGCTGGCTGACGGAACGATGGATACCACCCACTTCCAGCCTGATGAAAAGACGATCAAACGGGCGATCAAGATCGACCGGCCGGAGAACGGGCCCATGCAGTTCAACTGCTATGAGTGCCATAAGCCGCACAAGGCCTCGCGGCCCGACTGGGGCAACTGCCTCTCGTGCCATAAGAACATCATGGCAATCGGCAAGCACAAGCTCCACATTCAGGACACGGGCATGGAATGCAAGCAGTGCCACAAACCTCATGTCTGGACCGTGACGGATGCGCAGGCAAAGAAGACCTGCGTTGAGTGCCATGAATACAGAGCGCCGAAGGCATTTTTGAGCCGGTAGGCAGCACATAGCGGACGATAAAGAAGCGCAGTAAAGATAGCCGTACAGGCAAAAGGCCGGAGAGTTCATTCTCTCCGGCCTTTGTTGTTGCCAACGTAGTGAAGTATATGCAATGCAGTCACAGGAACATCATGCTTCCTCTGCTCCGGCACTTTTTCAGGAAAACAACGCTGCCTGGTCCTTGCGCAACTGGTCATGGTTGTCCCTGGGGAAATGAAACATGCCCTTGAACAGCCGGTTCATGACCGAGATGAGCTGCCGGAACTTGTAGGCATCGTGATGGGACTCGCCGGTCTGCTCCGATTTCCGCCAGCTCTTCACGTCGGAAATGCGCAGCTCCACGCCCAGCGTATGCTGCTCCGTCTTCTTGCTCACGCTGTCGCGGCGGGCATACTGCGCCGTGCCGGGGATCAGGATCTCGTTCGTGTCAACTGCCCGGTGGATCGGCACGGAGAACCCGATCTTGCACTGGAACTTCCGGTGGCCCTTGGAAGTATGGGCGTTGCTGTCAGCGTTCTTGCTCAAGGCGTCGTAGAAGGCCGACGACGAGAGGGCCACCTGCTCTTCGTCCGGCAGCTCGTCCCGCCCCCTGCCTTTGGCGAGGCTCACCATCAGCCGGCGCACCGCTTCCTGCATGGCCGCGGGGTCGTCGAAGAGCGTCTGGGTTATCGACGGGGAGACGGTGTTGTCCTGCAGGATCACGCCCTGCTTCTGGAGCGCATGGAAGAGTTTGAGCGTGTCGTGCATGTCCTGCAGGATGAAGGTGATCGCCAGGATGTCCCGGATATCGAAGGCTTCGCCCTCGACGGTCTTGCCCAGCTTGGTGACCATGCTCTCGGGGCTCTTGAGACGCGCCTTCACCTCCGCGATCTTGATCTCCACGCCGTCGCCGCTGTTGAACACCAGGCAGCCTTTCTCCCGGTCGAAACCCAGGGACTCGTTCAGGCGGTGGAAGAACGTGGCGATCTTCACGTAGGCCCGCTGAGCCGCTTCGGTGTCCGGGACAACAGCCGGATGCTCCCAGTCGAACCAATACAGGTCGTTCAGCCCGATGCCGCGGTCCTCGAAGAAGAACCCGAGCTGCGCCACGTCGTTGATGTCCTGGCTGTCCTCCTCCACCGACTTGATCAGGTAGATCGTCTTGAGCAGACAGCAGGCCGCCTCCTGCCAGTAGGCCGGGATCGCGAATTCCCGCCCCTGGTACCCGGAAAAGACAAAGGAGTACTTGCGCGACGACGCAAGCAGAAGAAGATGGCGGGGGTCATCGGCCAGGAGGGCCTGGAAGGAGCGGTCGTTCAGGATCTGCGACACCGCGCTGATCGATGCCAGGCAGGAGCGGTAGAGACCCTGGTTGGGAGAGCGGAGCGACACGAGCCCTTCGAGCTGGCTGCTGACAAAGGGAAAGAGCGCCTTGAAGCAGTAGTCAAAAGAGCGGCGGATATACTGGGCCGCCCGCTCGCGCTCGCTGGTCCGGAGCATGTCGCTTCCCAGGGTGTCGAAGCCCCGGTTGGCCATCATCCGCGTGGCCTGCTTGAGCGACGTGAAATAGTCCGTCGCCGGCTGCAGCAGAAAGGGCGTCATCTCCGCCTGGTCGAGGATGGAGCCGAATATCGCGTGGTGCAGTTCCTGGTCGGGTCGGGTTGCCATGATCAGGTCTTATTATACCGCATATTGTACAATTCCTTCACCGCCTTCGCTATCGACTTGCCATGGGCCTTGCGCACCTGCAGCTTGAACCAGTCCGTCTTTGCCTCCAGATGCTCCTGCTCCCGCCCCAGCTTGAGGAAGCTTTCGTACCGGTCGCGGTCCAGGTCCCCGCGTTCCACTGCATCCCGGACCGCGCACCCGGGCTCCACACGGTGCGTGCAGTCCCTGAACGCGCAGGCCGGGACGAGCGCCTCGATGTCGCCGAAGGCCCGTTCGATGCCTGCCCCTGCGTCCCAGAGCCCCAGTTCGCGCATGCCCGGCGTGTCGATCACGATGCCGCCCGACGGCAGCAGGAACAGCTCGCGGTGGGTCGTGGTGTGGCGCCCCCGGGAATCGCCCTCCCGCACCTCAGCGGTCCTGAGCAGCTCCCTGCCAGCCAGATGGTTGATGATCGACGACTTGCCCACACCCGAGGACCCGATGAAGCAGGCTGTCACGCCTTCGGTCAGGAGCGCTTGCAGCCGCTCCATGCCCGCGCCGGTCCTGCTGCTGACCGCGAGCACCTCCGCTCCCTGCGAGCGGCCTGCAGCGGACCGTAGTGCTGCATCGGCATCCGGCGCCAGGTCGCTCTTGGACAGCAGCGCCACCGGACGGGCGGCGGTCCCTGCCGCGGCAGCGAGGTAGCGCTCCATCCGGTTCAGGTTGAAATTGTGGTCCATGCCGATCACCACAAAGACAATATCCACGTTCGCGGCAATGGCCTGCCCCTCGAACTTCCTTCCCGCAGACTTCCTCGCCAGCACGCTGGTCCTCGGCAGGACCGCGTGGATCACCGCCAGCTCTCCCTGGTCGAGCACCGCGGCAGCCACCCAGTCGCCCACCACAGGATAGTCCAGCCGGTCCTCGGCAAGGTGCATCAGACGACCGGTCACTTCCGCGGCCATCTCGCCCGTTGCGGTCGCGACACGGTAGGCACCCCGGTGCTCGGCGATCACGCGTGCAGGCTCGAACCCCTGGCCAACAAAGGGGGCCATGGCCGCCTCAAAGGTTCTGTTCCAGCCAAGTTGTGCGAGCGAATGTTCCATCATGACCCTCTCCCGGCCTTGTGGTAGCGAAAGCAGTCCACCAGGTGGTCATTGACCATGCCCGCGGCCTGCATACAGGCGTAGCAGATAATCGAGCCCACTAACGTAAAGCCCCGCTTCTTCGGCACCGTGGACCACGAAAGCCCCGCCTGTCGGGTTGTAGCTGTTCACGACAAAGCAGCCTCCCCCCGCATTGGGGCAGCTGATGTGGGCCCAGGCCACCTGGCCTGCGCTCGTCGTCGGGCAGGACCCGAGCCCCGGCTTGTCCTGTTTGGCGTCGACCGCTGTCTTCAGCGCATCGAAGTCCGCGTTCACCTGGCTCGAACTTATCGTGGCGCCTGACGTATCGGAGCAGCATGTCCGGCCGGCGTTCCCAAAATGCACTCCCTCGTCGATCTGGCAGTCGCCGCCAGACTCCCTTCTTCCCGGTCTGTTATGCACAATGTTCAGTCACTGCGCAATTCCAGGAACAACATCTCCAGCTAGCGTCGCTGACTTGAAAACGATCGAGAAGGAGGGAATTAAAGCCGCTGATTCTTCAAGGCCTATTCTACCCCGGGAAAAGCAGCGCTAAGGCAATTCCGAGGACCATTTTTTTCGGATTTCGATCGTTCAACAATCAGTTGGTTTGGTTCGACCCGGATATATCCGTGACCTCTTCGGCAACGCCCGCCTCTTCGGCAACGACGGCTGCGACCTTGCCCCAATCCACCTTGCCTGCTGCACCGAGCTCATCGAGCCGCCGCCGGACCACATCCATCGGGTCTCGCGCTTTTTTGTATATATCCGGGTCTACCTGCAGAAACACCTTCCCGTCGCCGGACACGGCGACCTTCACCGGTTCGTAGATCAACTCTCCCGGAGTTCCATCATCGACGTCCCGGTACAGCCGCTCGATGTCCTGCGGCAGCAATCGGATGCATCCATGGCTCCGGAACCGGTACACCGTCGTGGGCCAGATGGTCTCGTGAATACAGATCCCCTTCCGGGAGGTGTAGAGAGCATACTTGCCGAGTGGATTGTCCGGCCCCGGCGGGACCGCGGTCAGAACAGGCATGCCCTTCTCCTGCATGATTGCCTGGATCGACGCGGGCACGTGCCAGACGGGATTCTCTTCCTTGCCGGTAATGACAAAGCCGCCCGCAGGCGTCCTCCACCCCGGCCTGCCGAGGCCCACGCTACAGGACAGCTCCAGTCTGCCTGCCTTGAAATAGTAGAGCATCCTGCCGGGGATATCGATCACGAGCCCCTGATCGACCTTCGCGGGCGCGATCTTCCGCGTCGTGATCAAAAGTTCCGTCCCCGGCCGGAGCGGCTGCTCGGGATCGAGACTGTTCTCATTCCTGATTCTTTCCAGATTCACGCCGAACTTCGCGCTGATCAGGAGGAGGCTGTCGCCCTCCAGCACGCGATAGACCTCTTCTCCACCCGTCATGACCTCCTCCGCAGCGGCTGCAATAGCGTTCAGCGGCAGACAGAGGATAAGGACTATTTGCAGAATATGCGTCTTCATGGATTCGGCCCAATGTGCTTGCTTGGTATTTTCGGTCTCTGACAGGGCATGCCGCGATCGTCTGATATGAATGTCTCAGTATAGCAAAAGAACGGACCGTGCATGCTCGCCCGCTCGCTTGCGGGCCCCGTTGCTTTTTGATCATTTCTTCTGGACCCGTTTTCTTGATCGCAGACGCATGGTGGGGACGGGAAGCTCCGGCTGGTCAGGTACGTCCACGGCGCGGGGCTGCTCTTCGCGGTAATCAGCCAGATCTTCGGACGACACTATCCGCCCGCCTGCCGCGATGCATACGCCAGTACGGTTCGAGGTGCCTTCATATGATTATTACGTCTCGTTTGTTGCAATTTCGCATGCTCGCAGTCAACGGCTGATCGTCGAACGGTGGACCGGCAGATGCCGTGCAGGCCGGCTTTGATGATAGCCGCATTTCACGACCGGTTCCGTCTGTTGACGCGCTGAAGCGTATTGAGAAATCTATCGCGATCCTGGTCAGCCTAGAAGAAAGGCTTCTTCTCGTTTCGTCGGGAGTCATGTGATAGACGGCACCTGCATACTCTATGCGAAGGGAGCGGGACATGAGGCAAGGGTAGCAGAGAACCGGCAGGAGTGCCTCAAAAGAGACCCGAAGACGCTTCCTGGTTTCGGCGCAAGCGTAGAAGACGATCCCAACCCGCGCTTCTACAGCGTAAATGGGCGCAGCGATTCCTGCGCAGCGGACGCAGCCTTCCTGATTTCACCGATCGGCTCCGACAGGGGCAGGCCCTGGCGCATGGACAGATCCAGTTCGGAAACGGCCCGGGATAGCCGTTGCTGTGCGCCCTTGATTTCCGCGAAACGCGAGCCCAATCCTGCGCGCATGCGGTCCACCTCCCCGGCAAGGTCCTGAAACTCGTCGCCAGGCCGCAGACGAACGGGAATTGCCAGGTCCCCGGCTCCGATCCTCGCAAGGTCCTTTTTAAGCATGAAGAGGGGCGCCGAAATCCTTTTTCCGAGGTCGAAGATGGCGTAGGCAAGCAGGACTGAGTAGAGCAGCAGCGCGATTCCTTCGGAATAGAGCGCCGACGGGAGGAGCAGTTCTTGGGACGATGCGATAGTGAGATGGCTGGAATACATCTCCGTCTCGATCCGTTGACGTGCGATCCAGGCGAACAGCAAAAGCGCCGCCGCCGACCACAGGGCGGTGACGATGACGAATCTCAGGATGAACCTCGTCTGATAGCTTTTGTCGATGAAATACTGCTTCCTGCGGTTTGTTCTCATGATTTCCTCCCTCTCCGCATCATTTATCATGGCAGGTCGTGCACAGGTTCGTCGGCGTCGCTGCGAGCAATTTCGAATTTCGGGAATACAGGTCGTGGCAGGAAATGCAGCTCACCCGGCCATTGACAAGTTTGATCTTGGCGACGATTTCTTCCGGCGCATGCAGGCCTCCGCGTTTTGCCATCGCGGCGCGGTAGTTGATGCCGACGGGATGCGAACGGTCCTGGGGCGAATCAGCCCCGCTCACGCGGCGGCAGGAACCGTTTTTTACCGCAACCAGTTGGCCGGTAGTCCCATCATGGCATTCCATGCAGAAACTCGAAACTCTATCGGTTCTCACGTTCTGCCTCCCGCTGGTCCTCAGGTGAGCCGCAGCCAACCGCTGCGAGTGCCTGGCCCCGTCCTGTGAAGCGAGTACGCCGTGGTTATGACAGACCTCGCAGAATGCGCGGCCGTCGACGGGCCGCCGCAGCAAGCGCCGGAGCCCTTCCCCGGCAAGGGGGGCTGTCGCGTGCATATCGTGGCAGGTGCTGCAGGTCATTTTCCCGTCCCAGGACAGCGGCAGATCCCGGGGCACAACCGCGTCAAGAGGAATCATCTCCACGGGATGGGAGAGAATAGTGTCCTCCCTTCGATGGCATCTGCCGCAGAGCTCGCTGATCGGAGCCTTCATGATTGCCGCCCGCGGGTCGCCCTTCACCGGCGCAACGGCATGGCAGTCGCCGCAGCGGTCTCCGGTAAAATCATGGACGCCGGTTCGGAGCGATGACCACAGGGAACCGGCGATTGCAAGGAACAGCAGCGTCCCGACGATTGCTCTTTTCATGCCCGTATCTCCGAAACGATTTTTTCCATGGCGGCCGCCGCAACGGTCATTTCGCGGACGGCTTTTTCAACTGCAGGCCTGTTCGATCCGTCGAGCGAAGCCGCTTGCCTGTCCAGGACGGACGTCAGCTGTTCGAGAGCATCGACGGTTTCCCGGTACCGGCAGGCCACCTGCTTCAGGCTGTCCTCAAGATCGGTCAGGTTGTCCTTACGGCGCAGTCGAAAATCCGCACGCAGGTCACCGCTGCCGATCCGCGCAGCCTCTTGTCCGAGCCGGAACGCCGGTCCTGCAATGCGGTGGGAATAGAACAGGTGCAGGAAAGAGACCGCCAGCGCGAGCAGCCCCGTCATGACCGCGAAAAGCGTCGCGATCGTCGGGACCAGCATCCTTTCGAAAGCATGGAGCGTCGTGATCACGGCGCCGTAGCAGGCCCCGGACACCGACGGGAAGACCGCGAGCAGCCCGGCGGCGGCGCAGAGGGATGCAAGCACGACGATCACGAGAGTGGAGAAGAAGAGTTTTCTTCGATAGTAGGGGCGCGTGAATGACGCTTCGATGAATTGCATGGATGCAGGTCCTCCTTTTGCTTGGGCACGGGGAACGTTCGGCAATCGGTCCATCTCTCTCAGAGAGAGCATTCCCTCCGGATATCACCGCGACTTCCTATCAGCATAGCAGACTCTTCCTTGACGTGATAAAACGCACCTGTGATTTTGCTCACAAAGAATCGTTCTTTTGCAGGATATTATTCTTTGTAGCGGTAAGTCGAATTTTGCATACATGCGGAGGAAAGTTTTTTTACCCAAGGGTAGGGCTGGAGACAAGGAAGATCATTTTTTTCTGACAAACGGTCGGAGAGAACGAACCGGATGTCAGTCGATAGTTGCACGTCTAAAGCCTGACAACAGGAAAAGACTGCAACAGCCGTTGACTATAATCGGTCTTACAGGACCAATCCCGCATACACGGGATATTTGGCGCCCATCCTGGCGGAATGGCACAAACCCAAGCTGCGGTGCAGCCATGCACGTAGGAGTAAACTATCATGAGCCTTACGCTGTTGCAGCCGGCATGGACGACAAAGGCCAGGTCATAGAGACGGTTCGGCTCAAGAATAAGCCGGATGACCACATCGGTTTCGCTGACCGGCCTCCCGTAGACAGCAAGATCGCCATCGAGGCAACCGGCGGCCGCTACTCCTGCTACGGACTGCCGGAGGGCAAGAGCCCGGAGATCCATCTCGTCCATCCACGCAAAACCCGGGCAATTGCAGAAGCGAAGATCAACACCGACAAGCTCGACGCTAAGATCCTTGCCCGCCTGCTGCAGACCGATCTCTTGGCCGAATCATATAGTAGAACGAAGGAGACCGGGGATATCCGAATCGATGGAAACGTCTGACAACCCTCCGATGCCGTCGGACAACCTGCTATACTTATATGAGTGCGAAGGCTGATGCGCGGTACGCTCACAGGCGAAGCCCTCTACGAGAGAACACCATCAGCAGAAGACAAAGGACCATGCTTACAAGCGACGACCATACCAGGGTACCCGAGGCATTTCGTTCGATCAACCTCACCCGCTACCAGTGGACCGTTGCAGCGCTCTGGACCGCCCTGATCGTGCTGCTTCTGACGCTGGACACCCGGGAAGTGACGCGGAACCTGTTCGACCAGGCGCGGTTCGAAGCGCGGGAGGCCCTGATCAAGGACGTCGCTTACCGGGAATGGCTGGCCTCCCACGGCGGGGCGTACGTGCCGGTCACGGACACCACGCCGCCAAATCCCTACCTGGCCCATGTGCCGGAGCGCGACATCACCACGCCTTCGGGCCGCCGCCTGACGCTGGTAAACCCGTCGTACATGATGCGGCAGGTCCATGAGCGGGGAAAGGACCTCTACGGCCAGCGGGGCCACGTCACCAGCCTCAAACCGGTCCGGCCCGGGAACGCGCCGGATGCGTGGGAGACCCTTGCCCTGCAGAAGATCGCCCAGGGTGAGGCTGAGTACAGCTCCGTGGTCGAACTCGACGGCAAGCCCCATCTGCGCCTCATGCGGCCTCTGCTCACAGAGCAGGACTGCCTGAAGTGCCATGCCAAGCAGGGCTACAGGGTCGGCGATATCCGCGGCGGCATCAGCGGCTCGATCCCGCTCGAATCCCACCTGGCCGCGATCAGCTTCCACACCCGCTCCATGGCGGCCGGCTACGGCACGGTCTGGGCGCTGGGACTGCTCGGCCTCGGGTTTATCGGCCGGCGCCTGCGGAAAAACATGCGCGACCGCGACGCCGCGGAGCAGGCGCTGCTGGAGAGCGAGCAGCGCTTCCGCGGCGCCTTCGAGAACGCCGCGGTCTGCGGGGCCATCGTCGACCTGACGGGCCGGTTCATCAAGGTCAACCGGCTCCTGTGCGAGACGCTGGGATATACGGAGGCTGAGCTCCTGACCAGGACCTTCTCCGACATTACCCATCCCGATGACGTCCCGATCGGGATCGGATACCTGCAGCGGATGATCGCCGGCGACCTGGAGTTCGCCTCCTTCGAGAAGCGGTTCGTGAAAAAGGACGGCGGTATCGTCCACTTCATCATCAGTCCCGCGATCATCCGGGACGCCGCGGGCGCGCCGCACCATTTCATCGGGCTGTACCAGGACATCACCGAGCGCAAGCGCGCGGAGCAGGAGCGCGAGCGGCTCACCGTCGCAATCGAGCAGGCGGGCGAAACCGTGGTGGTCACCGACGCGCAGGGCACGATCCAGTACGTCAACCCCATGTTCGAGACCGTGACGGGCTACACGCGCGCCGAGGCGATCGGCCGGAACCCGCGCCTCCTCAAGAGCGGCAGGCAGGACGATGCGTTCTATCGCGTCCTCTGGGACACCATCACGTCGGGCCGGACCTGGGAAGGCCGGATCGTCAACCGGAAAAAGGATGGGACGCTCTATACCGAGAACGCGACGATCTCGCCGGTCCACGACGCCGCGGGCCGGATCGTCAACTACGTGGCGGTCAAGCGGGACATTACCGAACACCTGCGCATGGCCGACGAGCGGGCACAGCTGGAAGAGCAGCTCCGGCACGCGCAGAAGATGGAGGCGGTCGGCACGCTGGCGGGCGGCATCGCGCACGACTTCAACAATATCCTGAACGTCATCATGGGGTACAGCTCGCTGATGCTGGAAAAACTGGACGCCGGGCGGCCGGAAAAGGAGCAGCTGCACGAGGTGCTCGCCGCCGCCGAGCGGGCCGAGTCCATCACCCGGCGGCTGCTGACATTCAGCCGGAAACAGGTCGTCGACGTGCGGACCGTGAACCTCAACGAGATCGTCCGGGGCCTCAGGAAATTGATCGGCCGCCTGATCAAGGAGAACATCGACCTCCGCCTGGAGCTGGCGGACCGGCCGCTGCCGGTAATGGTCGATGCCGGGCAGATCGAGCAGGTGCTGATGAACCTCGCCACGAACGCGAAGGACGCGATGCCGAACGGCGGGTCCCTGACGATTGCCACGCGGCTCACCGAGATGGAGGCGAAGCAGGTCGCCGCCTACGGCTACGGCAAGCCTGGCAGGTATGCGCTCCTCACGGTCGCCGACACGGGCCACGGAATCGACGCGGAGACGCAAAAGAAGATCTTCGAGCCCTTCTTCACGACGAAGCCCGTCGGGGAAGGCACCGGGCTCGGCCTCGCGATCTCCTACGGGATCATCAAGCAGCACAACGGCTACCTCACCGTCTACAGCGAGCCGGGCCACGGCTCGGTCTTCAACGTCTACCTGCCGCTCCTCGAGGAGGAAGCCGTCCGGGCGAACCGGGCGGAGGCCCCGGCCGCCGTCCTCGTCGGGACCGAGACCATTCTCCTGGCCGAGGACGACGCCGCGCTGCGCAGCATGACCCGGACGATCCTCGAGTCCTTCGGCTATCAGGTCGTACCCGCACAGGACGGAGCCGAGGCCATCGCCCGGTTCAGCGAGCAGCGGGACGCGATCCAACTGGTCATCCTGGACGTGATCATGCCGAAGAAGAGCGGGAAAGAAGCCTACGAGGAGATCCGGAAGGCGCGTCCCGGCATCAAAGCCCTCTTCGTGAGCGGTTATACAATGGACACCCTCACGTCCAAAGGGCTTGCCGAAACAGGCGCCGACTTCGTCCAGAAGCCCATTGCCCCGCGGGACCTCCTGCACAAAGTGCGGGAGATCCTGGATCGGTGACCCGCGGTCCCGGCCAGGCCGGCCGTACCCTGTGAAAGGAGCTCGACATGCCCGGCGAAAAGATCCTGATCGTGGACGACGAGGAAAGCAACGTCCGTCTGCTCATCAACTGGATCGTCCCCCTGGGATATGCCGTGGACACCGCGGCCAACGGCGAGGAAGCGGTGCAGCGGGCCCGTGACGGCGCGCCCGACCTGATCATCCTCGACATCATGATGCCGGTCCTGGACGGCTACGAGGCGTGCCGGCGCATCAAGGACGACCCCGCCACCCGGACCATCCCGGTCATCATGGTGACGGCGCTGCACGACCGGGCATCCCGGCTCCGCGGTCTCGATGCCGGCGCCAACGAGTTCCTGTCCAAGCCCATCGACCGGACGGAACTGACCATCCGGCTCAGGAACCTGCTGGTGATCAAGGCGTACGGCGACTTCATGCTCCGGCACAACCAGCTCCTCGAACAGGAGGTGCGCGAGCGGACGCAGCAGGTTCGGACCATGAGCGACGAAATGATCCGCAGGCTCACCGCCGCAGCCGAATACCGGGACACGGACACCGGCACCCACATCGCACGGATCGGAACGTACTCGGGCAGGGTCGCCCGGGTCATGGACCTGCCGCCGGATTTCGTCGAGACGATCACCTTCGCAGCCCAGCTGCATGACATCGGGAAGATCGGGATCCCCGACAGCATCCTCCTGAAGACCGGTCCGCTGACGCCGGAGGAGTTCGATATCATGAAGACCCATACGGTCATCGGCGAGCGGATCCTCACCGGGTCGGCGTTCCCCCGGATCCAGATGACAGCGGAGATCGCCCTGAGCCACCATGAGCGGTGGGACGGAGGCGGGTATCCGCGCGGCCTCGCGGGCGAGGCGATCCCCCTCGCGGCCAGGATCGTTATGCTCGTGGACCACTATGATGCGCTGCGGTGCCGGCGGCCCTACAAGCCGCCGCTGAGCCACCCCGCGGCGTTCCGGATCATCACCGAGGGCGACGGCCGGACGATGCCGGAGCACTTCGATCCGGCGGTGCTCAAGGCCTTCTGTGAGATCGCGCCCGAGATGGACGGGATCTTCACCCGGCATGCATGACGGTCCGGGCGCAAACTACCAACGTCACCGGGGGTCAGCTCTTTACGGGTTGTTGCCCGCTATCGGGAATACAATGGCATTCAGAAGAGTTACGTCTGATTCCCTGCCGCTCGTCACGTCTCATGCAATAAAGGCAACCGGACCTATGGGATCGAGGGCCGTTTTTTCCGGATTCCGATTGTCCAGCAATCACTTGGTTTGGTCCGACCCGGATGTGTTCCCTTCCCGCAGCACTTCCCTACTTCCGCTTCTTCGCTGGCCCGCGACGCCTGCTGGCGCCGCTTCGGAGTTCGACCGGGAGCTGCTGCGTCAGGAGACGCTTGTAATAGAAGTTCTGGCCGTAGAGCACGGCTGCGGGATTGTGGCCGGTCACCCGGTCCTTGACGACCAGGGTCGTGACCGGTGCTTTGGAGTGTTTGCTGAACAGCATGTCATGGCCCACGCAGAGCCCCATGATGATGTTCATGTCCGTTTTCGCGCCGTTCAGCAGCCGGGCCTGCGCAACGGGGTTGCAGGCAGGTTCGAACGTGCCGGGCCGGACCTTGTCCGCTTCAGTGAGCCCGAGCTCGAGCTTGTCAATGCTCCCGCTCTTGCAGCAGACGGAGAGCGCCTCGAAACCCTGCGCCTGCAGGATGAGCGACAGCCGGTTCGTCTCGTCCAGCAGCCCGATGCATGTGGCGATGCCGATGCGTCGGCAGCCCATCAGCCTGGCGAAAGCGATCGTGTCCTCCACGCGGGTCCACTGTGCCCGCAGGACCCCGCCTTCCGCCCGCGCATAACAGAGGCCTTCGACCTGCGTGGCCACCTGCGCGATCCTGGCGTCCTGCCCCGCTCCCTTGTATCTGCCGAAGCTCTTCTTGATGAGCGCCAGATGGTCCCGGGAGGGACAATATCCCGGCTTCGCCGGCGCGTCAGCAGGGTCCGCGCTCCAGCAATTGGTCTTGCCCTGCTTCTGCCACACGGAACCGCAAAGACTGCAGCTGAATTTTTTCACTTCTCCTCCTCAGAACGCCGGTTCCGGCTGATCCTGCCCGCACCGTGCTGAGAAGCACTATAAATCCCGGGAGAAAAGATTGCAATCGTCGGCAGCATCCCGCTCCGCCACCCGATTTCAGACGAAATCACTATTAAGAAAAAATCACTGTATCACATCGGACAGCCGGACACACCGGGCGTCCGCGTCCCGGTCGTCACGGGCCAGCAGGGGAATCGTCACCGCCGGCAGAGCGGATCCCTCGGAGCCGCTCTCTGTCGCGGACAGAAAGAGCAGCGTACTGGCCTGCACGTCCCCGGAGACCGGCTGTTTCCTGGTCGTCCCTTCGTCATCGGCCTGCTTCCGGAGCACTACGTGAAACCATCCGTCCTCGTCGATATAGACCGGCATGACCACCCCTGCCTCCCGGGCCGCGAGCTTTGCCTCCAACATGGCCCATTCACTTCCTGATGAAAAACCGCGGTGCATGCCGATCGGAAAGCCCAGGGCGAATCCGGTCACCAGCAGCCCCAGGGTGACCACGACCACCAGAATGATCTTCCCGAAGATTCTCAAAGGAACCTCCTTCCTGCAGCACGTTCCGTTGCAACTTGCTGCATCAGGTTCTCGGATGTCCATCACAGGGTTCAAGTATATCAGGTTATCGGCCTGGGGGCCGGGGATGGAGGATTAAACGGAAAAGGCCGGAAAGCTTTCGCCCTCCGGCCTTTTGATTGCGCGTATATCCATGTGAATCGGAATCTTAATAATTAAGCCTGGCCCGCTGCCGGTCCGGGCCAGCAGACTGAACGGAACATGCCTGCATCCTACTTGAGCAGGGTCACGACGCCATCATCGAGATCGTATTTGGCCGCAATAATCTTTATCTTTTTCTCCTCGACCAGGTGTTTGAGGATCTTGGATTTCTTCGTGAGCTGTCCGGCAACGGCCGCTGCGTTCGTTTCGATCACGCACTCTACAAACTCGCTCGTTTTCGTCTCCGCGCAGTTCTTCTCGCCTTTGCACGCGGCGCAGGCCGAGGCAGCCGCCTTGACGCTGGGCTCGACGGTCCTCACGATGGCATCGATGTTCTCGCTGCCGCTACTCTTCCCCTTGGACTCCACCGTTGCCTTGACAGCGCCGCATCGTTCGTGCCCGAGCACCATCACGAGCGACGAGCCCAGATGTTCCACGGAATATTCGATGCTGCCGACGACGACCGGATCGGGAATGTTGCCCGCGACGCGGACGACGAAGATCTCGCCCAGGCCCTTGTCAAAGACGATCTCGGGAGGAACGCGGGAGTCGGAGCAGGTAAGAACGACCGCGTAGGGCTTCTGACTCGCCGCGATCGCCGCGCGAGAGCTTGCCGTACACCGCTCGGAACTGGTCATCTTGCTCTCCACATACCGCTTGTTGCCCTCCATCAGCATCTGCAACGCCTCATCAGACGACACCCCGCCGCCGCCGCTCGAGAACGCCAATCCGGCGACAAGCGCCATGCACCCCACAAGTACCACTACTTTTCCCGCAACATGCTTTGATACCATCCCCACTCCTCCTCATAGATGATTTCCCGACACTGCCCTTCGTGCAGCAGCCTCAAGGTCATTTTATTGTAGCAACACCGTGAGGATATGTAAAGCCGTCAGCAGGGTTTTTTCCGGGTATTCTGACGTGCAGTGCGATATATTCGAACAACAAGGCCGGAGAGAGTTCACTCCCCGGCCTTGGTCGCGCTCGATGTCAATTGTAACGACTTGATCCTAAGATGTTCCTAAGACGTTCGGGTTTCGGGCCATCAGCAGCCTACTGGTGATTTCTTTGCCGGCGCCTGCTCACCCGCGGGCTTCTGCTCCGCAGGAGTCGGCTTCGGCTCTTCCTTCTTTTGTTCACACCCGCTCACCAGCAATCCGCAAACCATCATCCCTGCTGCAACCGCCGCTGTAATCCTTTTCATGTTCCCCCCCGGAATAATATAATTGAATGCATTGGTATTCTAGCGGCTCATCGATTTGATAGCAATGCTAATGTTCATGCACTGCACAACGTGTGCATCCCCCGGATGTCTCCAACGCAATTTCAGGAACAACGTACCCTAAGCTGCCCTTCAGGACTTCCGGGCCATCGCCGCGATGTCGCGTATCTCGAGCACCCGCTTCTCAGGGCCGCTTCCCACGCTGTTGATCATGGCAAGGCCGACCTCCTTCAGGGTCAGGAGTGCGCGGGGGAAGAGCAGATTTGCGAGCGGAAAGAGCGGGTCGAGCACTCGGTAGATTGCATGGGTGTTCCTGAGTCCCTTGGTCGGCTTCATGAAGCCAGGACGGAACATATAGGCCGACCGGAAGGGCAGCCCCAGCAGGTCGTTCTCGGTCTTTCCTTTCACCCGCGCCCACATGACCCGCCCTTTTTCGCTGCTGTCCGTGCCCATGCCGGAGACATAGCAGATCGTCATGTCAGGGTTCAGTTTGGAAAGCGTGCGGGCCAAGGCCATGGTGAGGTCATAGGTGAGGTGGCGGTACTTCTCCTCGCTCATGCCCACGGAGGACACGCCCATGCAGAGGAAAGCCGCATTGTACCCGGACAGCTCCTGTTCGATAGCGCTGAAGTTCGAAAAGTCCTGATGGAGGATTTCTTTCAGCTTGGCATGCTGCATGCCGCAAGGCCGCCTGCTGATGGACAGGACGGACTCAACGTCTGGATGGAGAAGGCATTCCTGCAGAACACCCTCCCCCACCATGCCTGTTGCCCCTGTTATGATCGCGCGGATCTTCATGGAAAAGTTTGCCTCATGTTAATTGCGAGTCTTCCTGGATAGTCTCGTTAATAACTACAGATTCATGTCTGACCTGGACAGCTCCCCCTAGGTGTTTCCTCTCATGATCGCCAGAAACTCCTCGGGCGTCATGATCGGGAGGCGGTCCGTGCGGTAGTCGCTCTTGTTTCTGGTGATCAGACAGTCAGCCTTCACGTGCAACGCTGAATAATACTGCACAGCGTCCTCAAAATCCTTGAAGGTCGAGGCGAGCGAAAGATCGATCACCTTCTCGTCGACAGCCGCCACCCGAAAGACGATCCTGAGCTTTTCGAGCACCCGCATGGCCTTGTCCCGTTTCAGCTCTTTCGACAGGATATAAAACATCGTCGGAAAGCTTTGCGCTGACAGAAATCCGTTGATCTTCTTTTCTTCGATAAGGGAGAACAGCCGGGCGGCAGGAGTGTAATGCGGGTCCCGCTTCAGGAAGATGTCGAGGATGACATTGATGTCGCAGAGAACGGACTTCACCGGTACTTCTCCGCAAGATGCTTCCGGTATCCGGCGCGCAGCTGTTCCGTATCCTTTTTGCCCGAGAGAACACCGGATATTTCATACAGGACCGGCGATTCCCGCACTTCCTGCGCTCCCTGGTCCCCAACTGCCTTGAAATAGTCCTCCACCATGCGCGACAGACTGACGCCCTTTTTGCTCGCAGTCTTTTTCGCCTTATTGATAACGGCCTCGTTCAATCGCAGGGTCAGTTTCGTGGTCATATGTGCCTCCCCATGTGACGTACATATATTATATTATTGTACGTCACGTGTCAAGCACCCGTTCAAGACAAAAAGGCCGGAAAGATATCTCTCTCCGGCCTTTGACGTTCTCTACATTACAGGATTACAGGTCTGACCCTCTATCGTCCCATACCCTAAGACGCTTGATTCTTGGCTGCTATTTTTCTATTCGTGCTAGCGATTCAACGGTTACTGAAAATATGAATTTCTTTCCCGATTTAGCCATAATCAGCAATCCTAAATCTTTGAGTCCAAGAAGGTCTGTTCTTGCCGTCTGATACGTTACGCCGTGAATTTTAGCGTGTGTTTCAATCGTGTATACAGCATTTGTTTTTTGTAACGCAGCCGCAAGCAGCGATCTTTGCCGATAATTCAGCATGGGATATTTGCCGGAAAGTCTTCTTACGTTGTCTTTCTCTTTTTGTTTTCTGGCAATATATTCGTTCAGAATTTCAATCGCCTTGTGAAGCGCCTTCAGATTATAGACGATAAAGTAAGTTGCATCATTGCCATCCATCTCAGAATACAGAAATGATCGATAGTATTGCGCCCGTGCGCTCAGGATTGCAGTGGATACCGAGAGATATTCGAATCCCCAATATCCGTGCTTAAGTACATACCAATAGAAGAGCGCTCTCGCGGTTCGTCCATTTCCGTCCATAAACGGATGAACGTAGGCCAGCCAAAAATGGAGCAGAATCCCTTTGATGATCGGATTAACAAATTCATCCTGTCCGTCACTATTGGCAAAATCGCAGAGCTTCTGCATTAAATCGGCAATCTTGGCAGCATCGGGCGGTACATGAAGAACGGTTTGTTCATCGTTGTCAAAGACATAGATTTTATCATCCGCAGGCGTTCTGAACCGCCCCGCCCAGGAAGCGTCCTCCAGTGTGTCCCTTGTCATGTGCCGGTGAATCTCTAATAGCAGTTCAATAGATAATGGTTCCTTCAAATGCTTTTTTAGCATCTGCATCGACTGAAAATTATTGTAAATCATTTGTTCTGAATGATCTTTCGGTTTTCTCCCGGTTCTCAACATTTCTTTTGCGACAACTCGCGTAGTTGCCGCGCCCTCGATCTGGCTTGACGATATAGCCTCCTCGACCAGGGACCGCATCATGTATCTGCGCCTTTCCTCGGAAGCGACCGATGGATCATCAACAACTATCGATCCACCCGCCTGCTGGTCGATATAATGAATGTCCCGGTGAACACAATCCGGGAGACAATAGGAAAAAGGATTGTTATGGGAATCGACGAGTGAAATGAATTTTTTTTGTACCAATCGATACATTTTCAACAAACTCCATGCCTGCTCAGGCGCAATCCCCACCGGCATGGTTAGGTATTTAAATTCATCCCAATACATATATTCATTGTTTGCTTTTCTTATAATTTCGCTAAGCCGGATTGATATCTCAGGCGTTAATGGCACGTCAATAGGTCTACTATCCGGTGTTTTCTCTGGAATTTTCATTTTGGCGCTCCAACTACTAGTAGCAAGTAGATTAGTAGGAAATTAGTAGTTATCATTATCTACTAAAACTAATACAATTTACATTTATACTAAAGCATTGTCAAGTAAATACTAATACGAGTGATATTAGTAACAAATTAGTATTTGTCCTCAAATTTAATATATAAGATAAATTAATCAACGAGTTATAAACATTTCCGGATGGTTTATTGCGTCGAGAAATGATCCTCATCCAGAGCCATTAGCCATGGAGAGGTCGGGGGAGTTGTTTTGAAGATAATCGAACAGGTGAAATTTGGATTACGGATACTTACAGGTACCTTTTTGCCCCTGAAAAGGCACCTCTAAGGAAATTTTGAAGGGAACTTTTCCAGGCTTTCGATTGTTCAACAATCACTTAGCTTGGTCCGACCCGGATAGTATTAGCTCCCTGGTCCCCAACTGCCTTGAAATAGTCCTCCACCATGCGCGACAGGCTAACGCCCTTTTTGCTTGCAGTCTTTTTCGCCTTATTGATAACGGCCTCGTTCAATCGCAGGGTCAGTTTCGTGGTCATATGTGCCTCCCCATGTGACGTACATATAATGTATTATTGTACGTCACGTATCAAGCATCCGTTCAAGACAAAAAGGCCGGAAAGATTTCTCTCTCCGGCCGTTGACGTTCTCTACATTACAGGATTACAGGTCTGACCCTCTACCGTCCGTGATGCCAAGTTTTCCCTGCCAGCCTTTCAACACGTAGTGCACTCAGCAACTCCTCCAAGGTATGTTTGAATACCATACAGAACCACTGGGTATCCATAGATAACCACAGATTCAAGTCTGACCCGAACAGGCCGGAGAGAATTTTCTTTCCGGCCTTGATCGCTTAATCACAACGCAATTTCAGAAACAACGTCCCCTAAGTTGCTCAGAAACAACGTCCCCTAAGTTGCTCATAAAATTGAGGTCGGCCCTGAACGTTCCAAAGTCAAACATTCAATACCTGACCCCATGGTCCCTGTTCATTGGACGAGCACGTGGAGCGGGATCTGGACCACGATCCATGGCTACTATTTGTACGGCCGGCTCAGTATTGTCGACTACGATTTCGTGACATTCCTTCCGCCGACACCATAAAGGGCGGCCGGACAACGCGCTCTCAGTGGCAGGGGCGGGACAGCAATGTCCCGCCCTTTCTAGGATGTCCCGGAAGAAGCGCCCATGCAGAGGAACGCGGCATTGTACCCGGCCAGGTCCTGTTCAATAGAGCTGAAGTCGGAAAAGTCCTGATGGAGGATCTCTTTCAGCTTGGCATGCTCCATGCCGCAGGGCCGCTTGCTGATGGACAGAACAGACTCAACGTCTCGATGAAGAAGGCATTCATGCAGAACGCCCTCGCCCACCATGCCTGTTGTTCCGGTGATGATGACTTTCATGGGATTCCTTCGTCACACGCCGAGGTAGCCGAGCAGCTTGTACATGAGGATCGCAGGCCAGACAGCCGCCTTGAGCAAGCCCAGCACACCGCCCCAGAAGGAAGTTGAATGCTGAATGAAATATACCGCCGCGCCGATGAATGCCAAACCGTAAATACTTCCACAAGCTTTTTCGTCTTTCATAGGTCCTCCCTTATATCTAGAGTATAAGGTAAGTTGCGCGAAAAGGCATATTTTATAGTATCTCAGTTCTGAAGCTTGACGCCAGGATGTCGTTGGCTACAGGCAGCAGGAGGGACAAGAAAGGCCGGAGAGAATTCACTCCCCGGCCTTGATCGCGCTCGATGTCATATGTACAGACCGGAAGCTAAATGTTCGGATAGTCTTGTTAATAACTACAGATTCATGTCTGACCCCGGACGGCCCCCTATTGGTTCTCTCGTCCACAGTCACTTATTGCGGATTTTATTATGCTTGTTAAACATTGTTATCATTTCTTCAACTACAGATCGCTCCTCTACACGTAATCTATCTAGCACTGAAACATCTCCAGTATTCACGTAGTTAACGAACGCAGACAAAGGAGATAGTTGCGCTAATAATTCAATTTGACCTGATTGCTTCATAGACAACAAGGCATCACTAACCACTGTGATGTTTCCCTGTTCGATAGCCTGTTTAAAAGCAAATAATAAGTTAGCAATACTATCTTCATCATTGACATCAATAAACAAACTTCGCCGAAAGCAATCAATTGCCTTCTCAAGATTCTTGCGTCGACCATATATAACGCCAAGATTATTCCACGCTCCGGCTTCGTTCGAATTAATTTTCAGCGCTTTCTCGTAGTTATCGAGAGCCTCATCATAGCGATGTAGTTGATCATACGTTACAGCTAAATTGTATATTGCAGCACTACCTTCAGCACGAAGTGAAATTGATTTCTGATAGGCCACCAATGCATCCTCGAACCGCTGAAGAGCTGCATACGAGCTCCCTAAATTATTCCACGACTCTGGACTATCCGGTCTCAACTTAACCGCATGCTCAAATGCATTGGCTGCTTCTTCATATTTTGACGTATTGGCGTATGTAATGCCCAAGTTATACCATGTGCGCTGTTTATCAGTGTTTATCTCTATAGCTTTTTTATATGCGTCAATCGCACGCGGGAACTGTTTGAGGTTATCAAGTGTTACCCCGATATTATTCCATGCGTCACTATCATCTGGTTTGTATTTTAATACGTTATTATAGGCATCCAGAGCCTCATCGTATTTACCCATGCTATTATAAGTATTTCCTAAATTCGTCCACGCTGGAACATCAGCAGGCCTAATTCTAATTACCTCCTTGAAGGCTTGGAGAGCGTTTGTATATTCCTTAAGGTTCAAATAAACAGTACCAACATTGTTCCACGTGTCCGCGTCATCTGGTCGCGCTTCAACAGCTTTCTTCAACACGTCAATAGCTGTATTTGCGTCACCTAACTCATAAGCAGCTGAACCAAGATTAGCCCACCCTTCAGAATCATTTGGTTTGAGCTGCGTAACCTTCTGGAATGACGTGAATGCATCCTTAAATTTCCTAAGATTAAAAAAGACAACCCCAAGATTATGCCATAAGACAGGATTATTAGGCGCTCGATGAATTTCCTCTTTCAACAAAGAAAGAGCTACATCATGCTCCTTGCGCTGAAAAGCTGTGTGTGCTTCTGAGTGGCCTTTAAATTCTTTTATTGCCTCCTTTATGTACCAGAGTCTATCAATAAACGGTTTAACACCACTTAAATCACTAGTTAATCGCTCACGTATAGTGCCAAGAGTTTTATCTAAGTACGCAAACAATTCATCTCTAGTGAACCATATTTCCAGTAATTTAACGATAAAGCCTAAGCGTTTTCTTCCGGCCTCAATTCTCATCTGTCTCCAAAGGCTAAAGAGACGTTCACTAAAATCGTATAAAGTTTTTTTTGCATGCTTTTTGGATATCTTTACACATCCAACTTTTTCCAACCGCTTAAGCTGAGCATTAACTATATTAACTTGCATGTGACATTTTGCTGCAATTTCAGTCGGTGTGAGCAAGCGGTCGGCTTTTGCCATCGCATCAATAATTTCCTGCTGTTGCTCGGACAAATCCTTCATTCGTTCTCGAAAATACGGGGATAGTTCATCGAGAACCTTTAGAAAAGTTTCTTCCACAGAAGAGAGATCTTTTTCCGCAATAATGTGATAAAGACTTAGAAGTAGTCTTGGATTACCGCCGGCCAGCTCGTATATGGCTCTCAATTTTGCTTCTTTTTCCCTTAGCTCCAGCGCGATATCCGTCTTGCCTTCAAGATCCGCATATCTCCTCAGGAGTGCGATACTATCCTCAAACGATAGATCTTTAAGCCATATGACTTCGAAAAAGTTATAAAGCGGTTTATTATGGTTAATGATAGAATCGAAGAGTGTGGGCGCAGCACCCACTAGAAGCAAACTGTCACAGGTGGTCAACAATTCTCGCAAAGTTGCCTGATCTTCTTCTGTAAAACGCTCGATAATGTCGTTCAGATTGTCAACCAGGAGGAGCAAGCTTTTCCCTGTTTTCATCCTGAATGTTTTTATATATTCGATACCTTCTTCTTTTGCTTTCTCTCCGAGTACACCAGCATTGGTCAGTGCTGTAGGCATAGGGGGTAATGTCAAGTCTTGCTTTCGTGATAAATAGTAAAGAATAAGTTTAATAAACTTCGCGATATTTCCCGGATACTCTTCCTCAGGGAAAATAACAGGAACGAACTTCTCGCGATACGTTGAAAATCCGTCTCTTTTTATGGTTCCGTTGATACTGTGATAGAAAATCTGCAAAAGATGACTTTTGCCGATGCCTTTCGGCCCGATAAGAATCGCATGAGAACAGCTTTGCCCCGTCGCTGTATTTTTTATAATGCGTTCAAGATTGTTTAGTTCTAAATCTCGCCCGATAAGAGTTTGCTCGATGATTTCCGGGGAAAGCAATCCTGGTGTATATTTATAGAATCGCATGATTATTCCTCCACCAGATCGTGATATCTGAGCCACCAGTCTCTCAAGATATTGGTTGAGAAATAATATTGTTCTTTCTCGATATCATAGATCACATAGAAATCATTCTCCAAATCTGTCATCAGATAACTGAACATTTCGTCGCCCATTTTGCCCTGACTTACCAAACGGAACAATCTGAATAATTCAGTTTTACCGGCCCTCGTATTCCGCGCAACTTCGAGAATAAGTCGCTTCGCCACATGCTCGGTATTATCATCGTAATAATCCTTCAACCGCGTGAAATAATGCTCGAAGTACGTCCTGCTTGCTGGACCCAGTACTTCTTCGCGGTAGGCTTTCTTGATCATGTCAGCGCTAAGTGTCTTTAGCCCGCGTCTTTCCATCTCGTAAAGACTTTCTTTTACCAGTATTTGGATAAAATAGGGAACTGGTGCACCGATCAACGAAAGAAACTCTTTAATCTAGAGTTTCGAGCGAGCTGACCCGCTCGTCGCGATTTTTACGACGATTTCAGCATTGCCCTATTGATCTTTCACATAGCATCTACGCGGCTTTTGGCAGTTTCCGCGTCGATGC
>JAOUEV010000006.1 GCA_029858565.1 Nitrospirota bacterium | reverse complement strand
CGCCCGTGGAGCAGCCGGCGCTCCAGATGCGCAGGGTCCGGCGGGCGGCATTCCGCTCCCGGATCTCAGGCAGGATCTCATCGGTGAACGCTTTGAGCTGCGCGCTCTCCCGGAAGAAATAGGTCTCGTTGGTCGTCAGGTTGTCCACCAGAACGACCAGCTCCTCTTCGCGCCTTCGGTCATAGCGAAGGAAGTGATAGTACTCCTCGAAGTTCTTCAGCTGATGCTGCGCAAGCCGTCTGTTGAGCCGGCGCTCAAGCAGGAACTTCGAGCCGTCATCGAAGAATATGCCGCAGTAATCGTGGATGAAGTCCCGCAGCAGCCGGAACACGTCATCGGGCAGCGGGATGATGTTCTCGGTGAGCATTTATATCCCCAATGCCTCCCGCGCTGCCTGTCTCACGCTGGGATCGTCATCATCCTCGGCCAGCCTGCCCAGCGTCTGCTCCGCCGTCGGCTCCCGTCGCAGCTTGAGGATCTCCACGGCCGCCTTGCGCACAACCCAATGAGCATCGAGCAGATGCGCGAGCACGGCCGGTCTCACCCGGGCCCAGTCGTAGGACGCCAGGGCCTGGAGCACGGTCTTCCGGACCTCGGGGTCCGGATGCTCCGTCAGGCCCAGCAGCGGTTCAAGCGCCTCGGGGATCACGGTCGATCCCAGCACATCCACCAGCGCCAGCAGAAAAATATCGCTGGCGCGGTCCAGATGACGGGCAAGGACAGGTCCATGTTTTGCCGCGCCCAGCTTGCCGAGACCCCGCGCTGCTGCGGCACGGACCCAGAGATCCTCGTCCTTGAGCAGGGGGATCAAGGCGTCCGCAACCTCGGGCGCTCCGGTCTTTGCCAGGGCCTCGGCGGCCAGCATCCGCACCTCGGGATCCTCGTCTGCCACGGCGAGGAACAGGGGCCGCGGAGAACGGGCTCCGGAGAGGCCGTCCCAAGCCACAATGACCGCCTTGCGAACGCTCGGCTCCTCGTCCTTGAGAGCGAAGACCAGGGCGTCCGACGCCCGGTCGGTCCCGATCCGGCCCAGCAGGCGCACGATGTTCCTGCGCATACCAGCGTCCCGTGTCGTGAAGTCGCGTAGAAGGCCGTCCAGGACCGACTCATCCCCGATCGCCACAAGCGCCTTGACAGCCGATTCCTGGACGCTCTCGTACTCGTCCTCCATCAGGTCCACGAGCGAAGGGATGGCAGCGCGGCTGCCGAGACGACCCAGCGCTTCTGCAGCGGTGCCGCGTACATGTCCGTTCTCGTCCGCCAGAAGCCTGATGAGCGCTTCCTCCGACTCGGAGCGGCCCAGTTCACCCAGCACCATGGCGGCGACGCGCCGTACCTTTGCGCGCTCGTCGGTCAATTGTTCGCGGAGCAAGGGAACTCCCGCAGCGCCAAGCGATAACAGCGCCTGGACCACAGGCTCCTCCATTTCCTCATCGCTCAACAACGACAGGAGCCGCGGGACCGCGTCAGTGCGGCCGCTCCAGCCCGTCACGGTCACCGCAGCCTTCTGGAGCTCTCCCGTATTTCGCTCTATCAGTTCTCCGAGGAACGCCGCCGAACGGTCGCTCAATGCGGCCCGGACGACCGCAACGATGCGCTCCCGGACCGCGGGAAGGCTCTTCCGGAAGATGGCGACCAGCGCCACAACCGATACCTCACGCACGATCCGCAGGGGGTCATCGATACCGCTCAGGAGCGGCGCGAGAGTGTTCACATTGCCGATCCTGCCAAGGGATTCCAGGACCGGTTCGCGGAGGCTGCTTCGGCCGAGTGCCGCAAGCAGCGGTTTCAGCGCGCGATCATCTCCGATCTCACCTAATGCCTCGGCCGCGGCATAATCGAGCCACCCCTCCTCTGAGGAGGCCAAACATGCGACAAGCGGGTCCACGGCCCGGCGGTCCCTGATCTTGCCCAGAGCCTCGGCAGCGGCCACCCGCACATTCTCGTCGTGATCGTGCAGGCCGTTGATCAGATGCGGTACCGCCCGCGGGTCCCGGATGTCGCCGAGAATGTCCACGGCGAACTTGCGTACATCGGCATCACGGACCGACAGGAGAGAAAGCAGGTCGTCCACCGCGGCCGGACCCAGGAGAACCAGCGCCTCGATCGAGGAGTTGCGGGCTCCCGCGTTGTCCTCGGCGCTCAGGAGCTTCACGAGACCCGCGGTCACGTCCCGCCCTCCGGCGTTTACCAGCGCCTCGACCGCGGTCTTCCGGACCCGCCAATCCTGATCACGCAGTGCGCGCAGCAGAAGCGGGACCGCCTCACGGCCGCTTCGTCCTAGGTCTACAGCGGCTTCACGCCGCTCCTCTGCGTCACGGCTTTCCAGCTTGGCCTTCAGATGCTCAAGCAGGGACATCGCGCGCCTCCTTCAGCGAAGCCCGCTCCTCGCGGGTCAGGATCCTGCCCCCATCGAGCAGGATGACCAGGTGCCCCGCTGTTTTGACCACGCCGGCGATGAAATCGGCGCCGGCGCTCTTTGCCGCGTCCGGCGCGGGGTCGATGGCCGCGACCGGCACGCGCACGACCTCGCGAACGCCGTCCACAACGAGGCCGAGCAGACCCTGGGCAGCGCCGCGAATAATGAGCATCCGCGTTTTCCGGGTCGCATCGCCGGCCGTCTGCAGGCCGAAGCGCGACCTCAGGTCGATGACAGGAATGATGGTTCCTCGAAGATTGATGACACCGCGTATGAACCGCGGCATGTGAGGAAGGGGGGTTATGTCCAGCGGGCGGATCACCTCGGTGATCACTGATATGTCAAGCCCGTACTCCTCGGGCCCGACCAGGAACGTTACGAGCTGGAGGGTCTCCTCGACGGCAGCCGTCTTGTTGTGTTTTCGGTCCTTCAGCATAGACACCGGCCACCATTCAGTACGCCAGCCCTCGGTCCGTCTACGGTTTCGCCGCAGCGGTCGTAAAGCGCTCGATCTCCTTTCGGAGGTCACCGGACTGAGTTGTCATCACATCGACGACACTGTTCAGTTTCATAGCCAGCTCGGCGTTCTCCCGGGCTGTTGATTTGATCCGTTCGATGGCAGTCACGATAAGGTCGCTGCCTGCTCGCACCTCACCGGCTGCGCGGTTCACCATGCCGACCTTGAGGCTTACCGTTTCCACCGCGGAGGTTATACTCTTGCTCGCCTTGACCTGCTCTGCCGTCGCAGACTTGACGAACCGCGTGATCTCGCGCATCTTTTCCGCTGTCCGCAGGATCTGCTCATTGCCACTCCGCTGCTCACCCGTGGCGCGGGCGATCTGGTGCGACATCTCATTGATCCGGTCGACCGCCTCGCTCACCTGCTTCATGCCCGCCGCCTGCTCCGCCGCTGCCTTGCTGATGCTGAAGCTCATGGCGCGGGACTGGTCGGCCCGCTCAAGGATCTTGCGGAGCGCGTCGCCGGCGGCCCGGGCAAGGTTGGTTCCCTCACCAGCCAGCTCGACGCCTTTCTGCATGGCTTCCATGGCCTCGCGGGATTCCTCCTGCACGGACACGATCAGCTTCCCGATCTCCTGGGTCGATGACGCCGTGCGGTTCGCCAGTTCGCGGATCTCCGCGGCGACAACGGCAAATCCTTTGCCGTGCTCGCCCGCCTGCGCGGCCAGGATCGCGGCATTGAGCGCCAGGAGCGAGGTCTGGTCCGTGATATCCTCGATCACGGTCAGGATCCCGCCGATGTTCTCCGCGCGGCCGCCGAGCCGGTTGATGACCTCGGAAGTGCGTCGGGACTCCTCTTCGATCCTCCGCATGCCGTCGATCGTCTTTTCGATGGACTGCATGCCGAGCTGCTTGGCATCAACGCGCACCGCTTCGGCAAGGGCCGCTGATTCCCGCGCGCTCGCTTCGACCTCACGGACCGATGCGCTCACCTCGGTCGCCGACGCCGCGGTCTGGTCCGCGGCAGTCGACATGTGTTCGACGCTCTCGGCAATGTTCCTCACCGCAGCCGACATCTGCGTGATGGCCGACGAGGTCTCCTCAATGGAGGTCGACAGATCGTTCATCGTGCGCGCGACCTCGTCAATGGACGCCGCGGTCTCGATCACCGCTGATGATGCGTGCTCCGATGTCGCGTTCAGATCCTCTACAGTCCCCGCGATCTCCTTGAGGGAGAAGTGCATCTCATTTACCGATGATGCCGCCTCTTCAACGGATTCCGCCTGGACCTTGCTTGCCGCGGCCACGTTCGCCGACACGCCGGCCACTTCGGCGGACGCGGTCTCGAGCTTTCTCCCGGCGTTACGAACGTTCTCGATCATGCCTTTTATGCCGATGATCATCCGGTTCAGGCCCCGCCCCAGATAGCCGATCTCGTCATTTGAGCTGACACGAACGCTTTGGGTAAGATCGCCGGCAGAAACCTGCGTTGCGATGCCCTCCAGGGTCTTTGTCGGCAAGGCGATCATCTTGTTGACCATGGCATACAGCAGCGCGGATATGGACAAGACAATGATCAGGGCGGTGCCGAGCAGCAGGGCCACGACAATTGCGGTGCCGCTCCTGATGTCCTTCCGCGACAGCGCCAGCTGGACCTGTCCCATCTTGGCTCCCTGCAGTGTAACATCGACGGCCACCTCGATCGGCGACAGGTCCCGGCGCACGGCAGCCAGAAGCTTTTTCATATCATCGGTCCGCTCCGCGTCAAACAGCGCCTTGACATCGGGATTGTCCCGGTTAAACCCAGCGCTGGCGCTCGTCAGGGGGATCCCCGCCGTATTGAAGAACACGATCGAAAGGATATCCGGAGACTTGACCACATCTCCGACCAGGACGTTCAGTCCGATCAGGTCGTTGGCGGCCAGCCGGTCGATCGTGGCCTTGCCAAGCACCATCCCTATGTCCCGGCCCCGCTGCTCCACAGCGCGCTCCTGGGACGTGAGCATCATACGCGCCACAAAGAGCGTGCCCAGCAGCATCATGAGAGCGATCCACCCCGAAAGGGCGATCGCGAACTTCAGCGCCATACTGCCGCGGACCCTGTCCTTCCATGCCTGGAACATGTTTTCCTCTCGTTTCCCCGGGAACGTCGGCCATCCCTGTGTGCCCGCCGATAGGCGGCCTGACCTGTCAGACCTTGAACTTCTTGAACTCTTCCTGCAGCTCGCCGGCTTTTTCGCGCAGCGCTGCTTCGGCCATATCCATCTCCACCGATACGTCCACATTCTCCTCGGTGATCTTCTGGATCCGGGTGATGGCGTCGCTGATCATCTGGGCGCCCGTGCTCTGCTCCGACGTGGATTTCGCCACCTGGTTCGCCTGCACCGTCACCGCTTCAACAGCTTTCGCGATCTGCTTGCTTCCCAGGGTCTGCTCGTGGGTCGCCACCTTCATCTGGCGCGTGATGTCGCGCATCTTCTCGGCGGCAAGGGCGATCCGCTCGCTCCCCTTCCGCTGCTCCTGCATGGCCCCGGCGATCTGCTCGATCTGTTCGGCGATGTTCACCGCCGCATCCTTGATATGGGCGATTCCCTTGGTCTGCTCCGCCGTTGTCAACTCAATGGCACGTGCCATCTCCGCCGACTGATTGGAACTGTCGGAGACGTGCTCGAAGACCTCGCTCGTGACCTTCACCAGCTCTACCCCGTTCTCCACTGCCTGGATGCCCTTGGCCATGGCCTGCACGCTGGCGCCGGTATCCTTCTGCACCGCGGCGATCACATTGGCGATCTCCTTGGTGGATGAGGCAGTGCGGTCCGCGAGCTCGCGTATCTCCTCGGCGACCACGGCAAACCCCCGGCCGTGCTCTCCCGCCTGCGCGGCAAGGATCGCGGCATTCAGGGCAAGCAGGCTCGTCTGGTCCGTGACCTCGTCGATCACCTTCAATATCTGGCCGATCTCCTGAGAGCGTTTGCCCAGACGGTTGATCATCTCCGCGGTCGCCTCGACCGTAGACCGGATGTTCTCCATGCCGGTCATAGCCTCGCGCGCCGCTGCCATGCCCTGTTCCGATGCGCTTCGCGCCACCCGCTCGGCCAGCCGCGCCGACTCCAACGCCTTCTGCTCGACCGCTTTCACCGTGGCGCTCATCTGCGTAATGGACGAGGACGTCTCTTCGGCCGACGCCGACAATACCTCGGTGTTTTCCGATACCTGCCGGATCGAGGCAAGCGTCTGCACAATAGAGGAGGCTGTGTCCTCGGCCGCGGCCGACAATCCGCCGGCGCTTTCCGCGACCTCCTCGATGGATACCACCATTTCCGCCGCCGAGGACGACGCATCCGATGCCGCAGCCGACATCTCCGCGGCGTTTTCCGCGACGCCCTTGATGGAAGCGAGCATCTCGTTGACCGTTTGGGCGGTCTCTTCCCCTGCCTCATGCTGCACGCGCGCGCCGCGGCTCATTTTCTGCGTGGCGGCATTCATGATGTTCATGGCGTCGCCGAGACTGGCCGTCATCAGACTGACCCGGCCGAGCATCTCCTGCAGGCTCTTGGAAAGGGAGTTTATAGCTGTCCCCAGCTCGGCTATCTCGTTCTGTCCTGAGACCGGGACCTGTTGGGACAGGTCCCCGGCGGCGAGACGGGACGCCGCATGCCCCATTGCCACCAGCGGGCCCGTGATCGTCCGCTCCATGAAGACCTTCACCAGGTAGGTAGCGCCGGCGAAGCTTATCACGACGACGAGAAGCGACCAGAGCACGAGATCCTTCAGCTGCCGGTTGACCGCGCTCGCCTTGAGCGCGATCCTGAGCACGCCGAGCTTTTTTCCCTCCGGCCCGGCCAAGGGAATGACCTTTTCGATCACGCCTCCCGTTTCGGTCTCGAATTCCTGGACCAGCGGTTCCGTGGCAGCGGCCGCACGGCGACCGTTCGCGTCGGACGCCAGCGTTCCTATCAGGGACTTGTCGGACGCGTAGAGAATGCGTCCATCCTGGTCCAGAATGGACGACCGGGAAAGGTCCGCGTCGTTGTCCATGAGGTCCCGGAGCTTCTCGTTCATCCCGTCCATGGCATTGAGCGGAAGGCCGAAGCCCGTGACCTTGTCAATGTCCTTCTTGATCCCCTCGGCATAGGCCGTGGTCTTGCCCACCACGGCGTCGCGATACTTGCTCGCTGCGGAATACATATTCAATCCCGTGTTCAGGACAAGGGCCAGGAGCAGTATCCCGCCCGTCGCGGCCACAGCGCGGGTCTTGAGATCAAGGGAAGCGAACAGCTTCATTTGATCACCCTCGTCGCATCGGTCATCAGGTCCACGGGCGGCCGCAATCCAAGCGCGTTCGCTTCCTTCAGGTTCAGTACCAGCTCGATCATCTTCGGAACTTCCGCGGGGATCGCGGACGGGTTCTCCCCGGCAAGCAGCTTCGCGACCATCCGCGCCGCCACCTCTCCCTGCTCGGTCGCGCTCGGCGCCAGCGTCAGGATCACGCCCCGGTCGCCGGCCCCGCCCATCTGGCTGAGCGTCGGGAGCTTTGCCGTATGCGCGGCCTTGACAATATATTCAAGCGCCTCGTTTGCCACCGCGCTGGTCGATATGAACACCGCGTCGGCCTTGCCAGCGAAGGAAAGGGCTTTTGCCTCATCGACCCGCTTGACCATCATTTTTACGGTCTGGTAGCCGTACTGGGCCTCGAGCGCGATGAGCTCCTCGACCTGCTTCACTGCGTCCGGCTCAAGGTCGCTGTACACGATCGCCAGCCTGGTGAATGGCGCGACCTTCCTGGCGTACTTGAGCAGGCTCGTCAGGGGGACCTTCGAGCTCATACCGGTCATGTTCCGCGCTACCGCCCCGATCGCTCCCGGATCATATACGCCCGCGTAAACGATCGGCACGGACTTGGTCTCCTTGATCGCCGACAGCGCGGCTGCCGCGCCGTAGGTCATGAGCACGTTCACATCCGCCACCACAAGCTTCCTGACCGCGTTGGCCCAGGAAAGGGGATCGGGAGCCGGCATCTGGAGCAGGGTGTCCACTTTCCGCTTGTCGAAACCTTCCTTGACAAGCCCGTTCATGAAGGCCTTGTGGATCTCCTGGTAATAGCCGATGTTCCCGGAAAGGACGACCCCGATGGTCTTCTCTCCCGCGCCTGCGGTCGCCGCTCCGAGCAGCAGCGCGGCGAATAACATCCATCGTACGAAGATTCTCATTCCGCCTCCAATCACCACTTGTACGTCAGGCCGGCAAAGATCAGCTGCGTCGTGCCGTCCTGTTCGTTATCAAGGATATCGTCGATCTTTCTGAAGAGATACCGGACCTCGCTCCCCAGATACTTCGTGAACTGAAGCTGGACCTCTGCGCTGCCCGTCGTCTCCACGGACTTGAGATCGCTCAGGTTCTGGATCCCCTCGCTGCCCGGGACCACTGCCGCGCTGCGGTAATTGCCCCGGAGGTACGCGCGGCCGGCCTCGGCCGTGATCGTGATCACATCGTCGACCACATGGGAGACCGCGAGAGAACCGACATGTGCCGTATCAGCATAGGGAACATCGGTCTCCGCGGTAATGCTGCCCGTATCGGTCCGGTAGGCGATCGCGGATACCATGCTGTTCTGGAACAACGAATAGCTCGGCGTGATCGACGTCTTTTTACCGACCAGGAACGTGAACGATCCGAGCACCCGGTTCCGGTCCGATGTCTTGGCGCCTGACAGCGGCGCGGCCAGGAGATCCCGCTCTTCGTGCGTGGTTCCGCCGGAGAGCAGCATGGAGAACCATGCTGACGGCGTCCAGGTCAGCGTGCCCCGCGCCACGTCGGTCCGCTCAGGATAAGTGTTATCCAAGCTGGTCGGCGGGATGTCGGCGCTCTGCCTGCTCACATCACCCCGCAGGTACAGCCGGCTGGTGAACCGGTAGGTCGCTCCGAGCTTGGCCGTGGTCCTGGAGATGCGTTCATCAAGTGCCCAGTACGCCGGATCACCGGAAGGAAGCAGATCATATCCCGGCCATGTCGTGCGGGTCTGGGAATCCCATGCGTACTCGGCCCGGACTGTAAGGTTCTGCGTGGCCCGGAACCGGACCAGTCCGCTTACCTGATCCTTCTTGTAATCAAGCGCGTTCCGGACTGAGAAGGCTCCCGTGCCGGCGCTCGCGCTCGTAATGCCCGACAGGGTGACGAAATCGGGGGTTTCCTGGCTCACATCGAAATGACGGTATTTTACCGATATGGTCAGTTCCTTCCAGGGGATCAGCGTGAGGTCGCCTGCAGCGTTCGAGAACAGAACCTTGGTGTCGCTGTCGTTGTTCAGCTTCTCGCCCTTGACATAAGTGCCGGCTGCGGCGATCCGGCCGGAATGGGACGTGTGGATCTTCACCATGTCCGATGACGATTCAAGGCTCGGAACGAGATTGGATATCGTCCCGGTCCCTGACTCCGTGTCGGTCACGACGCGGTTCTCGTAGGTGGGGGAGAACTGCTTGTTCGCATGGCTGTACTCGACCTCCACCGACCCGAGATGGCTGTTGACCGTGGCTTTGGCCTCCTTGGTTGTCCAATCAACCTCGCGGGACCGTGACCCCTTGCTGAATCCTCCGGACCCCGAGAAGGCCGAAAGGAACCGCTGCTGCACCAGACCTTCCTTGGTCTGGGTCTTTCCCTCCAAATAAATATGGAAGGGAAAATCCGGGGTCTTGATGCGGACCTGCAGACGGTTCATTGCGTCCTGCACGCCGTAGGCATCTTCGGCATTGTAGTCCTGGAATAACGGCGACGTGGTCGCGGGATCGTCCTGGCCCAGGGAAACATGGTAGATGTTATGGAACAGGCTCCGCGCCATTCCGCTCAGCATGAAGATATCCCCGAAGGAATAGTCCATCTCGCCGAAATAGTCCTTGCCGTTCACCGCGTTCATTTCGAGCAGGAACCGGTTCGGAAGGGGATCGTATTCAATGAAGGCTGATCCGCCAGCCGAGGAATGGAGGTACTCGTATTCGCCCGACATCGGGCTTCCCTCCTGCGTCACCCATCGGTAGCCGGGGAGCAGCTCGCCTTCAAAGGTGGGCTCGCTCTGCGCCTTGCCTCCGGCACGTTGCGTCTCCTGCGCCATTACCGGAGCGGCAAGGAGCGTGAGACAGAGGCATGAAAGAATGAGTTTTTTCATATCGGTCTCCTATCGTACAAAGGTGCCCTTACCGCTGGGCGATGGAAGATCGGTGCCGTGAAGCTGCGAATGGCAGTCGCTGCACCGTGTATAGACCGCCTGTTTTGCCTCGGCGGTGGTTGTTGAACTGAGTCGATGGGTCGGATGGCACTGCAGGCACAGGTACGGTTCCCGCTGAGACAGCAGATGGCTGTTCACGGACCCGTGGGGCTGGTGGCACGCCCTGCAGTCCTCGGTCACGTCCGCGTGTTCGTAGAGGAAGGGACCTTCCTTTTCCGCATGGCACTGGGTGCAGGTCTCCTTCACCGTGTCCTTGCGAAGGTTCTTGACCGACATGTTCCCGTGAGAGTCGTGACAGTCGGTGCAGAAGATCTTCTTCTCCGGGACCGGATGATGGTTGGGAAGGGCAAAGGCCGCCTTGATGTCCTGGTGGCATTTGTAGCAGAGGTCGGTCATTTCCCGCGGCTTCACCTTCAGGTTGTGGCCCGCGTGGATGTTGTGGCAATCGGAGCAGGAAACGTCGGAAAGATTATGGGTGCTCGCGTTCCAGTTGTGCAGGTTGAAGGTCGCGTTCGCCGTGTGGCACTTGAGGCAGATGAGCGACTTCGCCTGGGCCGGCAGCTTCTTCATGTCCACCAGCGTCCGGTAGTCACAGGCGGTCTGTCGTCCGGCGCGGGCGTCCCTGTTCACCAGTTCGGGCGTGATGCCCTCGACAGCCAGGCTGCCCGGACCGTGGCAGGACTCGCAGTTCACGATGGGCATGCCCGATTCACGCGACAGCTGGGCGCCCATGGTGGACAGGTCGAAATCCTTGCGCTTCTTGTCGTGGAAGTGGCAGGCCCGCAAACAGTTGTCCGTGCCGATGTAGTCCGCGTCAAGACGGCCCGCGATCATTTTCTCGTACTCCCTGTTCAGGATGAGCGGCCGAGATTCCCTGAGCGCCGCGCATCCGGCAACGACCACGATGACGACCGCGAGGAGCGCGATGATCATCGGTGCTTTCCATTTCATGCCGGTTTCCATTCCCTGGTCCTCCTTGAAAGGTGTATGCATATGCTACGGCCGCTCGCTGTCTTTTCCGGTCACACCATTGAGCAGCAGGTACGTTTCCGCGCCCTCGCACCACAACGGCGCCGTCGATCCCGCGCAGATGGTCTGCAGAGTCTTGCCCGTGGAATAGTTCATCACATTATCGTCAAGCCAGTCGATGGAATCGTAGATCAGCCGCTTTGCATAGAACCTGTTGTGGGCAAAGGCCCCCGGATCATGCTCGAGAAGGTTGAAGTTGAACGCAGCGCCCATGTTGTTCTTGCCCGTGGTCGCACCGGTCGTATCTGTATCTACGGTAGCAGAGGGATAGAATGGCGTCGTCGTCGTCAACCAGGACGTGACTCCCCCGGACGTGCCGCTCCTGATCACGGTATATGCTCCTGAAGTTGTCGAGCCAGAATAGACAGCTTTCAACGTAAAGGTCCCCGAGGTGCTGGTACCGAAGGAACTGAGTTGATAGTAAGCATTGTCATTATCGAACTTGAAGTAATCGGTCGTCGAGAACGTACCGCTGGTCTGAAGAGCGCTATAGGTAAGTGTTGCCGCCCCCGGCGCCGTCAGGGTTGCGGTTCCGACGCTCCGCAACTTGTAGAAATAGGGGTGTGCTTCGCGGAAATAGTATCCCCGCTGGTCCAACTGAAGCTTGAGCGCTTCCATGGAGTCGCGCAGCAGGCCTTTCTGCTCCTCGAGCATCTCCTTGGACACGGGAAGCGCGTCTCCGCCTCCATGGCATTTATCGCAGACCGTGCTCGTTACTGCGATGACCGTGTCGTCGGTTGGTGACTTCTTCGTGACCGGCAGGAATAGGTGCTTTTCCGGAGTGAAGGACATGTGACAGCCCACGCAGGGACCGTTCGTACCGGTTCCCGGCGCACCTGCTGTCCCGATCTTATTGTGCATGAACAGCATAGGGCTGTCATAGAGCCTCTTGTCGAATTGATCTTCGTATTCGTACCCCGTGGCCGTAAAGATCGTGCCGCCAGCGGAGAGATAGTGAGAGTTAATGAAACTGAGGCCACTGAACGAAGTGGATGTGCCGTTTGTATTCAGGTTCTTGATCGACTCCCCGTTCTGGCGCCCCGTGTGACAAGCCATGCAGACGTTCGAACCGGCCAGATCAGGATAGGGAAATGATGCTGTTGCCCACGTGACCCCTCCGGAGACATAATCGTAATTGGTCGTTATAGCCCCGGGATTCCGGAGCGTCCCCTTGTAGTCGGTATGGCAAGCCCAGCAATAAAGCGCCTCGGTTTGGACCATTTTTGTTGACGCTGAACTATCCGACGTAGGCGCCCCGATCGTCCACAGATGACTGTAGTCGTTCATAGAGGGTGTATAAATAGTCGGGCCGTTCGCGAAGTTCTTGAAGCCTGTTGAGGTGTGGCATCGCTGACAGTCGCTCCTGGTGGCTGAATAGGTCCAGTTATAATTGATCCAGGGATTATCCGTAGGTGTGCCGTGCTTGGACCGGGAATACTGCTTGTTGATGACCGTCGTATTCACATGCGGATTGTGGCAAGCCGTGCAGGCATTCGGGTCAGCTTTCTTCACGTAGTAGATCTTCTCACCTGTTGGATTGCCCTCGTTGTCTTTGCCCGTATTGAACCGCGTGTCTCCGGGCACCGCGGCATGCTTGCGCATAGTGCGATCGATATGTGTGGCGACCGTAAAGTCATCGTTCCCGTAAGTCAGGTGGCACACACTTGTACAGGTGTTGAATTCCGAGGATTGAAGAGAAGTTCCAGAGCCGGTGCTTCCGAGGCCGGTAATGGCAATGGGAGCGACACCATTATGTTCGCTCCCGCCACCGTGGCAGGATTCGCATCCCACCACCGGCCGGGGTGTATTGCCGGTGTAGCCCGCAACAAGGTTGTTGCGACCATCGCCCAGCGCGTCATGGCAGGACAGGCAGACAGCGCTGTTCTGTTGCGTGTCAAGATGGGCCAGGGTGGGGTTCCCCGTTCCGTCCAGGTCGCCGTCGTCCATGTTCGCGTGCCTGCCCAGCTTCCAGTCCGCGGTCTCCGTGGCATGGCAGGACGTGCAGTTGTTCATCCCCACCGCTGTCGCGCTCGAGACCGGGGCCGGCACCGTGTCGGCTGTCACCCCTGTGGGTTTTTCCGAGCCGCATGCCGCGAGGAACATGCCCAGCGTCAGGACCGCCGGAAGCAGCAGGTTCCCCTGGTATACCCTTCTCACTCTGTCCATACGTTCTTCCTCCTCTTCCTTGCGTTCAGTGATCGAGTCGGCGGGGCCCATGCGGTCCGTTTCCGGTCGATCCGGAGTTATTCACCTATCAATAATCGGCGCTTTTTCACGCCGCGGTTTTATCCACATCGAGCAGGATGATCAGGCGCTCTTCTTTGCGCACGATCCCCGAAAGAAACTCCGCGCCCTGCTCCACGGTCTCCGGCACCGGCCGTATCGCAGAGAACGGGAACCGCACCACACCCTTCACCCGGTCAACGGACAGGCCGATCCGCTCTTCCTCATCAAGGGCCGCGACGATGATCCGGGACCGCTCATCCTGGAGCGCCCGGGGCAATCCAAGCCTGCGGCCGAGATCGACAATGGGAAGCACAGCGCCGCGCAGGGAACAGACACCAAGAATATGCTCCGGCGTGCGCGGCACCGGCGTGATATCCCGCGGCGTCAGGACCTCGCGTATGCGTCCCACCGGGATCGCGTATTCCTCGGACCCGAGCTGGAACGAGAGCATCTCAAGCTCAGCTTCTTCCACGGCCGGCTGCTCTGCCGCGGGGATGCCGCCGGCGACCGCTGGAGCAGAAGCCTCGACCGGTTCCTGCGCATGACCGGTGCCTGCATTCTGGTCCGCGTTGATCAGCTCAACAGCTTCAGCGGAAAGCGCCGCGTCCTGCTCGCCGCGGTCCTCGGAAAGTGTCCGCATGGGTGCTGGCTCGGATTTGCGTTCTTCCGCAACCGCTTCCTGCCGGGGCTCGCTGTCCTGCTGCCTCGTCTTTGCGCGTTCAGCTGCTTTTTTTCTTGCCGCAAGTATATCCATCGTAGAAACCCACTGACATTTCAGCGGACCAATGGTCCACATTGAATCTCTGAACGCGGAACTATCTTCTATCTTCCACCACGCTGTCGATGATCTCTTCGCTGATCATCTCCGCGCCGCGGCCGAATCCCTCGAGCAGGGCGTTCCCGGCAATGACATTGATCAGCCTCGGGATCCCGTCGCTCTCCTGGTAGAGCGCATGCAGCGCTCCGTCATCAAAGAGCGGCTCCTCGCGGCCTGCCACATGAACACGATGGGCGATATAACCGCGCGTATCCTGTTCATCCAGCGGCCCCAGGTGGTACTGGAGGCCGATCCGCTGCGTCAGCGCCCGATAGGACCTGTTCTTCAGCCGCTGGCGGAGCTCGGTCTGACCGATCAGCACCAGGGCCAGGAGGTTCCGGTCATCGAGCTGAAAGTTCGTCAGCAGCCTGAGTTCCTCGAACGCGTCCTTGCCCGGGATCAGCTGGGCCTCGTCAATGATCAGGGCAGGCCGCTTGCCCGCCTCGTAGATCTCATAAAGCTTGCCGTTGATCTGCTCAAGGACCTCGTGCTTCTGCCTTGAAGCGTCCTCGACCCCCAGCCGCAGGGCGATCGTCCGCAGCAGGAGCAGGGGCGAAAGCCTCGGATTGATCACCAGCAGCGGGTGGAACCGCTCATCGAACGAGTCGATGAGCGCCCGGGACAGCATCGTCTTTCCGCAGCCGATGTCGCCGGTGAGCAGCACGATGTCCTGCTCTTCCACGGCAAGCTGCAGCCGCGCCAGCGCCTCGCCATGTTCCCTGCTCTGGTACAGGAACCGCGGGTCCGGAGTCTTGTTAAAGGGCTTTTCGCGAAGCCCGTAAAATTCCTCATACATGGCTGCAGGTAATCCGCGAAAATGCCACAATCCGAGAGTGCGTCTTTAAAACCCGCAGACCAATCCGCAATCCGCAATCCGCAATCCGCAATCGGTACCTCCTGGCTACAGGTTCCGGGCTACCGTTTTCCTCATCGCCCCTTCGATCAGCGATTCCACATCGAGCACCAGCACGATCCGCTTGTCCCCGAGCTCCGTGGCTCCTGCGATCCCCGGCGTGTCGGCAAGACGCTTGCCCAGCGGCTTGATCACGATCTCCTGCTGGCCCTGCAGGCCCTCGACCACGATCCCCAGCCGGCGTTCGGCCAGGCCCACGAGGATCACAAAAAGGTTCTCCTTGCTCGGGTCCGGCGTCAGTCCGAAAGCGTCGACAAGACGGAGCAAAGGGACCGTCTCGTCCCTGATGGCCATGACCTCGCGGGTCTCCACAGTCTCGATCTGTTCCGGTCTGACCCGGAGAATCTCCAGGACCGACCCGAGCGGGACCGCGAATCTCCGTCCGCCGGTCTCGATGATCAGCGCCTTGATGATCGCCAGCGTGATCGGCATGGTCAGCGTGAATACCGTGCCCTCACCGGGCTCGGTATCGATATCGATCATGCCGGAAAGGCGGGAGACGTTCCGCTTCACCACGTCCATGCCCACGCCGCGACCTGATATCTCCGTGACCTTTTCGCTCGTGGTGAAGCCGGGCAGAAAGATCAGGTCCAGGATTTCCTTCCGGTCGCGGTCCGGGTCCAGATCATCACCGGGTTCCACCAGACCCTTTTCCCGCGCCTTGGCAAGGATGACATCGGGATCGATCCCCCGTCCATCGTCCTCGACCGTGATCACCACGTGGTTCCCTTTGGGAAAAGCGGTCAGTCGCACCAGGCCGCTCTCCGGCTTTCCAATGCTGCGCCGCACGTCGGGCCGGTCGATCCCGTGATCGATGGCGTTCCGGACCAGGTGCATGAGCGGATCCGCCAGGTCCTCGACCATGAGCTTGTCCAGTTCCGTTTCCTCGCCCCGGATCTCGAGATCGATCTCCTTGCCCGCGTCCCGCGCGTATTTCCTTACCACCGTGCTGAGGCGCGTGAAGATCTGGCCGATCGGCACCATCCGGACATCGAGGATGCCCTCCTGGATCTCGTTGAGCCTGCGTTCCAGGTTCTTGTAGGCCTTGAAGAGGTTCACGGCCAGACCGGTGAATCCCTGCATGGCCCGCAGGTCCGATGCGATGCCGCCGATCTCGCCCTTGACAATATGCAGCTCGCCCACAACGCTCATGAGGCTGTCGAGCTTGTGGATATCCACGCGGACCGTGTTGCTCACGGTCTTGAGCGTCGCTGTCTCGGCGCGGGGTTCGGCCGCGGGCTCCTCTGCCGCGCGCGGGACCTCCTCCACCTGGATATTCGGCCTGCCGAAGACCGCCGCCAGATCCTCGCGGCTGCCGGCGCTCCCGACCATGATCGTGAAGCCGATCCCGTCGCCGCTGCCCGCAGTGGGCAACGTGCAGATGATCTCTCCCTGCTTCTTGATCGACTCGGTCAGGGACCGTATTCCGGTCTCGAACTCGGCAAAGGAGAACGCCGCCCGGACAAGGAACAGGTTCTTTCCTTCCCGGATGTTCTCCTTCAAGCGGTGCTCTTCATACTCCGTCAGGACCTGGAGCACCGCAGGGTCTATCGTGAAACGGGACAGCTGGGACTTCTCTCCGCCGGCACCCGGTTTCGCCGCCAGGATCCTGTCGAGCGTCGCGAGCGCACCGGCGATGCCTTCGGTCTCTTCGCCTTTTCCGATCTGGCGCACCAGCCGTCCCAGGGTCCCCAGCACATCGCTCAGCGCGTTCAGGTTCTCACGGACCAGCGCCACCTTCCCGAGACGGATCTCGTCGAGCAGGAACTCCAGCTTGTGCGCCAGGTCCGCGGGCTGCTGCAGCCCGAACATCCCGGCAAGCCCCTTGAACGAGTGGAGCGCCCGGAACAGGGCGTTCACCTGGTCGGGGTCGGTGCGCCCGGCTTCCAGTCCATCCTCAAGCGACAGGATGATCCCCGTCGCTGTCTCGAGGATGTCCTCGGACTCCGCTAGAAATTCCTGTATGGGGCGGTCGGTCTTCATAAGAATCGGGATTCAAGGATTACAGGATTAGAGGATTACCGTGTAATCGTCTAATCTCGTGTCCGCAATTACGCTAGCCCTTTAGCCCTTTGATCCTCTTAATCCTTTATTTGCCTTCCAGCGCCCTGTTCACCGCGGCCACCAGCTCTTCTTTTCTGAAGGGTTTGACAATGTACCCGACCGCGCCCATTGCCATGCCGCGCTTCTTGTCCTCGTCGCTCTTCTCGGTGCTCACGATGACCAGCGGAATGTTCTGATAGGCCGGGTTCGCCTTGACGAATCCCATGAGCTCCAGCCCGTTGATATCGGGCATGTTGATGTCCGTAATGATGAGGTCGAACTTCCGGCCCGGGAGCATCTTGAGCGCTTCGAATCCGTTTGCCGCTTCCGCGGTAAGGAAATCGCCGGCCTCCTCGAGCGTGATGCGGATCAACGAGCGGATCGCCCGCGAATCCTCGACGATCAGGACGTTCCTCATGACCGCTCCTTCTGGAGCTCGGCCAGCTTCCGTTCGAGCAGGGCCTTTTCCAGGGCCATGCCGGCCTGGTTCATGAAGATCTCCAGGGTCTCCAGACCCTTGATGGGCTTCTGGTCCGGAAGATTGTCGCCGTACACAACGAGCGCTACCTTGTTGTCCACGACAAGCGGAATGACCAGCACCGTGTCAGGCTTTCGTCCGCCGATCTCGTTGATCAGGTAGTTGTTCTGTTCGTTCGCTTCGAGCGGTCCCAGGTAGGTGCGCCGGCTCTCGATGACATTCTGGAACAGCGACGGTTCGCTCAGCGGGATCCTGATGTTCCGCACCACCAGGTCCGGCGATTTGCCCGCGGCAAGCTCGATGCCGAACTGACCGAGTCCGCGCACCTCGTCCTTTTTCGCCATGAACAGGATGGCGCGGTTCACGACCTCGCTTGCATATCGCAGGATAAGGAGCGTCACCTCGGCCGTCGCCGTCGGGAAACGCAGTTCGTCGAACATGGACCTGAGCGTGGTGATCTGCTTGGTGGGCTCTTCGGTCTCGATGCGCGACCGGAACTCTTCTTTGGCGGGTTCGTAGCTGTCCCGGGTGACGGGTTTTGCCGGTGGGGTCACGGCAACGGCGGGTTTGGGAGCTTTCGGAGCTGCCGGCGCTGCCGGTGCGGCGGGCGCGGCGGCCGGACCGCCCTTGCGGGACTGGTCCTTGCGCTTCTCGTCGAGCAGGCGCGTGCTCTCCATGAGCAGGTATTCGGCGCTGATCCCCGCCTTCAGCAGGAAGTCCTGGGTGTTGACCTCGATCGTGTCCTTGGGAGCGATCTCGCCCAGCTCAAAGTTGAAGAACCCTTCCTCCCATGCCAACAGGTCGGAAATGATCTCCTCGATCTGCTGCCGTACCACATCCTCGATGACCTTGGCCGATGTCGCTCCCAGCTCCACGAGCAGCATGCCCAGCGGCTTGTCCGGGCTCGCCTTCTGCGCAGCGAGCGCCGAGGACAGATCGGCCTGGTCGATCATCCCCTGGGAAATGAGTATGTTCCCGAGCGAATCACGGATGATGTCGCTGCCGGCCTGGATCACCTGGCCGCTTTTGAACACGATCATCCCCGTCCCTTTGCGGCTCCGCACCACCAGGGTTCCGGTCTTTTTGCTCAGGCTGATGATCTGGAAGATATCAGGGAGGGCAAGGTCTTCCAGCCTGCCGACAAGGCTCATGCGTGCTCCTCGGGCACAGAGTGCCAGGAATCTCCCAAATTATAACAGGTCGATCAAAAATTGCAAGATTATTCGTTGGTTAGGGGTATTGAGGGAGGGGAAGACAGGGGGTGCGCGACGCCCCCCTAGGTGCTCCGGTAGTTCGTGAACTGGAGTTCGATCCCGAAATCTTTTCCCTTCAGCAAAGCGATAACGGCCTGGAGGTCGTCCCGGTTCTTGCCCGAGACCCGGACCTGGTCTGCCTGGATCGCCGCCTGCACTTTCATCTTGGCGTCCTTGATCGCCTTGACGATCTCCTTTGCCTTGTCCGAAGGGATCCCCTGCTGGAGCGTGACGCGCTGCCGCACCGTGCCGCCCAGTGCAGGTTCGATCTTGCCATAGGTAAGGTTCTTGACCGGAACTCCGCGCTTCACGAGCTTAGCCTGCAGGATATCGATAACGCTCTTGAGCTTGTATTCGTCGTCGGACAGGACCACGAGAGCGTCCTTTTCCTGCGTTATCTCCGACTTGCTGCCCTTAAAATCGAAACGCTGGCTGATCTCTTTTGTGGCCTGGGTGACGGCATTGGTAACCTCGGTCATCTCGATCTTGGACACGATATCAAATGAATTCTCTGCGGCCATGGGAACCTCCTATTGTTCTATCACTTCCGTCCCCTTGGGGACCGCGAACTTGAACTGTGCGTCCTCGACGCCGGCGTTCTCCCGCACATCGGCAAATGACACTTCAGAGGTGTTGCCGTTCCTGTCATACACGGTCAGGACATTGATCCTGCCCTCTGCGTCAATGTCGACCCTGAGCTTTTTCATTGCCGCGCCGGGCTTCTTCGGCACAAGATCGACCGGGGATTTCGGCCCCGGGCCGGCCAGGGACACGGTGAAGTCCTGTCGGATGTTCCCCGCGCCGAGCAGGAACGCGACCGGCACGTTCACGCGCTCGAAATCTTCAAAGGTCTTCCTGATGGCCTGCTCGTTCTTTTTGGAATAGAACCAGCCGGCCTTTCCGTCGATGACAATGATCTGGCCGTTCGTATATTCAAGCCGCAGCTTGCCGGGTTTCTTGATGGACAGGGTCCCCTCGAACTTCTGGGTCTTGTTCACGGACTTGAGATAGTTCTTCTGGCTGACCTTCCCTGACAGATCGTTCACCGCCTGGTAATGCTTCTCAATGGATGCCACAATGTCATCGGCAGTTTCGGCAATGCTGACGCTCACCGCAGTCAGGACCAGCAGCAGCGTGAACGCCGTGGACTTGATTCCGCAATCCGCAATCCGCAATCCGAAAGAGGTGTTCGATGCTTTCACTCCGCACTTCGCACTCCGCACTCCGCGCTCGCTTCTCATAAGTCCCGCTCCGTGCCGTCCATGTTCTTCCTGACGAGCACCTTCCTGGGCTTGGACCCGTCGGCCGGGCCCACGATGCCGTCCTTTTCCATCATCTCGATCATGCGGGCAGCGCGGTTGTAGCCCACACGCAGGCGTCGCTGGATAAAGGACGTGGACGCCTGTCCGTTCATCATCACCAGGTCCACGGCCCGTTCGTACTCTTCGTCATGCTCCCCTTCTTCGGTCGCCTGCGTGGCCGCCTCGGCAACTTCCTTCACCCGCTGCTGCAGCAGCTCATAGTTCGGCTTGCCCTGCTTCTTTACGACCTCCACAACGCGTTTGATTTCCTCCTCGGACACATAGCATCCATGGACGCGTATCAGGTGGGGAGACCCGGGCGGGAGAAAGAGCATGTCGCCCTTGCCCAGCAGGCTCTCGGCGCCGTTCGCGTCCAGGATGGTGCGCGAATCGGTCTTGGACGCCACCTGGAAGGCGATGCGCGACGGCAGGTTCGCCTTGATGAGCCCCGTGACGACATCGACGCTCGGCCGCTGGGTTGCGACGATCAGGTGGATGCCGGCAGCGCGAGCCATCTGGGCGATCCGCATGATCGAGTCTTCGACCTCTTTCTGCACCGTCATCATGAGGTCCGCCAGTTCGTCGATGATCACGACGATGTAGGGAAGCCGCTCAGCTTCGGGCACGGCCTTGTTATAGGATTCGATGTTCTTGGACCCCTTGTCCGCGAGCTGCCGGTACCGCCGCTCCATTTCCGCGACCACCGCCCTGAGCGTCTCCGCTGCCTTCTTGGGCTGGGTGACCACCGGGGTCAGCAGGTGCGGGATATCATTGTACAGCGAAAGCTCCAGCATCTTGGGGTCCACCATAACGAGCTTCACCTCGTTCGGCCGCGCGTTCATGAGCAAAGCCATGATGATCGCGTTCACGGCAACGCTCTTGCCGGAGCCCGTGGCGCCGGCAACGAGCAGATGAGGCATCTTCTCGATCTGGGCCACCACCGGCGCGCCGAAGATGTCCTTGCCCAGCGGGATTCGGAGCCTGGACTTGTGCGACTGGTACTCGCCTGACTCGATGATCTGGCGGAAGTAGACCGTCTCGCGGGAGTTGTTCGGGACCTCGATGCCGACCGTCCCTTTGCCCGGGAGCGGCGAGACGATGCGCACTGACGTGGACTTCATTGACAGCGCCAGGTCGTCGGACAGGCCCTCGATGCTCCTCACTTTCACGCCCGGCGCCGGCTCGAACTCGAACATGGTCACCACCGGCCCGGGATGGACCTGGGTGATGCGGCCTTCTATGCCGAAATCCTTGAGCTTCTGCGCCAGAAGCTCGGACATTCCGAGCATTTCCTTTTCCGAGATCTTCTTGACGGTCTGCGGCGCGGGATCGAGCAGATCCGCGGCCGGAAGCTTGTATCCGCCCTTGCCGTCGTCCATGAACTCGAAGGTGGCCTGGACCGGTTTTTGCGGCTTTTCCTTCTTTTCCTTCGCCTCCCGTGTCTCACGCGGGGCAACGCGGGGCTGCGGCAGGGGCTCGACGATCCGCGGCGGGGCCTTCGGCTGCTCCGGCTGCCGCATCCGGGCTTCCCGTGCCTTCTCGGCCCGCGCTTTCCGGATATCGTTCAGCAGCGACAGCTGCCGCACAATGCCGTGGTAGGTATCCTGCGTCCATTCCCAGACAGCGAGAAGCGAGAACGGCGCGAGCAGCAGCAGCGAGATCATGAACACCGTCACCGTGATGATATAGGCGCCGGTCGTGGACACGCTCCCCACGAGAATCGCGACAAATAACTGTCCGAGCATGCCCCCTGACGGGACGGTCTCGCCGAGGAATGAGACAGTATCTCCCTGGAGTCCGAGCAGACTGACAAGTGATGCGAAGAGAAAGATGCCGCCGACCTTCTTGAGATGGGGGTGGACCGCTTCGCTGCCAAGAGCGAAGAATGCGGCGTAGACAAAGAGAAACAGCGCCAGGAGATAGGAGCCCAGCCCGAAAAGCTTGAGCAGCGCGTCGGACAGGTAGGAGCCGAGAACGCCGATCGCGTTCCTGACCTGGCCGCCTGTGCGGGACACGCTGAAACAGGGATCACTGGCGCTGTACGTGACCAGGGCAAGCAGCAGGAGAAGTCCCGCCGCGAACAGGGTCAGCGCCAGGATCTCGTGCCGGTGTTTCTGTTGTTCCTTCTTCGGTGCTGCCATGGACCTCCGTTGCCCCGCGCAGCCGGGCCAAGAACCTTTGACGTCCGGCTATTTTACGGACCAGTAAACGACCACCAGCGCTGCAAGCGCAAGGCGGTACCACACAAAGACATCCAGGGAATGCCGTCCGAGATAGCGGATCAGGAACCGGATGGCAAGATACCCTACCACTGCCGAGCCGAGCGTTCCCAGGATGCAGCCCCAGGCCGCGTGGCCCTGGAACGTCAGGTGACGGAGCTTCAGGACCGCCGCACCGGCGATCACCGGCGTCGAGAGCAGGAAGGAGAAGCGCGCAGCGTCCTCGCGGCGGTAACCCGCGGCAAGGGCCGCGGTGATCGTGATGCCTGACCGCGACACGCCGGGCACCAGCGCAAAGGCCTGCGCAACACCCACGAACAGCGCGTGACGCAGCGTCATGGTTCCCAGGAACCGTTCGCGCTTTGAATATTTGTCGGCATACCACATCAGTACGGAACCGACGACCAGCGCGGCAGCGACCAGCAGGGGATTCCGGAAGAGCGTCTCGATCGTGCGTTCGAGCGTCAGCCCCGCAATGACCGCGGGGATCGTTGCCAGGCCGATGTACCAAACCAGCCGCGCTTCATATTGCGGCGCCTTGCCCTGCAGTGCCTTGACCGTCGCCTTCCCGAGCTGGAGCCAGTCGCGCCAGAAGTACCAGAGCACCGCGGTGAGCGTTCCCACGTGGAGCGCAACATCGAAGGTGAGACTGTTGATCAGCTCACCTTCCCATCCCGTGGCCCACTGGGCAAGGATGAGATGGCCCGAACTGCTGATCGGAAGGAACTCCGTCAGACCCTGAACAATGCCGAGGATGACAGCTTCTAGAATAGTGGACATGAACCCCCTGGAAGACCACTGCGGACAGTTCCGGACCGACTCGATGCGGCTGGACGTCGCATTATTTCACACTGGAACTCAGATTTCAAGATGTTTCAGGGGATCTGTACAGAGGAAATATCGGTATCAACGTCCTTCGTGTTAACGTCCTTAGCGCTCCCCGCATCTTGGCGGTGAACATCTTTCCCTCATCCTAGATTTTTTCCCGAAGCTCCTGGAAAGACTTCCGCCAGGATTCAGATAGGGCAGGCGCCGCAAGCACCCGCTCGATACCCTCCCGGTTCCTGCGGTCGTGATGGTAGATGTGGTTTGCGAACTCGACCGTTACGTCGAAAGGATCGCGCTGGACCAATGTGATCATATCGTCCGCATTCACCGCACCTTCGGTCAGCGTCCGGAAATAGAATCCCGTCCTGCCGGACTCCACCACGAGCTTCACAAAGTCCTCGCGGCCGTAGCGCGCCGCAAGCGTCCTGCAGGGCTGGCGCGGCTGGCTCACCTGCACCACGGCGCTTCCGATGCGGAATGTATCGCCGATACAGATATCGGGCTCGAGCATGCCGGTGACCGTCAGGTTCTCGCCGAACGCCGCCTCAGGCAGCGCGATGCCGAGCGTCGCGGTCCAATACGGATAGTGGTCAAGACTGTAGACGCAGACCGCCTTGTCGCTACCGCCATGATATCTGAGGTCGCCGACACCGTCGCCAATGAAGCCGGTCCGGGAAAGCAGGAGCGGTCCTGCAACCGGCTTCTTGCATATGCCGGTGGTGAATTCCTTGCCGTGGAAGAGCTCCTTTTTCGGGAGTCCGATGTTGAGGTATTTGACGAACATGCCAAGCTCCAATTCTGTGATTTTTAACCGACCCCGGAAAACCCATCTCTCTCACGAAGACACGGGGGCTCGAAAAAATAGTTGTTTTAGTTTCCCGCGGTTCTCTTCGTGACTTCGTTGCTTCGTGCGAGGATCGCCGCTGAACAGGTGTTTTTCTTGAACAATCTTACAACTCCTGCGCAAGAAATTCCATCGCCCGCTGTTCCGACCAGTAGGTTCCCTTGTGATCGAACTGAACGAACCCCACATGACCGCCGTGTCGCGGCATTTCCAGGTGCACAAAGCGGTTCCGCTCCGCCTCCAGCACAGGATAGCACCCGTCAACAAGGAAGGGATCGTCACGACTGTTCACGATCAGGGTCGGGATCGTGATCGACGGGATGAACTGCTTGCAGCTGCACTTTGCCCAGTAGTCCTCGGCGTTCTTGAATCCATGGATCGGCGCGGTGTAGCGGTCGTCGAACTCCTTGAAGTTCCTGATGCGGTGGTAATCCTTATCATCGATCTCACCGGGAAGCAGCTCCATTTTTTTTCTGATCTTCCCGTGGAGAGAGACCAGGAACTGCTGCATGTAAAAGCAGTTCCGCGGCTTTGCCAGCTCCCGGGCCCCTGCCGCCAAGTCGCAGGGAACGGAGAATGCTGCTGCGCTTTCTATCCGGTGATCGATCGCTGTTCCGAGCGAGCCGAGATACATCAGCGTCAGGTTGCCGCCGAGGCTAAAGCCGATCAAAGCGACCCGGCGGTACCTGTCCGTCGAGAAGGCGTGCCGGATGACCGCATCAAGATCATCGATCGAACCGTTGTGGTACATGCGCAGCCTGCGGTTGATCTCGCCCGAACAGGAGCGATAGTTCCATGCCAGCGCGTCCCAGCCATGGAGATTCAGCGCTCTTGCCATGCCGATCATGTAGGGACGATAGGAGCTGCCTTCAAGGCCGTGCGACAGGATTGCCAGGGAGTCGCTGTCTGTCCGCGCCCAATCCAGATCGAGGAAATCATCGTCAGAAGTCGTGATCCGCTCGCGCGAATACAGCTCCGGCGAGAGTCTGCGCGCAAGAGAGGGATAGATGGTTTGAAGGTGGCCGTTGTTGAACAGGTACGGCGGGCAATAGGAGGAACCTGGTATTAATGGCATGGAGGAGAAGCCCTATTCTGATTGCAATGACCGCTGTAACTCTGCAGACTACACCTGTCGGGCTGTAATAGCGAAGGATATATCGCGAACACGTGGGGGATGGTTCGGCTCTAGCGGTGATTGTTTGCCGCCCGCGTGACATGCGAGACAGGCCTCCTGGGTCGTCGCGATACGATGAACAGTGTCTTCGGGAATGAACGGCGGCTTCCTCCCCGTGGCTGACAGATAAACCAGCGCTGTGATGATCGCGGCTCCGGCAATGATCAGCGACCGGCTGCTCTTCAAATCACTTTTCCCTCTTCTCCCGCTTCACCGGCTGCACATTCCAGATCTTCTCCGCGTACTCCTGAATGCTCCGGTCACTGGAGAACTTGCCCATGCCCGCCACATTCAGGACCGCGCGGCGGGACCACTCCTCCTGGTCCCGGAACAGCGCGTCCACACGCTCCTGGCAGGCAATGTACGACTCATAATCCGCCAGCAGGAGATAGTGGTCGCCGTTCCCGGTGAGCGCGTCCACGATCGGCCGGAAGCGGTGCGTTTCATCAGGCGAGAAATAGCCCGCAAAGATCATGTCGAGGGCTTTCCGGAGCTCTTCGTTCCTGTTGTAGTAATGCCAGGGATTGTAGCCCTGCGCCCGCACCTCGGCGACCTGGTCCGCGGTGAGGCCGAAGATGAAGAAGTTCTCCGCCCCCACCTCTTCTCGCATTTCCACGTTCGCGCCGTCGAGGGTGCCGATGGTGAGCGCTCCGTTCAGCGCGAACTTCATGTTGCCCGTGCCTGAAGCTTCGGTGCCTGCGGTGGAGATCTGCTCGGAGAGACACGCGGCCGGGATGATCTTCTCGGCATTCGAGACGTTGTAGTTCGGCAGGAACACCAGCTTCAGCCGGTCGCCCACCTGGGGATCATTGTTCACCACGTCGGCCACGCCGTGGATGAGCCGTATGACCAGCTTGGCCATATAGTAGCCCGGCGCGGCCTTTCCGCCGATGATCACCGTTCGCGGCGCCATGCCCTGCGTCCGGCCCTCGCGGATCCGGTTGTACCGCGTTATCACATGCAGAATGTTCAGCAGCTGGCGCTTGTACTCGTGGATGCGTTTGGTCTGGACATCGAAGAGCGAGTCGGGGTTCACCGCGACCTTGACCCAGGCGCTGATGCTTTCGGCAAGGCGCTGCTTGTTCGCATGCTTCACGTCCCGGAACTCCTGCCGGAACGACCCGTCCTCGGCCAGCGGCCGGAGGTTGGCGAGACACGACAGGTCCTTGAGCCAGCACTCGCCGAGCCGCGAGGTGATGAGCTTTGACAGGTCGGGATTGGCCTGGTGGAGCCACCGCCGCGGGGTGATGCCGTTCGTAATGTTGATTATCTTGCCCGGAAAGAACCCCTCAAAGTCGGAAAAGATGGTCTCCTTCATCAGGTCCGTATGAATGCGCGACACCCCGTTCACTGCGTGGCTGCCCACGATGGAGAGGTTCGCCATGCGCACACGCTTGCCGCCGGTCTCGTCGATCAGCGACATGCGGCGGACAAGCTCCACGTCGCCCGGAAAGCGATGCCGCACGTCGTCAAGGAAGCGGCGGTTGATCTCATAGATGATCTGGAGATGGCGGGGCAGGATCTCGCTGAACAGGTCCACGGGCCAGGTCTCGAGCGCCTCAGGCATGAGCGTGTGGTTGGTATAGGAGAAGGTTCCCTGCGTGATCTTCCATGCGCGGTCCCAGTCCAGGTGGTGCGTGTCCACCAGGATGCGCATGAGCTCCGGGATGGCGATCGAGGGATGGGTGTCGTTCAGCTGGATCGCCACCTCGTCCGGCAGCTCATCGAGATCGGCGTGATACTTGGTGAACCTGCGCAGGATGTCCTGGAGCGACGCGCTGACAAAGAAATACTGCTGCTTGAGCCGGAGCTCCCTGCCCATGATCGTGGTGTCGTCGGGATAGAGCACCTTTGAAAGATTCTCGGACTCGTTCTTCTCCGCGACCGCCTGGATATAGTTCCCTTCATTGAAGTACTTGAGGTTGAAATCGCGCGATGCCTTTGCCGACCAGAGCCGCATATTGTTCACCGTTTCCGTGCCGTACCCCGGCACGGGCGTATCAAAGGCCATGGCCATCACATCCTCGGTCTCCACCCAGTGGTGGCGCAGCCGGCCGTGGTCATCCCTGTATTCCACCACGCGGCCACCGAAGTGCACGGGATAGAGGACCTCGGGACGCGGGAACTCCCAGGGATTGCCGTACCGCAGCCAGTTGTCCGGATGCTCCACCTGCCAGCCGTTCTCGATCCGCTGGGTGAACATGCCGTATTCGTACCGGATGCCGTAGCCGTAGCCCGGGATGCCGAGTGTTGCCAGGGAGTCGAGGAAGCAGGCCGCGAGCCTGCCGAGCCCCCCATTCCCCAGAGCCGCGTCGTTCTCCAACTCCGTGATGCGGTTGATGTCCAGGTCCAGGTCGGCGAGAGCGCCGCAGCAGGCGTCGTAGATCCCCAGGTTCAAGAGGCTGTTCGAGAGCAGCCTGCCGGTCAGGAACTCGAGGGAAAGATAGTACACGCGTTTGGCATCGGCGCGGTAGTAGCTGCGCATGGTCTCCATCCAGCGCTCGATGAGCCGTTCGCGCACGGCATAGGCGGTCGTATGGAACCAGTCGCGGTGCGTGGCCGTTATATGGTCCTTGCCCATGGTGTAGACCAGCAGGTTCACGAGCGACCGCTTCAGGGATTCCCTGTCGAGACCGTGGAAGTTGTAGCGGTATTCGCTCTGGTCGTTCGTTTTCAAGGCGCGGACCTCCCGTGCGGATGAGGGACAAGCATCTCGCAACGCACAGCTATATTATTTCATAAAGAGCGGAGGTCCGCAAGGTCATTTCGGGAACAGACGGAGATCACTGCGGGCCGATAATCTGGGAAAAGGGGGAATAGCGAGCGGGACGAAAAGGATCCGGGTCGTCAGACCTGCACGACGATCTTGCCGAAGAACCGGCGGGAGAGCAGCTTTTCGTAGGCGCCGGCTGCATTCTCGAAATCGAACACCGAGTCCACGACCGTCTTGAGCTTGCGGGGAAACAGGCGGAGATACTGGCAGACCGACGACCGGGGGCCGACATATACGCCGTGAATGGTCATGTTCTTTCCGAAGATGTGGCGAAGGCTCACCGATGCCTCATCCCCGGTCGTGGCGCCGAAGGTAACAACGCGGCCGCCCCGCTTCGTGGCGGCAAGGGATTTGCTGAACGTTGCCGCGCCCACATGATCGATCACGATATCAGCCAGTTCGCCGGAGGTGTAATTGCGGACCGCCTCGACGAAATCCTCCCGGGTATGGTTGATCACATGGTCCGCGCCAAGCTCCCGGGCACGCTCGATCTTCCAGTCGTCGCCCACCGTTGCGATGACCGTGGCGCCGAAGAGCCGCGCTGTCTGGATAAGGGCCGTGCCGACCCCGCTGCCCGCGGCATGGACAAGCACCGTATCGCCGTACTGGATGCCGGCGCGGAGGATGAGCGAGTTCCAGGAGGTCGTGTAGGTGATGCCGATGCCCGCGGCTTCGGCAAAGGAAAGGCCCTGAGGTTTCTTGAAGATATTGTGGCCGGAAGCTTTCACGTATTCCGCCGACACGCCGTTCGACAGGACGCCGAGAAGCGAGAAGTCCTTGCATTCATTGTCCCTGCCCGAACAGCAGCGTATGCATTTGCCGCAGGACAGGCCCGGATAGATGATCACCTCATCGCCCGGGGCTACATGGGTCACCAGCTTGCCGGCCTTCACCACGATCCCCGCGGAATCGGAGCCGAAAGTGTGCGGCAGGGTGACCGGTACGGGGTATTTTCCCTCCATCACCCAAACGTCAAGGTGGTTCAGGGAGAAAGCCTTGACCTGCACGAGGACCTCGTTCTCCGCTATCTCGGGAACGGGGAACTCACCCATCTTGATGCCCCGGTGCCCCTTGAACTCATCGTAGTAAAGCGCTTTCAAACCCGGCCCCCTTTGAACAGGCTGCATATTAAGGAGAGCCTTTCGGCGATGTAAAGAATAATGTATCAATGCCACGAAAGAACAGCTTTTACGGAAATGGCTGTTTGAGCACACTTAACTTCTTGTTATCCCGATGGAATCCAGACTTTATCTCTTTGCTATATACCCGAAAAATACCCTTCTGAAATATGCTCATGTCACCGGCGATCTCTGTCATAATTTCTCTGCTGACCATCGAGGTCCGTGCTGATCTTTTTGTTTTCTTTTTTAGCGCCTGCTCACGAATGCCCTACGCATACCACGACGCAAGCTGTTCCACCCACGATGATCCGGAACGTCTCGCCGCAGAGGGGCCTCTTGACGCGCGGCAACAAGCTTGCTGTGTATCATAAAGGGATACTGTGTATTCACCGCACTGAACATACTGATCTCACCTGGATACCGCGTTGTTTACGGTCGTCTTCGCGATCATCTATTTGTCGTCTACGCAATTTTACTGATAATCTCATCGGCTACATCATCTCCATTGATTTTATCCCACAGCTTCCGCGCTACCTGCGTTTCCTGCTCAATGTTACCGCCGGTGCCGTACGCCTGGATGAATCCTGGTGCAACAGTGCACAGGTGCGCCATTCGGTTGCGGGGACTCGCTGAATAATGCACAAGCTCGCTTGGCATGATGAATGCAGCGTATCGCCGGCAGTTTTCGCCGGGTACTTATGGGCTACGTATTCATACCGATAGACAAACCCTCCCGAGTACTGCTATCAATACTCCATGGTCCTCATGCCTGAGGCGAAAGGAGGCTGGACATGGATTTCGAGGTGAAGGACACAGGCGCGGTCGCGGTGCTGACGCTCCCGGTGAACCTTTCCCGCCACTATGCCGAGACGCTCAAGATCTACCTTCGCCGCGCGCTGGACCGCACAGGACGGCTGATCGTGGACTGCGAGCAGGTGACCGCGGTTGATCCGGACTGCGTGAAGATCCTGTGCGCCGCCTACCGGCTGTCGCGAACGAAGCACAAGGATTTTGTCGTCGCCGGCCCGAGCCCGGACCTGTTCCTCAGAGCCGCGAAGGACTCGTACGCCCCCTGTGCGGGATGCGGCATTGAAACGGATGAAGGATGTGTATGGAGGATGCGATGAGCGGACAGAAAACTCCGCAGGATGTTCGTCGTCGATAAACAGCACTATTACAATATCAGGAGGTTCATCATGAAAGCATTGTTGAAGACAGCGGACAAGAAAGCGAACGGTCATAGCAGCCACCGAAAGCGCAAGCCTCTTTCGGCAATAAACCGCGTCGACAATCACTGGAAGAGCATCCGCTCTGATTCGGTCCTGACCTTCAGCGCGGCGCCGATCTACGTGGTCGACCGGGACCTGATGATCACCGCGATCAATGATGCGGCCCTCAAGGCCCTGGGTTACCAGCGCGATGAAGTGATCGGGAAGATGACCTGCGCCCAGCTGGCGAAGACCCCGCTCTGCGGCACGGACAACTGCACGCTCAAGAACTGCATGCGCACGGGCAACACGATCATCGGCGAAACCGTGGCGGAGACGCGGGACGGCAAAAAAATCCCCATCAAGGCCGCCTGCTCCCCCCTCAAGGACGCCCAGGGGAACATCTACGGCGGCATGGAAGTGATCATCGACCAGACCGACGTGGTGCGTGCCAAGTGGGAAATCGACAACATCCTCAGGTCCATCGCGGCGCCGATGTTCGTTACCGACCGCGACCTGCTGATCAAGTCGATCAACGACGCTGCCCTGAACGCCATGGGATACCGGCGGGAAGAGGTCGTGGGCAAAATGACCTGCGCCCAGCTCTGCAGAACGCCCCTCTGCGGCACGGACAACTGCACGCTTAAGAACTGTTTCCGCACGGGCCAGGCGATCATCGGCGAGACAGTGGCCGAATCCAGGTCCGGCAAGAAGATCCCGGTGCAGGCCGCCTGTTCGCCGCTCCTCGATGAGCAGGGCAAACCCTACGGCGGCATGGAGGTGGTCATCGACATTACGGAAGTCAAGCGACTCCAGCAGGAGGCGGACGAGCAGCGCGACTATCTCCAGCGTCAGGTTGCCCTGCTGGTCAGCAAGCTCGATGCCTTCAGCGAAGGAGACCTTTCGATCGAGGTGGTTGCCGAGCGCCAGGACGAGATCGCCAGGATCGTCGCCAGCCTGAACAAGGCGGTCCAGAACCTCCGGGCGCTTGCCCAGGCTGCCGAGGCGATAGCCGGCGGCGAACTACGGGGGAATGTGATGGTCCTTTCGGACAAGGACATTCTCGGCAAATCGCTCGCAGCGATGCTCGACCAGCTCCGGAGCGTCGTAGGCGACGTCATGACCGCTGCGGACAACGTGTCGAGCGGCAGCCAGCAACTCTCCTCGGGCGCGGAACAGATGTCCCAGGGCGCCACCGAACAGGCTGCTTCCACCGAGCAGGCGTCCTCGTCCATCGAGGAGATGAACGCCACGATCCGCCAGAACGCGGACAACGCCATGCAGACGGAGAAGATCGCCCTCAAGTCCGCGGCCGACGCGATCGAGAGCGGCAAGGCGGTGAACGAGGCCATGGCCGCCATGAAAGACATCGCAAGCAGGATCTCCATCATCGAGGAAATCGCCCGCCAGACGAACCTGCTCGCCCTGAACGCGGCTATCGAAGCAGCCCGGGCAGGCGAACACGGCAAGGGCTTCGCCGTGGTGGCGGCGGAAGTGCGCAAGCTCGCCGAGCGCAGCCAGACGGCCGCCGGGGAGATCAGCAAGCTCTCCGCGTCGAGCGTCGGTGTTTCGGAGCGGGCCGGGGCCATGCTGACGAAACTGGTGCCCGACATCCAGAAGACCGCGGAACTGGTGCAGGAGATCAGCGCCGCGAGCAAGGAGCAGGCCAGCGGCGCGGACCAGATCAACGGTTCCATCCAGCAGTTGAACCAGGTGGTCCAGCAGAACGCGGGCGCGGCCGAGGAAATGTCCTCGACGTCGGAAGAGCTTTCTTCCCAGGCCGAGCAGCTCAAGGAAACCATATCATTCTTCAAGGTGGAGGCCGCCGAACGGAGCGGCAGGAAGATCGCGCCAAAAGCGACGATCCCGGCACGGCATGAGCATAAAGCGCCTGTCGCCAACCTGGCCCATGCCGCAGTAAAAACGGCCAAGGCGTCGGTCCCGCAGACCCCGCCAGCCGCGGGTGTGGAGATCCACCTCGGACAGCCAGGCCGCACCGGCCACGACAAGGGTGACGGGAAGGACAAAGACTTCGTGTGCTACTAGATCTACTACGGATTTCATCCGCGGCATGGGGAAACAGGGTGACCGCTTCCTGATCATCCTGGACATTGACAGAGTGTTCTCGGGCGACGAACTGGCCCTGGCCGACGTTGCTTCCGGCATGCCGGAGGCAACCGTGGCCGCGGCATAGACCGCGGCAGGAAGAGGATCCCGTGACCTGTCCTTATCTCTGGGGTATCTATCTGCATTCATGCTCCGCAGCCCGCACGGTCCATGTGCCGGGGATGGAGGAGCTCAGGAATTACTGCGCTCCCCGGGAGCATACGCTGTTCTCACGCTGTCCCGTTTATCGGAAGGCGTTCTCGCGCTCGGAATCCGGTCATGTGGACAGATTTCCGGCCGGCCCGGACCTCGTGTTCAGCGGACCAACGGGACGAAGACCGAACGCCACGCATTCTCCTGTCCTTACCGCAAAGAGGAACGAACGATGAAGACCGTCCTTATCATAGATCCTGAATTCAGCGGCAGCAGCCTGCCCAGCGTGCTTGACCGGTCGGGCCTGAGATCCTTTGTCGTGTCGGAGGCGAACACGGCCCTTACGATAGTCCGCAGCGGCATGCCCGTGGACCTTGTCATCATGGAACTGCAGCTCCCTGACATGGACGGCCTTGACCTGCTCACGATGCTGCGACGCATGTCGCCAGGGCTGCCCGTTCTGGTAGTGACATCTCGGGGCTCTATCGAAAGCTACCTGCAGGCAATAAATCTGGGCGTTATCGAGTACCTTAACAAGCCGGTATTGTCAAAAGAGCTTTCGTGTATCGTACGCAGCGCTCTGGACGGGCCTGGAGGCGTGAAATCCATCAGCGCAGCCTGAGAGTTCCCGCGGTACCGTCATCATCGCGGATAGTAGCGTCAGGAGACGGTCCATGCCAGCGGATGATTGTTCAATATTGATCGTTTCGGAAGATGCCCGGACCGCGGCGCTTCTTCGCGACACCCTGGTCGAATCCTCGCTGCGCTGTCAGGTTGCTTTGTCAGACGGATCCGCGACTTTGTCAGGCACTCATGCGGTCCTTCTCCTCGACGTTGCGTCCGCGAACGGCAACCTGTCCGCGCGGTTTTCCTCGGCAAAGCAATACAGCAGCGAATCGCCCGCCATTATCGCCCTGGGTGTCCGGGACGATGCGCAGGGATTGGAACTGCTGGACGTGGGCGCCTGCTCCTACGTGGTCGGCCCGGTCATGAACGCGGGAGCTGTCATCCGCGCGGTCAGGGACGCTCTCGGGCGGCGGGCTCTGGCTGCTGCTCTAGAGCAAAGCGAGGCCAGATACGCTCGCCTGCTAGCTTCGGTCACGGACTATACCTACACCCTGCGTATCGAACAGGGGAGACCGGTCTCGTCCGCGCACAGCCCGGGCTGCGCCGCGGTAACAGGGTACACGTCGGAAGAATATGCGGCCGATCCCCATCTGTGGTATCGTATGATCTACGAGAGCGACCGAGACGCGGTCATCGGCATGTCCGAACAGGTGTACGCAGGTCAGTCGCCGCCGCCTCTTGAGCACCGGATCATTCACAAGAACGGCAGTATCCGGTGGATCAAGAACACTCCCGTGCCCCGGTATGATGCTGCCGGCCGATTGGCGGCTTGTGACGGCCTGGTGAGCGATATAACCGATCGTAAGATAGCTGAAGCGAAACTTCAGCAGGAGTTTTACCATCTTGAACGGGCAAAGCAGGAGTGGGAGGTCACCTTTGACTCGATCTCGGACCCAATTTTTATCCATGACCGCGATTGCCGGATCATCCGCGCGAACCGCGCGTATCAGGAGGTCGCGGGAAAACCCTACAGCGAGCTGATCGGCCGGAAGTTTCATGACATCTTTCCCCGGCTCGAGGAGTCGGTGATAACCGGCCGTCCCGACCTGGAACCTCTGTCGGAAAATCAGCCCTACTTCGTGGAAGAGTTCTCGGTGCCCTCGATCCGGCGCATCTTTCGAGGACGCGTCTACCCCGTGCAGGACGCCGACGGCGCCATCATTTCCAGTGTGCAGGTGCTGGAGGATGTCACCGAGATGAAACAGGCGGAAGAGACCATGCGTCAGGAGATGGAGATCTCGACAAATCTTCTGGCCCTGGCGGAGACCGCGACCGACACCCTGGATCCCGATCGCCTTATGCAGCAGGTCGTGACCTGCTGCGCCCGCACCCTCGGCACGGACACGTTCTTCTCCTATAGTTGGGACAGCGCGGCACACCAGTTGCGGCCGGGCCAGCACACGCCGCTCCCCCGTGGAGCGGTACCCATGTTCCGCACCGATGTCTCGGCAGGGGATTCCGATCTTGTCCGTACCGCGCTGAACTCGCGGCGCGCTTGTGTCGCGAGGCGAACAGAGCCGGACCCGTCCGAAGAGAATCCGTTCCTGCTCTGCCAGCTCGGTGATGACCAGGCGACCTGCCGGACCGCCCGCCCCTTTCCGTGGCTGCTGAACGCGAACACGTTCCTGGCGATCCCCCTGTACGGCCGGGCCGATCGCCTCGGATTGCTGGTGGCCGCATACCATGACAACCGCGTCTTTTCCGAACGGGACCGTCGCATGGTGGAAGGCATCTCACGCGAGGTCTCGCTTGCCCTTGACGAGGCCTGTTTATATCGCACTGCGCTTGAGCGTTCCATGGACCTTGCTCATAAGATGGAAACGCTCAAGGTGATCCATGAGATCGATCTGAGTATCCTGTCCAGCCTGGAACCCCAGGGTATCCTGGAAGCGGCGGTCCGGAACATCCGGAGGATCATTCCCTGCGATACCGCCGAGGCGATACTGACCGGCCCCGACCGGGAGTTCCTGGCAAGGATCTCCTCGGAGCTGAACGGCCGCGACCACGATAACGTTTCACGTCTCGCCCTGGTCACTACCGCGGCATCGGAGGTCCTCGCGACCTGCCGTCCCTCCTATCTTCCCGATATCAGCAAAGCGGGACCGCTCCTGCCCGAAGAGGAGCGTCTCCGTGCCGACGGGACCCGGTCCCTTTTCCGGGTCCCGCTCATGGCAAAAGGCAGCGCGATCGGCGTGCTGAGCGTAGCAAGCAGCAGACCGGCTGCGTTCACGCCCGAGAACTACGCGACCCTGGAGCAGCTGGCAGGACTGATCGGCGTGGCGTTCGAGAACACCCGGCTCCTGACGGACCTGCAGGAACTGCTGCTCGGCACGGTCAAATCGCTCTCCTACGCCATTGATGCGAAGTCGTCCTGGACCGCCGGTCATTCGGAGCGCGTGACCCGTTATGCGCTCCAGCTGGGACAGGAGCTGGGCATGAACGACAAGCTGCTTCGCGACCTCGAACTGGCGGGGCTGCTGCATGATGTGGGCAAGCTGGGAACCTTCGATGCCATCCTGGACAAGAAGTCCGTACTGAGCACCGAGGAGTATGAGATCATCAAGCGCCATCCGCTGCACGGCGCCGAACTGCTCGCGCCGATCAAGCAGATGCAGCAGATCATTCCGGCCGTGCGGCATCACCATGAACGCTTCGACGGCAAAGGATATCCCGACGGCCTGAAGGGCAACCAGATCCCGGACCTCGCCAGGATCCTTGCTGTTGCCGACGCCTTTGACTCCATGACCGGCTGGCGGCCCTACCGGAAGACCTTTGACATCCGCGAGGCGATCGCGGAGCTGAAGCGTTGCTCGGGCACGCAGTTCGATCCGTCGTTAGCCGACAAGTTCATCTCCATAGTGTACCGGACAGACCTCAAGATGGCATCGTAGCGGCGACAAGGAAAAGGACCTGTGACGATTATATGGATTTATGATTCGCTGCGGTCGCGGATCACCATGGATCGGCAGGGACGTTGGCGGAAAGGCGGCGAGCGCTCATGAACAAGCGGAATTGCTGGGAATTCATGAAGTGCGGAAGGCAGATGAGCGGACATCAGGCACACCAGGGTGTCTGTCCCACGGCAACCGCGGTCAAATTGAACGGCGTGCACGGAGGACTGCTCGGCGGACGGGCGTGCTGGGTGGTGCAGGGCACGAAATGCAACGGGGAACTTCAGGGATCTTTCAGCGATAAGTACAAGAGCTGTCAACGGTGCGCTTTCTACAAAGCCGTCATGGCTGAGGAAGGAACGAAGTTCATCCTTTCCCCAATCCTGCTCGAACGGCTCAAATTCGGAAAGGCCGCTGTTCAGCCGAAACAGTTCGACCGCGACAGGGAAAAGACGCCTTTCACGGGATAACCGGAGGGTGGAGCGCCGCGAAAGATTTGCCTGCAGACCGGGCAGGGGAACGCGAAGCCATTCAAAGGCCGTTGGGTTGCGCTAGGCTTAACCTAACCTACGGGACTATGTTCTATCCGGCTTACTGCTTTCTTTTTATCTTCCTTTTACTCGGCCGGGGCAATATCTTTCCCGTATCAGGCGGAAGGAAGCTCTCACCCGTAACAACTTTTTTGCCCGTCTTTGCTTCGAGTTCTCGCCTTGCTTTCTTGGCGATTCCGCCGCCTGTTTTACCGGCAGCCTTGTTTTCTTTCATTCCGACAGCCTTCATGGTCTCCGCTATTTGGCGGGTGGATAGCTCGGCAAGGGCCGTAAAGATCAGTTCGGCTTCGCTCATGTGGTCTCTAAGATTCTGTGTCTTCAGCCCCTTCATCGCCTTGTGCTTTTTTACGGACACATCCGCCCATTCCCGGTGAATGAGGTTCGTCAGAATGGCGTATTCTTCTTCCTTCTTGATGTCATGATCTTTCCAGTAATCCGTCAGCTTGTTGCGGGTTTCCTGACCCATCATCCGCTGCTGAATCCACTTTTCGCTTCTTCCATGCTGTTGCCAGTATTCCCGCGCCCGGTCAAGAGACCGCGCCGGGTCGGCCATGTCCTGCATACGTTCATAGCCTACCTTGGCCAGCCAAATTTTGATCGGCTCAGCCTTGGGACTGGGAACGGACTGGATCAGGCGGAGAAGCGTTTCAGGGTCCGCTACATCGGTAATGTATTGTTTCCCGTCGGCAGCTTTCAATTTCAGTCGGTTACATTTTGTAACCGACTCACTTCCCTCTTTATTCAAGCGGTTTTTTAAGACCTTCCAGTAATTTCTTGCAGCCTGGTAATCCGGCTGCTGAATCAACGCCTGAATAATATCCACAACAGAGAAAAACCAGGTTTCGGACTCTTCGTCATATATTCTGCGGATGTTATAATTTTCAAATACGGCGAGCGATTTATCAATCATCTTTCGGTCCTTTGTTCCTTACCTGAGTCCCTTCCTTAACCTGGCGCCATGGGTTAACCATCAATTTCAACTGGTGGCAATTTGTCACCGACTGACTTCCAGGCTGAAGGCAAAAGCGTTAATGGTGCTAATGCAGTGCATATGCAGGGAGAAAGACGCGACCTTAAGGATTCCGTGCCCTAAATCATGCAACTCACCGTGTCGCTTGATTACGCCTATTAGCGTTTCGAATCATTTTTGCAATCTTTCCTTGTTTGTACTTGTACGCAAAGTCCAAGGCCGTCATTGCATTACGGTCTGTGATATTAATACCGGCGCCTGTCTTGATCAGCATCTCAGCCACATCAGCGGAGCCTATACGCGCGGAGACCATTAATGCCGTCCAGCCATATACATCTTGGAGATCGGGATTAGCACCATATTCAAGCAGTATTCGACAAACATCAACATTCCCATAACGCGCAGAGTACATCAGAGGAGTAATTCCATGCAAATTTCCAATGTCCGTGTTTGCGCCTGCATCAAGCAATAATCGCGCAATCCGCGGATAGCCCTGTGCCGCTGCATGGAGAAGGGGTGTCCAGCCAGCCTCTGCCCGTTCATTCACGTCAACATCCTGCTTCAGTAGTGCTACTACCCTGTCCTCTTGTCCTGTCAATACTGCTTTTTGAAGCAACGGGCCCGATTGCTGGAGCATAGTTTGCATAACAGCTTGATCGACCGCATTTAAAAAAACTTTCTCTAGCGTTAGGTCAGCAGCATCGGTATGTGTTGAGAAATACTCTTCAGCATTCATTTCAATGAGACTCGTTGAGACCTCAAATTTTACGGATTTTCTCGCTGGCTCGTCAGGGATGAGAATCACACAAATGAATCCCTTCCTGCCCTGATGTTTCAGTATTTTGACACCCCGATTCTCTGGTGACAGATTATTTTCATTCCCATCCTTGAAATAAAACTTTAGCTTAACCTCTTCCTGCGTTTGAGCATGAAAACGAATTAAGCCAGTAGAAGACTTTGTAGAGAACTTCTCCTGCATGGCTTTCTGGATCGCCTCTGGAGATTCCTTTATTGGAATGTCAAATTCTTCAATAGCCTTCATGCCGTGATCAATTAAGTAGTAGGAATAGTCGTGAGAATCGAAAACCTCTTTTAATATTGAAATGCGCCTTGAGTAGGGAATGCGCTTTCCATTTTCATCCCGATGCAAGCACAAAGAGGCGAATTCATCTCCGATTGCGAATATGAAAAAGACGGCAACAAAAACAAAACCCAGCCCCTTGATGACATCAGGTGCAAAATAGGAAAGCACATAGTACATGACGATCAAAACAGGTACTGCTGGAATCCATACTTTGTATTGAGCACGAGTCGCTGCTGGTATGCGAGGTAATTGGAGCATCCTAGCTTCCAATGGTTGTCGAATCATGAGTGAGGCAAGCGCTAAAATTGAAACAGCCGTTCCTAGTAAATAACCAATTACTAAAAAGCCAAGATACCATGCGGGTGATGTCCCTGCGAAGCGGGTTTTTTCAGCAATGAGGGGGTAACTTAGCCAGAGCGATGCACAGGTAAGAAGTGTTGCTAGCCCAGCTCGTACCTTTGCATAGTATGAGCGACGCGCTTCTGGCGAAGACTGCTTCCATTCTAAAATAAGATAAAATGTGGCAACGATAAGCAACACTGCGACAATGCGCAAGTAGTGTTGCGGGTTTTTCAAATTTAAGTTGAGCAGCGGTAAAGACTGCGATGGATCGAGACCGACGAAACGGGAGACTGTAAGAATGGCACTAAGCAGCCAAACTGTAGTCTCTGCAATGTAATAACGTGGCGAAATATCTGTTTTCATGCTATCCATGCCAGCCAACCTTTACACCCACGAAGGGAGTCGGGTTTCGCTGCGTTCTAACAGACCTACGAACTAGTCAGCGGCGAACAACCCGCCATCGGGCAAACTCGCGCCGCGATTGGCAAGGTTGATCACGCAGCGTGCTTTGGGACTGAGGGTCTTTCCAAGGGAGGTCAGCAGATGTTCGAGAGCGGGATAGTACGAAGTCTCCAGCGCGCCGGAGCGGGAGCTTCGCACTTCCAGCATGTCGGTCAGATATCGTTCGATGAGGTTATCGTGCATGTCGAGCTTCGTCAGGAATTTTCGATTCGTTTGTCTTCGAACTCACTTCACCGGTAAAGCTTCAAGAATTCTTCAACGGTCAAACCCGCCTGTTGTCAAATTATTCACCGTACTATCGACAATGGCCTTGACATCCGACTTCACCCGCATTATCATAATAGTAACAACAAGTAAGTCCTCGTTCGTGGGGTACCGCAGGGCGCCTCGTAAATAGCGAACGAGGCTTTGTTGTTTCTAGGGGAACAGCGGCTTCTCCTCGACAACCCTTCTCTTGATGATCTTGTAATACTCCTCATCTCTCGACTCGTACTTCCTGAATATCGCCCAGCTCGCAAAATCAACTGCCTGGAGCGCCTTTTCTTCCGCAGGGGTCTTAATCGATATCTTTACTGAGACATTATGATTCTTCGCCAGCTGAGATTGCAGATATGACTTGAAGTTCAAGTTCAAGAACTTGCTTGTCTCTTTTCGTGATGCGATGATCTCGATCGGCTCGCTGGTCACCAACAGTTTCTTTGAGAAGATTCTGTCCAGGAGGATGTTGGTTACATAATTATAAAGCACCGGTTTTTCATCCTGCAGGTTCGCGTAGACCTTTTTCTTATTCAGCACTATTGCCATAATACCGCAATCCTTCCCCGCCAGCAGAGAGAGAAGCCGCTTTCTGGTAATAGGTTCTTCCTTATAAGCATGGAGCTCACCGATGGCTCTATATCGTTTGCACAGACCTGCATGAACCTTCTTCACGCACTTTTCTATACCACGTTTGTTGCTGCTGAACAGAAACGTGATGATGAAATACTGTGAAGTCCCTTTCTTAGCGAAATCAAAGCCCAAGTCCCCGGACTCGTCCATGAAAATATAGGACATTTACGCAACGGCCCTCTTTTTCTTCCGCTCTGCCTCAACTGCCAAATGCCCTTTGATCGCATCCTTGATCATCGCGAGAGCTTCTTCAACGGTATCGCCCTGCGAATCGCAGCCGGCAAGAGCAGGACACTCGACCCAATATCCGCCGTCCTCGGTATCGGCGTGCAGAAGGACCTCATAAGCCTTGCCCTTGACGCTGACCTTGTACTTCCGGTCCTGGCTGATGTTCTTCACATCGCCCTTCAGCTGCTCGATGATCTCACCGAGCGCCAGCGCAAAGACCATCTGACCCTTCGCCAGCGTATCCAGGACCGCCTTATCGTTCTTCGTCAGTACGAATATCGTGTCGCCGTCTGTTAAAAAGCGCATTTCCGCGAGCGGTTTTTGCACATCAGGAAAGTGTTTCTTCAGATAGTTGATCGCTTTTCTGATCTTCTGCAGGGAAACGCCCTTGTCCTTGAGCGTCTTTGCGACCTTGAGCTGCACGATATCCACGAAGGAATAGAGGCGCCCGCTTCCCTGCCCGGCCGCTTCCTTGACCGAGGGTTTGATGAAGTGGCTTCTGTCCCAGTAGTCGATCTGGCGCGCGGACAGGCCGGTCAGCGCGCATGCGGATTTTGTATTGAATGACATAATGAACTCCACTTGTAAATATAACTACACTTGTGTGTTTATAACACACTTCCTGTCGCAGGTCAAGCATGCCGGTCTTCCAGCGTGCCTGCCCCGCAGATCAATCATTCGCGATGTCACCTTTTGGTTTTGCAAACGGGAGCTCTAGATCTCCGTGATCACCGGCAGGATCATGGGTCGGCGGTCGAGCCTTTTGTTGAAGAATTTCTTCAGATTGCTCCGGACACGGGCAGAGACCAGGGACCAGTCGCCCTTGGCCTCGGGGATCATTACCAGCAGCGTATCGAGAACGATCTGCTTGGCTTCGGCCAGCAGTTCCTGGGAAGCATCCTCGAGCACGAACCCGCGCGAAATGATGTCCGGCCCCGAAACAAGCTTTCCCGTGTGCTGTTCGATGGAGAGGATCACGATCACCACGCCGTCGTGGGCAAGCTTCATCCGGTCCCGCAGGACCACGGTCTCCACGCCGCCCGGCAGCTTGCCGTCGATCAGCACCCGCCCGGCCTGCACATGGCCGGCACGCCTGCCCATGCCGTCGCTGAACTCGACCACCTCGCCGTCCTCGATGATGAAGATGTTCTCCTCCGGGATCCCGACCTTTTTCCCCAGCTGGCTGTGATACACCAGGTGGCGGTATTCGCCGTGGACCGGAATGAAGTAGCGCGGCTTGATCAGATTCAGCATGAGCTTCAGCTCTTCCTTGGACGCGTGGCCTGAGACGTGGACCTCCGACACCTTTTCATAGAACACATCGGCCCCGCATTTGAACAGATGGTTGATGATCCTCGTCACGGCGCGCTCGTTCCCGGGGATCATCTTGGACGACAGGACCACGGTGTCGCCCTTCCGGATCTGGATGTGCTTGTGCTCGTTGGCAGCCATGCGCGTAAGCGCCGACATGGGCTCGCCCTGGCTGCCGGTGGTGATCAGCACGACCTGGTCGTCGGCAAGCTTCTTGAGCGCGTCGATCCTGAGCCACGTCTCCGGCGGGATCTTCAGGTACCCGAGATCGAGCGCGATCTGGGCGTTGGCGATCATGCTCCTGCCGTTCAGGATCACCTTCCGGTTGTACATTACCGCCACGTCGATGATCTGCTGTACCCGGTGAATATTCGACGCGAAGGTGGCCACCACGATCCTGCCCGGGGACTTGTGAAAGATCTCCTCAAGCCCGCGGCGCACTTCTTTTTCCGAGAAGGTGTAGCCGCCCTGGGAAGCGTTCGTGCTGTCGGACATGAGCACCAGCGTGCCCCGGTCGCCGTATTCGCTGAAGGTCCGGAGGTCCATCACCTCGTTGTCCACGGGCGTGGGATCGATCTTGAAGTCCCCGGTGTGCACCACGCGGCCCGCCGGGGTCTCGATGCCGAGCCCCACGCCGTCCACGATGGAATGGGTCACGCGGATGAACTCCACGCGAAAGCAGCCGATGGTCACGACCTCGCGCGGCCGGACCGGGATCAGCTCCACCTCGCTGTCCAACCCGTGCTCCTTCAGCTTGTCCTTCACGAACCCGAGGGTGAGCCGGGTCCCGTACACCGGCGCCTTCAGCTCGCGGAGCAGGAACGGCAAAGCGCCGATGTGGTCCTCGTGGCCGTGGGTGAGCACAATGGCCCGGACCTTGTCGCGGTTGTCCAGGAGGTAGGTGAAGTCCGGGATCACGATGTCCACGCCGAGCATCTCGGGATCCGGGAACATGAGGCCGGCGTCGATGAGCAGGATGTCGTCCCCGGACTGAAGGACCATGGAGTTCATGCCTATCTCGCCGATCCCGCCGAGCGGGATGATCGAGAGTGTTGGCGAGGTGGGAGTATCAGGGAATGGCGATTCCTGGGTGGACAAAGGGGTGAGGCTCCTTGGCGTGAGGGATGCAATGATCAGTGGTGATAACTATAATCATTTTTTCCCCATCCGTCAACCGGTCTCAGGTAAGTGACCCCCATCGGCTCAATCGGCTCCGCCGCTACTCCCCCGGCCGTTCCTGCTGCTTCGGCAAGGACACCGGCGTCAGGCCGTTCCACACCGCATGGCGGTAATACGCGCAGAGCCGGTACTGCTCGTATTTTTTGTCGGCGCAATACTCGCTGATCTCGCGGCGGGTCGGAACATAGGTGATCTGCGAAGCGCCGCAGGACAGCATATAGGCCCCCGCTGCAAAAGGACAGGCCATGACGATTCCCCCGCCCTGCGTCATGCCATCGCCTCCTGCGGCCGCAAATTCAGGCCGCGCGGATCGAAGACGCCGTCGGCCCCGGCCATGCAGTAAAAGGGGCACATCCGGTGCCGCTCGGCGCGTAGTGCGCTCTTCCCGCCGTGCAATCGACCGTGAAATCGGCCACACGCCGCATAACGCGTTGAAGATAGAGCTTCAATTCTTCAGACTCCCGGGCCGCAAACTGTCCCCAGAGCCGAAGCTCGCCCGACTGCCCGGAGTTTCTGACAACGAGATACATCATGCCGGTCCCCCCCGGTCCCTCCCGGCAGATCCGCGGGCCGTTGTCAGGCGCCGCCCTCCGCCTTCAGCGCGGGTTCCAGCCGCCACACCGACACTTCGCCGGAGATGGTGTCGAAATAGATCCGGCATCCCGCCCGGCCGCCGACGGCCATCGAACTGACCGCGATTTCCTGTCGGGACAAGGCGCGCACCGCCGCCTCAACGTTCTGCGGACCGACCGCCAGCAGGCCCCGGAAACGGGTCGGCATAGCGAACACTTCCGCGCCGCCGAATATCCTCGCTTCGATGTCCCCGGTCCGGGACCCGAAAGAACTAAAACGCTTCGCCATGGCCTCTACCGAACATTCCACGTAATGCCCCTGTTGTGGACAGGCGCCCGGGCACCCCTCCGCGGTGACACAGGCGGGCATCACGCCGTGGCACATAGCACCATAATTGCGTTTCCGGTCGTACAGCGTAACGGCAACGCAGGATCCCAGGACCGTCGTGATGGTCGCGGGCTGTTCCGTGAAGGTGATCTCGCCCATTTTCAAATAGATCAGCGGCTGCGCGCAGACGAGCGTCGTCATGACGCGCTCTTCAGCGGGGACCGGCCGGCTGTCCGGCGCCTCCCGCGGTACCGGACGATCCGCGCCAGGCCGCCGCTGAGCACCGCGCCATAGTGAAGACAGCGCCGGTATTCCCTGTCGCCGCGGCCGTCCAATGGAGGCTCGGCGCATGCCGGCGGCAGATCGCCTGCTGCCCGGAGCACCATGCAGAGGGACCCGGCTGCGGAGTCCAGAAAGGGACAGTTCATAGATCCTCCTGAAAGCGGTCTTTTCAGCATCAAGATCTTTCGCCACGGAAAACACCGGGGACGCGGAGCAGTTCCTGAAATTACCATTGAACCCGGCCGCCGCCTCCTACGCCGCGCGCTCATCGCCGGTCACGCGATGCGATTGTATTTGTCCGTCGCCTGCGACATCGGCCGGAACGCCCGGCGGAGACGCCTTGCTTTCGCCCGGCTCCTTCCACGCAATGCGCTTCCCGGTGCGGCAGTCGAAGCCTTCGTTCAGAGACAGCGGCAGGACATGATTCAGCTCTTTTCCCGCTCCCGCGGGCGGGATCGTCCACATATCCACCACCCGGATCGCGGAGTAGCGCCTCTCCACGTAGGACCTGAACGCCTCAGCCGCTTCCCGCACGCACTCCTGCGGGAAGTGGTAAATCGCGTCCACCGCGATCGTGCGAAGGATGTCCTTTGCATCCTGTTCGCTTCGCGCCGTGATGATGATCGAGCCTTCGCATTCCTCGACGCATACCCGGCCGGAGCCGCCTGCCGGATATGCGTCGCCGATCAGCAGTATGTCCCTTCCGTCTCTTTTCCCGACTTGCCTTTTCATGCTTCTCCCCTGAATATTCTTACCGCAGCCGGTCCTGACTTCTTGCGCTTACTGCTCAGGAGGCCTTCAGGAACTCCTGCTCTCCGCCGTCTCCCTTGTCCTGTTCGTCCTCTTTCATCCGCAGCGCTGCGCCCTGCGTCGCTGCGTCGGCGGCCCTCTGCGCTTTTCCGGCCTGCGCCAGGTGAGCAACGTGAAGCTTGTGGTCGATCTGGGCCTGCTTCGCCTTCCTGGCCGACACCTTCCTCGCTGCCGTGCGTTCCGCGCCGTCGATCTTGAAGAACGCGATGGTTTCCTGCAGCTGCTCGGCCTGGGAACTCAGCTCCTCGGCGGTCGACGACATTTCTTCCGCAGCGCCCGCGTTCTGCTGCACCACCGTGTTCAGCTGCTGGATCGCGCCGTTGATCTGGTCCGCGCCGGAGGACTGTTCCTTGGACGCGGCGTTGATCTCCTGCACCAGCTCCGCGGTCTTCTGGATGTCCGGCACCAGCTTTGACAGCATCTCGCCTGCCCGCTGCGCAACTTCCACGCTCGTGCCCGAGAGCTGGGTAATCTCGGCTGCCGCGGTCTGGCTCCGCTCCGCAAGCTTCCGCACTTCCGACGCCACCACCGCAAAGCCCTTGCCGTGCTCGCCTGCCCGGGCAGCTTCGATCGCCGCGTTCAGGGCCAGCAGGTTCGTCTGGCGCGCGATCTCCTCGATGATCCCGATCTTCTCGGCGATCTGTTTCATGGCCGTAACCGTCTCGCTCACGGACTTGCCGCTCTCCTGTGCATCGTTCGCGGCCTTGCGCGCGATCTTCTCTGTCTGAGCAGCATTGTCCGCGTTCTGGCGGATCGTGGCGTTCATTTCCTCGACCGATGACGACGCTTCCTCGGTGGACGACGCCTGCTCCGTGGCGCCCTGGGACATCTGCTCGGCGCCCGAGGAAAGCTGCTGACTGCCGCTGGCAACATTGTCCGCCGCGTTCTTCACGTCTCCCACCACCGCGCGCAGCTTCTCGACCATTGCCAACAGAGACTTCCCGAGCAGGTCCTTGTCCGACAGCACGTTCACCTTCACGTTCAGGTCGCCTGCAGCGATCTTCTCGGCCATGGCGCTCTTCGCTTTCATGGAATCGACCATCTCGCGCATGGAGTCGAGCAGCGCGCCGGTCTCGTCCTTGCTCGTCGCCTGAATAGACATGGTCACGTCGCCCACGGCCAGCCCCTTGGCGACCTCGGCGCCCTGGTTCACCGCGCGCTTGATGATGCGGGAAATGAATATGCCGAGCCCTACCGCAAGCGTCATGGCAGCGGCAGCAGTGATCGCCAGCGTCATGACAGAACTCCTCGTGGTCGCCGCCGCCTCCTCATGCGCCCTTTCCGCTTCCTTGCGGTTGATCTCGATCACTTCATTCAGCAGCTTCTCTGCAACCTCGAAGGTCTTGCCGTTCTGCACCAGGGCCTGGTCGGTCATGCGGCGATAGCCCTCTTCCGAGGGGTTCTGCCAGTAGGCCTTTGCCAGATCCACGAAGCGCTCGTGGTCCTTCCACCAGGCGTCCCAGGCAGGCACGAACTTCCTCCAGAGCATCTCCTCTTCCTTGGTCTGCGGCAGGGGGTCGTAGATTGCCCGCGCCTCCTTGACGCGCTTCGCGGCGGCGTCGAACCGGTCATAGGCTTCTTTGCGCATCTCCGCCGTGGTCGCCTGGCTCAGCAGCGCGTTCTCGCCGCTGTCCACCGCGGTCTGGGCCTCGTTGATGATGCCGAGACTGTCGATGCTCGGCAGCCTGTTCTTTGAGATGTTCTCCAGGTCCGAGTTGATCTCTCTCATCCCGTTGTAGCCGATCAGCCCGACCAGCCCTCCCAGAAGCGCTACGGTTATGAATCCCATCAATAATTTCGTCCCGACTTTCAGATCGTAGAACCATTGCATGACGACACCTCCTGTACGGATAATAGTCTCGTAATACATCGAAAATCGCGGAATATTAACAGTCTCGAATCATGTATTAAGACACTTGCCATGTCTTTGCTTCAGAGATCGATGTCCACCTGAATCGTGTACGTCGGCTTGTAGTTCGCGTTGTTGTACTTGTCGTATCCGAAGATCACGCCCACGTTCGGCGAGAACTTCCATGCCGCTCCCCAGGACAGAGCTCCGTAGCCGTTCTCGCCGCCCATGTAATCGACAGCAACCCAGAGTTTGTCCGAGACCTCCGAGATCGTCCTGTCCCAGGAAGCGAGAACGCCTGTATTGTCTTTTTGACCGTTCTTGTCCAGCAGCAGTTTGTCGCTGCCCTGGTAGTATCCTGCTGAAAACCTGCCGACCTTGCCGAAAGTCCTCGCGATCAGGCCGTAAACGACGTTGTAGTCCGTGCCCCAGCCCGCATCGGCGCTGTATTTCTTCGTGCCCAAGTCATAGCCGCCGAGCGCGATCGCCGGCGCCCCCTTGAACAGGGCGTCCTCAGGCATGCCGATCTTGGCATTGAAGTAGACCGGCGCGGAATCCACGGGCTCCACGCCATAAGCCCGCTGGTCGATGCCTACTTCCGCCTGGATTTTTTCCCCGGGCAGCACGCCGACGGTAACGCCGTTGTTGATAACGTTCGGCTCTCGCGTTGTTCCGTCGATTTTGCGCGCCTTTATGTACTGGTCGAAGCCGAAATGCCACTTCATGTAGGGCTGTACGTCCGTGGACGGTATCCAGATCTGCGTTGACGGCGTCGCATGGGCCGCGGCTGCGTAAAGAACCAGCCAGAAGACTGCCTGCAGCAATCTCTTCATTGATCCCTCCTCATGCCAAGCCGGTCGGCAAACTGCCGCACCGGCGGTCCCTGGCGACCATCTTTATTATGCTGCTCAACTCTCCCGGCAGCAACGGCTTGTTCAGATATTCATAGACGCCGATGCCGACCGCGTTCAGATAAGATTCCACCGAGTCGCAGCTGGTCACGACGACCACCGGCACCGACGGCGCCTCTTTCCTGATCGCCGCCAGGAACTCCTGGGCACCCATGTCCGGCATCTGGCACTCGGTCACGATCAGGTCAAGGAGCATGCCGCTTTCCAGGATGAACAGCGCCGCTTTTGAGTCCTGCGCGGTCACGATCCGGTAGCCGGACCGCCCCAGGAGCTCGCTGTGCTGCAAAAGATGCTCTACATTGTTGTCTATCAGCAATATGGTCTTCATTCTTACTACCTCGCTCCAGGGTATGCGGTTTCTCCTTCCCGCCGGGCGCGTGTCGGCAGGCGCGGCCTGCATCCAGGTTGCCAGCCGCCTGACCGGTATATATCTGTCCTTGTGGAACTGCCTGTCAACGGCCCGGCTTCCCTGCAATCTGATCATCGCAGCCCTCCTCGATGCTTTTGTTCTCGGTCCATGCGCGCCGCCGAGGGCCTCCGGAAAACCGGGCGTTGAGGTGCCAGGTGTGAATGATGATAATTGAATGATAGACCCGGCCATTCACCGTTTAGGCTCCGCGGCGGCGCGCGTTCTTTTTCAAGCAGCCTGATGGTGGACAAGGGGACACTCGGCCGCCGCGCCCAGTTCCGCCACAAGCGCCACGTCATCAACGGTAAACACCTTGTCAATGTCCAGGATGATGATGAATCGGTTGCCGTGCTTCCCCATGCCCTGGATGAACTCGTTTCGCAGCTTGGTCCCGATCTTCGGCGCCGGCTCGACCTGGTTCGCTTCCAAATCCAGCACCTCCTGCACCGAGTCCGCCAGGCAGCCCAGCACCGTGGTGTCCCCGTCGATCCGCACCTCGGTGATGATAATGCACGTATTCACCGTCTGCTCGTTCCGCGGCATGCGGAACCGGGTCCGCAGGTCCACCACCGGCACCACGCTTCCCCGGAGGTTGATCACTCCGAGCATGAAATCCGGCATATTCGGCACTTTAGTCACCGTGGTGAAGTCCAGGACCTCGCGCACTTTCCCGATGTCCAGGGCGAACACCTCGTCCGCCAGCGTGTAGGTCAGATATTGCGTCATTCCGGTTATGGTTGCGGTGCTCATGGCTTGCCTCCTCTTCAGGAATTCGATCATGCTGCAATGCGCATGGAATACTTGTCCTGCTCGGCGTCAGTTCTTATCTCCACCCGGCTGCGCAGGACGGACGACAGGACAAATGCGGCGCCCTCCTCCTGCATCACCATCCGGTAGAAGTCGCAATACGAACAGGAATGGAATCTCTCCTTGAACGGCCTGCTCTTTTTGCCGCTGCACAGCGTCCCCTCGACGATCCAGCAGGACCGCCCACCCTGCATCCCGCCGTGCACGCCGTTCAGCGCCGCCATGGACGCCGCCGGACAGAGGACCTGCCCCGCTCTCGCTTCACTGGGCCCCCGGCCGCATTTTTTGAATTCCCAACAGTTCAGTTTTCTCATGTTCGTTTCTTGGCGCCTGCGCGGCTGAGCTTCCTGTTCGCATCGCTTTGTCCCGCAACACTCATGGTCATGGGGTTACCGTATCAGAAATATCACTCATCCGCATCGGCTTCGTTCCGTATGTCTTATCAGTAAAATAACGTAGCCTTCGTCCTTTTTGCCGCCTTCGGCAAGAGCGACGTTCTTCGGTGATAAATTTTCCATGCTTCCCAGGCAGGCTTGAACTTTTCCCATACCTCCGCTTCCTCCTTGGTTTGCGGCAGGGGCTCACAGATCTTCCACTTATGAAAAGATGCGAAGGACAAGGTGCGATGAATCCGGGGCCGCTGCGTTCAAACCGCGGCCCGGCACCCACACTCAGCAAATACGGAACGCCGGCGCACCGGCTGATTTGCGCGCCCCTTCCCGGGGTTTTTCAGTAAGTCATGAATTGTCTTAATAAGTTATTGCAGCTAGTTGGAGAACGGCCTCAGATCTCTGCATTTACCGCGCAAAAATATCACCGCTGCTGTTTTTGGATAGCAGCGGTTCGGCAGGCCATTGGGCGAGTCCAGCGGCACACTGCCTGTTTTTCTTCGGATGGCACGCGGCAAATATTCGTTGAAATGAATTTACACCGGGATCAGCGCATCTCGGCCATACGGTCCGGGCAGGCAGGCGGTTAATCGGAATAGAAGGTCGGGAGGGGGAATGCGGAGAAATATCTTCAGCCATGGCCCGGCGCGGGCCGCATATTCAATCGCAGCATCAGCTATTCGGACGACGGCATATCCTGGCTGTCATTCACCAGCTTATGCTGGAACGCATAGGCAATCAGAGCTACCGATGTGTGAATGTCCAGTTTATTCATGATACGGCTCTTGTGGGTTTCCGCGGTGCGGATGCTGATTTTGAGCTGCGTCGCGATCTCGTTGTTTGTCATCCCCTTAACTATCAGCGCCAGGACTTCATACTCACGCCGGGTGAGCTGCCGGGCGAGATTGAGATGCTCTTTTTGGCGCGCCAGGGCCTGTATCAATTCCGCGGAATAGTATTTCTTTCCTGCTGCCACGACCCTGAGCGCGTCGGGCAGCTCACGAAACGTCTGGTTCTTGAGCAGGTAGCCTGCCGCTCCGTTCCGGATCGCGGTAGCGGCGAGCACCGGATTGTTGTGGACCGTCAGGAGGATGCACCGGGTCTTCAATTTATCGCGACAGACCTCCGCGAGCACTTCGACGCCGTTCTTGCCGGGCATGGAGACATCCAAAACGGCGATCTGGGGATTTTTCTCCCGTATCTCACCCAGCGCGGCCGTTCCATTGTCCGCTTCGGACAGGATCCGAAAATCCGGCTCATCGGACAACAAGGCCCTGAGTCCGTATCGGAAGATGGCATGGTCATCGGCGATAACAAGATCGATCATGGCAACCCTACCTCCGCACTGTGAATTATATCACTTCCTCAGTTTCTCCAGCGCGATCCTGATGGTCGCGCAGAAACCTTTGCCGGGAGCGGTGTCGATCGTGAAGTCACCGTCCAGATACCGCACGCGTTCCCGGATGCTGAACAGCCCAAATCCCTTTTCGGTATTTCCGGCCTGCGCCCCCGCTTCCCGGCCCTTGCCGTTGTCCCGGACCGCGACGACAAGACCGCCGTCCCTGCGATTGACGGCCACCTCGACATGCGTTGCTTCAGAATGTTTGACGCAGTTTACCAGGAGTTCACGGACCATACCATACACCATGGCGGCGCCATCCCCTTGCAAGGGAGCTTTCAGCTCTCTTCCCTTGAACCGGAAGGCTATAGGGTGTTCCCTGCCGAACTGGTCCAAAAGGCTCTGAAGCGCAGGCTCCAGTCCCAGTTCGTACAGCATGGGAGGGGCAAGTTTAAACATCAGGTTGCGCGATTGTTCGATGGCGTCATCCAGGAACTGGTAGATCTCCCGGAAATCGGAGGACTGCCCGGAACGCCGGCCTTCGGCTGTGTCGCGCTTTTCTATCCTCTCCAGCCGCATCCTGCAAAACAGCAGCGTCTGGGGGATGGTATCGTGCAGTTCCTGAGCGATCCTGCGCTGTTCCCGGTTGACGACGTCCGCCATTTCGTAATTCAAGGCTCGCAGCTGCTCCTGGTAACCGGCAATCTTACTCTCCAGGTCTTTTGCCGCTGTAATGTCGCGGAAATATTCCACCCGCCCGACGTGCTTGTCGTCGTTCGTTATCAGGGGAAAGGTATGCACCTCGAACCATTTTTTCTCGTTCTCGTCGCCGCTCGCGAATATCAAGCTCCGTTTTCCGCTGAATTCCTCTGAGTAGTCCGCGGCGCACACGTCGCAGCGGCCGAAACTGTGGAACAGCTCCGCACAGGTATGCGTCCGGAACCCCAGGCTACCGACCCCGGGAATCCACTTCGCTATCGTGTTATTCACGAGCATGATCCGCCGTTCCCGGTCGAACACGCAGATGCCGTCCTGGATGCTGTTCAGGATATTCGTCAGAAACAGCTTGTTTCGATTGAGGTCACGGCTCACTATTTCCCGACGAGAGATCTCCTCCTGCAGCCGTGTGACGGTATCCTGCAGTTCCCGGGTACGCGACTTCACCATTTCCTCGAGCTCCGCCTGGTAACGAGCCAGCTGTTCTTCCGCCTCCTTGCGGGCCGTGATATCGCGATGAATGCCCAGAAAGCCCATGACTCCGCCGTCCGCGTCCGGCACCTGCGTGCCGAAAGATTCGGCCGGAAAAACGCTCCCATCCTTTCGCCGGTAGCGCATCTCGAAAAAAGCGCGATCGCGCCGGGCCGCGACATTGTAACGACTCCTGCCGAGCGCGTCATAGTCGGACCGCTCCGCATAGAGGCACTCCGTGGTTTTTCCCTCCAGCTCCTCATGCCTCCAGCCGAACATCTCTTCCGCGGCCCGGTTCATCCTGACGATCCGGCGCCTGCTGTCCGCGAAGATCGCGGCATCGTTCATCGAGGCAAATATGGATTCAAACTCCCGCTTGCTCCTGGCGAGCGCTTCGTCGAGCAGCTTGAGCTCGGTGATATCAGCCGCGTAAATGCGCAGGGTGTTCAACTCGGGAAGCGCATGGATCGTTTCCTGGAATACGCGTCCGCCAAAAGCGACTTCCCGGCATACCGGCTCCCTGGGCAGGGAAGCCAGGAGCGACTGCATATCCTGCGGGAAGAACAGCCGGTGGTCGGCCGAGCCGGCCTGTGCGAGGATTTCGGCAGCAGCGTTATTGCGGAACACCACCTGACCTGTCTCGTCGATCTCAAGCACGGGATTCGGATTGAGCGTCGGAAAACTGGCCAGGTGTTCAATCTCCTTTTGCGCCTTCTGGAATGCATGCCACTGGCGGACCATGTCAGCTACGGCGCTGATCAGGTGCTGCTCTTCAGGCATCATAAAAGGCCTGTCATCAACGCACCAAACCCGCAATCGCCCGATGACCTTGTCCCCGGACTTGATGTCCCCATACAACTCGCGTGACTGCCGTTCCGCGCGATGCCCGGCAAAACACCTCTGCCCCTCCAATTCGAGCTCCGCTGCGCAGAGTTCCGGAAATTGCATGGCCGCGACTACGTGGTTAACGACCCGCGTGCAAAACTCGTCAGCAGACAAATCCTTCTGCATATCGAGCCGGACCGCGTACTGACAGGTCAGTTCCTTCACCCGCTCCCGCAGCGCCGTCTCCGCCTTCCTGCGCTCGGTGATGTCGCGTTGCGTGGTCAGGATCACCTTCTGGCCGTCCATTTCCACGATGTCCATGTTCAGCAAAACAGTGATCCCTGCCCCATCCATTCGCTGCAGGGACACTTCGCGGTCACGCACACGGCCTGATTCCTGGAGCTGCCGCATCAATTCACTTCGCTCCGCGGAATTCGCATAGAGGTCCCGAAGATTCATCCCTTGCTGGTCTTCCCGGGACATCCCGTAGAGATCCAACGACGCTTTGTTCGCCAAAAGCGCCTGTCCGTCGAGCGAGGCCATCCCCACGGCTATCGGGATAGCCTCAAAAAGAAAACGATACCGCTCTTCGCTCTTCCGAAGACGCTCGACCGCCTGTGTCCGCTCCGCGATTTCCCCTTTCAGTGCATCGACAGCACGGCCGAGTTCAGCGGTGCGTTCCCGCACCCTGGCTTCCAGGGATTCATTCTGAGCCCGAAGTTGCCGTTCTCCGTCATGTTTGACCAGGGCTACTTCAATAGCCAGACGCAGATCTTCTTCTCGATAGGGCTTTAGGATATATCCGAAAGGAGCGGCCTGCCGTACCCGAAAGATAGTGCCGTCATCGGCATAGGCCGTCAGGAATATCACGGGAATATCGAACCGCCTGCGTATTTCCGCAGCTGCTTCGATTCCGTCCCCTTCGCCCCGGAGGCGAATATCCATTAGAACAAGATCAGGATCTCGTGCTTCCACGAGCCCTATTGCGCCATCTGCCGTCACTGCAGAACCACACACCTCGTATCCAAGCCCGGCCAGCTGGCGTTCCAATTCCATTGCAATCAGCGCTTCATCTTCCACAATAACTATTCGCTTTTTTTTCATACGTTCCGGCTGTCCCAGGAAGTTCACAGCTTCTTTTGGCAGATAACGGCATTTTTCTGCTTCGAACTGCCATTTTTATCCTAGCGCCCATTTTAATGATACCAAGGATTTGAGAAAATAGGACGACACTCCAAGGGTAGGTTTCAAGAATAGTAGTGTAAATTGAACTTCGTTGCAAGAAAAATACGAATATTGCAGTTTGTTTTTATCAGGCAAGCTTTTTTTCTGAGAAATCTGAAAAGTCCTTTTAAAATCAGACCGTTCTTCTATCCAAACTCCGATACTGAATCGCCTCAGAAATATGATGAGTAGCAATACTCTCGCTGGCGTCCAGGTCCGCGATGGTGCGGCTGACTTTGAGGATGCGGTTGTACGCGCGGGCGGAGAGGCCCATTTTGCTCATTGCAGCTTCCATAAGTCGCTGGGAATCTTCGCCGATCTTGCAATACTTCCTGAGGTGCCGCGGCTTCATCTGCGCGTTGGCGTAGATGCCGTCACTCCGGAAACGCTCCTGCTGGATCTCTCTTGCCTGGGTCACACGTTCACGGATATGAACAGACGGTTCAGTCGGAGTATCATCTGCGATCTCGCGGAACTTGACCGCCGGCACCTCGATATGAATATCGATCCGGTCCATGAGAGGGCCGGATACGCGGGACCGGTAGGTCTGGACCTGGTGGGGCGTGCAGAGACACTGATGCAGGGGATCGCTGTGAAAACCGCACTTGCAGGGGTTTGTTCAGCTTTTTAGAGTGGCCGGTTTATAGTTATTCTTTACCACGGCCGATTGTAGCACGACCCGGCTACCCGAGCAACCCGAAATCCATTGGCGAGCATCTCCGTAAGCGACGAATAGATTTAGGATTATTCCAAAGACAGGCTGCCGAGCAAATAGGGGTATCCGAAGCCTCGGTCTATAACTGGGAACGGGGTACAGAACCTGAGATCCGACATATGCCGGCTATCATACGATTTCTGGGATATGTCCCATTCCCCTGCCCGGAAGACACCCTCGGCAGGCTCAGGTACTTTAAGATGGTAAACGGGCTATCCTTTGAGCGGCTGGGGGCTGTTATGGGGCGGGATCCGGAGCAGCTGCTGGATTGGATAAGCCGTGGCATGCGGCCGTGCAAGCGGAACATTCGAAGCATCAATCAATTTCTACAGCATAATTTGAAAAATATTTATTGAGTTCATGCGCGAATTTACAATTCTGATCAAGTACTCAAATATCAAATTATTGGGTTAACGTTAACCTTGGTTCAGTAGGCATGTTTAGATGATTCAGTCAGCTACTGTTAAACTCCCGATTTCAAGTTAAGCCATTAATTTTCACAAATATATCGATCAATTTACTTAGTGACATTTCTTGGTACGTTGATTTATTCTCTTCAGTTGTATAGGCTAAATTATTTACAAGCGCATCATGTAGATCTTTTTGATATTTGGGTTCTAACTCAACCGACTGCATGACAACACACTTTCGTTCTGCCTTAAACAATCCAAAAAAAAATGGCTTGCGCTCGACCTTCACTGATAGAGTCAAGAGTCTTCCTTCAGAATCATATGCCTTATAATTTACTTCCTTCACAAAGAATGGCTCCAGGTGGTTCTCAAGCTTTTCAAGCGAAGCATAAGCACTAATATCAAAACCTTCAATCACGAATAATGGTGGTTTCATTTTTCATCGCTAGTTGGAACCAGCCTGTGGAGCACGGGGCACTACGAATTCATTAGCTTGAGAGCCTCCTTCAATAACTCGCTTTGTGTTATTGTCTAAACGGAGGGGGTCAGTTCAATTGACCCTATTTATTTAAAATGTATTATCTTAAATACCATTAATAATCCTGCTATAACAAAACCGGCACCAGCAATAAACGCGCCAATTCTTGAAATCATTATTTCTCTATGATCAAAATGGAACCCCCAAAACTTATTCTGCTGTTCAACAAGCAAACGAGCAAATTGCTTATTGAAATAAATTAGGAGAAACCCTATAAATAAGCCCATGACTCCAAATGCAATTTCATTCATTGTTATCCGCCTTAATAGAGTCTATTAATGTGATGGCAATAATTTTGGTAAATTATTGCGTCTGCCTTCAAAAACGAAGTAACCGGTCAATGATGCGCCTGGGGGCCACCCTCCACCAACCTCCCCAAACCAGCCACCACTAGGACCAAACCCATAACCTACTTGAATAGCAATACCAAATTGAACTTGCAGTGCTGCATTCCACCCAGGAGTTGGAGCAGATGATGACCAAGTAATGGAACCACCATATCCCGGCGTCACAAGTCCACCACCAGAATAGACATAATGATTACTTCCAGTAAATAGCCATCCATGAGTATACCCAATGATAAATCCGCCGGATGTATTTACATCCCAATATCCACTTTTATACCCATTTTGTCCGCCACCATTGGAGCCGCCGTGGTCCCCTCCACTGCGTGGCGTGCCAATTGCTCCACCCACGGCACTGATGCCTTGATAGGAAATATATGCAGTGCCGCCATATTTTATCGCGGCAAGAGACTGCCTTGCAATTTCTTCCGAAGATCCATAAGATGCCGCACCAGCGCTACCAGTACTACCCGTACCGCTGATGACTGAACCACCATTGGCAGAATTTGGTGCGATGAAATCGTATGGGTATACTTCAAATATTTGCGAAGTGTCTGCTGTTGCCATCCCTCCTTCTGACGCACCTGCCGCTGACGCCTCCGCAGTAGCCCCACAAGACACCGCAATTGTTGCTATGACAGCTTCTGCGATTAGTATTTGCCGACCTCTCTTTGATTTCGTCAGTTGATATGTGGCGAATTCTGCGACTCCAGGAGCAATGGCACCAGGAATCATCTGTAACGCAAAAGCAACCCATGGTTTTTTCGACCAATTGTTCATTCGCTTCCAGAACGCATGTCCGCTTGGATCTGTATAGTTTACCGGATTGTTGATGACGTAACTGTATCGGTTCAAAGCCTGGGGATTGGCCGGATCAGGAACAATTGAATCCGGACTAATGAACCTTCCCAGCGTCGGGTTATAGTACCTCGCGTTGTAATAATATAGCCCGGTTTCCCTATCATATTCCTGAGATGTGTATCTGTGATTGAAGTTGCTACCTGTGTCGCTTAGCGTGGCACCGAAAGGATAGTATTGGATGCCCTCGGCACTGTTTCCGCTTCCATCAGTTACGACCCGGGTACTACCGAGATGGTCCTGATGATAGTAATTGATATCATTGTAAAACTTTGCGGCAATCCGCGTCCCTCCCGCAAAAATGTACTTTGTGCACTCGCCGTTTATGCACTCAGCAAGTTTTCCTATGTAAATTGTCGTACCGGACGGCGTAATTTTTTTGACCCGATCACCGTTTCCGTCATAAACAAGCGTAGTCGTTATACCACTATAAGTTATTGATATCGGTAAGTTATCGTAATTGTAGTTTATCGTTCGCAGACCATCTGACCACATGTTCCCATTCGAATCGTGTTGATAGACGCGACCATCTGACGTAGAGGTTAGCGCATGTGCAGTCCCGTCGTATGTATATGTTGTAGCAGGCACGATATTGTAAACGCATGTGTTCTGACCCGCGTCATAAGAACCCGCTGAACAAGTCGGCATCGCTTCACATTTATCCGAAATGCCATTCAGCGTTGTTCCTGCTGGGCAAGTTGCAGCAGCGGTGGAGCTTGAGACGCATTTATTCCGGGAAAGATCGTAAGTTCCGCTGGCGCATACAGGTGCTGCAACACAATCCTGCGTTGATGAGTTATAAGCAAGTCCTGCCGGGCAAGATATTGTGGTTAACGCACATGCATTACGGAAGGCGTCATAGGTACCGACGGAACAAGATGGCGCTGGCCCAAGACATGTCGTACGGTAACCAATGGCAGGTATGATTTTACAACCCGTAAATGTCAAACCTTGGCCTGTACACATGCTTGAGCTACATCCTGAGGTCGAGTAATAACTGCACTGGTCGGTTGTTGGATCAACCCTAGGAAACTGACTGTACATCCGGGAATACGTGGGACAACTGGGATCAGAATAGGTTGTAGTAACAGTAGCAGCAGCAATGCACTGATCCCTTGTTATATCAAGTTGACTCCCCGCAAGACAGGATGGTTCGCTCAAACTTTCCGACATACATATATTTTGGGAAGAGCTATACGTTCCTGAATTGCATTGCGGCACTGCTTCACAGCGACCGGTTGCACCATTGAGCGCAGTGCCGGTTGGACAGGTAGGCGTTGCGCCGCTCGGGAGAGCCCCACCATTCCCAGCCAATGGTTCTACTGGTTTCGAAAGGATATTGCCAGTTTGGTTATAGCTAAAGAATAAAGCGCCATAAAGTGTACTCTGCGCCTCGACTAGCCTGTTCAGATCGTCGTAAATAAACCATTGCGAGCGTGCATTATCGCGCTGATCCTTGATTTCCTTGACATTACCTGCGTCATAATAGTCATACGTAATATCCAGATGCGTCTGAGATGCACCGGTCGTCGTAATTCTCTGAAGACGATTGTTCGTCTGGTAATATTGATAAACTGTCGCTGCTCCATTACCCATGGTCGCAGTTCCAGGCTGAGCCAGGGCATTGTATCCAGTGAGAGTCAGAAATGTCTGTGCGCTGCTCGATAGCTGGTGTAGATTTCCACCGCCGTCGTAAGAATGATTCACCGTTAATGGGTCAGTCCCTTGTGGATCGGGATAGGATATGCTAGACAAGCGACCACTCGAATAGCCAGTCGTTACAGTGTAATCCTGCCCGTCTATTCGTTTTTTCACAGTTACGACACGGCCTACAATATCATAAGAATAGCTCGTTACGCCTGACTCGTCGACCATTGATGTCAAACGGCCTTTTGAATAAGCAGCAGATGGATCGTCGTAAACGTACTGGACCGTTTTTGCATCCGGATAAGTTTTTAGAGATAGCCTGTTGATATTATCATAGTCGAACGTTATTACCGCAAGATTCGCGTCTTTTTGTCGCTTGAGATTTCCATTTTCATCGTGCTTGTAGTACCATTCACCCATGTCTGGATCTTTCATATAAAATTTGCGACCCAGCGAATCATAACGCATTTCCATTACGTGGTTTTCAGCATCTGTTACAAAACGAAGATTGCCCGCTGCATCATAGGTGTAAGTTGTCGTGGCATATACGTCCGAAGCGTTGAGCGTGCAGGAAGTTCCCGTTCCAATGTACTCCTCGACTTTGATTAACTGCCCGAAGGCATTGCGAATTTCGCGTTTTCTCTTTCCTTCTGCATCGATCGAAGTGATAACACCATCGTCATAGCATGCATATTCCGTTGTGGCGTCTGGATTGTTTTTTTGTATGACTCGTCCTATGGAGTCATAAACAAAGTTCACATAACGGACGCTTTCCAAGCCGTAATAATAGGGCAAAGATGAACGTTTCACCGTTCCTGTATTGTTATATTCTGTATTTTGAGCGATAGTTTTTCCATCCGGGCCTACCTGCTTTTGCAGGAAAGTCCGTCCGAGTCCGTCAAAATATGTCCAAGCACTCAATCCCGCGCTATTCGTTGTTTGAATATGCTGGGTCCCGATAGAACCGATATTGTTGTACTGCCACGTCTGCCAGGTACCATCAGGCAGGTCAACTCTAATGCGACGCCCGAAACTATCATATTGGGAATTTACTATCTCTGCCGCACCGTTCGGACCGGTAATGCTCTTAACCTGACCATATAAACCATTGTCTGTAGGTTCCTGATCAACTCCGTAATACTTCGTGGCTGTCTCATGGCCCAGGGCATTTCTCTTTTTTAGCAGGAATGTACGGGAAGTGTCGTAATCTGTTTCGGCGATTGAGACTATACTTCCACGCGCGTCACGCATGCATGCGGTATTTCCGTCAGCATAATAGCCCATACCGATTTCTATATCACCAATAACGGGTTGTAGTTGCGGAAGAGGATCTATATGTTCATTGACAATACGCGTGACATTTCCTTTTTCCGGCGTCGCAAGACCGGCAGACTGCGTGCAACCTCCCACCCCATCATAATAGATCCGCTTTTTTGCCATAAGGGCGTTGTTCTGATCATAAAGCTCCACAGTCAGAGGTAGACTCACGATCCACTTATCCGATGAGCTGTTCTCGGCATAAGTATGTACGACCCTTCGCTCCGGTGATTGAGCACTGGCTGAACCATATACACGCTCCTCCTGCAGGTTACCAAATCGATCGAATGCGAGAGTCTTCTTTGAATCAAGACCACACTCATCGCCATCGCAAATATATGAAATTACCTCTGAAGCTGGGTTAAAGTAAGGTGCAGAATCGTCGGGAGCATAGGTAATTGTCGATTCAGAATATGTTTTATTATGATTGCCTACTACCTTAGTTCGATAAGGCCGACCTTTCATATAACCATTCGACACTTCTGGATGATTCTCATCAACACCTGTATCCCTGCCTTGGTGAAACCATGTAATTGTCGTTGCATTTTCTCCGTTTGGTCCGTGTGGCCCGACAACCTGTGTTTGGTTGAAACCCCGAAAATCTCTATCACCGATGTGGTAGTAGGCACCAAGGTATGTATATAAAGTTGATGACTCAACTCCGTTGCCGTCGTTGACTCTGATCTCGCTGACTGTCTGGACAGGAAAAGGCATCAATGTATTGTTCCAGCGAAAATCGGTAGAACAATCGTACTGAATGGTAGTGGTGCTTCCCATACTATCTTTGATCGAGGTCAGCCGATCCACTTGAAAAACATTTGCCTTTCTGATCCAGATCGATCCATACCATCCGGTTGCTAAATCGTCCTTGCCGTCACCATTGAAATCGCCTGCCCAGTTATATCCGCCATCGCTCCAAAGACCGCTTACCGTGTACAACTGTTCAGTAAAACTAAATCCGGTTGATTGTTTAATACTGATTTGAGAATTGCTGTACAATGAGGCTATATCAGTTCTCCCATCCCCATTAAAATCGCCTATCCATTCTGAATTAGGAATTATTAAGGGTGTATAAGTTCCGGACCACCATAGTTGTTCGATGAAATAATTTCCTGTGGATATTTTTACCCATAACGTGCCGGGTCCACCGAACAAACCATTTATTGTTCCTGTCGCAATATCCATCCGACCATCGCCATTGAAGTCGCCCACCCAGACACTTTGGCCCCAACTAGGGACATTAGTTGTTGCCGTTTCTGGAAATCTCTGCCCCGAAGGCAGATCCGGCCGCGCGACTTTTAACCAAATCGTTCCACCTGCATACGTCGCGATATCGGTTTTCCCATCACCGTTAAAGTCGCCGAGCAACGTTGTGCCCCAATTTACCGAATTACTTTGCCAAACCTGCGGTGAATCGAACCCAGCGCCGTTCGATGCGAGGACCCAAATATTCCAGCTACCGCTCCCCGGCACGCCATATGCTATGTCGGTTTTCCCATCGCCGTTAAAATCGCCTGCCCAAGTCATTCCACCGTAATAGGTAGTAATTGTGGTTGACCACGGTTGTTCTACAAATCTGCTACCAAGTGGATTATCGGGTCTTGACAGTCTGACTCGAACAATACCGTTAACGATAGTTGCAATATCGGTCTTTCCATCTCCGTCAAAATCGCCTGCCCAGGTAAAATTCGATGGCCCTATGGTATTCAAACCGGATGCCCATTGTTCTTCAACAAAATATTGGCTGCTCGTCATGCCTTGAGAGTGTTTAATCCAAATAGCTGTACCGTTCGCTGTTGCTGTTGCAATGTCCATCATACCATCGCCATCGAAATCGCCTACCCATGTATATGCTGCGTCACCCCAATTCGGCATTCCTGTCCATTCCTGCACAGAAAAGCCGTTCGTGTTAAGAGGGTAAGAAAATGTCGTGGCGGGCAAAGAACTTCCGGTTACATCGCCGGTGGTGGGGGAGACGTCCGCGTCGCTTCCATACTGTTCCACGCTCGTAAGCAAATAGCGTCCGCTACTAGGACTATTCTGATTCCCGGTTGCGCCCGGATCGACATCGTACCGGAGACGATAGGCGCGCACGCGGTTCCCGTTTGCACTAATATCGATCGATTTTAGTCTATAAGCAGTTCGTACCCGAAAGTTTGAAGAACCGCTGTCGGTCTTGTCGTAATTGAGCTCCGTATAGAACTTGACATTGACTGTTGGTAGTAAACCCGTATTTGTATTGCCAGCATACGCGATTTCTTTCAAGTATAATTGTGCATCGTCCGGCAAAGCCCAGGGAATTTGAAGATACGTTTTATTATAAGATAACGTCATGTAATTACCGTTTGTATCTTCGACTCGATCGAGACACCACTTGAATATTTCATTGGCATTTGCTGGGTTATCCAGCCGTGAAAGCGTTGTTTGGCCAAAGTAATAGTGGACCCCTTTCTTGTCAATGAGCTCCCATGAGTTCGTTGCGGCAACCTTTTTTATGAGGAAAAAGGCCCCTTCAATTTTCACTCGAAATTCATTTGTTACGGGTTGGCCGAGCTCGTTGGTCTCTATTTTAATAAGCTCACTCGTCGCTCCGCCCATGCGTAATATATAGTCTTCCTTACTATAATCGACGCCACTTTTATTATTCCGTTCGATAGCTCCACTTTCTAACTCCCATCCGTAACCGACCCAGCTCCTGCCGTTTGTACTATTATAAATTAGGGATAAATTGGGATTCATGCCTTTACGACCGGCAGGCACTTCAATCGGAATGGAATAGGAAAATGACCCCGTTGAGAGATCAGGCACTACAGACCCGGAGCCACCACTGCCCTCGCCACCCAATCCAGATGATTTTTTTGGAGCAGTCTGGCCAGACTCGACAGCAAAAACAGTGCTAACAGTCATAACTGTCAAAATCACTGCATGCAAAACTGCTTTAAGTATGCTCCAACGGTTTAGAAAAAACATGCCATTCTCCTATGATCAAGTGACAATAGGTCTCAATATCACGACGAATGCGTGCATGCTGCATCGACAGCGTCGTTGAAAGGACTCTCAATTACTTTTTATAGTGAAGTGCGACAACGAGGGGTAAATTGGCTGCGATTATAGTGAAATCGCAATCCCTTGTCAACAGAAATGTGCAAATAAATTATTATTACAGTTATTTTTTTATCGGAAATATCTTGTGTGAGAAATCTGGAAAAGTCCTTTTGAAATCAGACCGCTTTTCTATCCAAGCTCCGATACTGGATCGCTTCTGAGATGTGATGGGAAGCTATTTTATCGCTGCACTCGATATCCGCGATCGTTCGTGACACCTTCAGGATGCGGCTGTATGCCCGCGCGGAAAGTCCCAGCCGGTTCATGGCCATTTCCATGAGCCGCAGCGAGTCATCGTCGATCTTGCAGTATTTACGGATATGTCTCGGTTTCATCTGCGCGTTGGAATAGATCCCATCATTAATGAACCGCTCATACTGGATTGTTCGAGCTTTGACAACACGATCCCTGATCGCAATCGATGGTTCAGCTGCTTTATCCGATGATATCTCGTTGAACTTCACTGCAGGAACCTCGACGTGTATATCGATCCTGTCCAGGAGCGGACCGGAGATCTTCGACTGATACTGCCTGATCTGGTTCGGCGTGCAGGTGCAAGGCCGTTGTGGATCGCCCCGGCCCTGGCACTTACAGGGGTTCATGGCAGCCACGAGCATGAGCGACGCGGGATAGGTGAGCGAGGTTAAAGCGCGGGAGATGGTCACCTGGCCGTCTTCGAGCGGCTGACGGAGCGCTTCAAGCACATTGCGCTTGAACTCCGGCAACTCGTCCAGGAAAAGCACCCCATTATGGGACAGGCTGACCTCGCCGGGCTTCGGGACCTGGCCTCCGCCGATCAGGCCGGCGTCGGAAATTGTATGATGAGGGCTGCGGAACGGTCTTGTTGCGATCAAAGGCTGGCCCTGCTTGAGCAATCCCATGATGCTGTGGATCTTGGTGGTCTCGATGGATTCGTCAAAGCTCATCCGCGGAAGCACCGACGGAAGACGACGCGCGAGCATGGTCTTGCCTGACCCCGGAGGGCCGATCATGATGATGTTGTGGCCGCCGGCGGCGGCGATCTCGATGGCGCGCTTTGCATGCTCCTGTCCGCGCACCTCGGAGAAATCCTCCTGATAGAGCGAGAAGGTCTCGAAAGCGTTCTGTACATCGATCCGCAGGTGCTCCAGTGCCGCTTTGCCGCCTAGGAACTCAACGACCTCGGGGAGCGTTCTCACACCGTAGACCTTGACCGGGTCCACGACCGCTGCCTCGGCCGCATTCTCCTGCGGAAGGATCATGCCGCGGCAGTTGGACCGCTTGCCCAGCACTGCCATGGACAAGGCTCCCCGCACGGACTTCACCCTTCCGTCCAGGGCAAGCTCGCCGGTGATGATGTAGCCATCGACCATTTCCTGGGTAAGCACGCCCTCGCCGATCAGCATGGCAACGGCAATGGGCAGGTCAAAGGCAGACCCTTCTTTCTTGATGTCAGCAGGCGCGAGATTGACCACCACCTGCTTCAGGGGGAAGTCGAATCCCGTGTTCTTGAGCGCCGCGCGCACCCGCTCCTTGCTTTCCTTGACCGCAGCATCGGGCAGGCCGACCGTGGAAAAGAACGGCAGACCGCGGCTGGCGATATCGACCTCCACCTCCACGGAATAGGCGTCGATTCCGAGCACGGCCGCGCTCATCACCTTGGCAAGCATGAGGCTCCTTATTCAATTGCGGATCTGAGATTGCGGATTTCGGATTGAAGAACCTGAGCGAGGAGTGCGACCTCCCCGGGCCAGGCATCCGATTACCCGAGAGGATAGCAGAGAGCAGGAAAGGATGTCAAACAAAAAGCGGAGAACCTGTCACTGGATTCCCGCCTGCGCGGGAATGACCACCAAGGGAGGGGAAGCCACGTTCAGCCACCTGCTACTGTTCGAGCCGCGTCACAAGAGCGCCCACGAACTTCATATCGCGCACATAATCGCTGAACGGAACTTCCTTTACCGCGCCGCCGCCCTTGCGGGTCGCGCTGTCCTTGCTGCCCGAGGCGTGGATGAGGTACGCCTTATTGTTCTTCACATGGACAAAGGACAGATGCGCCACGATCTCCTCGACCACGCGCTTCTTCGGGTCCTTCACCCAGTAGATGACATCCCCGTCCTGCAGCTGCTTCTGGAGCGTCCGCGTCGCGAGCGCTGCCTTGGGCAGCATGTCCACAGTCTCTTTTCCCCGGGATCCGGGGATGGTCCTGACCGCGCCGAGGTCCGCGGTGATATTCCTGCCCCACTTGCCGCTCCAGACCATGTCCTCGCCGTAGTCGAACCGCTCGTTGTAGTTCTCCACGATGCCGTCGCGGAGCGTTCCCTTTGTGCGGAACCGGAGGTCCAGCGCCTGCTCGACCGCCTCTCCGGGCGTTGCGGAACGGGCAAGCTCGACAGCCCGGAAGGTGAGGTACATGCAGTCGGCCATCTCATCGGTCACAATGCGGTTCGACCGGACATAGAGGCCGAGGGGGTCCGGATCGTACGGAGTCCCAATGAACCGTTCGGCCCAGAACACGATCCGCCGGGGAAGCGGCATCCCTGCTGCATAGGACTGGGCGACCAGGATCTCGTCGGCGGTCATTTCCGCTGGCAGTTTTTTCTGCGCCGGGTCCGGGCCGAGCACGCGCAATCCGAACTGGAGCGCCTTGGCATAGCGCCGGTCGTGCACGCCTCCGGTCTGGACCGTGGTCTTGCGCGGAACGTGCAGGAACTGCCCGTTGGCGACATACAAGCCGAGACCTTCGCCGTAAAAGGCAAGAACATCGCCGGGCTCGAGTTCCTTCTTGGGCACGCGGGTAAGCTTTGACCGCAGTGCGTCGGGATCCATGGTGAGATCGATCCCGTGGACGCGGTAGACCGTGTAGATCAGGCCGCGGGTGTCAATACCCTGGGCAGTTATGCCGCCGCTCAGGTAGCGGACGCCCTTGAACTTCTGCGCGGTCCTGGCGATCTCCGCAGGCGCGATGTCCTCAAAGACCGGATTCCGCGGCTTCACCGGCATGACGTCTGCCTCGGGGATGATGGCGAGCGTGTGATCGGGGAACTGGACCTTGTAGCCTTCCGCGGTCTTTGCAGCCACCGGCAGCCTGGTCCCGGCATAAAGAGAGATGACATGGTTCCCGGTGCGGTCAATGATCAGGGCCGGAGTTTTCGGCGCAGCGATCACGATCCGCTGGCGGTCGGAGGCAAAGAACGTCTTGCCGTTGTCGCGGGGGAGGAGGACCGCCTCCTGATGGATCCAGCCCTCACGGTCCCCTTGATTGGGGATGGCGATGCGGTACCGGTAATCGAGCTTTTCCAGGATGCGCACCTCATCGGCTAGCAGCACCTGGGTCACGATGGGGGCTTTCGGCTCCGGCTCTGAACGGACATTGGCAAGGGGCACCGAAATGATGCCCATGCCGTTCTGTGCGGGCTGGGCGAACGCCGGCTGACCCTGCAGCAAGAGCCCCAGGGCGATGAGAAATCCATATAGAGACGGAAGTCGTTTTATCATGATATGACGTGACGCAGGAACGGAAGAGTGGATATAAAAAAAATACGTCAGGCGGGCTGCGCCTGACGGAACTCAAAGATCCAGGGCAGATGCCCTGTCCGGCGCGACAGGCCCGGAAAAAGAATGGTGCCGACGGGGGGATTTGAACCCCCATGGGTTGCCCCACACGCCCCTCAAACGTGCGTGTCTACCAGTTCCACCACATCGGCACTTTGTGTAAGCTTACTTCTTCACCATTGCCAGCCAGTCCGCATGTTTCTTGTCCCGGCCCTGAACCACATCGAAGAACGCCGCCTTGAGCGCGGTGGTCACCGGTCCCGGCTTGCCGGTCCCGATCCTGCGGTTGTCCACTTCACGGATAGGTGTGATCTCAGCAGCCGTGCCGGTGAAGAACGCCTCGTCGGCGATGTACAGTTCGTCGCGCGTGAACCGCTCCTCCACCACGCGCAGATTCCGCTCGGCAGCAAGCTGCATGATGGTCTCGCGGGTGATGCCTTCGAGGATCGCGGTGAGCGGCGGCGTCTTGATCACGCCTTTCCGCACGATGAACACGTTCTCACCGCTGCCTTCGGCCACATAGCCGTCGGTGTCCAGCAGCATGGCTTCGTCGTATCCGTCCTTGAGCGCCTCGCGCTTCGCCAGGAGCGAGTTCGCGTAGTTGGCAACGGTCTTGGAACGGACCATGGTAGCATTGATATGGGGCCGCGTAAAGGAGGAGATCTTGACGCGAATACCGTTCTTCACGCCTTCCTCGCCCAGGTAGCTTCCCCAGGGCCAGACCGCGATGATCAGCTGTACCGGATTTTCCTTGGGATAGATGCCCATGGCGCCGTAGCCGATGAACGCCAGCGGCCGGATGTAACAGGCCTCGATCTTGTTCACCCGGATGGTCTCAAGGATCGCCTCGGCGACCTGTTCGCGGGTAAAGGGGATATCCATCTGGCAGATGTGGGCCGACGTAAAGAGGCGGTCCACATGCTCCTTGAGCCGGAACACGCCGGAGCCGGCGGAGTCGGTCTTATAGCAGCGGATGCCTTCGAACACGCCCGTGCCGTAATGAAGCGTGTGGGTCAGCACATGGACCTTCGCATCGTTCCATGCGACGAACTTGCCGTCCATCCAGATCTTTTCAGTGGCCTGAAGCATAGGCAGTATTTATAACCGCAGGAAAAAGGATTGTCAACGGTTATTTGCGAACCTTTTCAGCCTGTTGGTGCTTTTGCGACGGTCTTTTCAGCACCGGGAACAGACAACGGTTGACATCGGGACATACCGGCGATACACTTGAATTGCAGGCACAACCACTGACCAAGGAGGCCTTTCCGCTATGCAGATCAAGACCATCCTGTTCCCGACTGATTTTTCGCAGGGCGCCCGGGCTGCCATGGACTATGCCATGTCCCTTGCCCAGGACTATAAGGCCAGGCTGGTCCTGCTCTATGTCATCCAGGACATCAGCATAGCGGAATGGTACATCCCGTCTTCGATCTCCGCAGCGGACCTGGTCGAGGACATGCAGAAAAGCGCTGACCGGGAAATGGAGAAGTGGGACAGCGAGGCCGCTGGCAGGGTCAAGGACGTGGAGAAGCTGGTGGTGCGGGGCGTTCCCTTTGTGGAGATCATCAGGACGGCGAAGGAAAAGAACGCGGACCTGATCGTCATCGGGACCCACGGCCGGACCGGCATCGACCACATGCTCTTCGGCAGCACCGCGGAAAAAGTGGTGCGCAAGGCGTCCTGCCCGGTGCTGACGGTCAGGATGGCTGGAAAAGAGTTCAAGATGCCGTAAGGGACGGGCACTGCTGCACGTCGAGTTACCCACCCCCCATTTCGCCAACCCTTCTCCATTGCTTTTTAAAGGTTCTTCCTCGGGTTTCTGAAGCGAAATCCGTTTCTTCAACTATTATACGAAAGGCCGATCTTTGCGTTCTGTGCGGCTTACCTGCGCTCCGGCCCTTGGCGAGGAGACTCCTTCTTGCCGGCCGCCGCTTCCATCCGCATCAGGTAATTCGCGGTAAAAATAAAATCATCGTAATAGTCCCGCCTTCCGTCTCCGTTCAGATCGGAGGCAAGATTCCTTTCGGCATTCGTCGCGCTCAGGAAGATCCCGAAATCCTCCTCCGTCACCCCCCCTGATCGGTCGAGATCTGCTTTCGCCGGCGGCGCAATGGTAACAGGCAGGATCATGATGAGGTCCGTGAGCGGAACAGTGATCGCTGCTTCAGAGGCATTCTTATAGGGGAGCAGGTCCGCCACCCAGGTGTTGGTAAAATCAGGGTGCCGATCGAGTGAAACCAGGCGGGCTCCGGCAATAGCGATATCGGGCTTGCCGTTCAAGTCGGCCGGAGCGATGAATATCGCTTTCACCGTTTTCTTTCCGTCCGACAGGGCGATGGCCGGTTCCTGCCGGTACCCGATCATGCCGTCCTGTTCAAACAGAGAGACGAGCGCCTTCCGCGAACGCACCCCCTGGTATTTCCGGAATTTCTCCAGCACGCCCTGCTGCGTATAAATCTTTCTGGCTTGCGCTGCTTCAGGAGCCGCCGGTTTCTTCAGCGGCGACGGTTCGCGCGCCGCAAGCATGATCGGTTCAGGCTGGTCCTGGCCGGCATCCGCCTTGCCGGGAATCGCTTCCGGGTCGCCACGGTCAACTGTGCGATCCGCTTCGCCGGAAACAGCGACCGCCCCTCCGGAAACCACGACTGCGGGCAGGGTCGCCGTTGTTCGCATTTCTTCCGCCGGCGCGGCTCCCGGCGAATCCTCCCCTTGCGGCGTGGTCGGCGAAACGCCGGGATTCACCACTGACGCCAGGACCGGGAGGGCGCTGCCGTTCAGGGCCGAGAGCCGGGCGGAGACCGAGGTGACCCCCCCGGATGATCCGTGGGTATCGAAGACCACGGACGCGATCCCGCCGCCGCCGCTAATAGGCATTGTGGTGACTGCCGCGATCCGTATCACGCCAGGCGTATTGGGATTGACCGCAACGAGGGCGCCGGACAGGAGCGGGCCCTGGATTACGCGCGGATTTGAGAGAGCGCCGCGGTCATAGGTGAGGGTAAGCTCGATCGCCGCCGCTCTGTCGAACGCGGCGCCGTCAATGGAATACGCCCCCCCGCCTGACGATGAGACGGATATGCCAGCTGAGGCAAACGCACTGATCGACATTGCGAGCAACAGCAGGACCTCGGTCGCACTATAAAAAAACCGGGTGGACATGACAGCACCGCCTGGGGGAAAATGATACGGCCGGACCTTCCCGAGGGAGGTCCGGCCGTATTATATCATTTTTTTCTGATAAAAAGCATATTACTGAAACATCACCGCAACGTCCGTCGTGCTCGCGTTCGGAATCCTGCTCCATCTTCGCCTATTGCATCGTCACGCTGAGCGTCGCGGTCATCCCGCTGATCGCAGCGCCGTTCAGGTCCTTCACGGTCGCGGAAGATACCGTGAAGTCCGAGGCCGACGGAGAACTGCCTGAAGCAATGGCACAGGTCACGGTGGCGAACTCGCCCGCTGCCATGCCGTCCGGGTCAGCCAGCAGCACGCGCACCGCATTTTCCGAAGAGCCATAGGTGCCCATGGCCGAAGCCGATGATCCGGCCAGACCCGAACCAGCCACGACGCCCGCGTCGGTCTGCGGCGGTGTCGTGCTTGCGACGGTCACGCCCGAAGGAAGCGTCACGGTCACGTCCACCCCGCCGACCAGCGTACCTGACGGAAGCGTGCCCGAGGTGCTGATCTTCACAAAGGCCTGCGTCGGTTCGACAACCGGTGCCGTCGCTCCGCCGCCGCCTCCCCCGCCGCAGGCGGCGAGGAGGGATAGGGTCAAGAGCATCAGTAAGAATATGAGCATTCGTTTCATAATATATTCTCCTTTACGATCGAGTAGCAAGTAACAGGGGTCAAGCAGCAAGGTAACTGCAACAACCATGGCCTTTACACCTTTAGCCCTCTACCCCTGTCTTGCGCCATCTTTTCGCTGCTTTTTTGTTCCTTGCTCGTGTCTTTTTCTCTTTTCCTTGCTACTTGCTACTTTCTCTTTCTACCAGTTCACCAGTCCCACGGCCTTCCGCAGGATCACTACCACGTCGCCCACGTCGATGACGCCGTCGGGCTGCGGAGTCCCGCTCACAATCGGCGCAACATCGCCGTTCGCAAGATCCGCCGCGGCGACCGTATCGATCCCCGCGGCCATCCGGAGCGCCTTGAGCGCGTCGACAATGTCCACCGTACCGTCCGCGTTCAGGTCGCCTGAGCTGCCGAGTTTCACGACCTGGCCCGCTGCATAGGAGCAGACGCTCGTGGTTCCGTCGTCGATCTTGGCATAGACGGAGTAGCTGCCATCGGCCAGGCCCGAGATGTCCCAGCTGTAGCTGTTCGTGAGATCGTTCTCGCTGATGTTCGTTGCGATCACGGTCCCGCCGCAGCCCGTTCCCGTGCTGTCGTAGCCCAGCGTGATTGTTGCGTCGCTGTCCGGGTCGGAATCGGTCCAGGTGATGCTGAAGCTGTTGCCTGTGGTTCCTGGCTCAGAAGCTCCCGGCTTCGTGACCGTGATCGTCGGAGCGTCGTTCGTTCCGTTGTTGTTCACGAAGAATGACTTGCCGGTCATCCATCCACCCGGCTGTCCGTGCTCATCCACTGCCCGCGCGGTCCAGTAGTAGGTGGTATTGTCCGAGAGATCCTGGCTTACGCTCCAGCTGGTGCCTGCTCCCGTGGTGCTCGTCACGAGGCTCGAGAGCCCGCTGTCCGAGTAGACCGAGAAATCATAGGTCAGGCTGTCGTTGTCCACGTCGCTCGCGGCATTGAGCGAGAACGTGGGACCGAGTACGGTGACGTTGCTACCGTCCGCCGGGTTGAGCAGGGTCGGCACGGTCGGAGCGTCGTTCGCCGTGTTCACGAAGATACTCGCCGCGGTCATCCAGCCGCTGTCGGTGATGCCGTCGTTGGCTTTGATTCTCCAGTAGTACGTGGTGTTGTCGGTCAATGCCGCGGGCGTCCAGGTCGTGCTGCCCGCGCCCTCGGCAACAAGGCCCGAGATTTGCTTGTTCCCGCTGTTGAAGGTGTTCACGCTGTCGATCTCGAAGACGTAGTGCAGGCTGTCGCTGTCTGCGTCGGTCGAGTTGGTCACCGCGAGCGTCGGGGTCGTGCTGGTGCTCTCGCTTCCCGAGGCCGGGCTGTTGATTGTCGGATCGCTCGGCGCGCTGTTCGTGGTGTTCACCCGGAAGGAGCCGCTTGCGTCGCTCCCTGCCAGGTTGTGCTCGTCCCGTGCCCGGCTCTTCCAGTAGTAGGTCGTGTCTTCCGCGAGACTCGTGTCCACGGTCCAGGAGCTGCTGCCGCTCCCGCCCTGGCCCATGCCCGTAGCACTCGTCACCAAGCCGGTGAAGTTGCTGTTTGCGTAGACCTCGAACTCGTAGGTAAGCGTGTCCTTGTCCACGTCGGTCGCGTTCGTGACCGTGAGCGTCGGGGTGGCAGACGACACCACGCCGTTGTCCGCCGGGCTGCTGATCGCCGGAATCGAAGGCGCGTCGTTTGCTGTGTTCACGAAGAAGCTTGCTGTTGACATCCAGCCGCTGGATGCTGTCCCATCCGAGGAACGGGCGCGCCAGTAGTACATGGTGTTGTCGATCAGGTTCGATGGAGTCCAATTCGTGGCTCCAGTCGCGCCCGAGGCCTGTTTGTCGCCGCTGTCAAAGCTATTGACGGTGTCGAGCTCGAAGATATAGCTGACCGGGTCTCCTTCCGCGTCCGTTGATGCATTGACCGTGAGCGTCGGGGTCAGCGTGATCACTTCGCCAGCATCAGCAGGACTGCTGAGCGCCGGGACCGTGGGGGCAGTATTGGCGACGAAGCTCGCCGTCACCGTGCAGTCGCCCGTGATCAAGCCCGTGGTGTAGGTGTTTCCGGCAAGATTGCCGCCGCAGCCCGTGACCGTGCCGAGATGATAGCCTGCATCGGGCGTCACAGTGAAGATCGCAGTTTCACCGTAGCTGACGGTTTGCGGCATGCTCGGGCTGAAGCCGCCGCCGGCGCCCGCTGACGGAGTAACGATATAGGGACCCGTGTTCGGCGTCACGCTGTTCGAGGCCGCGGACTCCAGGCCCGTTCCGACAGCGTTGGTCGCCTTGACCTTGAAAGTGTAGGCGGTGCCGTTCGTCAGGCCCATTACCGTAATCGGGCTGGAAGCTCCGGTGGCGATAATGCCGTCGGGCGTGGAGGTTGCCGTATACCCGGTGATCGCGCTGCCGCCGTTGCTTGCCGGCGCCGTGAAGGCGACCGTGGCCTGGGCATTGCCCGCCGTGGCCGTGCCGATGGTCGGCGCGCCCGGAACCGTTGCCGGCGTCACGCTGTTCGAGGCTGCCGACGAAGCGCCGGTGCCCACGGCATTGGTCGCCGTGACGGTGAAGGTATAGGACGTTCCGTTCGTCAGGCCGGTCACTGTGCAGGGTGAGCTTGCGCAGGTGCCCGTGAGACCGCCGGGGCTGCTGGTTGCCGTATACCCGGTTATTGAGCTGCCTCCGTCAGACGCAGGCGGCGTAAAGGCAACCGTGGCCTGGGCATTGCCCGCCGTGGCCGTGACGCTTGTCGGCGCGCCGGGGAGTGTTGCGATGGTGATGCTTATTGCCGCCGAAGCCGGGCTTGTATTTCCCGCGACGTCCGTGGCCGTGGCTGTTAAGGAATAGATCCCCAGCGTCAAATTGGAAGTGTTAACGCTCCAGGAACCGCCGGCCGCCGTGGTTGTGCCGACCAGCGTTGCGCCGGCATACACTTTCACGGTGCTCCCGCTCTCGGCCGTTCCGCTCACGAGAGGCGTCGTGACGCTGGTCACGGTCCCGTTTGCCGGGCTCGTGATCACCGGCGCGTTCGGCGCGGTCGTATCAATCGTGATGTTCTTGGCCGTCGAAGCCGCGCTCGCGTTGCCCGCGGCGTCCGTTGCCGTGGCTGTTATGGTGTGGGTCCCCGCCGACAGAACGGACGTGCTGACGCTCCAGTTACCGCTTCCGTTCGCCGTGGTCGTGCCGACCAGCGCTGCGCTGTCATAGACCTTCACCGTGCTGTTCGCTTCGGCCGTGCCGCTCACCGTCGGCGTCGTAGCGCTCAGAATCGCGTTGTTCGCCGGAGAAGTGATCACCGGCGCGTTCGGCGCGGCCGTATCGATAATGATCTGGATCGAGTTCGACGGGCTGTAATTGCCCGCTGCATCCCAGGCGCTGTAATATACGGTTTTTAATCCTTCCGTCAGGGTCGTTGTTTCCGCAGACCATAAGCCGCTTCCGTTTACGAGCGCGGACGCGATTTGAACGGCATCGGCAAAGAGCTTCACCGTAACGCCCGGCTCGCCCGTGCCGCTGATTACCGGCGTCGTGTCGTTGGTCGAGGCGCCGGTCACATGGCTCGTGATCGCAGGCGCATTCGGCGAAACCGTGTCGATGGTGAGGCTCACCGCTGCCGACGACGGGCCTGTATTTCCCGCCGCGTCCGTGGCCGTGGCCGTAAGAGAATAAGTGTTATCCGTCAAAGTGGAAGTGCTGACGCTCCAGACACCGCCGCCCGCCGTGGTTGTGCCGACCAGCGTAGCGCCCGCATAGACCTTCACCGTGCTGTTCGCTTCCGCTGTCCCGCTTACGGCCGGGGTCGAGTCGTTGGTCGACGTCCCGCTTGCCGGGCCCGTGATCGACGGGGCAGCGGGCGCGGTTATATCGATGGTGATGCTCTTCGCCGACGAGGCAAGACTCGTGTTTCCGGCTGCATCCGTTGCCGTTGCCGTCAGGCTGTAAGTCGCCTCAGCCAGGGCGGACGTGCTGACGCTCCAGTTTCCGCTCCCGTCCGCCGTGGTCGTTGCCACGAGCGTCGTTCCTCCCACATAGACCTTCACCGTGCTGTTCGCTTCCGCGGTCCCGCTTACGGCCGGGGTCGTATCTTTCGTCGAAGTCCCGCTCGCCGGGCTCGTGATCACCGGCGTGCCGGGCGCGGTTATATCGATGGTGATGGTAACCGCGGCCGAGGCCACGCTCGTGTAGGGCCCGGCGACCGTGGCTGTTGCCGTCAAGGAGTGGACTCCCACGGTCAAAGCGGACGTGCTGACGCTCCAGACGCCGCCAGTGGCCGTTGTTGATCCGACCTGTGTTGCGCCGTCATAGACCGTAACCGTGCTGTTTGCCTCGGCCGTTCCGCTCACCAGGGGCGTCGTATCGTTCGTCGCCGACCCGTTCGCCGGACTGGTAATCACCGGGGCCGGAGGAATGACGGTGATGGTTACCGCCGCGGACGCCGCGCTGAGATTGAGCGCCGCATCCCTGGCCTTGGCTGTCAGGGTATGCGGCCCCCGTGCCAGGGCATTCGTGCTGACGCTCCAGGCGCCGCTTCCGCTCGCCGCGGTTGAGCCGACCTGCGTTGCGCCGGAATAGACGAACACCGTGCTGTTCGCTTCCGCGGTCCCGGCAACCAGGGGCGTCGTGTCATCGGTCGACGTCCCGGTCAAGGGGCTCGTGATGACCGGCGCGTTGGGCGCGGCCGTATCAATGGTGATGTTCTTGGCCGTCGAAGCCGCGCTCGTGTTACCCGCGGCGTCCGTGGCCGTGGCTGTCAGGGAGTGGGCTCCCTCGATCAGCGCGGACGTGCTGACGCTCCATGCGCCGCTTCCGTTCGCCGCGGCCGTGGCAACGAGCGTTGCGCCGTCATAGACCTTCACCGTGCTGTTTGCTTCCGCCGTCCCGCTCACCAGGGGCGTCGTATCGCTGGTCGAAGACCCGTTCGCGGGACTGCTGATGACCGGCGCGGCTGGCGCTATGGTATCAGGGACATAGTATCGCAGCTGGGATTCCACAAGGGAAGTCGAGTTGACCTGATATCCTCCCGCTGATGTGCCGCGCGCGCGGATATAGTCGTACGTGTCCATGGGAAGCGAAAGCCCCGTAAGTTGCCAGCCTCCCGATATCCTCGTCCCTGCGCCAAGTTCCGTCCAGGTGACCTGGTCGGCGGAACGCGCAAAGGTCACGCCGTGGACCTCGGGGGATGATCCGCTCCGCAGCCAGGTAACGGTGGATGCATCGCTGGAAACAGCGAGGTCCTGGAGGGCCGCATCGTCGGCGCCAATTCGGGCAATGTAGTTTCGCGTCTCCACGCCCATCTTAAGAAATGTTCCGCCCGCGAGGACTTTCCCATCAGGCTGGACCGCGATGCCGTAAACTACGTTATTCGAATTGGGATCAAAAGACGTATCAAGCGTGCCGTCGGCGTTGAGGCGGGCGATCCGGTTCCGCGTCACGCCGCCCACGGTGGTAAATGTCCCGCCCACGACGATCTTCCCATTGGCCAGTCCCACAATGGCATAGACGATGTTGTTCGCATTGGGATTGAAGGACGTATCAAGCGTGCCATCGGCGTTAATACGGGCGATCTTGCTCCTCGCAGTGCCGCCCACAGTGCTAAATGAGCCGCCCAGGAGAACCTTCCCGTCGGGCTGTATCGCAATGGAGTTGACATTAGCGTTCGCATTGGGATCGAAGGAGGCGTCCAATGTCCCGTCGGCATTCAGGCGGGCGATCCGGTTCCTTGCAACGCCGCCCATGGTGGTGAATCCTCCGCCAACAAGAATCTTGCCGTCAGACTGGACCGCGATGGAAAAGACCGAACCGCCCGCGTTGGGATCAAAGGCCGTGTCAAGCGTTCCGTCTGTGTTTACGCGGGCGATGTAGTTTCTCGTGACACCGCCCATCGTGGTAAAAAAACCGCCTACAAGTATCTTACCATCAGCCTGAATCGCAATGGCAGTAACAATGGAGCCTGCATTCGGATCGAATCCGGTATCGAGCGTGCCGTCGGCATTCAGGCGGGCTATCTTGTTCCTCAAAACGCCGCCCATCAGGCTAAATTGACCGCCTGCAATGATCTTTCCATCGGGCTGGACCGCAAGGGAGCTTACATTCACGTTCGCGTTAGGATTGAATGCCGTGTCAAGCGTGCCATCGGCATTCAGGCGGGCAATATAGTTCCTTGTCACGCCGCTTACTATGGTAAACCCGCCGCCCACAAGAACTTTCCCGTCGGGCTGGACCGCCATGCCGTAGGCCGCGCCGGTCAGAACAGGCTGGAAGGTATCATCAAGGGTAGTGTCCGGATTCAGGCGGGCCATGGACAATCTCGACACGCCGCTCATTGTGGTAAACCATCCCCCCGCAAATACTTTCCCGTCGGGCTGGACCCTGACGACATAGACCGTGCTGTCGGCATTGGGATCAAAGGTTCCGTCGAGCGTTCCATCGACATTGAAGCGTGCGATCCGGTTTCTTGCCACGCCGCCCATGGTGGTAAATCCGCCGCCTGCAAGGATCTTCCCGTCGGCCTGAAACGCAATAGAATTGACCGTGCTGTTCGCGCTTGGATTAAAAGCCGTATCAAGCGTTCCATCGGCATTCAGGCGGGCAATATAGTTTCTCGTCACGCCGCCCATGGTGATAAATGTGCCGCCAACAAGGATCTTTCCGTCTGGCTGAATTTCCATGGTTTCAACCCTATTGCCGGCATTGGGATTAAAAGACGTGTCAAGCGTTCCATCGGTGTTCAGGCGGGCGATCCGGTTCCTTGTCACCCCGCCCATGGTGGTAAATAATCCGCCGACAAGAATCTTTCCGTCCGGCTGAACCACTAGAGAGGATACCGCGTCGTTCGCATTGGGATCAAAAGACGTGTCAAGCGAGCCGTCGGCATTCAGGCGGGCTATCTTGTTCCTCGCCACTCCGCCCATGGTGGTAAATGCACCGCCTACAAGGATCTTCCCATCGGCCTGGACCGCAAGGGAATTGACCGTGCCGTTCGCGCTTGGATTAAAAGCCGCATCAAGCGTTCCATCGGCATTCAGGCGGGCGACCCGCAATCTCGTTACGCCCCCTACGGTGGTAAAAACGCCGCCCATGAGAATCGTGCCGTCGGGCTGGGCAACGATGGACTGGACGGCATGGCTCGCATTGGGATCGAATGACGCATCTACCGAGCCGTCGGCATTCAGCCGGGCGATTTTGTTCCGCGTCAACGTAGTCGTCACCGTGCTGGTAAGGTTGCTCGTTATGGTGCTAAAATTTCCGCCCACAAGAATCTTGCCATCGGCCTGTATTGCCGCGGTCCAGACGTAATTATCCGCCTTCGGATTAAAACCGTCCTCGGACGTGGCAGCGAATACCGGGACCCAGGCCAGCAGCGCCGCGATACACATACCGACAACCAACACGATTCTTTTTCTCATGGAACAGTACCTCCTGCTTACGACCTCAGTGATTTATGCAATTTGAATCACGAATCCCCTGACAAAAGTTGTCTCAGGGGTTCGCGCTAAAAAACCGCAGCAGCGATAGGAACGACTCTCCGTATTAAAACCAGCTCCTTACTGATCATTTCGAGGCTTGGCCGGTTTGTTTGCCTGCTTGTTGCCTCTCAATAGCTCCTGCATTTCCTCGGCATTCTCGAACCCGGCTTTCCAGCCATCCTCCCCGACCTGCTCCACGATCCCCGCGATAAGGCGGGGATTTTTCTTGCTGCGGCGGTAGATCCGCACGATATAGCTTTCCGACGGTAGCATGGATGTCGTCCTCGTTGTCCTCTGGTGCGCCGGATCGCTCTTTCCCGGCAGGAACGGTTTTGTCCCTATCCGGACGCCATCATGCCATGAACGGACTCACCGATAACTCACGGGAACGGGTTAGTTCAGTCTTTTTTTTCAAATCGGGGAGAAAAAATCGGTCAAAGGAGAGTGAATTGGGAGCTGATCTCAAGCGGGAATTTTACTGCCAGGGAAAAACAGGAAGACCAATGCGGTATATTCCAGGCGGCTTTGTGAAAAAACAACGACTTACAGGAAGCGAGAGCATTGGCGATGGCGGGACTTGACCTAGATTGTGTTAGCGAGACGGCATGACGTGACGGAAGATCGATGATGAAATGAACAATTACGGATTGAAACTGTCATTTGAGCGCCGCCGTGAGGGGCGTGATTCTCCGACCCTCTCGGCGTGGTTGGAACAGGACTTTTCGCGTATGGCGAAGTGGAAAATCAGGCATGTGCGAGGGCGTGAATACCAGCAAGGCGTTTGCCGATGCCCGCCTTTGCGATCTTCAGATCGTAAGCCGCCTGAAGATTGAGCCAATATTGAGGCGTCTGGTTAAATGCGCGGCCGAACAACAGGGCCAGTTCCGCCGTCACAGGACGATTACCCTTGATGACATGGGAAATGCGCATTGGTGATACTCCGATAGTGCGCGCGAATTCTGCCTGAGATATCCTCATCTCGCTCAGTATTTCCGCCAGAAATTCCCCGGGATGAATTGCAGGCAATCCATTCTGAACCATTGTTTATACCTCCCTTAATGATAATCCACGATTTCGACATCATAGGCGTCGCCATCTTTGAAACAGAAGCAAATGCGCCATTGATCGTTGATGCGAATGCTCCACTGACCTTTGCGGTCATGCGTCAGGGCTTCCAGCCTGTTCGATGGGGGCATTCGTAAATCATCAAGACAGGCAGCCCCATCCAGTTGCGTTAATCGCATTGCCGCCCGCTTCAGAACATTCCGCGGAAAACGCCGAGACTTCCCTGCGGCAAAGAAGCGTTCCGTTTCGGAAGAAGCGAATGACTGAATCATAGCACAATAATAAACAAATTGTTTATCACTGTCAAGTCGCAGGTTGGACTGAGGCATGAAGCCCAACGCATCTGCTATTGACGAAACGTTGGGCAAGATGACCCTTTTGCCCGACCTACCAACTGCTCGGAAAAACAGGAAGACCAATGCGGTATATTCCAGGCGGCTTTTTGGAAAAACAACGACTTTACATGCGAAGGTGCATTAGATGCGTGACAAAACAATCATCAATTGCGACACATGATCACGGGGACATCTAGGGACATCTAGTGTCAGACTTCATTATTAATATTCTTGACTCGATCCACATGTTTCAGGAGCGCAGCTGCAGTTTTACGCACATTCTCGTCTGGCCGCAAATACATCGTAATCGAAACCGGCACCTTTTCTAAATAGTCGGCTATCTCTTTGCCACGATAGCCATATTCCCGCGCCACATGCGCAAACACTTTCCGCGCATGTGAAACACTTTTATGTTTCGATGCTTTTCGCATATCGGCCAAAGAGACTTCAAGCCGATCTTCAATAACCGACGCCAGGGCCGGCAACGTCAGCTCTTTTTTCCGCTTTCTCCCCTCGATCGGGCCATCGTACTGCTTGAGCACCCGGTCGACAAACTCCTCATCGCCCTGAAGCCTCTGGTCAATGGTCGCGTAGACTTGGCCTTTTGATAATCTCTCCCCGAACTTCATGAAATCCCGGTACTGGTCCCGCGCCCGTCGTTTGTTCTCTGTAAACAGGCGAAGCACCTGATCGGTCTCGACCAATCCCAGCGGATTGTTCCTGCCCTCATAGGCATGATGGCTGGACCAGGTGTACTCCCGGAGGTCTACCACGATCTTCGCCCGGAGCGGGTTCTGGTGGATATATTTCAGGAGGCCTAGCAGGTAGGTTTCCCGATCGCAGAGAATCGCCTTATACCTGCCTTGAAACAGATGGCCAACCGTGCGATACCTCCGATTGAAATACAGCGTATAGGTCTGGCTGATCCCTTGCAGGATCTTGGAAAGAGGGATGTCCCCCGTTTCGAGAAGCAGATGCACATGGTTGCCCATGAGGATATAAGCGTACAGATGGAATTGATACCGATTCCGATAGACGGTAAGCGTCAGGAGATATTTCTGATAGTCGGCCGCATCCTTGAAAATCCGCTGCCGCTGGTTCCCGCGGACGATTACGTGATAGAATGCGCCGGGGTATTCAATGCGGGGTTTGCGAGGCATGATGCAAACATAGCAAAGGAAGCGGGAAATGTCTAAATATTAATTATGAAGTCTGACCCCATACGGTCCCGAAATTCCAGCGGCATGACGCCGATGGTAATGCGAAAGAAGATTGTAGAACGAACAGGCTGGTGTTGCAAGGCGAGGCAATGAACGTGAAAAATACATCGGGAATAGAATTGTGAAAGCTTCGGAGGGAACTTCAGTTGGATGTGTATCTCACCGCCGCGCAGCGGCTTAGTTCAACAGGAAGTTGTTTTCGGGCTAATCAATACCTTTGCTATTTCTTCTCCCTAGGACAATCCATCCCATCAACAGTACTTCGATCACCATTCGTACTTTGTCGGACCAAGAATATATATCATGTTCGACGTTATCAGCGGTGGTCTTTTCGAAATAATCAGATAAAAGATCTTTCGCCCAAGCATATTGATCATCCTGGACCTCTATCATTTTGACATTGTAGAGGGCAATCCGGGGCCCAATCTTTAAGGAACCAAAGATGTCATTCTTTACACAGTAATTAATATTTTCAGAGTCAAGAATGCTCCTTAGTAAGGCCAGCTCCGCCTCATCTTGTGGTGAATACAGATTGATCATTGCATGTTGTACCCTGCATCCTTGATGCAATTAATGGAACCTCAATTACAGGAAGAATTACGCAACGGAAACTTGCGACTTGCGTAATTAGCAAGAGCGTATAGGAAGCGTTATGATTTGGCAAGAGCAAAAATCGTTGTGTGTTGATGACAGCGGGAGGCAGTCTATCAAAATTTAAAGGGAGGATTCCCCCGAGCAAGTCGGGACCAGCTCGCATACCGGATTGATAAATGAGTGGAAACGGCTTATTCCATTTTTTGAGACCGGTTCTCATTAGCCTCGATCATCTTCCGCGTCTCGGCTGACGGCGCGATCCCCATGATGTTTTTCAGCGCTCGATCCAAGCGCTGGTATGCGCTCAGGGCCTCGCTCCTGCGGCCGAGCTGGAGGCAGCAGCGCATGTATCTTCGGCAGAGCTCTTCCGACAGTTCGTCGACCTCGATGCCCTTGCGAAAAAGATCCAGCGCTTTCGCCGAATCGCCGGATTGTTCATAGGCATCGGCCAGCGCCTCGATCGCGAGCAGGTATTTCATGCGCAGCCGTTCGCGGGCGGAGAGCGCCCAATGGTCCTGACCGTCGCTGTCCGCGAGATGGCCCCGGTAGAGCGGCAGGGCTTGTTCGAGCAGCCGCTTCCCGTCGTCGGTCTTGCCGTTCTTCAGATGATCGAGCCCCGCGTCCGCGATCTCGCCGAACGCCCGTGCATCGACCCAGCAGAGACTGCGGTTCAGCCGCACCGTGCCGGCGCGCACTTCTACTGCGTCGTCGCGTTGCAGCAGTTTTCGCAGTCGCGAGAGAGCCATTTCGAGCGCATGCTGCGCCTTGTCCCCTTCAGCCTCGGGCCAGAGCAGGTCGGCCAGGCGGCTGGTCGCGATGCCTTCCGGCCCGAAGAACGCGAGCAGACGGAGGAGCGCCAGCGGCTTCTGCTGGGATCGCTTCCCGGTATCAACCGGCTTGTCCTCGACCGTCACCTGGAAACGGCCGAGCACGTCAACCTTGATCTGCCAGGGCCATGCTTCCGGGGCCGTTGCGGGGTCCGCGGGCAAAAGTTTCAGCCTGCGTACAAGCTCGATCGCGTATTCTCGTTCGATGTTTTCATGGATCGCAAGCGCCATGAGCCCTGACATCATGGGTCCGTGCCACCACCAGATCAGCCGGAGAAACTTTCCGGCCCTGGCTATCCTGAGGGCTTCTCCAAGCGCTTTTATCGCCTCGGGCCGTTCTCCCCGCTTGAGCCGCACATAGGCAAGAACGAGCAGCGTGGTGTACCGCATGGAAAGGGCCTCGAACTTTTCGGCGATTGCGTCCGCCGCAACGGCATGTTCAAGCGCCTTGTCCGGTTCATTGTTTTCCGCAAAGATAACCGCCGCAGCGTAGGTCGCCACATTCGAGGGGAATTCGTACCCTGTCTGGCCGTACAGATGGAGGCCCTGCGCAATCGCTTCGCTCGCCTCGGCAGCCGGGCCGAACGTCAGCCGGTCCCAGGCGCGGACATAATGACAGAACGCCATTCCCTGTTTTCGTTCGATGCTGACGCAGGCCTGCATTTTATCGACAAACAACGCGGAGGCGGCTTTTTCATTCAGCACGACAGCGCAATACACGCCCAGACCGTAAAAAATCTCGTCCCACACATGCACTCCTGTTTCTTCAGCCAGGGACAGGGCGCTGCGCACGTCTTCGAGCACCTTTCGCATGTCCGGATCGCGCCGGATCGCGAGCGCGGAGCGCACATAAACTGCCGTCAGTTTCAGGATCGGCGGAAGGTCGGCTTTTTCCGCCTCGCGCAGGCTTATTTCCATGATTCCCGAATCAAGATCGAGCTGCCGCACCCAGGAGACGTAATTTACGCAGTACACGAGCGCGCTCAGCTTGGGATAAGGTTCATTCACCGGCTCGAGCGCCCGGATCGCCCGTTCGGCCCAGTACCGCATCTTCGCCGGGTCCCCGCCCCGCATGGTGAGCGCCGCAGACATGGCCGACGAAACCTGCAGATCCAGGACCGGATCGGAAATCACGAGCCCCTCCCGGGAAACTTCATCGAGCCAGGCAAGCCACGGATCGAACAAGGTGCAATCGTTCCATGCGTGAAAAAGCGTTTCCACCAGGCTGCTCCAGCACCTGAGCATCCCCGCCAGATCTCCGGCGCTTTTGAACCCGTGGAAGGCGCCGGAGAAATATTCGCGCGCTTGCGCCGGATCAAAAGGCTGCGTTGCCAGTCCGCGCCAAAAGCCGCACCAGGGAGTCGCGGCGACAAGCCCCTCGGGTAGGAGCGCGAGCAGTTCCAGGAAGGTCCGGTTCCTGCCCTGGCTGATGAAGGAAAAGGCGTTTCCCAGCAGCAGTTCCAGCGCCTCCGCGGGCTTTTCCGCCTCCATAAGGAGACGCACCGCAACGTCGGGATCGCCTTTTTCCGCCAGAACAGCCGCGCTTTCCTGCTTGATCTCCTTGATCTGGTCCGGGGAAAAGGTCTCGCGGCATTGCTCAGCCAGAAATTCGCGGAAAAGGGGATGGTACTGGTAAACCGGCGCGGAACCGGACAGCCGTTCGGTGAAATAATTCTTCCGGCTGAGCAGCGCCAGGATACGGCCCGCATGCGCGCTCCTGCTCAGCCGTTCCCCCGCCTCCGGAGACAGGGCGCGCAGAAAGGCCGTTTTGAGCAGAAGCATCCGCGTCTCTTCGGGCATACGGCCGTAGATTTCATGGGAAAAGAAATCGAAGAGCGCAGTGCGGGTGGCCGGGGCAGACTCAATCATATCGCCGCTTGTCCGCGCCTGTTCGAGCATCACGATCAGGGCTGCCATCCAGCCTCCGGCTTGTTCATGGAGCTGCCGCGCCTCGGTCCGGGTCCATCCGCGCAAGCCTGCGATCTCCCCGGTCTCGGCCGGGGAAAGTTTCATCTCCTCCCAGCCGATCGATTCGATCCTGCCGCTGAGCTTCAGGCCGGAGAACTCCTTCGGCAGGTCATGACGGCTGATGAAGACCGCGCTCACGGACTCGGGCAGGGAGCAGACGCCCTCGGCCAGCGCCTCCAGGAGGTCGGGCTTCCCATCAACGGTCTCGCAGTTGTCGAACACCATGATGGCCGGATGTTTCAGTCCTGCGGCAAGTTCCTCGAAAAAGCGGCGGGCAAAAAGACGCGCACTCTGCTGGTATTCAGCCGTGAACAGGGGCAGTGGTTTCCGCTTCGGCGCGGCGCGCACAACAGCCTGGCCGAGATAGTAGAAGAACCCGGAAAGATCGGCGTCGCCGCCATCCATCTGGTACCAAAGGCAGGGAAGCCTGCGGTCCTGCACATACCCGCTGACCAGCACGGTCTTGCCCGATCCGCCGGGAGAGGAGAGCCAGAGCGCAGGGCTCCGTTTCCGGAAGCGGTCCAGCAGATGAAACAACCGCGTCCGCGGCACGGCGCCTGCCGCTTTCGGCATGGTCAGTTTAGCTATAGGCTGATGCATCGAGCCGCTTATATAGACGCTCCCTCGGAACGATACCCGTTGTTCAGGGTGGGGTGAGTTTCGCTATGTCCCGTCTGTCCTGTTCCGGTTGCATGTTGGCATGCACAGTAATATTCAGCGACATTCTTCTGTCGGCTTTTCCTCATAAAACAAAAAGGCCGGCCGCAGAGCACAGCCCTGCCGGCCAGCCTTCTCTCCCGCGGAAAATATCCTCCCCAGGCGCCTCCGTCCGCATTTTGTTCTGGTGAAACCTCTTCCTGCGGCAGGCTTCTCCGTCTGCCGCAGTGCCACGGAAAAAGCCCGGAAGCTACTGCCCCAGCAACGTCGTGAACGTATCGTGATGCCGCTCTTCGTCGGAGAGGATCTGCTCGAACAGGAGCCGCGTGGTCTCATCCTTTTCCGACGCCGCCTGGGCGATGATCTGCTTGTACAGGGTGATCGCCTCCTCCTCGGCCTTCACATTCGCGGCGAGCATCTGTTCGGCCGAACCGCCTACTGCGATGGACGTCGGTTTGGTCGTGGGATTCACGTCGAAGTAGAAGAGCCGTTCGGCGATCTTTTCCGCGTGCTTCATTTCCTCGATCGCCACTTCCTCGAACACGTCCATGAGCGACGCTGAGTTCAGTCCTTTCACCATGATATGGTGCCACATGTACTGTACGATCGCCTGAAGCTCTCCGGCGATGGCCTGGTTCATCATCTCCGTCAGTTTGGGACTTGCCTTCTGGACCATGGTACCCTCCTTAAGATGTTGTTCCTGCGCTGATGCTTTGTATCATTTATAGCACAGGCCTCGTCCTGTTTGCATTCTTTTTTTAGTTCTTCCCGGGGCCCGGCGATCCGTCGAGCGTCTCGCGAACCCGCCGTTGGAGCTCCCGGGGAACGAGCGGTTTGTCCATGACCTCCACATCGATCTCCGCAAGGTCCTTGCTCTTGATGATGTCCGCGGCGTAACCGCTCATAAAGAGCGCAGGGACATCGGGTCGCAGCGACCGGATCGCTTCAAGAGCTGCTTTCCCGGTCTTTTTCGGCATGATCAGGTCAAAGAGGCAGAGCTGTATCGAATCGGGCTGTTCCCGGAACCTGGCCACCGCATCTTCCCCGTCAACGGCAGTAATGACCCGGTAACCGGCCTCCTCCAGCGTGAGCCGGGCGATGTTCCTGACCGTCTCGTCATCCTCGGCGATCAGTATCGTTTCACCCTTTCCCTTGTACGTGGTTTCCTTCGAAGCAGCAGGCCGCACCTGGTGCCCGGTCACCAGCGGAAGGTAGATCCGGAAGCTCGTGCCCTCGCCGGGCTCGCTGTAGACATTGATCTGGCCCTCATGCTGCGTCACGATCCCGTAGACGATGGAAAGGCCGAGCCCCGTTCCCCGGCCCATCTCCTTGGTCGTGAAAAAGGGCTCGAAGATACGCTGCCGAACTTTCTGGCTCATTCCCTCACCGGTGTCGGAAAAGGAGATCAGCACGTACTTGCCGGGAACTTTCAGCCCCTTGCTGTGAGCGGCTTCATTATTGAGCTCGACGACCTCGGTGCTTACATGCAGACTCCCGCCTGCAGGCATGGCATCCCGGGCGTTCGTGGCGAGATTGAGCAGCACCTGTTCGAACTGCCCGGGATCGGCCATCACGGTCGCATCCCGGTCCGTCAGAACAGTGCGCACCTCAATGTCCTCGCCCAGGAGCCGAAACATCATCTTTTCCATGCCGCGGATGCTCTCGTTAACGTTCACCGGCCGCGGCTTGATCACCTGCTTGCGGCTGAACGCGAGTATCTGGCGGGTGAGGTTCCCTGCCTTTTCCGCGGCGGTCAGGATCTGCTCCCCGTAATACCGCAGCTGGCTCCCCTCCTCGGTCTTGACCTTGAGGAAGCTCGCGTACCCGGTGATCGCGGTCAGGATATTGTTGAAGTCGTGCGCAACACCGCCGGCAAGCTGCCCGATCGCCTCCATCTTCTGCGCCTGCTGCAGCTGCTGCTCGGTACGTTTTCGCTCGGTCACGTCCCTGACCAGTTCGATGCCCGCGACGATCTCGCCTTGGGCATTCCGAAGCGGAGATGCCGTGATCTCGAAGCTTTTCGTGCCTCCCGGCAGGTCCACGATCCGCTCCACGGTGTGAACAGAGCCGTCCTTGAACGCACTCGCGATCGGGCACCCGTCGCACTGCTTGTCGCTGGACTCGTAGGCCTGGTAGCACAGCTCCCCTGCGTGAGCCCCGACGAATCCCTTGTGCACGTCGTTCTGATAGAGGACGCGGAAATCCCGGTCCTGGATGCTGAGACCCTCGCCCATGGCTGCGATGATGGCCTCGATCTTGTTCTTCTCCTCGCGCAGCGAGGAATCCGCTTTTTTTCGCTCCGTGATATCCACGAAAGCCACGACCGTGCCGGTGACCGCACCCTTTTCGATCACCGGATAGGACCAGTACTCCACTGGAAAGCTGCTGCCATCCTTTCGCCAGAACACTTCATCATCAACGTGGATTCCTGTATTCTTCTGATATGCCTGATAGATCCTGCAATCCGCCTCAGGCAATGCCTGTCCGTCAGCGCGGGTATGGTGGAAAAGCCTGTGGGTGTTCTTCCCCAAAAGCTCTTCCTCGCGCTCGTAGCCCAGCATGCGAAGACAGGAGGGATTGCAGAACGTGCAATTCCCGCGGGGGTCCACACCATAGATGCCCTCTGCCGTGGAATCGAGCAGTTGGTGGATCTCCCGTTCTTTCTTCCGTACCTTGCCGAGAGCATCATTCACCGCGGCTCCGACATGGTCGAACTCCGCCACGCCGGTCAGCGGAATTTCTCCACCCGCGGTGACCGCCTGGACCATTGTTGCCACCGGGTGCTGCAGGTTCCGGCGAAGTATGACGAACAGGCCGCCGATGATCAGGAATGCTCCAAGAGCGACGATCGGCGCAAGCAAAAGGACTTCCACCCGGGCGATATGGGACGCGCTGTGGGGCACCACGGTAGTGACGGTCCAACCCCAGAGCGGAAAGCTGTTCGTAAAGCAGTGGTGATGCCCCTCAACGCCTTCCACAACATGATAGCCGTCCAGGGGCAACGCAATGATCTCCGCTGTTTCCTTTGGCGGGAGCGTGGAAAACAGCACGGAACCTTCCGTGGTGCTGATGATGCCTTCCTGCTTGCCCTGGGTCCAGAAGCGGACTATCGTATCAAGGACCGCCCGCTTTTTCGCTTCGATCACCACCGGATTGCTGGTAAGCTTGGCAGCGATGAGCTCAGAGGCTGCAAGCTCGAGCGCCATGAAAGCATTGTTTCCCGCGGACGTTACCGCGAAGCGGAAATAGTCTTCCTGCACACGGGCTGATATGGACTGAATGAGGCCGAGCAGACCGATCGTTATGACAAGAACAAGAATAAAGATGGGGACCAGGATCCGGTAGCCGATGCCGCTCTTATCGAGCTTCATGCATGATCTCCTGGTAAATATTGTGCAGCCTGATCACTGAGGGAAGAAAGTCGGCGTCGGGAAGCATGAATCCGTTCTTGATCTCATCATCCCAGTCCCTGACCGCCCGCCCGTCCGCGGGGTCCTGAAGGGGCTTGAGGACAAGCAGCGCCTTTACGAGCTCCTGGTAGATCTGGGGGTTGACCGCGGGTGAAGCCGTCAAGGCGAAGTTCGGAAGCGGATCCGACATCTTGAGCGGCTTGATGGACTCCTTCTCGAACTTCCGGTACAACGCCTCCTTCATGCCCGCGGCAGTGATCTCGCGGGTGAGCAGGGCGGTCATAATGCGGTCCTGGCCTTCAAAAAAGATCGGTTGGACCGCGCCGGATCCGAGACCGGCATCCTTGAGCATCTTGAGCGGAAGGATATGGGCAGCTGTCGAACCCTTGAACAGGCCGAACTTCTTTCCTTTCAGCATCGCCAGGCTGGTGACCGAGGGATCGTTCGTCACGATCACAGAGCGATAGAAGGGATCCCCCCCCTTGTCCAGCGCGACAAGAACAGGCTTGGCCCAGCATCTGCGGTTCGCGCGGCCCATCGGAACGGGTCCGAGCAGTGCGATGGCCACGTCGCCCTTGCACAGTCCTTCGATGAGCGTGTCATGGTCATGGTACAGCTTCAGTTCCCAGGGTTGTCCGGTCGATCGCTTGAGATAGGTGATGAGCGGGGAATATAGCGCCCAGAGCTTTTCCGGGCTGTAGAACGGAATGACCGTCAGGGTATAGGGGGAGTCCGTTGGAGGAGTTGCTGTTGTTTCCGCAGCCTGTCCCGGTCCGGCGGACATGAGCAGCAGGAACAGTGTGCTGCATAAGCAGAATATCTTCTTCATTGTAAAAAAGTATCGTAAATTCACGCTCCTGTCAAGCTTATCAGAGAATAAAAACCCCTTCCATCAAACATATTTTTACCCAAGTTTCCTATTGCCTCCCTGAGTGGCCGTGCACTATAATATCGTCTTCACAGGACCGTTATTTGTCTTTATAAGGAGCGTTCCGAGCATGGGTAAGAACCTTGTTTACAAAATACTGGAAACTCATCTTGTTGAGGGAAAACTGGAGCCGGGAGCCGAGATCGCGATCCGCATTGACCAGACCCTGACCCAGGATGCCACCGGCACCATGGCCTATCTGCAGTTCGAGGCAATGGGTGTGGCACAGGTCAAAACCGAGCTATCGGTGAGCTATGTAGACCATAATACCCTGCAGGACGGGTTTGAGAACGCCGATGACCACCGCTATCTCCAGACCGTCGCGGCCAAGCACGGCATCCGCTACTCCAAGGCCGGCAACGGCATATGCCATCAGGTCCATCTCGAACGCTTCGGCCGGCCGGGCAGGACGCTCCTCGGCTCGGACTCGCACACGCCCACCGGCGGCGGAGCGGGAATGATCGCCATCGGCGCGGGCGGACTGGACGTGGCTGTTGCCATGGGCGGCGGACCTTTTTATCTCGCTTGTCCCAGGGTGATCAAGGTGAACCTCACAGGCAGGCTCTCGCCCTGGGTCGCAGCAAAGGACGTGATCCTTGCACTTTTGGAAAAGCTCACCACCAAGGGCAACGTCGGCTGCGTGGTCGAGTATGCCGGCCCCGGCGTCGCCACCCTGTCAGTTCCCGAGCGGGCCACAATCACGAACATGGGCGCGGAGCTCGGGGTCACCACCTCGGTCTTCCCGAGCGATGAGGTAACCAAGGCCTTTCTCCGGGCGCAGAAGCGTGAGGACCAGTGGGTCCCGCTGACGGCCGATCCCGACGCTCCCTATGACCGGACTATCGACCTTGACCTTTCCAGTCTTGTTCCGCGCGTTGCAAAACCTCATTCGCCTGACCATATCGCGACCGTTAAGGAAGTGGCGGGCACGAGGGTCGATCAGGTGATGGTAGGTTCCTGCACCAATTCCTCGTACCGGGACCTGATGCTCGTTGCCTCGGTGCTGAAAGGAAGACGCGTCAATCCCGACGTGAGCTTCGGCATCGCACCGGGTTCGCGCCAGGTGCTCGAAATGATCGCGAAGAACGGGGCGCTTGCGGACATCATCGCGTCCGGCGCCCGTATCCTGGAGTCCACCTGTGGATTCTGCATCGGCTCGGGCCAGGCGCCAAAGACCGGCGCGGTCTCGGTACGCACCAGCAACCGCAACTTCGAGGGACGCTCGGGCACCAAAAGCGCCCAGGTCTACCTTGCCAGCCCGGAAACTGCTGTTGCCGCCGCTCTCACCGCTAGCATCACCGACCCCCGTGACCTCGGCATCGCCTATCCCGAGATCACGCTGCCCGCGGAGTTCTGGATCGATGATTCCATGATCCTTTTGCCCTCGGACAAACCGGAAAGCATCACGGTCTTCCGCGGCCCGAACATCGGCGACCCGCCGAAGAGCGACGCTCTTGCCGACACGATCAAGGGCGTCGTTGCCATCAAGGTGGGAGACAAGATCACGACCGACCATATAATGCCAGCCGGCAGCAGGTTGAAATACCGGTCCAACATCCCCAAGTACGCCGAATTCGTGTTCGAAGGCGTTGATGCCCAGTTCTCAAAGAATGCACTGGAAAACAAGAAGGCCGGCGTACACAACGTGATTATTGCGGGCGCGAGCTACGGCCAGGGTTCAAGCCGCGAACACGCTGCCATCTGCCCCATGTTCCTGGGCGTGAAAGCCGTGGTCGCCAAGAGCTTCGAGCGCATCCATGCCGCGAATTTGATCAACTTCGGCATCCTGCCGCTTACCTTCGTAAATGAGTCGGATTATGAAGCAGTGAAGGCGGAGGAGAAGGTGGAGATCAGAGACATCCAGGCAGCGCTCAAGGCAGGGAAGGACCTGTTGCTGACGACAACATCAGGAAAGACCGTCAGCCTCAAGTATTCGCTCAGCGAACGGCAGAAGGACATCCTCTTTGCCGGGGGCATGCTGAACTATACGAGGTCACGCAGCGCGTAACCGCACATCATACTTCATCTTGCACAACAAGAAAGCCGCGCCCAACAGGGCGCGGCTTTCTTTATCGTGAACAGGCAGCGGTCAGCTAACCACCGAGAACTCGGGCCGGTATTTCGCAACACCCTGGATCACGGACGATTGCGATTTGTCCAGCACCAGGACCATGAACGCATTGTCCGGCATGTCCCATTCACTCCGTATCCGGTACCGGGAGGCGGGCACGAATCCGAACCTCGGGTAGTAATCCGGATGGCCGAGCACGATGATGAACCGGCACCCCCGTTCTCGGAGAGTATCATTCCCTTCCTTTATCAGCAGTGTGCCAATACCTTTGCGCTGGAGTTCCGGCGCTACCCCGACAGGTCCGAGGCCCATGCCCTGGGAGACCATTGAGCCGGACTCGATGATTGCCGGGCTCCAGAGCGCGTATCCGACGATCTTATCACCTTCCACACCACGAAGAACACGAAGGAAACGCTCGACTAAGACTATCAGCTGTTCGGACGAAGATGCCTTTCTTCGTGGTTTCGTGCCTTCGTGAGAGAACGCTCCCTGGGTCTAGATTCTGTCCCTGCAGTCCCGGTGTCCGCACCGGCACTTCATTCCTCCGCTGTGCGGCGATTCGCCATAATCCACCGTGATCTCCTCGCCGGGCCTGATGGCGCGGCGGGCATAGACCTCCACGCGCTCGCGGAATATCCTGAGGAAAGCACTGGACCTGCAGGAATGATTGAGATGGCGCAAGGCATTGCCCCGGGTGCAGTCGAGCGCGCGAGTGTCGCTCACGTCGATGAGGCACATGCGGCAGCGCAGACGGGCGCGCTTTCTCGCTTCCCGGACCGAGATGATCTCGCCGGTCACTTCACCGATCTTTTTCCGCCGGGGAATCCGCGATAGCGCAAAGACGCCGGTCCCCTCGATAGGGCTTGGCCGAGAAGCAACAGGGTATTTCAGCATGATGGTTGGATCCGCTGCATGGTTCAAAGCTTGACGTCGCGCAGATATTTCGCCGCATCCTCGGGCGAGGTGGGGTTGATATAGAAGCCGGAACCCCACTCGAATCCGGCAACGCGGATCAGGCGGGGCATGATCTCTACATGCCAGTGGAAATCGTCGTTCAAGGTATGCCAGTGACCGCTCCGAGCTATACGATTCGGCGCGGTATAGAGGATGTAGTTGTAGGGAGGATCGTTCAGAACGATACCAAGCCTGCGGAGCATGTTCCTGAGCATCCTGCTGAAATCCATGATCTCTTCCTTCGAGATGTCGGTGTAGGCGCAGGAGTGGCGTTTGGGATAGACCCAGGTCTCGAAGGGGAAACGGGCCGCGAACGGAGTGAAGGCAACGAAGTGGCGGGTCTCCTCGATGATGCGCTCGCCCGAGCCCAGCTCCTGGCGGATCATATCGCAGAAGATGCAGCGCTCCTTGTAGTCATAGTAGGATTTTGCGCCATCCAGCTTCTCCTTGACGCGTTTGGGGATGATGGGAGTGGCGATGATCTGGGTGTGCGTGTGATTGACCGCAGATCCTGCCGACCATCCCTGGTTCTTGAGCACCAGGACATAGCGGAGGCGCTCGTCGCGCTCCAGGTCCAGCATGCGGTCGCGATAGGCCCAGAGCACCTTCTCGATCTGGCTTTCCGGCAGCTCTTCGAGCCGCTGGGCATGTTCCGGCGTCTCGATGATGATCTCGTGGGCGCCGACGCCGTTCATCCAGTCGTAGATGCCGGCCCCCTCGCGCTCCAGGCTGCCTTCCACATGCAGCACCGGATACTTGCTCGGAATGACGCGCACCCACCAATCCTTCGAGTTCGGCAGGCTTTTTTCCGCGCGGAACGCGGCGATCTCCGGCGGGGTCTTGGACTCGTTCCCCCCGCACAGGGGGCAATCCGCGGGAGACACATCGTCCTGCGGCTCTTCCGTGTGGTAATCTTCCGGTTTCTTGGGATGGTCCGTGGAGATGATGATCCAGCGGCCGACGATGGGATCCTTGCGAAGTCGTGACATCAGTTACCCGGCTTGGCCTTCCGTTCGGTGAGGACCTTGTGGACAATGCGCTTGAGTTCTTTGATCCGGATGGGCTTGTTGATGTACTCTGCGGCGCCGAGGCTCATGGCCTTGAGATAGGATTCGACCTCGCCGTACGCGGTGACCATGATAACATCCGCCGTGGACCCGACCTTCCGCAGCTCCTGCAGCAGCTGCAGTCCGTCCATGCCGGGCATCTTGATGTCCGTGACCACCAGGTCATAGGCGTCGCCCTTCATCCTGTTCAGCGCTTGTTCACCGTCTTCGGCAAGAGCGACCTCGTACCCTTCATCGGTCAGGATCGTATTGAAAAGCTCCCGAGCGCCTTCCTCGTCGTCAACTACCAATATTTTCATTTCTGCTCCAACCATATGCTGAATGTCGAATAAATATCATAAAAAACCCACGGCGTCAAGGTAGGGAGACGTTAATAATAGCAGCGTGCCAAGGGGGCCCAAAGTATCGCTCCCTGGACTCTTTGAAATTCAACGGTTTATTTCGAACAGCAGCTGCAATCCCTCCAGGGTCAGGTGTGGGCGTACTTCGTTGATGCTCGCTGCCTCCGGCGCGATCAGCTCGGCCAAACCTCCGGTGGCGATCACGGTGCTGCTCTCGGAAAGCTCTTGTTTCATACGCCGCACGATGCCGTCCACCAGACCTGCATAGCCGTAGATCATGCCCGCCTGCATGGCCGTGACCGTGTCGCGGCCGATGACCTTCCCCGGCTTGACCAGTTCGACCCGGGGCAGCTTCGCTGCCCGTTGATAGAGCGCTTCTGCGGATATCTTCACGCCCGGCACGATCGCGCCGCCCAGGTACTCTCCCTGTCCCGTGATCGCGCAGAAGGTCGTGGCAGTGCCGAAGTCGATGATGATAAGCGGGCCTCCGTAGAGCTTAAAACCCGCTGCAGCGTTGACGATGCGGTCCGCGCCGATCTCCCGGGGATTGTCATACCGGAGCGTGATGCCGGTCTTGATGTCGTTCGTGACCACGAGCGGATCACGCTTGAAATATTTTCTGGCCATTTCAGCCATCACCGGAAGCAGCGGCGGAACCACGGTGGACAGAATGATGCCGTCCACATCGGAGAAGCCGATGCCTGAGAAGCTGAATAGGTCCTTGATGATCATGGCATACTCGTCGGACGTGATCTGCGCCTTGGTCCCGATACGCCAGCTCTCGCGAAGCTTTGCGCCGTCGAACAGGCCGAGCACGACGTTCGAGTTGCCGATGTCTATTGCCAGCAGCATGTTCCCTCCAGAACACCGGGGTCCGAAGATGTTCAAAAGCTCCCCAGCTACAGGCCGAAAGCCCCAGCCTACGGTCGTTTTACTATCGTAACATCTCCTGCGGCGACGGTCCGGGTGGACCCGTCTGCGGCCGTGATGACAAGACGTCCTTCGCTGTCAATGTCCGATGCCGTACCTTGCAGCAGTTCTCCTGCTCCGCTCACCGTGACCGCCCTGTCGAGCGTCACGTTCAGGTCCCTCCAGGCGTCCAGAACGCCCTGCCGGTCCGAGAGGAACACCCCGTACCAGCGGTCGAGTTCCCGGAGAACTTCGGCAAGGACCGCGGTACGATCGGCATTTTTTCCCGTCTCTGTTGCAAGCGATGTCGCCTGCGCACGCACCTCCCCGGGCAGCGTGCCCGGGTCCATGTTGCAATTGATCCCGATGCCCAGGACAAGGTGCCTGATGCGGTCCGCCTCAGCGCTCATTTCGGTCAGAAGGCCCGAGACCTTCCTGCCCTCTATAAGTATATCATTCGGCCACTTGATCGCGGCGGCGATACCGGGAACCTTCCGGAGCGCTCTAGCCACAGCTACCGCCCCGACCAGCGTCATGAGAGGAGCCTGGTGCGGCGATACCGCGGGCCTCAAGATCGCGCTGAAGTAGAGATTGCCTTTCGGCGATACCCAGCTCCGCCCCATTCGCCCCTTGCCGCCCGTCTGGACCTCGGCGATAACCAGGCTCCCTTCTTCGGCGCCGCGGGATGCGAGCTCCATGGCCAGGGTGTTCGTGGAAGCGCTTTCAGTCAGATACTGTATGTTCCTGCCGAAGATACTGCTGCCGAGGAGACGCTTCAGCTCTCCCGGCCGGATACAGTCCGGTTCAGCCGTGATACGGTATCCCTTGGACGGAACCGCCTCGATCCGGTACCCCTCGTCCTCCAGCGTTTTTATGTGCTTCCAGACAGCAGTGCGCGATACGCCAAGCCTGCGGGCAAGCTCGGCGCCGGACAGGTGGTTGGCGGTCGATGACCGGAGCAAATCGAGTATTGCGTCCTTATTCATGGTTCCGTCTACTTAATCTTCATGCTGATGTCCGCGGCCGGCGCCGAATGGGTGAGCGCTCCGGCGGAAATGAGGTCCACGCCGGTCTCGGCAATGGCCCTCACCGTTTCGAGCGTCACGTTGCCCGAGGCCTCGACCAGCGCGGCTCCGTTTATGACCTGCACCGCTTCCCGCGTCGCATCCAGGGACATGTTGTCCAGCATGATGATGTCCGCTTTCGCAGCAATAGCTTCCCGGACCTCGTCGAGGTTCTTTGTTTCGACCTCGATCTTGTACCGGTCCTGAAGCTTTTCCCTGACCCGGCTGACCGCGGTCGTGATGCCGCCTGCCGCTTTGATATGGTTGTCCTTGATCAGGACCATATCATAGAGCCCCATGCGGTGGTTCTTTCCGCCGCCGACGGATACGGCGTACTTTTCCAGCCGCCTGAGCCCGGGCAGGGTCTTCCGGGTGTCCAGGATGCGGGCCTTGGTCCCTTTGAGCCGTTCCACATAGGCCGCTGTCAGCGTCGCGATCCCCGAAAGATGCTGCAGGAGATTGAGCGCGACCCGCTCGCCCGCAAGGAGCGATCTTGTTCGTCCTTCGAGGTTCGCGAACTCGGTCCCTGCGGTGATCCGGTCGCCGTCCTTGCAGGTTGCGATAAAATGAATATCACGGTCAAGATGATGAAAGACTTCGCGGCTGACATCGAGCCCCGCCAGTACCAGGTCCTGTTTTGCAAGCATGCGCGCACCTGCCCGGGCATCCGGCGGTATGGTCGCCTCGGAGGTGACGTCCCCGGATCCAAGGTCCTCGGCAAGGGCGGTCTTAATTAGCGTTTGAAGATCGTTCATCATGCGGGATCCCGCGCAGCGTCCTGCCCGCCGCGACAAATAGCGTCAGAGTGACAGCTGATAATGCAATATTATAGAGCAGCGCCAAAGGCAGCGTTCGCGCCGCAGCCCTGACCGAGGACAGGTCAAGAGCGATCCAGGCGGACGGTATCGCCAGGTGCAGCAGCGGATTGAACAATGCAAGACCTATGAGCGGCAGGCTGGGCAAAACGTTCTTTCCCAGGAACGCCAGCCCCGATGTGATCGCTTCGACCGGTGATCGCATCAGAAAGACACCGGGAAGAATATAGATCAAAAGGACCTGTGCGACAGCGAAGCCGATGTTCATAACAGCCGTAGCCAGGTCCTTACGCGCCCAGAACGCGGTGATCACCACGGGAACAAAGAACAGAGCAACCACGACATAAAAGTTGAAACCGTGGCGTGCGAACAACCGGAACAGCGCGCTCGGCCTCTCGTTGGTCATGACCTGAGCAAAGCGGCCGTAGATCGCCGGGGTCAATATGATCGAGACAACAAGGCTGATCCACAAGAAGAGAGGCGTAGAATGACAGGTCACGTAGAGCGTGGTACAGGCCATGAGCAGCACCAGCAGCGGACTGTCCAGGACCGTTCTCGCGGATCGCACAAGCATTTGCATATTCTGATTCCCGATCCCTATCCCAGCGCTTTGAGGCTCTGCTCGAGCTTATCCCGCTTGGCCCTGAACTCTTCCAGCTTCGCCGTATCCTTTTCCACGACCTCTTTCGGCGCCTTTTCCACAAAGTTCTTGTTCGAGAGCTTCTTCGAGAAGACGTCGATGTCCTTGGAGATCTTCGCGATCTCCTTCATGATGCGGTCCCGCTCCGCGCCCTTGTCAATGGCCTGCTCCGCGGGAACCACGTAGATCTCGGCTCCGAATATCGCGCTTGCGGCCGATCCCTCGGGCTTTGGTTCGTTCAGGGACATGGTGATCTCCGACAGGCCGGCAAGGGACATCACATACCCGGAGGTCTTTTCAAGGTTCTTGAGCACCCCGTCGTTCTCCGCGCGGATGCTTGCACGGATGCGCTCCTTGGGGGAGATGTTCATCTCGCCGCGGATGTTCCTGATCGCGAGGATCGCGTCCATCGGCAGCTTCATAAGACTTTCAATGTCCTTATTGATCAACTTCTCGTCGGCCACGGGATAAGCAGCGATCATAATGGACTCGGATGCTTTCTTCGGTTTTTCATTCCGCACTCCGCACTCCGCACTCCGCACTTCATCAGGCAGCTTCTGCCATATTTCCTCGGTGATGAACGGCATGATCGGATGGAGCAGCCGCAGCACCGCTTCGAGGGTCGTCACCAGCGTGACCTGCGCAGCACGTTTCTTTTTCAGGTCCTCGTCCCGAAGCGCAGGCTTCGACAGTTCCACGTACCAGTCGCAGTACTCATGCCAGATGAACTGATAAAGACCCGAGGCCGCGTCATTGAACCGGTATTCCTCCAGACTGGACCGGACTTCTTTGATAACCGTGTTCAGGCGGGACAGAATCCATTGGTCCGCAAGGGATGCGTTCGGAGTGACGAGTTCGGCGTTCGGAGTAAAATCATTCTCAAGATTCATCAGGACAAACCGGCTGGCGTTCCAGATCTTGTTCGCGAAATTGCGGTATCCTTCGATGCGCTCCGGCGACATCTTGATGTCCCGGCCCTGGGCCGCAAAGGCCACCAGGGTGAAGCGGAACGCGTCGGTGCCGAACTGTTCGGTCATTTCCAGCGGGTCGATCACGTTCCCCTTGGACTTGCTCATTTTCTGGCCTTCGGCGTCCCGCACCAGGGCGTGGATGTACACGTCCCGGAACGGGATCTCCTTCATGAAGTGCAGGCCCATCATGATCATGCGGGCCACCCAGAAGAAGATGATGTCGAAGCTCGTGACCAGGACCGAGGTGGGATAATAGACCTGCAGCTCTTTTGTCTGCTCGGGCCAGCCGAGCGTAGAGAAAGGCCAGAGTGCGGACGAGAACCAGGTGTCCAGCACATCGGTCTCCTGCCGGACATTCTTGCTGCCGCATTTCGCGCACTGTGTCGCGTCCGTGCGGCTGACCGTGATGTGTCCGCAGTCGTCACAGTACCATGCCGGGATCCGGTGCCCCCACCAGATCTGGCGCGAAATGCACCAGTCCTTGATGTTCCGCATCCAATCGAAATAGGTGTTCTCCCACCCCCTGGGAATGAACCGGATACTGCCGTCCTCAACGGCCTTGATCGCCGGCCCGGCGAGCGGCGCCGTCTTCACGAACCACTGCGGCGAAAGGAAGGGCTCCACCACGGTCCTGCAGCGATAGCATTTTCCGATTGAATGGTTGTGATCGTCCGTCTTGATCAGGAAACCCTGCTCCTGCAGCAATTCCACGACCATACCGCGTGCCTTTTTTGCCGGTTTGCCGCCTACATGCTTGAGCACGTCGATCTTCACATCCGGAATCTCCGTGAGGACTTCCGCTTTGTCGTCCAGCATCTTTACGCGGCCGAGCTGCGGCGTCTGGCGCGTACCTGCCTCGTAATCGTTGAAATCGTGCGCAGGAGTCACCTTCACCGCGCCGGTGCCGAACTCCAGGTCCACGAGGATGGAATCTCCCACGATGGGAATCTTGCGGTTCGTGAGCGGCAGGTCCACGGTCTTGCCGATCAGGTCCTTGTATCGCGGGTCGAGCGGATGCACGGCAACGGCCGTATCGCCCAGCATGGTCTCGGGCCGGGTCGTGGCGACCGTGAGGCGGATCCTGGGGTCGTGCGACAGCGGGTACGCGAGATGGTACAGCTTGCCCTTTTCATCCTCGTGCTCCACTTCGATATCAGACAGCGCGGTATGGCAGCGCGGGCACCAGTTGATCAGCCGTTCACCGCGGTAGATCAAGCCTTCTTCGTAAAGCCTCACGAATACCTCACGCACCGCCTTGGACAGGCCCTCGTCCATGGTGAAGCGTTCACGGTCCCAATCGCAGGACGCGCCCATCTTCTTGAGCTGGCTGATGATCGTGCCGCCGGACTGTTTTTTCCATTCCCATACCTTCTCAACGAACTTCTCCCTGCCGAGCTGGTGGCGATCGATCTTTTCTCCGGCAAGCTTGCGTTCCACCACGTTCTGGGTTGCGATGCCGGCGTGGTCCGTGCCCGGCACCCAGAGCGCGTTCCTGCCGGACATGCGCATCCAGCGCACCAGCACGTCCTGGAGCGTGGAGTTCAGAGCGTGGCCGATATGCAGCGAGCCGGTCACGTTCGGCGGCGGGATCACAATCGAGAATGGCGCGCCCGGCCTCTGCGCGTCGGCGTGAAAATACTGCTTTTCCGACCAGGTGTCATACCATGTCTGCTCGACCTGTTTGGGATCGTAGGATTTCGAAAGCTCTCGTGAGGACATCAGTGCCATACTCCTTGTTTGGTATCAGGCTTGATAGCAGTTAAAATTATTTAGCGACAGCGGTCATAACAGGCCGGAGATATTCTTTCACCTTGGCGTCTTGTCTTGTGCTCTCGGTGCAGGTTGCGGCAAATCAGGATATATCGTGATGCTCAAGCATCAGCTGCAACAAAAAGAGGGGAGCAAGTCCCCTCTCTCATTCCGCGCTCCGACCCCTCTTATCAAATTGCTATTTTCCCGCCTTCAGCCGTTCGATCTCCTCGCGAATGAGACGTTCGGCAAGTTCGGGTATGACTTCCCATGCAACGCGTTCCAGGACCTCGCGCGCCACCTGCGCTATGGCATCATGGGCAGCGGACTGGATCCGGTCATCCGATGCCGCGCCTCCCGCTACTGATAATGCTGATCGCGCCATGCCCGCAGGTGCCGCCGCGGGGCGAGGCTCCGCGGCCGGCGGAATATAGTCCTCGTGCGAAACACGTGAAGCATCATCAAGGTTCTCAAAACTTACAAAGTCCGACGGCGCTGTCGCAGCGGGCGCTCCCTCGGGTTCCCGGCCCAGGCCCAGGCCCTCGCGCATTTCCTCCATCGCGCGCGCACCCAGCGGAAGCGCTTTTTCCGCCTCTTCCACTGTTTCCCCGCCTCCCATGTCGAAGCTGTCAAAACCGGTCCCGGCCGCGGGCGGCTCGGAAACCACTTCTGCCTGCACAGTCTCCTCGACCTCGGCCTCGACGAACTCCTCTTCTGCCTCCGCTGGAGCGGTTCGTCCGAAAAGCTGCTCTGTATCAAAGGCATCGGGTTCCACGGTCTGCCGCGGCTCCTCCACAGGCGCTTTCCACTCCCGTGCGACCGGTGCTTCTGCTGCCGGCCGGGGCGGCGGCGCGGCCACTTCCGGTTCTACTTCGACCTCGGGCTCCACCTCAAAAACACTTTCCTCCACCAAAGGAGCTGGAGCCGGAGCCTGCTTCGGAGCGACTGGCGGGGCCGGGGCTGTTTTTACGACCGCGGCCGCGGCCGGAGCCTCGTCAATGATCCCGAATATATCCGAAGGCACTGCCTGCTTGGGCTTCGGCAGAGGTGGCGCGGCTGGCTTTGGCGGCGGTGGAGGTGGCGGCGGTGCCGCGGCTGCCGGCCGTTCCACTGGACGCGGTGCCGGCGCTGGGCCCTTTGCCGGAGCCGGAGCAGAGCTCAACGCCTTCTTGACCTTGCTGATCAGGTCCTTCGATTCAAAGGGTTTCGCGATATTGTCGACGATACCTGCCTGGCTTCCCCGGGCGGCATCGTACTGATCGTCCCTGCTGAGCATCAGAATGATTGGGATCTGCGAGAGTGCGGCCTGCTGACGCGCCTGCACCGCAAGCGTGTACCCGTCGATACGCGGCAGGTCCACGTCAGCCAGAATGACATCGGGCCTGATGCGGCCGGCCTCGCTCAGTGCGCTTTCGCCGTCGCTGACGCAGGTGACCTCGAAGTCCTTTCCGGAGAACAGCATCTCGACCACCTTCTGGATCGTGATGCTCTTATCAGCAAGCAGAATTTTAGCCGGCATGGAATAACCTTTCAAATCGGAGCAGAATGATTTCCTGGTCCTCGTCGAAACTGCGGCCAAGGATCAGATGCGGCTGGATGCCCTTGATATCAGAGGTCTGATCGTCGGGATGTTCCAGCCTCGCCATCTTCACAACACTGTCCACGGTGATGCCGAAACGCCGGTCACCCTCCCGGAGAAGGACTATGCTCCTGTCCTTCAACGGTTGCATGGGGTCGGGCGCAGTAAAGCCGATCGGGCCTGGCCGGGACAGCCCCAGGAGCAACGCCAGCTGGAACACCGGATAGATGGTCCCGCGGTAGTCGAGCAAACCCTCAATATAAGAATAGGCGAGCGGGACCATCCGCGACTTCCGCCACGGAAGGATCTCCAGGGCGCCTTCCATCGAAATGCCGAAAAGACGGTCACCAAGACGAAACAAGAGATAATTGTTCGTCATGGCAGCAATCCATCCTCGTTCAGCAGCAGGACCAGCTCATCACGGTTCCTCAGCACCCCGGCGTAGTAGCCGAGGCTCGAATTGATGACCCCCGGAGGAAGCGGGACAGGGGCCTCCCGGGTCTCCAGCAGCTCCTTGGCGCTGTCCACCAGGAGAGCGACCACGCCCTTGCCGCATTTCGTGACGATCATGGAGCCCCCGACGGCTCCGGGCAGCTTCAGGATCTTTTTCAGATTCACCACCGGGATCAGCTTGCCCCGGTAGTCTATCTTCCCCTCGAAGATCTCGGACAGTTTCGCATCCCGCTGGATGGCCCGCGGTACGGCGATCTCGAGCAAGCTCGTGATCGGTATCGCAAAGCTCTCCTCCTCGAGGGTCATTATGAGATATCGGGTCGATTCGGCCATACCGGGTCCGGCGCGCTACGCGCGAGCCGCCACGGCGGCCCCGCTCAACAGCTTTCTCAGCGCTTCGATCATTTCCTGCTCTTCGAACGGTTTTACCAGATAATCCTGCGCACCCATTTCTATGGCCTTCTGCCGGTGCTTGTCGCCGGCCCGCGAGGTAAGCACGATGATCGGGATCACCATGAACACAGGATTGCGTTTCATTTCAGCGATCAGGTCGTACCCGTGCATGACGGGCATCTCAAGGTCGGTGATCACGGCGTCGAACTTTGCCTTGCCCAGGACCTCAAGAGCGTTCATGCCGTCGGTTGCGGTCTCGACCTCATATCCGCTGCGGTCGAGGAAACGCTGAACATATTTGCGGATGCTGATGGAGTCATCGACAACAAGGACCCGCGGCTTCCGCCTCGGGATGTCCGCGGCAATGCCTTCCTTGGTGCCGACAAAGCTCGTTTTGGTGCTGACCGTCTCTTCGCCGAACAGGTGCGATATGTTCAGGATCAGGCGGACATCACCCTCCCCCGAAATGGTCGCGCCGGAGAACATGCGCACATTCCTGAGAAAGTCCCCAACGGTCTTGACCACGATCTCCTCGCGGCCCACAATGTCCTCGACCATCAGCGCCAGGCGCTTTTCCGCCATCACGAGCACCAGCGTCGGATACCGGTAATCCTCCTCCCGCTTCGGGAGCTTGCCGGCGCCGAGCAGGGTGTTCAGCCGGACCAGCCGCATGAGCGTGCCGCGGAGATTCACCATCTCCTCGCCGGCCGTGTGCTGAATGTCCTTTTCCGAGAACCGCGTCGTTTCCTCGACGAGGTTCATGGGGACAGCGACCTCCTGGTCCTTCATCTTGATGATCAGCGCCTGGGCGATCGCAAGGGTAAGCGGCAGCTTGATGATGAATCGGGTGCCGACACCCCGTTCGGTCTTGATCTCGATCCGTCCGTTGATCTTTCCCAGCTGGGTGGTGACCACGTCCATGCCGACGCCCCTGCCGGAAACCTTCCCGACGCTCGCAGCTGTGGAAAATCCCGCCCGGAAGATCAGGTTCAGCGCTTCTGCGTCGGACAGCCCTTTAGCCTCTCCCTGTGACAGGAAACCCTTCTCGACCGCGGCATTTCGCAGCTGTTCCGGGTCCATGCCCTTGCCGTCGTCCTCGATCTGGAGCACGATACTGCTGCCGTCATGCCGCGCGGAGAGGATCAGGGAGCCCACCGGTTCCTTTCCCCGGCGAACACGTTCATCCTCCGGCTCGATGCCGTGGGAGATCGCGTTCCGGACCATGTGCATCAGGGGATCGGAGATGATCTCGAAGATCGTCTTGTCTATTTTTGTCTCGCCGCCGGTCACCACCAGGTTAATGCGCTTGTTCTCCGACTGGGCCAGGTCCCGGACCGGCCGCTGGAACAGCTGGAACAGCCGGTCCATCTCGACCATGCGCGCCTGGGTGATCTCATCCTGGAGGTTCGAGGTGATCGTGGAGATGCGCGCGGTATCGAGCTCGAAGGAGTCGAACAGCCCGGCAAGCTCCATCATCACTTCGTTGGTGTCGTTCGTGATCTCCATGAGCTTCCGGGACAGCAGGTTGAAGTCGTCATAGCGATCGAACTCAAGCTCGAAGAAATCTCCTGCCTGTCCCGGCGCGGGCACGGCCGAGGGCGCCGGGGTCTGGGTGTTCAGCGTATATTCGTATTTCTCCTCGAAGTTCCTGATCTCGAACAGCAGCCGGTTCTGACTGAAGACAAGCTCATCGCGCAACGACTTGATGGCATCCACCTGTTTCGAGAGCTTGTTCCTGTTCACGACCATCTCGCCCACGAGGTTCATCAGATTGTCGAGGCGTTCGATGTTCACGCGGATGAACTGCTTTTCGACGTCTGGCGCATCGGTCGCGCGTCTGCCCACTCCGCGCTTCTCGACGACCCCTGTCTTTTTGGCTTCCTCGATCTCCTGCCGGAGCGACTCGGGGGTCGGAGGTGTTGGCACGGCAACCGGCTGAGGCGCAGCAGGGGGATTGGCAGCCGGCGTGCGCTGTGGCGCAGGCTCGGTTTGCGCGGACTTCGCCGGAAACGGCGGCGCCTGCTTCAGCGTCTCGCTCTCCTCGGCAAAAGCCTTTTCCCAGGCATCATCAAGCTCCTCCCTCGACGGGAGGTTGACCGGTTTGGCAGGTGTCTTTTCCGCAGTTGGCGGTTTCGGCGCTGCAGGGGCGGGCTCGGGAACGGCAGCAGCCGGTGCGGGAGGTGCGGGAGCGGCCGGCTGCTTGGTTGCCGGCTTTGCAGGAGCCTCGGCCGGAGCGCCCTTTGCCGCGTCGACGATGGTCTTGAACGACTGCGCTATGGTCTCGACAATGAGCGGATCTTCAGGCGTTTTAGACGCGATACCGTCCACAAGGAGCTTTATCGCGTCTACGCTGTCGAAGAGGAAGTTCAGCGTGTCGCGCGATATGGGGATGGAGCCCGAGCGGAACAGTCCGAGCATATCCTCGGCCTTGTGTCCCACATCGCTTACGCCCTGAAAACCCATCATGGCCGCGGAGCCCTTGAGCGTGTGCGCGGCCCGGAAGAGCTCATCGATCACTTCGCGGCTCGAGGGGTCCTTTTCAAGGGCAAGCAGGCCCGAGTTCAGGTTCTGCAGGTGTTCTCCCGCCTCGACCAGGAAGAACTCGATGATGCCGGATTTATCCAATGAGCCCGCCATAGACGCTATTCAATGAAACCGAGCTTGATCTCCTCATCACTTGTCGTGACATCCGCCGCCAGCTGCGGATAACCGCCTTCAAGCGCCGGAAGCTCGCCGGACTGTGCCGCCAGCGGATGTTGTTCCCCGCCCAGTTTGAACCGGCCGATAGCGTCGGCGAGCCGCGTGGACAGGTCCGCCAGCCTGCTGATGGTCTCCACGGTGTCGCGCACGCCGACCGTCGTTTCCTGGGTCAGCTTGGAAATATCGTCCATGGAGTGCACGACGCTTTCGGACACCTTCACCTGGTCATTGGCCGCCTTCGTAATCTCCGTCACCAGCGTCGATGTCTGTTTAACGATCTGTTCGATCTCGCGGAGCGCTGCGCCGGCCTGGTCGGCAAGCTTCGTACCTTCCTCCACTTCGCGGGTACCTTCTTCCATAACCGTCACGGCCTCGCTCGTTTCAACCTGAATGCCCTTGATGAGGCTCGTGATGTCCTTGGTCGCGCGGGCGGCGCGTTCCGCGAGCTTCCGGACTTCGTCGGCAACGACCGCGAAACCCTTGCCCTGCTCTCCGGCGCGGGCGGCCTCGATCGCGGCGTTGAGCGCCAGCAGGTTCGTCTGGGTCGCGATCTCGTTGATCACTTCGATGATGGCGCCGATCTCGAGGGACCGTTCGCCCAGGCCTTTGATCTTTTTCCCGGTGGTCTGCACCGCCGCGCGGATGCGCTGCATGCCCTTGATCGTTTCGGACACCGAGGTTCCGCCCTTGACTGCCGCCTGGGTCGCCTTGAGGGACGTCTGGGTCGCGGCTTCGGCGTTCTCGGCCATGCGCGCGATCGTGTGGGACATGTCGTTCACGGCGTGCACGGCGGTGGAGATCTGCGATGTCTGCTGCTCGGCGCCCTTGCGCATGCGCTCCGAAGCCCGGAGAATATCCGTCGTCGACGTCTGGATCTCGTGGGCCACGTTGAACGCCTGGGTGACCAGGCTCGTCAGACCGGTGATCATGAGATTGAACGCGTCGGCCACCGATCCCAGCGCGTCGGCGGTCACTTCAGCCTTGACCGTCAGGTCGCCCTCGGCCGCGCCGCTCACGATGGACAGCAGGTCCATGACCTGGTGCTGCATCTTGTCCCGGTCGGATTCGGTCTGGACCAGGCCCTGGAGACGGTCGATCGTATTGTTGAGGGTCTGTCCCAGCTGGCCCAGTTCGTCGCTGGTCTTGACCGTGGCCTTGACGGACAAATCGCCGCGGCCCACCGCTTCAGCGACCCGCATCAGGTCCTTAACCGGCGCGATGATGATGGCAACCATGATGATCGTCACAATGGACAGGATAACGAGACCGCCGGCCCCGACGTAGAGGATCGTCAGGAGCAGATTCCGGATATTATGCTTGATCTGCGTGATGTTCAGGCCGATATGGATCGACCCGAGAGCGCCGCCGCCGATCGGCGAGGCGATGTCCGTGACCTCGATGATCATGTCCTTGATGGCAAGCTCGGTGTTCTCGGTTCCGAAGGGAACGTTCGGCGCCAGCCGGTTGATGTTTGCCAGCGCCGGGGGAACCATATTGCCCTCGAAGGACGAGGAAAGGATCTTCCCCCTCCCGTCGCGGATGAACGCGTAGGCCACGTCGGACTGTCCGATCGCCTCGCCCAGGATGAACTGGAGGGCGTTCAGGTCCTCCACCTGCACCGGCTCCGCCGCCTTGACGGAAAGTCCGTCGGCAAGGATCAGCGCCTTGTTCAGCGACTCGTCCTTGAGCGTGTTCTGGAGCTGATAGTAGATGAAGCCGAGAATGCCGGACCCGAAGACTGCCGACATCATCACGATCATGAACACGACCTTCGTTCTGATGCTGACCCGGCGCAGGAAAAGCGCATTCAGAATACCGTCAACGATCTTCATGGACGAACTCCTTTGTGCAAAATATCTTCACGCAGCCGCCGTGCGGCTCCGTGCCTACGAAAGTGAAATGGCTTCCAGCAGACGATCGATGTTCAGCAATGCCGCCACACCGTTCTTCCGCTGAATGATCGCCTTCAGGTAGCGGCTCCTGCTCTTCGACGCGGCATCCTGCACCGAAAGCTCGGAGGGAAGCGGAAGAATATTGCTCAGGGGGATCGCAACGACCTCCGACACGGCGTCAACGACGATGCCGATCGTTGTGGATCCGATGCGCATGATAGCGACCTGCGTGATCCCGGTCGCGGGCGGCAGCGAGAGCGCCGGCCGGATATCGACAATGGGGACGATGTTGCCGCGCAGGCTGATGACGCCGATCACGTGGGGTGGTGTAGTAGGAACTGGGAAGATCTTCTGAGGAATGATGATCTCGACGAGGATATCGACCGTCACGGCGTAGGTGTCCCCGCTGATGCCGAAGAGGCAGACCCGTACTTCCTCCTCAGCAGTCGCATGGTGCACCACATCTGCGGTGACGTCGGTGTCGAAATCGGCCAAACAGCCTCCCTCCAGGGGGGATCCCGGCGTTAGATGTACTTCTTGACGGTCTTCAGCAGGTCTTCCGGCTTGAACGGCTTGGTAAGATATTCGTCCGCGCCCTGTTTCATTCCCCAGAACTTGTCGCTTTCCTGGTCCTTCGAGGTGACCATAATGACCGGGATGTTCTTGGTCGAGTCATTGGTCTTGATCTCGCGGCAGACCTGAAAACCGTTCTTCTTCGGCATGATCACGTCAAGGATGATCAGATCGAACTTCTCAGACTTGGCCTTCGCCTCCGCCGCCTCTCCGTCCATGACCGTGACAATGGAGTGTCCTGTCGACTGGAGCGTCTGTTGAATGATCTGCAACTCTGCCAGGCTGTCATCTGCTACGAGTATCTTTGCCATTTTCCTCTCCTTTACGTGTCACACGATAAAAATCAGGGTAACACTTTTTGTTGGTATTGTCAAGTTTTCTTTCGTTTTATCGCAGGGTTGCAGACTCTCGAATCCTATTTTTTCTTGCGTATCAATCCGACCGACAGCAGAATGAACAGGCTCTTGGCAACCTCGAAATCCGCCATCATGGCAACATCCACAATATCCTGCACTGACCGACGGCCGTCCACCATGGAAAACACTTTCAGGTCAGCCGCGCTCAGACCCCTGCGGGTCAACTCCTCGGCGTTTCCGATGAGCGGCTCGAACACCACGGATAAATTCGGGATTTTTTGCTGTATCAGGATCCACTCGTCAGCCCGGCGAGTGCCCTCGAGGATCAGATCGTCAACCTTGATCGCAACGGGGTTCGCAAAGACCGGGGGCGCTTCGCGGTCGAACACAAAGTCACCCTCGGTCCACGCCATTGCCTTGAATACGACCGCCTCCGTGTGCCGCCGGAGACATGAGGCAAAGGCCTTCTGGTCCATCAGTCGTTCCTGGGCAAGCACACCATCGATCGGCTGGCCGGTCATTCCTGCGATCCGGAGAGCGTGCTGCAATCCATCCTCGTCAACGCGGCAGGTCTTTCGCAGAAGACCGTCCACTCCGGGCAGGCTGCCGTTCAGCGTGCTGCCTGCGAATGCGACAGCGCCTTCCTTGAAGAAGATCTCGGCCCGCCCTTCCTTCCGTGTGATGACCAGCCTTCCGGTGTGGCGCTGAAGCGCGAGCATCTGCATGAGCTCGATGATGCGAAAAGCGGCAAGGTTCCCGCGGATGCCGCCGGGCGCAGGAACTCCCGTGTCTTCTCCGGCGCCGCCCCTGCCGAGTTCCTGTCTGATCAAGGCGGGAAGCGTTGTTGCCGCGAACTCATCAAGCGCCTTGCGGACGATATTCGCGATCATGGCCTCGAGACCCTGCGGTGCGGCCGCGGCCGGGGCCGCGGCGGGCGCAGACCGCGCTTTCGCCGCCATGGCAGCGCGGGCTGCGGCAGCTTCCTCGGCCTTCTTGTCGAGGACCTCCCGGATCTTGCTCAGCAATTCCTCGGGCTGGAAGGGTTTGGTGAAATACTCGGTGATGCCGAGGGTATCGACGAATTTGCTGCCGACCTTGTCGCCCTTGGACGTGACCAGGATGATCGGCGTGTCGCGGAACTCGGGATCGTCCTTCAGCGTCTTGCAGACCTGATACCCATTCATTTTGGGCATGACAAAATCCACAAGGATCAGCTCGGGCCGCTCCGATTTCGCCTTGGCAATGCCTTCCTCGCCATCGGACGCAAGCACGACCTTGTACCCCTGGCTCGCAAGGATCATCTCGATGAGCCGCTGGACCGTCGGGCTATCGTCTATGTTCAGGATCTTCTCGCCTGCCATCACCTGTTCCCCATGACTCAACAGCAGCATGATAATAGCACGGCCAATTCGGAAAAGTCAAGAAATTTGCCTGAAATTCAGCGGAGTTATCGAACAACAGGGAAAGGACGGCTTCAGTGGGGACAATGAGCTGAATTTTGCCGCGATGCCGGGGGAGGGATCAGATACGGATATCGTCGATCTGCTTCATGAGCTTTTTAACGAGGACTGTTCCCGATTCCGTGTTAAAGATGATCTTCCGGCCCACATTACCGCCGGTGTCCGCGCTGATGATCTGGATGTTCTCACTGCGGAGCACGTCGTCGGCCAGCTGAATGTTCCGTTCACCTATGTTCATGAACGAGTTCGTGACGTTCAGGACCACGCCGCCGCCGAAGACCTTTGCCCGGAGGTTGCGTTTTTCCGATCCCAGCTCCCGCATACGTTCGATCAGCTTAAGGATGGCGATGTTCCCGTACTTGGGCGATGCCAGTCCTTCGCCGTTCCAGAGCGGCAGCATGTAATGATTGATGCCGCCCCGGTGCGCCATACAATCCCACAGGCAGACCGACACGCAGGAGCCGAGCACGGTCGTAACGACATGTGGCTCCTCATGGGCGAAAAGGCTTCCCGCCAGCAGATAATGCGTATTGTTCCCGCGTCCTTCTGTCATGCACGCACGTCCCTCATTGATCGCGCACGGAAGTGCGCCTTCCCTTCCCGCCCCATCAGAACTGGGTCCCGCCCTCGAAGATGAACTCATTGCCGTTGCCGGAGGTCACATCCTGATCGGACTCGCTCTCAGGTACGGACACGGTAAAAACGCATCCGGCCCCCTGTCCGCTGGTGAGCGATACGCTTCCCTCCAGCATTTCGGTCAAGGCCTTCGTGATGCTCAGCCCAAGACCATGCCCTTTGTGCCGCTTGCTGACGCCGGAGTCGAGCTGAACGAACCGGTCGAAGACCTTTTTCCGGTCCGCCTCGGGAATGCCGAGCCCCTCGTCGCTGAAGGAAATGTTCAGCCGCTTGTTCTCGATCCAGAGACGGACGAGTACGCGCTTGCCCTCCAGATTGAACTCGATCGCGTTCGCCAGCAGGTTGGCAACGATCTTCTGGAGCTTGTCCGGATCGGTCTTGAACGACAGGCCGGGCTCGGTCTCGCAGGAGAACTCTATGGTCACCTTTTTTTCCGCAGCCTTGTGACGGAAGGCCTCGATCTGGCCATGCACAAGCGCCGCCACATCGACCTTTGCTATGCTGCGATCGACATCCCCGGCTTCGAGCTCCGCCGCGGCAAAGATGTTCCGGAGCTGAAAGTCGAGCTCAAAGGCCGCATCATAGATCGTCTGGGCCATCTCTGCGGCCTCCGCAGCATCGGCTTTCCTGGCGGCAACCTGCCGGGAAATGCCCAGAATGGCGGTCAGCGGATTGATGATCTCATTCCGGATATTGGAGAGGAAATCGCTTTTGAGCGCCTCTGATTGGCGCAGCTTCTCGTTCATGGACTCGAGCGTCTGCGTCATTGACCGAAGATTCGATAAGGCGATCTTGTTCTCCTCCAACCGTTTTCTAAGCTCATCGAGCAGCATGTCGTCATCAATTCGCTCCATTGCAGCCTCCTCATCATGCGCCTTTCGGCCCGCGGATCTGTCGCGCCGTCCGGCATGGCTTCACCGGCGTCCGTGCAGCCGGCATGCGGACACAGGCCCTCGGTGCATAGAGAAATCCCTCGGACCGGACGGGGTTTTCTAGTGTACATAATATAGCTGAATTTCTGTATTTCCGCTGAACAACCTGGGAGGTCCGTCAATCACACTTGACATCTTCCTTGCAGAGACCCTCGTCGGGAATGGGGTTGAGGATATCGTTCGGCGATCCGGCCGGCGCAAAGATCCGCAGGTCAAGCTGCCCGGCCGGCTGATTCCGGGCTGCGGCAGCGGGCGACCTTTTTTTGGCTCCCGCGGCAACGGCCGATTCGGCCGAGCAGGACGCGAGATACCGGCGGATAGCCTTGGTCCCGGTCAGGAATATTTTTTCATAGGGGCCCGTCACGAGAAGGGTCGGCACTTCTTCGATGCCCAGGGGCCTGAGCGTGGCCGAGTATTCCTTGATCAGCACCGGTTCAAACTCCACTTTTCCCGCTTCGAGCTCCTTTTTGATCTCCGCGCAGTGCTTGCAGTCCTGGCTGTAGAACAGGATATGCCTGCTATCCTGCGGCAGCGCTGTTCCTCCCGGAGGAAGGAGCAGCAGGAACAGGCCCAGCACCGCCGCAAGCGCGCCGAATCCTGCTATCACTTCACGGTGGCCCGCCGCGATCCTCAGCAACCCG
>JAOUEV010000095.1 GCA_029858565.1 Nitrospirota bacterium | reverse complement strand
CCCTATGTGCCGATCAACTGCGGCGCGATCCCCGAGAACATGATCGAGAGCGAGCTCTTCGGATACGAGAAGGGCGCGTTCACCGGCGCGGTTGCTCGGAAACCGGGCCTGCTGGAGATCGCGAACAACGGCACGCTTTTTCTGGATGAGATCGGCGACATGCCGCTTCCGCTGCAGGTGAAGCTGCTTCGCGTCCTGGAAACGGGGAAATTCTTCCATTTGGGCGGCACGCGGGAATTGACTGTAGCGGTCCGCTTCATTTCCGCCACGAACAAGGACCTGAAGCGGGAGATCGAGAAGGAGACGTTCCGGCAGGACCTGTTCTACCGGATCTCGACGCTGGTGGTGCATATTCCGCCGCTTCGCGAACGGCGCGATGACATCCTGCCGCTGGTCGAGCATATCCTGCAAAACAATCCCGCCTGCAGACAGAAACGCTTCTCCGACCGGGCACGGAAGACGCTGGAAGCCTACCGCTGGCCCGGGAACGTGCGCGAGCTCCAGAACGTGGTCCACCGCGCCGCATTGCTTGCTCAGGGCGATATCATCGACCTGGCAGAACTGCCGAGCGACCTTACCGGTCGCCAGGAGACGGCCGCCGCGCTCCGCCTGGACGAGCTTGAGAAGGACCACATCCTCAAGGTTCTGAAGGACACCGGCGGGCATCGCGGCAGGGCCGCCGAGGTCCTGGGGATCGATCCCAAGACGCTCTATCGCAAACTGCAGGGGTATGGAATCAAGGAATAGGCCCGGCGCGGCGATCAATGCCGGAGAAGCGAGGGACGGCATGGGAACCGGAAAAAGAAGTCGTCTGACGATGTTCACAGCAGCGGCGATTGCCGCTTTCTTCCTGGCGGCGGGGGGGGCGGCGGCGAAAAAGGCCGCTGATCCCGCCGGACTCCGCGGCGCGGCGTTCAGCGATCCGAAACAGCAGGCGGTCATGCCTCCCGGCTGGGCGGCGAAGCCGGTCGTGCACGAAGACTGGGCAACGGACGCGGATGTTACCGTGGTAATGGACCAGGATATTTACCACACGATGGTTTGGCTTATTCAGAACTATGCCGCGAAAAACGGGCTGAAAATCGTGGCACGGGAGGGTACTTGCGGCATTGCCGCGGGCATGCTTGCGCGGAAGGCGATTGACATGGGCGGATTCTGCTGCCCCGCAAGCAAGGATGACCGATTCCCCGGCATCCGGTACCATACTCTCGGCATCGTGGGCAAGGCCTTTTTCGTGCATCCTGATAATCCCATCGATACTCTTTCCACCTCCGACCTCCGTGACATCTATCGCGGGAGGCTGCGTCGCTGGTCCGACCTCAAAACAAAGAATCAAAAGCCCGGCCCCGACCGGACGATCAAAGCCATCGGCCGGCTCCACTGCGCGGAGCGGCCGGGTCACTGGCGGCTGCTGCTGGACAAGCAGGAGCACTTCAGCCCGCGGATGTTCGAAGTGGGCTCCATTCCCGACATGATCTCGCGGGTCTCTTCAGCGCCGAGCGCTATCGGATGGGAAGTGCTGAGCATGGTGGACAGGTACAAGGACCGCGGCAGGGTGAAAGTGCTCTCCCTCGACGGGTACCGGCCGAACGACCCGGAGGCGCTTGCGACCCTCAGGTACCCTTTCTACCGCACCTATACCATCACCACCTGGGAGGGGAAGGGAACCTCGAACAAGAATGCACAGGCGCTGGCGGACTACCTGATCAAAGCGGTGGAGAGCCTGAGCACGGAGCGGTACGGGTTCGTTCCCGCGAGCCGCCTGCGGAAGGCAGGGTGGAAGTTCTACGGCAATGAGCTGGTCGGGGAACCGAAGTAAACGTAAAGGAATTCTCATGACTGTGTCCGAAAGAGTGAGGCGGCTTCATCAGCGCGTTTCGCTGATGCCCAAGATGCTGCTCCTGACCGTGGCGGTGGGCGCGCTGGCAATGGCGGTGATAGACCACCAGCAGACAACGACGCTGGATGCACTGTTCGGAGATGTTCTGCGCGAGCAGCTCGGCCGCCAGGCCGATGAGGATCGGGTGCGCTTCGATAATTACGTGGAAACCTACCACGAGGCGGCGAAGCTGATGGTTTCCCGGAAAGCCTTCCATGATCATGTTCGCGGCTCAAGGTCCTTCAGCAGCGGCCGCAAGGGAATCGTTATGCACCGGGACCTGCCTGCCTGGCTTCCCGATGCCGGCATATTGCGCCACTTGGTCCGCATCCAGATCGCGGTCCTGCTGGACGGAAACAACAGGGTGCGGGAGATTTACCACGACGGCCCGGGCGATATTCCTGCTGAACTGCGGTCGCCGTCATTCCGCCTTCTGGCGATCAGCGCGAAGCAGAGCGCCATGGTCACCCTCGACAACCGGCCTTTTGTGCTTACCTCCTGGGCAGTGAAAAGCCCCGCGGGAAGACCGCTGGCCACCCTGCTGATCGCAAATGAACTGAACGAGGATTTTCTGGCAGCCACTCGGGGCGGGGCGGCGGAGGAACGGCTGGTGGCGGTCCTGGCAGGCGAGCAGCCCCGCGTTATCGCGAGCACCCGGCCGGACATTCTGCCGCAGGGAGCGATGCTCGACGCATTGAGAAAAGACTTTCTGGTCATCGGGAAATCTTTTTTCGATTCCGGCGCGTCGGAGCTGATGATGCAGTTCGCCTCGTTCGTTCCCCGGTCCCAGTTCAAAGAAGTGCACGGAAAGATCGTCAGCGCCGAGCGGAAACAAAGGATCGCAGTGGCCATGCTGCTGATCGCGGCAAGCCTGGTGGTCGTCTATTTCATCACCCGGGCTGTGCAGCAGCTTGCCGGGCGGGTCGTGGCGATCTCCCGGGACGAACTAGGCCTGGAGCACGGAGAGGTGCCCCGGGGAGACCAGTTATTCATACTCCAGACCCTGTTCCAGCGGTTTACGGACGAAGTCATCGCCGGCCGGGAACAGCTCCGGCAGCAGGCGGCGCAGTCCCTGAAAGCGAGCGAAGCGAAATACCAGCTGCTGCATGAAAGCATGCGGGACGCCTTCGTGAGCGTGGACATGGAAGGCAGGATGGTCGATTTCAACCGGGCCTACCAGGAGATGCTGGGCTATCGCCGCGAGGAGCTTCTGCCGTTGACCTGCAAGGACATCACGCCTGGGAAGTGGCATGCCTTCGAGGAGCGCATTATCAGCGAGGAGGTTGTTCCTTACGGCCATTCGAAGGTATACGAAAAAGAATACAGAAGGAAGGATGGCGCCGTCTTCCCGGTCGAAATGCGCGCGTTTTTGCTGAAGGATGAGACAGGCAGCAACCTCGGCATGTGGGCCATCGTTCGGGACATCACGGAGCGGAAAAAGGCGGAGCGGGAACTCGAAATTAAGAATAACGCGATCGAAGCGTCCATAAACGGCATCGCGATTTCCAGCATAGAGGGGAAGATCACCTATGCGAACCAGGCGTATATTGCGATGCTGGGATACAGCGATGCGAGCGAGGTTCTGGGGAGGGACATCAAGGATTTTTCTGCGGACGCGGAGCGGATCGCGGAGATCAGAAACTCGCTGGGAGGCCGGGACGGCTGGGTTGGAGAAAACACGGGCAGGAAAAAGGACGGTTCCCTCGTTCCCCGGCTGATGTCCGCAAGCATCATGCGGGACGAGACGGGAACTCCGATCAGCGTTTTAGGGTCCTTTGTCGATATTTCCGAGAGAATCCGGGCGGAGGAAGAGCTGAGGCGGGCACGGGACTTCTCCGAGAGCCTGATCCGGGCAGCCAACGCGATTGTCGTTGTTCTGAACAGCCGGGGCGAGGTGATGCGGTTCAACGAGGCCGCGGAGCGGATCACCGGGTACCGGAAGGAGGACCTCGCCGGAAGGAATTGGTTCGAGACGCTTGCCCCGCGGGAGCGGTATCCCGAAGTGTGGGAAGAATTTGCCAAACTGAAGGAGCGGCATGTCGCTATCGATACGTTCACCAATCCGGTGCTCACGAAACAAGGCGAAGAGCGCTTCATATCTTGGCAGAACAGCACTCTCGGCACGGGCGACGATCTCGTTATCGTGTCGTTCGGCATCGACATTACGGAACGGAAACGCGCGGAGGACGCGCTCCGGGACGCGGAGGTGCGCTACCGCCAGCTCTTCGAACGGTCGCCGAACGGCATTGTCCTGATAGACTTTGAAACAGGAAGGGCCGTGGAGGCCAATGACGTCGCGTGCCGGCAGCTGGGGTACACGCCCGAGGAGTTCGCCGGGATCACGATCTCCGACTACGAAGTGATCGAGAAGCCGGAGGAAACGGCGCAACGGCTGGAAAAGATCAAGCGCGAAGGCGGGGACGATTTCGACACCCTGCACAGGACCAAAAGCGGCGAGATCAGGAACGTCCATGTGACGGTAAGGACGATCGAGATTGGCGGCCGCCGTTTCGCCTATTCCATTTACCAGGACATCACCGACCGCATGCAGGCGGAACAGCGGTATCAGCACATTCTGCAGACCGCCATCGACGGGTTCTGGCTCACCGACGCCATGGGCCGGTTGCTCGATGTGAATGAGGCCTACTGCCGCATGAGCGGCTACAGCCGCGAGGAAATACTCCGGATGCACATTTCGGACATCGAAGCCGGGGAAAGGCCGGAAGAAACGGGCAAACACATAGCAAAAGTAGTTTCCCAGGGATACGACCGCTTCACGTCAAGGCACCGCCGCAAGGACGGGACCATTATGGACGTGGAAATCAGCGTCCAGTTTTCCAAGGACCGCGGCGGCATGTTCATCGCTTTCCTCCAGGATATCACGGAACGGAAACGGGCGGCCGATGCGCTTCGGGACGCTGAAGCCCGCTACCGCCAGCTGTTCGAGCAGTCGCCGAACGGGGTCCTTCTGGTCGACTTTGAAACAGGCAAGGCCCTTGAAGCGAACGAGGTCGCTGCCCGGCAATTAGGCTACACACCGGAAGAGTTCTCCGGCCTCACGATCTCCGACTACGAAGTGATCGAGAAACCGGAGGAGACGGCGCGGCGGCTGGAAAAGATCCAGCGCGAAGGCGGCGACGATTTCGACACGCTGCACCGTACCAAGAGCGGCGAGATACGGAATGTCCATGTGTCGGTGAAGGCGCTGGAACTCGGCGGCCGGACCTTGGCGTACACCATTTTCCAGGATGTCACCGACCGCATGCAGGCGGAGCAGCGATACCGGCGCATCATGCAGACCGCCATCGACGGCTTCTGGGCAACCGATCTCAGCGGCCGCGTGGTCGATGTGAACGATGCGTTCTGCCGCATGACCGGATATAGCCGCGACGAGCTGCTGCAAATGAGCATTCCGGACGTGGAGGCAGTGGAAAATCCGGAAGAGACCGCGCGGCATATCGAGACGGTTATAGCGCAAGGACACGACCGGTTCGAGACGAAACACCGGCGCAAGGACGGGACGATCTACGATGTGGAAATCAATGTGCAGACGACTCGAGACGAAGGAGGGCGATTCATCGCCTTTGTCCAGGACATCACGAAGCGAAAACGGGACGCCGACGCGATCAGCGCGTCGCTCCGGGAGAAGGAGACGCTGCTCAGGGAGATCCACCACCGGGTGAAGAACAATCTCCAGATCATTTCGAGCCTGCTCTATTTCCAGTCCAAGAAAGTCGCGGACCCGTCCGGCCTGGCCGCGCTCCGGGAGGGCCAGGACCGGCTCAAGTCCATGATCCTGGTGCATGAAAAGCTCTACCGGTCCCAGGACCTTGCCCGCGTCGACTTCGGCGACTATGTGCGCTCTCTGACCGATCAGATGCTGCAATCCTACGGAACGGTCCGGAACCGGGTCGCGGTCAGCGTCCAGGCGGGGGATGTCCGTCTGTCGATCGAGATCGCCCTGCCTCTGGGCATGATCATCAACGAGCTCCTGACGAACGTGCTCAAATACGCGTTCCCCGGCGGGCAGAGCGGCGCGGCGTTCATTCGAGTTGCTGAAGATCACCGTCGTCTCACGGTCGAGGTGCGCGACCAGGGAGCGGGGCTGCCGCCGGGAACGGACGTGGACAATCCCTCCACCTTCGGGCTCCAGCTGGTCAGGAACCTGGCGAGGCAGTTGGGCGGCACGATCTCCTTCGAGCGCAGCGGAGGGACGATTGTCACGATCGACATCCCGCTGGACAAAGAAACGGACAGGAGCGGCTCATGATCAAGGCGCGGATCTTCATTGTGGAAGATGAGGCGCTGATCGTCATGGAGCTGATGGACCGCCTGGAGCGGTTCGGCCATGAGGTCTGCGGGACCGCGGCGAGCGGCGACGACGCCCTTCGGCAGGTCGCCGAACTCCTGCCCGATGTCATCCTGATGGACATCCGTCTTGCCGGGAACATGGACGGCATAGAAACGGCGAGGCGGATCCGGGAGCAATTCGACGTGCCGGTGGTGTATCTTTCGGCGTATACGGACGATGAACTGATCGAACGTGCGGCCGCCACCGGCCCCTTCGGCTTTCTCGTGAAACCTTTCAATGAACGGGAGGTGCGCGCCACGATCGATTTGGCGGTCTATCGCGGCCATGCGGAGCGTAGGCTGCTGGAAGTCAACCGGCAGCTGGAAACGTCGGTTGAGATGCTTGAACGGCAGCGGAAGGACATCCTTCGCCTCAATAAGCTGAGCGAGGACCTGCAGCTTTGCCAGTCCGAGGACGAGACCTACCGCGTTATCGGGAACGCATTCTCCGGCCTCTTCCCCGCGCTTGCAGGATTCATCGCCATGCGCAGGGACGGAGGGAAAATACTTGAGGTAAAACAGTCCTGGGGCGGTTTGTCCGTTGCACATGAGTTCCAGGAAGCGGAATGCCCGTCGCTCCTGTCGGGCGAGGTTTGTTTCACGAGCGGCTCCGGCGGGACCTCCTGCGCGCACATCCTCGATCCCGCGCCGGAGTCCTACCTCTGCGTGCCGCTGTCCGCGAAGGGGGAACCGATGGGGATGATCCATCTCGCCCAGCGGATGAAAGCGTCGGAAATGACGCCCGCGGCCGCGGAGATGGCCAAGGCGGCGGCGAAGACCATCGAATTGGCGCTGGCAAACATCAGGTTGCGAGAGCGGCTGAACGAGCAGGCGATCCACGATCCGCTCACCGGCCTGCACAACCGCCGGTTTCTGGAGGACACGCTCGGCCACCAGGCGGCGCAGGCGGTCCGCGCGGGAGACCCCGTCGGGGTGATGATGCTCGATCTGGACCATTTCAAGCGGTTCAACGACACCCACGGCCATGCCGCGGGCGACCTCCTGCTCAAGGAATTCGGCGCCTTTGTGCGGAAGCACATCCGCCACGGCGATTACGTCTGCCGGTACGGGGGCGAGGAATTCGTCGTGGTCCTGCCCCATTCGCGGACCGAGGCCACCCGCAAGCGCGCCGAGGAACTGCGCCGCGGACTGCCCGCGATGATCTGCGAACATCTCGGGAAGCGTCTGGGCGGGGTCACGGTCTCGATCGGCATCGCCCAATGTCCTGAAGACGGGCAAACGGCGGAGTTGCTGCTGCGCTCCGCGGACGAAGCGCTGTACCGGGCGAAAGAGCGGGGCCGCGACCGGATCGAGATCGCCGGGGAGGACCGGAAAGGGAGCGAGGCGGGGCAGACGGAGGCGACAAACGCATGAAAAAAGCCGGGATCTACATCGTCGAAAACGAGGCCCTGATCGTCATGGAGCTCAAAGACCGGCTGGAGCGGTTCGGCCACGAGGTCTGCGGGACCGCGGCGAGCGGCGAGGAAGCGCTTGCGGCGATCGAGCAATGCAGGCCCGACGTGGTGCTCATGGACATCCGGCTCGCGGGGGCACTGGACGGCATCGAGACCGCGAGCCTGCTCCGGGAACGGAGCGACGCGCCGGTGGTGTACCTTACGGCCTATTCCGACGAGTCGGTCCTCGAACGCGCGGCGATCACCGGGCCCTTCGGATACCTGGTCAAGCCGGTCATTGAGCGGGAACTGGTCGCTGCCATTGAAGTGGCGCTGTACAAGCATGCGATGGAACGGCGGCTCCGGGAGAGTGAGATGCTGTACCGGAGCCTGTTCGAGGGCGCGGGTGACGCCATCCTGCTCCTCTCGACCGACGCGGGCGATGCCGGGAGGATCGTGGACGCCAACGCCGCCGCCGCCAGAATGCACGGGTACACGGTCGAGGAACTGCGCGGCATGAGCATTCGCGACCTCGACACACCGCGCGAGGCCGAGCAGGCGCAGGGCAGGATCCGCAGGATGCTCGACGGCGAATGGCTCATCATGGAGATCGACCATCGCAGGAAGGAAGGGACCGTGTTCCCGGTCGAAGTGAGCGCCGGCCTGCTCGATCTGGGCGGCCGCAAGTACATCCTTGCTTTCGATCGGGACATTTCGGAGCGCCGGCGCATCGAGACCGAGCGGGAGCTCCTGATCAGGGACCTGCATACGGCCGTTGACGCCGTATCCCGCTCCCGCCAAGAATGGCAGGATACCTTTGACGGAGTCCAGGACCTCATCTACATCACCGACGCGGACTACCGGATCCTCAAATCGAACAAGGCCTTTGACGAGTATTATAAGCTGATGCCCGGGGACCGGGACCGCAAGCGCTGCTATGAGATCGTTCACGGGATGGACCATCCGCCCCCGTCCTGTCCCCACACGGTAGCTGTCCGGGAAGGGCGGTCCGCTTCGTCGGAGATGCCCGATCCGGTGCGCGGAGCAGTTCTGCAGGTCATGAGCTTTCCCGTCCGCGGCGCCGCCGGTGCCCCGAGCGGATCCATAACCATTACGCGGGATGTGACCGAGCAAAAGAAGACCGAAGAGCGGCTCATGCAGTCTGAACGGCTCTCCACCGTGGGCCAGATGGCCTCGGGTATCGCTCACGAGATCAATAATCCCCTTTCCGCTATTCTTGGCTGCGCCAGCGGGCTGCGCGCGCGGATCCGCGCCGGCCGGTATGACCCGGAATTCTTCCTGCGCTATCTCGGGATCATCGAAGAAGAGGTCAATCGCTGCAGTGAGATCACGACGAACACCCTCGCCGTTATCAGGAAATCGAACTATGAGGAGCGGCTGCTGGATATCGCCGATGTGCTGCACAAGACCGTCGAGATCGTCAGGATCCAGGGGCGGCTGCGGGACGTGAATGTGACCGAGCGGTACGGGGACGGCTTTCCGCCGGTGCGGGGCAGGGCCGGGGAGCTGCGGCAGGTATTCCTTATCCTGATCACCAACGCGTTGGACGCCATGGGTGAGCGCGGCGAGATAGCGCTCGAGACGCGGCTCGAACCTGCAAAGATCCTGGCCTGCGTGAGCGATACGGGGCCGGGGATCGCCCCCGAGGACCTGACCCGGATCTTCACTCCCTTCTTCACGACCAAAACGGACACCGGCGGCACGGGTCTCGGCCTGTCCATCGCCCGCAAGATCATCGACGCCCATCGCGGCGATATCACGGTGACGTCGGAGCCGGGGAAGGGAACGTCCTTCACGATCTCCCTTCCGATCGCCGAGAACGCCGGAGGCGGCGCATGATAAAAGGACGGATCTTCATTGTCGAGGACGAGGCCCTCATTGCCATGGAGCTGACGGACCGGCTCGAGCGCCACGGCTACGCGGTCGCGGGCACCGCCTCGCGGGGAGAGGATGCTGTGGCCCGGATCGAGGCGGCGCCGCCGCCGGCCCTGAT
>JAOUEV010000035.1 GCA_029858565.1 Nitrospirota bacterium | reverse complement strand
AAACATGGAGGAGGACAGAGGAACAGGGCGTTGAGAGACTCCTTTTCGACAAGCACCAAGCAAGAGATTTTATTTGTCGAAGACTGAGCCCACGGCACAAACGGGCCTACGACAAGTGCTATCACCCGGCAATGCAGTCAGACTACTTTCGACTCTGCTATATCCTCGTGGAGGGTGGCTGCTACATAGATGCTGATGATGTGTACGATGGGTCTCAAATCCAACACCTCTTCTGTGATAGTCGGTTAAAAATTCAACCTCTATGCTATGATATGGCGACGAATATGATGGTGCCTCCATCGCTCTTCGCTAAGCCAGGAGCAAACGCCCCGAGCTGGATCTTCTACTTTAACAACAATCCGCTAATTGCTTGCAGCGGCCATCCCCTCATAGAGCGCGCACTCGATCAAGCCACCCGATCTCTTGAAAAAGATGTGACGAACGGCTTGCCTGAAATCCAATCGACGACTGGCCCCGGGAATCTCACCAAATCGATATATGACGCTGCAACTGAGAGCGACGAAATCGAACAGTCCCTGCTCGTGCTGTGTGAATGGGAAAATATTGCCAAAAGCAGATGGCAGCTCAGTTATAGGAATGACCCCAGGAACTGGAGGCTTTCGAATTGCCGAGGCTATCGAGAATGATAAACCACGAACATATCGAGGGGGATGAATGAACCTCGCCTCTCCCTGGCGCGCACCTTCGAAGTTCTTGTTTCGCATCGCGATGAAATGTCGGAGGTTGCTTCCGAAGAAAAGATGTCAAGCATTCGGCCACTTGAATACAAAGGAACGGCCGCGGATAGAGCGCATTTACGCCATCAATCTTAATCGCGAACCAACTCGTTGGGCCGAGTTGGAGCAGGAGCTAAGACACGTGTTAGATTGGTCGGGGGCTGAACTCTGGTATCTTGCTGAGCGGTCTGCCGCCGTTGATGCTAAGGACTTCACGCAGGAGCCTCTTAAAGATGCCGACATTGATCCAATCTATACACTTGGAGAGCAGCTCTTCGTGGAGCCCCAACCGCTAACTCTCCCCACACGGCTTGAACTGAATTCTCCGATTCGAATGAGTCGACCTGAGGTTGCGATCGCTCGCTCACACATCAACGTATGGAGACAGATCGCGGCTGGTAAACATGAGCATGTGCTCATCCTTGAGGACGACGTGTGGTTCCAATCCAATTTTTCTTCACATCTGGATCAAGCGTGGGGCGAAATCAAGACCAATGGAGACAGGCTTGGCAATTTCGACATCCTCTACGTGTCATATGTAGAAGTGAAGCACGGTGCCCCGAAGACCTTTCTTTCAGATAACGTTTACCGTCCTGTGCGTGGACTCTGGCACTTGTCTGGATACGTTCTTTCCCGCGAAGGCGCTAAAAAGCTACTCCGACTCCTCCCCTGTCGTGGGCCAGTGGACCTCTGGATAAACCACCAGTTCGATGTGTTGGATGTATTCGCGACAAGACGGTCTATTATTAGTCAGCGACGCGATGCTAGCTCCACCAACTCGTATTCAATACTCCCCGCTCTTACCAAAATTGGCGCTATCACCAGTGAAGCGGCATCTCTGTTCCACGGTCGTCCAACTGAGGGGCCTGTGTTTGCTTTTGGACCCGAAGGTTCTGGTCTTACATCACTCGCAATGGCCCTTTCCATGCTTGGATACAGATGCTGTAGTGACCTCCAGGCGCTTCCCGGTCCTGAGCTTGAGCAGCTTTTGGCAGGGCACGGTGATCGGGTGTTTGACGCATATGTAAACATCAGATTGCTGGCAGGCAAAGTCCGAGAGCTCAGGGAGCGTTACCCCCAAGCTAAGTTTATAATCACCACTGGCAAGGCTAGAATTGAAGACTTCTCTGACTTAAATATTGCCGGTGATCTCAAAGGCGCCGATATTGCCGTTCTTCATTCAGAAGCATCCAATAAATGGCATGTCGTTTGTGAACACCTTAGCTGCGCGCCGCCAGCCTGTTCCTTTCCTAATCTCACTGACCTTGGCCAGAGACAGCTCATCGGAGGACCCATCGAAGCGTGTCCAATCCTAAGCTGCAAGACGACGAAACGCGATAAGTCTCCATGGGTTGTTGAGCCCCGTCAGTGGTGGCAAGGCATTCGATCCGTCCCGACAAATGGGACAGCATCGAGCGCTGCAACTCCCGTTAGAATTAACGACTCCTTAGAACTTCTCGACACAAGTCGTTGGCTTCTGCGAGACGATACCTTCACAGACAACCTGGCGTTGTTTCGTCCCTCAAACGTCGAGTTTCGTTCTGGGATCGGGGCTGCGCTCAGTATAAGGAGAGAATCCCTAGGTGTTCGAGAATATAGCGCTGCATCGTTAACAAGTCGCGACCGATACTTATTCGGAAGCTTTGAGGCAATCCTTAAGGCGTCAAACGTACCCGGTGTGGTTACCGGGTTCTTTCTCCATCGCGATTCACCGAGGCAGGAAATTGATATCGAAATTGCGGGAAATCGAACAGATCGTCTCTTGGTCAATGTCTTTTACAATCCTGGTGGCGAGGGAGCGAAGTTTGACTACGGATATAGAGGTGCAGCAAGCTATATCGACCTTGGTTTTGACGCATCAGAATCTGACCATCGGTTCGCGATAGAATGGGGGCCGAGCGAGATTCGCTGGTTTGTTGACAATCGTCTAGTTCATAGGCGTGCTGATTGGGAACCTACACCGATTCCCCATCTTCCGATGGCCCTCCATGTAAACGCTTGGCCATCACGCTCCAAAGAGCTTGCCGGTCGGCTGACCAGCCGACGACTCCCAACAACCACTTTCATAAGATCGATTGCGCTGGAAGCGAATCGGCAACGGAGCTAGCATTATGAATATTCTCTCGTATAACCCCGGCCATGACGGGGGCATCGCCTATCTAAAGGATGCTCGTTTACGATTTTCGATAGAGTCGGAGAAGAACTCACATTATCGACACTCACCTATATCCAGCCATGATGTCGTCGACATTCTTGGCGAACTCGAAGAAGTGCCCGATGTTCTCTGTACGGGCGGTTGGTGGCCGTGCGACGACAGCGTCACCGGCTCGCGCATTGTTGCCGGGTACCGTGGCGTGTTGAAGAACGACATTGTCACTGGCCAACGGCGCCTTCTGGGAAAACCAATAGTGTACTTCTCGTCTTCGCACGAACGATCACACCTTCTTTGCGCTTTCGGTATGTCAAACCTGCCTAAGGGCACACCATGCTATGGGTTGACATGGGAGGGGGGGATTGGCGCCTTTTACGAAATCGATTCTGAGCTGAACATCACATTACTTGCAGATGTCATGCATGAGCCTGGGCATCGGTATGCCCTGCTCTACGGCTTGGCCGATCCAGCATTTCCTAAGAATTCACCCTTTTCTCGGTTTGCCGACGCTGGGAAGCTCATGGCTTTAGCCTCATTTTCCGTTCGCAGCACTCCCTCAGCTGACGAGAAACAGTTGATCGACTTTCTGCTGCAAGACTGCCCGCACCTCGAACTGACCGCGCACGGAGACACGAGCCATTTGCCGTACCATAATGTGGGCGTAGATGATCCAGAATTTCGCAACTTCGCAGGTATTTTTAGCAACAAGATCTTTGATATATTTTATCAATTCGCGAAAGCGAACATGAAGAAAAGAATGCCGCTGATTATTGCAGGTGGATGTGGCCTGAATTGCGACTGGAATACCAAGTGGAAGGAATCAGGCCTTTTTCCCGAGGTCTTCGTGCCGCCTGTTGCAAACGATTCAGGTTCTGCGATCGGGACAGCGATCGACGCCCAGTTCCATTTTACGGGGAACCCAAAAATTGATTGGAACGTCTATTCAGGCCTTAGCTTCGACACGACTTGGTCTTTCGATATGTCGCAGTATGATCTTTACGAGGCTGATGATGAAATGATTGCAGACATGTTGGCCAATGACCTCATTCTGGCATGGGTGAGCGGCAAATATGAAATCGGTCCTCGGGCCTTGGGCAACCGTTCAATTCTTGCGGCACCATTCCGTGATAACACCAGAGCGAGGTTAAATGAGATCAAGCAGCGTGAGCAATTCCGTCCGATTGCTCCTGTTTGCTTGGAAGAAGATGCTGTGCGGTGGTTTGGCTGCGACCACGCGAGTCCGCATATGCTTTATACGTATAGTGTAAGAACGAATGCGCTGGCGGCTGTTACTCACGTGAATAGGACTGCCCGTATTCAGACAGTGTCGTCTGCGACCAACCGAAGCTTGTACAATTTGCTCATCGCATTCAAGGCGCGTACTGGTTACGGTGTCTTGTGCAACACCTCGTTGAACTTCAATGGTAGAGGATTTATAAACAAGATAGATGATCTATCATCATATGTCGTAAAGCAGAAATTAGATGGCTTTGTGATTGAAGGGCGAAGCTATCTTTTAAGGTCGTCGAGCAGTTATCAGGCATACTTAAGCACGCCAAAGCCTATAGCTAGCGTGAATGTGACGCCCCTTCGCGTAATGAGGGAAGTCTAACGACTGGATAGAGAGGCCTGCGGCCTCCTGACGGGCTGGATGGTAGTGGCCGCTGCCCACCCCAATATTCATGTATAATAAACAAACAGTCTATTGTAATGCCGCTGACAATTCGTCCCGTGAAGTAAATAGGTGAAGTCGAGCAAGTGGAACCTGCCGACCTGAGTAGAAATATCTATTTCAGATGTTCGCTGCGCCTATCTCCGATCGAAGCCCTTCAATCCCGTGCAACCACCGTATCGTAAAGCCCGTAGTGGGTGAGGCCGTCGTGGCTCTCAATGCCTGTATAGCGGAGCGAGGCATCTTCGTAGCGGCGGAAGGCAAAAACAGCCTGATTCATCTGCTCGGTATTGAACACCTTCAGCTGTACGAGTAAGTGAAAGTCCTTTACCGTCAGGCCGGTGACAGCCAGAAACAATTCTGGCTCAAGCTTAGTGATGACATCCTGCAGCGTGTTCTCGCGGAAGTCGGTCAGGTACATGAACGCGGGAATGCGTGTGGCGAACTTGATCAGCTTCTCCTGGACGAGCTTGCGCTTGGATTTGTACTCTTTTTCCTCATCTGTCAGTTCCTTCTTCTGCTTCGCAGTCAGGTCGCCCTTCTTGGCTTTGTTCTTGAGCTTCTTAACCTTTTCGCTCTTATTAATAATAGTCTCGATAATGTTATCGCCAAGCGCGCGCCACCCTTCGATGCGCCCCACGGCGGCCATCGCTTCGGGATTGTCCATGATGCGGCGCAGGGTGTCGTTGTCCACGTTCACCAGCAGCGCAGACTCCCACTTACGGGCCAGAAGCGTGGCTGAGGTGCCAGCCATTGCGATATCGAGAATGCCGCCCGCGTCAATCTGGGTCATGTTGGCGCCGTCATAGGCCAGCACGGGCAGGAACGACACAAGATCCTTGACGGCATTCTCAGGGTTTCGCTCGTTTGGCGAAAGTCCGATCCCATACTCAGAAAGCTGCCGCAGCGCACGGGTGGGCGCGAAATCGAACACGAAGCAGACGGGTTTGAGGATCTCCTCTTCGTTTGGGTTGTCACCATTAGGGTTCTTGATAGACCACGGCGACTGCACCCGGAACGCGGACTGAAAGTAGGTCTCAGGCGACGTGAGATTACGCAGCATCAAGATGGACGACCACTGCGGCACGGTGACGCCGGTGGTTAGCTTCCCGCACGTGAGCGTGATCGTTTTCGTCTCAAAGCCGCTCCCGATGGCCGCGCGCACAGGTGGCAAGGCATCCAGCCCGATGCCTGCCGACGGTCCGGCGGCGACTACGATCTTGTAATCGCGCCAAAAGGTGTTGTGCTTCTCGGTCAGCAGGTTTGCCATCGCCTGACAGGCCGCGACGTTAGGCAAGAACCAGAAGGAGTGTTGGAGGTACGGCAGCAAGCGAACATCCGAGTACGGGAACGGCGGCCGGGTGCCGGTCTTGAGGTTCTCCACCACTTGCGGCGAGTAGGAACCTCGGATGATGTCAAGCCACTTCTGCACATCGCTCTTGTGCTTGAACTGTGCGCCTTTGCCGTTGCCGGAGGCAGCGAAGAACTCATTAAGATCGAACTCATCAAACTCCCCACCGCTCGCGATCGCTAGCAACTCATCCGGCATTTGATAGGTCAGCAGGCGCATCTGCGGCAGTGCGCCATAGGGGTTCCACTTGCTGGGGTTTTTGGCGGCGAATTCCTCCTTGGCGCGTTGCTCATCGGTATAGGTCCAGTTGAAGATCTGCTCCTCGATGAACTCACCCGTGGCCAGCGCCTTGAATGGCGTGCCGGAAAGGTAGAGATAGGCTTTGGTCGTGATCGGCAGGAACTCCGTTTCCTTATCCGAGAGCACGGTAAGGTCTTCGTTCATCTCGTCCAGGCCCGCTGCGTACTCGATCCGTGTCTCCTTCACGGCGACCGCCTTGTCTTCACCCTCAAAGAGTTCTTTCGCGGTTTCTCGCCACGCGCCGAAGTGGTACTCGTCGAAAACCACGAGGTCCCACTTCACCTTGTGGAGCCATTCGTTCTTGGGTTTGATGTTCCCTACCTCATCGCGGCCAAGGAGGTCCTGGAATGAGCCGAAATAGACAACCGGCTTCTTGCGGTCGATCTTGGTGGGGTCTTTGTCCGAATTGCGGGAGAGGTACTGCCACCCATCGAAGTCTACGTGACACTCGAGGTCTGTCTGCCACGCATCCTCAACAGCGGGCTTGAAGGTCACCACGAGCACCCGCCTGGCGCCAAGCTTTTTGGCAAGCTGATAGGTAGTGAACGTCTTGCCGAAGCGCATCTTCGCGTTCCAGAGAAAGCGTGGAACCGCATTCATATCCTCATTCCAGATCGAGTGGAAGTAGGCGTGCGTCTTGTTCACGGCCGCGGCTTGCTCCCGGCGCATCGGGAATGTCTCGTGATGGGTGCCGGTGAACGTCTTGCCGGTGCGGAGTTCGGTGATCACCGTCCTCACATCGGCGACCGAGCACCGCATCCATTCCAACTCAATTTTGGCGAAGCCTTTTTTTACAAGTGCGGCGCGCACGTAGTGATCGGTGAAGATAGTGCCATCATCACACTCGGCAGATTCGTTTAGCTCGACCTTGTAGTTCTTGATGGCAGCCGTCTTGACCTGCTCGGCGACACGCTGTTTCACATCGCGCGTCGTTTGCCCCACCTTGAGCAGGCCCTTGTGCGCCTTGTCGTCAATGGAATAGGCGTAGATGCGCGGTCGAGCCTCTGGCTTCGGCGCAAGAATATCATCGATGGGTTTACTCATCGCCACCTTCGTCGGCAATGCCTTCCTCAAACAGCTCGCTGTCGTGCTCAGCGACTTGCGACTCAATAAAGGCGATCTCTTCCTTGGTCAGGCCGTAACGCTTGTAGAGCTTAGCGTCGGTCCACTCTTTGTCCAACGGCAAGTCAGGGACAAAGGCATATACGTCGCGAGTGGCGTGCTGAGTAGCTTTGCGTAGGGAGACCAGGAAACGAAGAAACCGGGTGCGCAGATACTTTGCGTAGTTGGTTGCTGTCGTCTCATTGTCGAAGTGGCCAGCAACAAGGTAGGTCTCAGTACAGGCCGTGCCCGGTTCAGCGATGATGGGCTTGCTGAGGAACTTGGTTTCAACCGCCGCACTCGTTCCCTGCACAGCCGTCATAAGTACTTTCCACTCGTCTATCCACGTGGGATTCACGGTGATTGCAGACCGCTCCACCCAGCTGATCTTCTGTGACCCGAAGAGCTTCACCGGTTTCTTGAGACCTTTTGCGGCTGGCTTGCCATGAAAGAATGTGCGTAATCCGAACGGTTTTCCGCTTGAAACACGTGTGTCGAGTGTCTGCTCGCTCTTCGCTCTGACCTTCTCCAGGATCGGGACCGCCTCGTTGCGCCGCACCAAGATGTCATACGCATCGAGATAGCGTGCAACTGCTGGTCCCGTCGGCTGACCGTCCCAAATCGTCTGAACTTCGCACGGGCCTTTGTGCTCCCGCTCCCACAAAAAATAAGAGATGCCCCCGCGAATCTTCACCCCCGGGAAGCCTTCGTAAAGCTTCGGATAGTCTACGATATTTCGAAGACGCTTGTCGGAGAGCATACGCTCACGATACTTGTCGAGCCCCTTTCCCCCAGCCATCCATCTTGAAGGCGTCACGAACACGGCGTAGCGTGGATCGAGCTCAAGGGCTTTTTCGACAAACAGCTGATAGATCGGAGCTGCGCTCGTGCCATAACCGCCATCATCCAACTGATACGGGGGATTACCAATGACTACGTCAAATTGCATAGTGCCTCCAAACAACTCGGTAAATCGGGCCTTGATATTGTCGGCGTGGATGAACGCATATGCGTGAGTTTCAAGACCCTCACCACGGTCAAGGGCCTTTTTACTTGCGCCACAGTACTCGCACTTGTCATCAACCCAAGTGTGTTCGGTTCGTTTGAACCAGATATTGCCTTCGTCGCTACGGAAGGACTTCGTGATGGAGTGTTTGCCTTTTGCGTGCTTCGAGCAATACACACTCCGGCGTGCAAGCAGGCTCGTAAGATGCGTGATTCCGATGCCGAACACCTGTTTCGTTAGGATGTGATTGACGCGGTCCTCGAGGTTTGGGATCTCGTCTGCCAGGCCTTTATTGAGTCGGCTGGTGATCTCACGGAGGAAAACGCCGGACTTCGTGCACGGGTCAAGGAACTTCACCGAACTATCCGCCCAGATGTTCGCGCCCTTGCTGTTGGCCGCCCACGCCTCGGCAAGGGTATCCAGCATCCTGTTCGCGAATTCAGGAGGCGTGAACACCTCATCGTTCGAGAGGTTCGCAATGCAGGTCAGCACATCCGGATTCCTGCCACGAAGCGCAAAGAGGGCCTGGCCTGTCATACTGACTCCTTCGGTGCACCGCCGTTAGCGGCAAGCTCGCTCACCGTCATCGGCGGGTAGGTCTTGGTCGGCGTGAAGATCTCGTGTTTACCCAGGTTGGCAAAGAGATCGCCCTCCCTGCTATAAGCTGACGCCCCCGTCAGCACGTCCAAACGGAAATCGCGGCGCTGGAACTTCCCCTTCCCGAGGTATCCCCATTCCGCAAAAGTGATCGGTTGGTCATCGCTGGCCCGCATCTTCAGGGCGTCGCCGTGGACGAGGTTCTGCGATAGCACATAGAAGGCGGCTCGATACAGGTCATCCGACTCGTCGAGATTCAGGTAGTCGGCAAGGATTTCGAGCATGTTTGCGCGGCACTCGGCGATGTTATCCGGCAGAAGCTCAATCCCGTAAGTGCACATCACAGCGAGAAGTGCGTAGTGTCGCTTTTCAAAGTCGGACTTCGCGTATTTGAGTTCGACGGCAGTGAGTTTGCGCTGTAGAATGCGTACGAGGAAGTTCCCACTCCCGCACGCCGGCTCCAGGAAACGGGCGTCAATGCGCTCGGTCTCGCCCTTAACGAGGTCGAGCATTGCATCGACCATCCACGCGGGGGTAAATACCTCCCCGTGATCCGCGATACGTTGTTTTGACTTGATCAGGTTCATGGGCAAGTCCGAAAACTAGCGTCGACTTCTTATCTTCGTATGCGCTAGATATTGGCCCTGGAAATACTTTGCATCGGGAAATAGCTGCACAATATCGTTTCTTGAAACAGATCCATCTTCGATTTGTTTGTGAAGTTCATCTGAAATCATTCTGGTCGACTCCAATATATACGTACCTGGCAAGCTGTGTAGCATTACGCGAAAGGAATCAACCCGCGCAAATGAACGGATTTCTATTTCCTTATTGTCATTGCGAGGTTTGTTTGCTATTGCCAGGCGCCTAGTCCGTATTTTTCTCCTAAAGAGAAATACCGTGTCTCTATCGTCTCTTATGGCGAAATAGATAACTGGGTAACCACTTAGCGTTGGCGCAACACGAATTAAGGATGGGCGAATGAGAAGAAAGACGATGTCTATAAATTCAGACGGCGAGCATACATACTCTGAAATATTCTTGTAAAGTTCAAATATCTCCTTATCAGTTAAACAGAAGGTGTAAAAGTCGGAGAGAAACGGATACTCAATGTATTCTCCGGATGAGCCTAGAAAGGATTCTTTGATGTTAAGGATTCCTGCGAGCTTGCTGATGATCGGATTTGACTTCGATAGCCCGTTTTCAATCTGCGTATAATATTTCTGACTGGTTCCAATCTTTTCTGCGAGTTCTTCCTGTGTGTATCCGAAGAATTTCCTGGCGATTCTCAGCATTTTCAACTTTAACATAAGTTCCTTCCTTTGTAAATAATATTTGGATTAGCATGTATTTACTTCCAATAAAAGGGAGCTAGTACAATATATTCCCATCATTAAGTGCCATTTATACCCAGTAACTGACATTGAAATTGGAATAAAAAGCTTTCTTTTTAACAAGTTAAAGAGTAGATGCTATTTTGTTTGACAATAACTAGTATTTATTATATATTTCTGCTAGCTATTACTAGCCACAATGACATGTTAACTATCTCTAAAGTGGCTCGTTGGCGATATGGTTGGACTGTGGCGCGAATTAGCTGATGTATCTGAGGGGAGCCTGGGGTAACTGGGAGTGGTCCGAATTAAGAACCTTGCCCCCGGTTTTTGAGATAAGACGTAGAAATATATGCCTGATCTGCCAGAACTGAAAAGGACCGGAAAATGATGACCATTACTGATCTTAATTTGTTATTTGATAGACTTGGCACTCCTCCCGAAGGTAGACGTCTCGTTGAAAAGGCAAGAAGAGAATCTCCTGTCAGAGATATAAAATCTAATTCCGGCAATGTGATCACATTGTACGCAAGCAAGAAAATGGGTCGGGATATGCACATCGGCACGGAAAGCAGGACCGTGGAGTTTCCTGCAGTAATCCAATATGAACATGATTCGCATGTAATCGAATACTATCCCCAACCTTGTTACCTTGATCTTATCCTTCCTATTAACGGCGGAGCCCAAAAAACAAGAATACAACACGCACCGGATTTTCTTATTATTCGTGATGACCAGATACTTATCGAAGAGTGGCGGCAAGAAAAGAGACTCGAGAAACTCGCTTCAAAGTACCCGGGAAGATTCGTAAAGGAAAATGGAGAGTGGCGTTTTCCGGCAGTTGAAGAATTTCTTTCCGATAGAGGCATAACCTATCGCCTTCGTTCATCGGATGAGCATCCGCGACAGTATGTCAGCAACCTTGAGTTTCTATCCGATTACTATTCCCCATCCTGCATTCCCGTTGATCAAAAGAAAATAGATCTTATCCATGACATTCTTGCCGAAAATGCAGTGGCCACGATAGGGGAACTGTTGAAATACTCGGCATGTGGTAAAGATGCGATAGCCGCGGAAGACGAGCATGACGTAGATCCCTCTGCGCGTGTGTCTGCCGATGATATATACAAGGCGATAGTCGATGGGCACATAGCCTTTGACATAATGAATGATGATATCTCCGAAACGGATAGCGCCCGCGTTTATCGAGATAAAACTACACTCGCTTTCTATCAGCGAATTGAAGATTCAAGGGATGATGATGAGACGTCTAGATTAGATGTCTCATTTACCGTTGGGACTGAAGTAAATTACGACGGCAAAACTTATACGATCGCTCTTGTTGGACAGAAATCAGTAATGTTATCGGCCGACGATGGTACTACCGAGCTTTCACTTGAAGTTTTGGAAAAGCAATACGCGGCAGGAAAGCTGTCCATAATATCTCCTAATCGTGAAATAACAACTGAGTCGCCAGCTTCATTGTCGCCTAAAGAAATGGACTGGGCACTCCGTAGAGCACAACAACTGGAATATTCTGACACTGCACCAGAGCTCGTAACAGTATCAAAACGTACTTTGCAGAGATATAGACAAGCCATTAGGGAAGCGGGCGAAAATGTACTGGACCAAAATATGGCCCTTGTTCCAAATTACGAGAATTGCGGGAACCGCGAGAGGAAAATTCCTCAAATTCTAATCGATATCATAAAATCAATTGTCGTGAACAAATTCAACACCGCTACAAACATAAACAAGAAGATGGCATACACGCTGGTGCTCGAAGCTTGTCAATCTGCGGGTGTCAAAGTCTGTTCGCAAAAAACATGTAATAAAGAGATCGATAGACTTACGTCGGTTCGTAAGCGGAAAGGCAAACGGTCACATTATCAGCTTCAACCCATTGTTTGGTACCTGAAACTGGATGAGCATATTCATGGTGTTCGTCCTTTTCAGTATGTACATTTTGATCACACACCGCTGGAAATATTGCTGTGCTCGCCGAACTTGAAGAGATCCAAATGGACGGTCTGGCTTTCACTGGCAATCGATGCCGAATCACGTAACGTAGTAGGTTTCTATCTATCCTTTGAACAGGCCAGTTATAAGTCATGCATGATGTTACTTCGGGATATTGTTCGTAGACACGGTCGGATGCCGGATATGATAGTTGTCGACAATGGGAAAGAATTCAAATCGAGAGCGTTCAAACGTGTTTGTCGTTTATACGGCTGTAGTATCAGATATCGCCCGGCAGGTGAACCACGCCATGGTGCTGTGATTGAACGTCTCTTCGGAATAACCCAGTCACAGTTAATTCATAATCTTAGTGGAAATACTCAACTGCGGAAACACCTCCGGATGATCACAAAGTCCGTCAATCCCAAGAACTTTGTCGAATGGACATTGCCTGCGTTGCATGGAGCGCTAGATTTCTATTTTGAAAAACTCTATGGAACGGAAAATCATCCGGCACACGGAGAAGAACCAGTAAAGCATTTTCTTAGAAGAATGGCTGAAACCGGAATGCGCCTTCACCGTATCGTTCGCTTCGACCGAACGTTTCGGATCGAAACATGCCCTGCTCCCGATGCCACGGGAAGCCGCGTCGTTGATGGTCAGCGCGGTGTCAAGATAAACAACATTTGGTATTGGAATAATACCTTGTCGACGGCAGGCTTACATAAGAAGCCAGTCGAAATCAGAATTGATCCATGGGATGTGAGGTACGTTTATGCACTTGTGAACAATGAGTGGCAACAGTGCGAGTCCAAGTTGGTATGGCGTCTTCGTCGTCTTAGCAGGATAGAGTTGCGCTACGCATTTGACGAGCTTGCAAAAAAGCACAACGTAAAGAAGAAAGAACTGTCTCCCGAGCGCGTTGCGGACTGGCTCAGGGTCATGGATGCCAAGAATTTTGACGAACGGCTGAGAGAGCAGCATAGAGAAGCTTTGATAGTCTATGGGCATCTGGGAATGATGGCAATTGAGAATATTGAAACCCAAGATCAGAAAAATTCGGCCAATTCCTCCGGCATACAGCTACCATCGTTATCGAAACCTGCCTTATCTTTGGCGCAATCTTGCTCCGCAAATACACCCGAGGAGGAAGAATCTGAATATGGATTATTCTAAGATAGATCCTAACATTAACCCAAAGATCATGACCCCTGAGCAGGCAATGTTGCTCTCTGATGATGAGAAACTAGCCTATTTCTATCGAGTCCGGGTGAAGCACCCCAGAGTAACAACCGTTCGTGATGATTTAGAAACCATGATGTTGCCAGGATCCGGAACAGATATAGCTTTATTGATTGGTCCTACAGGTGCGGGGAAGACAACGCTTGGCGAATCACTTGTGGAAGAGATAATCAAAGCACATAAGTCTGAATTGGTGAATGATTTAAGCTTTATTCCGGCAATATACATTTCAGCTCCCGCATCCGGTGAGAAAAGATTCTCCTGGCGAATTTTCTATATCGAGTTAGGGCGGCTACTTAAAGAGCCTCTTATGGATAAGAAGCAGGAGACCCGACTTCAGGACGGTCGTATGTCTGTAAAATCCGTTACAGCGGGGAGCACTGTGGCTGGACTTCGTATGGCCATTGAAGATGCACTTCGGTTTAGGCGCACGCTTCTGGTTGTTGTTGATGAGGTTGTTCACCTCATAAGAGGTGCCAATGAGAATGACCGACTTGTTCATATGGATGCTTTAAAAGCGCTGACAGAACTCAAGGGAGTAAATTTGACCCTGGCTCTAATAGGTTCCTATGATCTCTATGAGCTAATGACGTTGAGTGGGCAGTTCGCGAGACGATGCGCTATCGTACACTTTCAGAGATACTTAAGCGGTACTGGTAATGATGCGGACAAGAAGGCATTCAGAAATAGTCTGGGCACGCTTCAGGAGTACTTTCCGCTTAAAGGAATCCCGGATTTGACAGAAATGTCCGATGAACTTCAGTATGCATGCGTTGGATGTGTGGGTATTCTTAAAGACACTCTTCAAAGAATGCTAACGTTTGCAGTCCGGAATAAGGGGAGATGGACTGATAAGTGTCTATTCAAGGCCCTTCTTACCGAAGGACAGATTGCGCGCATCCTTGAAGAAACGCTGAAGGGAGAACAGAATATAGCAAAGGCAATTTTTGGTTCCGGAAGTCTTAATGCTGAATCTCGCACTAGCGAAAAGGTAGCGTGCCGATAATGGGTTGCCAAGAAATTTACGAACTAGTGGGAACAGATCCGTCTGCAGTGATACCTCAGAGGTCAGTTTTAGCGTCATTAAAACCCCTTGGGGCAGGGACACCACATTGCGAAAGTCTCAGAAGCTACTACCTCACACTTGCCCATATGCACCATGTTTCTCCAAGGATCATGGCAAAGGACATAATTATTCCGCGATTAGGATTAGAACGCTTTGGGCATAACTTCCAGGAGTGGAATCTTCCGCTGTTCAACGGAATTGGCGCTGTCCCTGAGAAGTGGGCTGAACTCTTAAGTAGCCTCACAGGGCAAGCGGGTCTTGACGATTTAACGCTCACTGCTTTAAGGCCATATACCAGTACGAAGCGACTAATGATCGACATGAAGAGATGGTGTCCCCTGTGTTTTTCAGAAGCGGCACGTGATGGTCGGGTATACGGACATCTTTTATGGGAAATAGCCGCTGTGAGTGTATGTCCAAAACATGGAGTTAATTTAGTCAGTAATTGCATTTGTAATAATGAAGACTCACAGTCAAACTTCAGTAAGGTAAAACCAGCCAAAATATACTTGCCCGGGATATGTAGCTCTTGCGGTCGGCCGCTTGTCGAAACCAGCATGAACATGACAACAGCTGCTTCGCAGAGGGAAATTAAGCGCGCGCAAATTGTTGGGGATATGTTGACTGATATAGAAAGATTGAAAGAAGGAACCAATGGAATTGACGTATTTCTCAATAATGCTGTACGATATTTTGCTAAAGGGAATGCGACGGCATTCGCAAAAATGCTACACATCGATAAAGTATCGCTACATAATTGGATCCATCGGACTCACCTCCCTTCTTTATATCAAATTGTTGAAATTGCATTGACATTCCAATGTTCCATGGTTGATGTGATGCTGGGTGATCGAGTCGCGTTTGGAGAGATTACACTAGACATCCAAGACAGAACACAAAAGCCATTTCGAACGAATAAACGACGAAAGCTTAGTAAGAACGTTGTAAAAAGACGATTGGAAGCTCTACTTACCGACATTCATCCAATAAGCTTAACTTCTGCAGTGGCGAAAATAGGTATGGGTCGACGCAGACTTAGGCGGGATTATCCAGATATTGAAAGAAGAATTCTTCAACGCAACCAAGCCTACAGAACCTCTAAACAAAAGAGTATGGTCGAACAGAGGTATGACTTGTTTCGTCAATGCGCTGCGAAGTTAATGTCAGAAGGGATAGAGCCGACAACAAGATTGGTCGGAGAGAGACTAGGAGGTAATCTACTAATAATCAAAGGTAAAAACAAATTAGCGTGTCACGCGATCTGCGAAGAAGTAATTCGGAGTAGTCAAGAAGATAGAGGGCGACAGCGATAATCGCTGATTTCATTGCAGATCCCGGACAATACCTGTTGGATGGGTCACACCGATTCCTTCCAGTTAAACTGATTATATCTGCTACTCATTCCAATTAGCGCTGATTCGTAGCCGGTGAGAGCACAGGGCCGAGCACCCGGCCGATATCGTTTTGGTAACAGATCAGGCCAAGCCACCTCCTAGCACGAGTCGCACAAACATAGTAAAGACGACGCAATTCATCAATGGGCGTCTTCGAGCTCTCGCTCCGAGGATCGACCAACATCAATACGAAATCAAATTCGCGGCCTTTAGCGCGATGGTAAGTGATTATTTCCGTTTTTGCCGCCCCTATCTCATACCCTTCCAGCCCTCTTACCGTTCTTGATTGACGCATGAGATCGAATAGTTCGAGCTGTTGGCCGGTATCTACATGTGGAAGCGGCAATTTCCCATGCGATGCAATTCGGCGGCAGGCAACCTCGCATTCCTGGACCCCACCGATAGCAGCCACAAACGCTGGTACAATCTCGCGGACATCTGCAATCGAAAGCAGTCTTGCCGCCAGCGCCGAAAGGCTGGAACTGCCATCCGACAATATCTTGGCCAATGACTTCTCCAACTGATTGACGCTCTTCAGGGTCATTTTTTTCCTGCGGTTCCAATGTATGTCCATCGCATGTAGCGCCATCGCGAATTTGCGAAGAGACGCTTGTGAGCGCGTATGCGAATAGTCCCGAAGTGCCAATACTGCCAGGATGACCGCGTCATAAGCAGCGCCATCGGCTATCTGCTTCGCGAACACTTTGATCTTCACCTGCGCTTCTGCAGGCGGGTTCCGCAATGCCACAGCAATCTCGTCCGCTATCGCGTTTGAAGGCACTATGATCCCGACGGTGGGGGCGGTCCCTCCTTGTTCCTGAATGGCTTTCCAAATGAGTGCCAGGGCGGAACGCAGTTGAGGGCGGTATTGGAGTCTGAAGATCTGCATCGATGACTTTTCCGGAGGAGTGAACGGCGAAGCTGACAGCAGCGCTTCGGCAAAACCCAGGATGTCTGTCTGCTCACAGCGATAATTATGGCGGGAAAATCCGTGCGGCTCGATCATCTTCCAGGACTGGAACTGCTCGAAGCGTTTAACTGTTGCGCCATGCAACGACGAGTAGATGATCTGATTCGGATCTCCGAAGGCGAGAACCTGGGTGTCCGCTCCGATCAATTGCAGGAGGCGCCATTGATGTTCGCTCGTGTCCTGGAATTCATCGACGATCACGAGCGGGTAGCAGCGAGTGGCGATACGTCTCAGCGTCGGAGCGCTTTCGAGCAGCCTTATGGTCAACGGGATGAGAACATCGAATCCCAGCCGGCCTTGCCTCGCGAGCGACCTCAGCACTTCATCCCTCGTATCGGCCGTGAAATCTATCGACATCTCAAGCAGAGTCAACGCCTGCTCGATCGTGTCCATTATCTGGATCTTTGGCGGCAATCCGACAAATCGCCCGTAATGCCTCAGTAATTCCGCCGCGTACGAATGATACGTGGCAAAACGGAGATGGCGGCGATCCCGGGCGGAAAAATTGACCGCGGCCGCCTCTGACAAACGGCGGACGGCCGAATTGGAGAATGATAAGAAAAGGACTTTCTGCCTTTTCTGGGCATCCAGGCGGCTGCAATACAGTTTCGCTTTTTCAATCGCAGTCCGCGTCTTCCCGGTGCCAGGGCCGGCAATGACCATGGCCGAATTGGCAGTATCGATGACGGTGCGCTGCTCAGGGGTCGGGGTGAACATAACGGATCAGCATAATAATGTGCAAGTGTAAACGTCTTCATGGCGTGCCGCGTATGCAGCAGCCAGATCGCATACGGCGCAAAGAGCATCCGGGAACCCAGTGGCCTCGACCTGTTCGATCAGCCAAAAATGCAAAGGGCCTGATCCCTTATTCGTCTTCAGGAACTCCTTGCTCTGATTCCTAACCTCGGCTTCAGGAAGACCACTGGCCGCAGCCTCATCCAGCAATGCCGCCCGCGAGTGAGGCGCCTTGGAAAGCATTTGCCGGAGCAAGTCGACATGAAGACGTTCGGAGAGCACCTCTTCAAGGCCACTGGCTTGGAGGAAGATACTCGGATATGGCGCCGTATTGGCTTCGTCCAGAAAAGCAGGGTCGCTTGTATTGTCGAAAAGCGCTATAGTCCGCAAGCCTGAATCGTAGAAGAACTGGCAGAGCTTGTGGATGTCGCCGTTCGTATCGGCGCTAACTATCGAGATGCCTTGGAGCTCCAACGCCTCTAGCTTCCGACCCTTCCAGGCCTGGCTATTCATGGCGTTGCTGACTCCCATCAGCCACCATCGGTCGGAATCGCCCTCCACGACGATCACGCCCCGTCCCATCAAGGCCTCGCAATGAACCTGCCTCAGCCGTTTTGAGTACAGGTTGATTTGCTTCACCTTCGATGTCGTCAGGGGTCGCCATTTGACCTGACCGGCCTGGTTTTCCACTCGCCCCACGCCTTCGACTGGCGTCCGTTCGAGGACGAAAGGCGAATGTGTAGTGATGAGCGTCTGTGACGCAAGCGACAAGCATTCATCAATGACGCGTCGCTGGGCGTGAGGGTAAAGGAATGTTTCCGGCTCTTCGAGGGCTAAGATGCCTCCCTGTCTCCGGCGCATGATGAGCGTGAGTATGGCCAGCACAGAAAGGCTCCGCGATCCGGCCCCCATCTTTTGTATCGGTTTGCCGCACCCGGACGAAACGTAAAGCTGGGATGCCGACTTGACCTGGTCCCGGGTTGAATCGGTAAGCTCGAAGCGCAAGCTAGGATGCTCATCGCCGGCCAGCGGCAGGAAACGCTCCACTTCCGCTTTGTAAGAAGCGAGCAACGCGGAGAAATCCGATTCTTGCACCATCGGATCAAGGGCGTTCCGAACGCCTTCTAATGCCTCCTCGAAATGCTTCGGCCGAACTTCCTGGCTGAGCAGCAGGGTACTAAAAAGATTGCCGGCCTCTAGCGTGATTGGCCGAGTGAGCGCTCTAAAATCTCTATAGATAAGGAAGCCGATGTGGCGCTTTTGCTGCTTGGTGAAGGCTGGGCATTCTTCCCGCTTGAGATCCTTGGCGCGCAGGAAGAAGGTCCCCGATTTGAACTCATCCTCTTCCGCATCATACCAACCGTCGAAGAACACCCGGATAGCGGAAACCGCATCAGCGAACGGGTCAACGCCTTCTTCCGTCGTCTCGATCACTTCCTGCTGCTCGGGTTTCCATGGCACTAGGTTTTCGCGGAATACATCCTCATCCGTGGCATTCATTCCTGCAATTACCAGTTCGACTCGTATATGCGGAGCTTCGCCGCCATCGTCCGGTAGATACTTGCGTTCATAGAAATCATTTTCATCAATGGTTTTCCAGCGCGCTCCGGCCTCGGGATTCAAGGCGAGGTTTATGGCTTCCAGGATAGCCGTTTTCCCGATATTGTTCGGGCCGAGCAGGACACTGTTTTTCACCGGGTGGATGACGGCATGCTGAATACATCTGAAGTTGCGGATTTCGATCTTTACGATTTGCATGGAAGCGTCGAAGTTTGAATGTCGGTATGTCCGGGATTAATTTCCGTTGCCGCCATTATACGGCTAATTATCGAGAGATGTCAACGAAACCTAAGTTAACTAGCGGCAGGAATCAATCGGTAGAGCTGATGGATTAAGCGGATTAGGGCGAAGGGATCGCCCATTATTGATCGTACATTGCCCTGGAATCTGCAGTTTATTCAGATCATCGTACGACAAACTATGATTCCTCAATAACACGCCGCGCCAATTTATGCATCTTAGTGATCTCAATAATTGTGTATTTATTGATAAAATATATGGCCACTCGGACAAATTATTATTCCATAGGTCGACAATATATCTGTTCAGGCACAAAGCCATTGTTGATCTCTTAATGCTGCCGCGTCTTTTCCCACATCCCGTCTGTTACGACCTTAGAGAACCTGCTATACATTTCCGCCATTGACAGTCCCATAAAATCATACTATGATAGCAATTGATGCATCAAAGTTGTTGCTGCTACATTTTGTTGCGGTCAATTTACAAACTACTTTTCACAATACATCTGAGGAGGTTTTGATATGGCTGAGATCTATCCGATAACTAACACCGAGAGACTGCTATTGACCACCGATGGTTCCGAGTTCAGCGAGGGTGCTGTTCGTGAAGCGATCAGCCTTGCCAAGCAGTGTTCGAGCAAACTAACCGCCCTATCGGTCGTGGAAGTGAACGCCGAGTTCGAGGCTCTTGCGCCCCAGTTCATTGAGAAGCAGGAGAAGGAAGCACGCCAGAATCTCGAGAAGGTTGCGGCGCAAGCAAAGAAGGAGGGCGTTGCCTGCGAATACACGGTCTTTGATGGCGAGGACGCATACAAGGTAATAACCGATGAGGCAGCCAAGACCAAGGCCTCCATGATCATCATGGGCCGGCGCGGCAGAAAAGGTCTGAAGCGGCTGGTCATGGGCAGCAACACGGCCAGGGTCATCGGTCACGCATCCTGCAATGTCCTGGTCGTCCCCCGGGCCGCCCAGGTGGATTTCAAGAGCGTTGTTGTGGCGACCGACGGTTCCCCGTTCTCTGTCGCGGCAGCGTCAGAGGCGCTGGGCATTGCCAAGCGGAACAAATGCAGGCTGACGGTTGTTTCGGTCGTTCCGGCCGAGCTTGCCGCGCCAACGGATATCGATTTTGCCAGCGTTTCGCGCGAAAAGCTCGCCGACGCGGAGATGCAGGCGGCCGAGAAGAACGCGAAGGCGGTGAAGGACGCCGCGCAGAAGGAAGGTATTGACGTCAAGGCCTTTGTGATGACCGGCAAGCCGGCAGACGCCATTATCGAGACCGCAAAGGACGCAAAAGCGGACCTCATCGTGGTCGGCAGCCACGGGCGCACAGGTCTGGACCGCCTGCTCATGGGAAGCGTTGCGGAGCGGGTGATCGTGCTCGCGAACTGCGCCGTACTGGTGGTGAAGGGGGAGTAGTTGCGAGAGAAGAGATACCAGAGAAGTGGGACGAGGGATGAAAGACGGGAAAAAAGAGACCAGGTAAGCTCGCTTCAGGTCTACTTCCTGTCACTTGTCGCTCGTCGCTGACGTAATCATGTTGAACATCCTGATCATATCCGATGAGGCGAAGCAGATCGCCACGCTTTTCAAGTCCTCCGGCTTTGCACCGGAGGTCGAGGACCGCGGGAAGATCATTGAGCCGGGGCTTCCGGAGATTTCCGGGAACCACGATGCGGCATTCCTTGACCTGGATACCGACGGCTGGCAGGAGCGGCTTCTTGATGCCCGTCACGCCATGCCGGTAATCGCATTCTCCCGTCCTGATCTGGGCAGGGCCGTAGAGGCGCTCAAGCTCGGGGCAAGCGATTACCTTGAAAAGCCGCTCACCACGGACTCGGTCGCCCTGGCGATCGGCAAGCACAAACGCAGGCTCCTGTCGCACAAGTACGGCTTTGACGAGATCATCGGGAACAGCACGGCAATGCAGGAGGTCTTCGGGCTGATCAAGAAGGCCGCTGCCAGCGAGTCGAATGTGCTGATCACCGGCGAGAGCGGCACCGGCAAGGAATTGATCGCCCGCGCGATCCACCGGTGGAGCCCGCGGAACGAAAAGTCCTTCATGACCATCAACTGCACGGCCATTCCAGACACCCTGCTGGAATCGGAACTTTTCGGTTTCGAAAAGGGTTCCTTTACCGGAGCCCAGTACACGAAAAAAGGACTGCTTGAGCAGGCAGACGGCGGCACGGTGTTCTTTGACGAGATCGGCGACGTATCGCCGCTGTTCCAGACCAAGGTGCTCCGGGTGCTGCAGGAAGGCGAGATCATGCGCATCGGCGGCATGCGTCAGATCCGCGTGGACCTCCGGTTCATCACTGCCACGAACAAGGACCTGAAGACCGCATGCCATCGAAATGTCTTCCGGGAGGATCTGTACTACCGCTTGAACGTGATCAATATCCATCTGCCTCCCCTGCGCGACAGGATCGAGGATGTGGCCCTGCTGGCCCGGCATTTTGTGCAGAAGCACGCTCCGAAGCGCAAGGATATCATGATCAAATGCATCAGCGGCGAGGCGCTGAGCATCCTCCTGGAACACAACTATCCGGGCAATGTTCGGGAGCTTGAGAACATCATCGAACGGGCGATCTCATTTGCGAACACCTCGGAGGTCCTTCCGTCCGATCTGCCGCCGGCGCTTCGTGCAGTCCAGCCCAGCCGCGAGACCAAGGGCAGGTCCACTGCCATTGCCCAGCGGCTCAAGGACGCTATTTCCCATATCGAGCGTGAAACGATCTCCGCAGCTCTCCGGGAATCAGGCGGCAATATATCACGCGCCGCAACCATCCTCGGTATCTACCGCCAGCAACTTCAGCGCAAGATCAAGCAATACCATATCACAGCATAGACCCTAGCAACAATTTACTGCGCCCGCCTCAATTACATCCAATTCTTTCAACAACAACCGCAACATATAACTGCACCATCATAAACATAATTCAAATTATATATTATTAATCAGCATGTTGATACTTGGCACGCATGTTGTAATAGTAATGGCACCAGCATTTATAAAAAGGGAGGTCGCCATGCAGAAACTTATCAAGGTGCTCGAAGACATGATGATTGCCATTACTTTTGCAGAAGCTGGCGAATACGATGCAGCAAAGAAGATCTCCATGCAGGACAGCGCAGAGCAGGAGCTGGCAAACCAGCTCAAGACCAACGAAGCATAGTTCCCTGTGCCGCGTGATCGGTCCGCAGAGATAGTGACCGATCAACTGCACGACCCTGCGGGATATCTTGATGTGCATAAGCAGAAGATGTCCCGGGGTTTTTTTGACCGGAATTATTCATTATAACGACCTGAAGAAATATTCTTATGCTAACCCTAAAGACCGTAAACAGAGATAGTCAACAGAAGCTCTACGTCCAGATGGAACGGATCATCAAGGACAAGATCGAGAGCAAGGAGTGGCCAGCAGGTTCGCAGATCCCGACAGAAGACGAGCTGTGCCGCGCTTATAACGTCAGCAAGGCAACGGTCCGCATGGCGATCACGGAACTGGTGCGCAGCGGATATTTGAAAAAACAACAGGGCAAGGGGACATTTGTCACCAGCACAACACCGGACCTCGGCATCACCATGAAGACAAGGCTGACCGAGGACATTTTTGGAGAGGGGGTGGTCGCGAAAAAAGAGCTGCTGGTCCGTGGGGTGAAGGAGCCGCCCGAGGATGTACGAACGCACCTGCGGACCGATGAACCGGTCTACTATATCCTGTGCAAGCGGGTGGTGGACGGGGAGCCGGCCTATCTCGAGGAATCATTCATCCCGATGAACTCCGCGCCGGGGATCGATGAGGCTGAGGTCTGCCAGACACCGTTCTATGAACTGATGCAGCAGCAGGCGGACCGGAAGATCTTTAAGGTCGTGCAGATGATAGAGATCTCGGAAATGACCGGAGATGCCGCGGCCATACTGCGGGACGGGAACGGCTCGTCCATGCTGATGCTCCATCGTCTCCTGGTGGGCGTCGACGGTATGCCGATCGCCTACACGAGGATCATGGGCGGCGGCCGGAAATACAAGCTGCAGACCGAGCTGGAACAGCTCGGCTCATAAGATTTGCACAACTAACAAGGAGGTAGGAACATGGGTGTATTGCGAAACACATATGAGTTCATGAAGTCGGCGTCCATGGCGCACGCCAAATGGGATTATGAAGTGTCAATGAGCATTATCAGGAACAAGAAGCGGCTTTGGGTATTGTTTTTCATGCTGCTGCCCATCCTGCTGGTATCGTTCGCAGATGCGGGCAACATGCTCGGCGGAAAAACGGCTTACGCTCCGGCGTTCTATTCCACCAATATTTTCATGGTATCGATCGCTATCGGGCTGGCTGCCGGCCTGATCACCGGCTGCATCGGCGCGGGCGGCGGATTCATCATCACTCCGGCGCTGATGGCCGCGGGCGTCAAGGGAATCCTGGCAGTGGGCACCGACGTGTTCCATATCTTTGCCAAAGCTATCATGGGCACCACGGTACACAAGAAGCTTGGCAATGTGTCCACCAAGCTTGCGATGGCCTTCCTCGTCGGCTCGGCCGGCGGCACCTTCATCGGCGGGGCCATCAACCGGCTGCTCTATGACAAGGACCCGATCCTGTCCGAAGCCTTCATCAGCCTGGTCTATGCGATACTGCTCGGCTTCCTGGGCGTCTATGCCTTGATGGATTTCTGGAAGTCACGCCATGGCTCGGCCGGCGGCGATGCCCACGGCGGACCTGCAGGCACCACGGACTTTGCTCTGAAGCTCCAGAAGATGAACATTCCTCCGATGATCAAGTTCGACGAAGATTATGTCGAAGGCGGCAAGAAGATTTCCGGCGTGTTCGTCGCAATGGGCGGTGTTATCGTCGGCATCCTGGCGGCGATCATGGGTGTGGGCGGCGGCTTTATCACCTTCCCCATGTTCGTGTACACCTTCGGCGTGTCCACTGCCACCACGGTCGGTACGGACATCCTGCAGATCATCTTCACCGCCGGCCTCGCATCCATCGCCCAGTACGCGATCTACGGCTATGTGTTCTACACCCTTGCCATGGGCATGCTGATCGGCTCGCTCATCGGTATCCAGGTCGGCGCGCTCACGACCAAGGTGGTAAAGGGCATTCACATCCGCGGATTCTATGCGGTCTCGATCATCGCCGGTTTTATCAACCGGGCTGCCACGCTGCCCAAGAAGATGGTCGAGCTTGAATACATTTCCCTGTCCAAGTCAACGATCAACGGCATCGAAATGGTCGGGAACGTGGTGTTCTGGATCGTGGTGGCGATCTTCGGGCTCTGGATCTTCAGCAAATTCTTTTCGAACGTGAAAGCTCTCAGGGAGGAGGCATAAATCATGGCCGCGAAAAATACAAAAGCATTGGGTATCGGTGCGTTTCTCGCTGTTACGTTCTTCGGCGTGCTGGCCCTCATCTTCTCGCCGGTCTTCGGCGAAGGCAAGAACGGTCTGGTGTTCGCCGATGACATGTTCAACAGGCTGTCAAAAGGCTCTTCCTACTTCATTCCTGCGGTGGCAAAGAACAACGAGAAGTTCAAGACCACTGATGTAGCGGTCGTGATCACGCTGGACAAGCCGGATCAGATGAATCCGCTGGCTCTCAAGCTCCTGGCCACGGCAGGCGCCAAGGCCGAGACAGCGAGCCCGGAGATCAAGATCAACGGGAGCCTGGGAACGGTACTCTCCCAGGTGCTGGCCGATTCCGACGACATGTTCAAGAACGAAGGAGCCAAGGTGTCCGGCCGCTATGCCACTGACGAGAAAGAGGTCATGACATCGTGGTGGAACATCCTGAAGGGGATGGACAAGGAGCTTAAGAAACAGGGCAAGATCGCCGAGGCGAAGATCGTCTCCGATGTGATGAAAAAAGCTGTCGAACCTGCGTACAACTTCTACCAGATCGAAGGCCAGCAGGTGTCGGAAAAGGCGGGAATGATGATCGGCCTCCTCCTCTTCTATGTGGCCTACACCATGTGGTGGGGCTTCGCGATCTTCTATCTCTTTGAAGGCATCGGTCTCACCATGAAGAAGGCAAAGGTCAAGAAGGAGGTCTAGCGTGAAGATTCTGGTGCCCATTGACGGGTCCCGACACTCGCTGGAAAGCCTCAAGATCGCGGCGCACTTCGCAAAGACCGCGAATGCCAAGACCTATATCATCCATGTCACCCCGTCGGTCGCGGACATTGATCTTGAGCTGTCCGCGTCGGACCGTGACCGGCTGCTGGAAAGCATGAAGAAACGCGGAGAGGATATTCTCCGCAAGGGTTCGGACTCGCTGCGGTCCGCCGGTGCAAGGGATGTGAGTTCGGTGCTGACGACCGCGGAGTCGACAGCTTATGAGATCGTGAACTACGCAGAACGGGAGAAGATCGACCTCATTATCATCGGCAGCAAGGGGACGGCCGCTTCTCCGCGGTTCCTGCTGGGCGGAACGGCCAGCCGTGTCGTGCGCCATAGTCCATGCTGTGTACACGTCGTGAAGGAGCCTTGCTGGATCTGAACGGGCGGCATCCAGGAGGGGTTCGACATCTGTCGGACCCCTCTTTCTATTTAAGGGAAGAAACGCTATAATAGCCTCCAATGAAGATCCGCGACAAGCTATTCCTCGGCTTCGGGCTCTATCTCTTCTTTGCCATTGCGTTCGGGGCCCTTGCCTACAAGGACCTGAACACCATCAGCACCCATCTGTTGCACCTCGAAGCCGCCGACGATATCACCAACACCCTGCTCGAGGTCCGGCGCTATGAAAAGAACTATCTGCTCTACGGCGATCCCGGCAGTCTTGAAGAGATAAGGAAGTATCTCACGGTGATGAAGGACGCCATAAGCAAGATCAGCCGCGAGGTGGGGCGGAACATCGGTGATGATCACGCGGCACAGATGATGCGGCTGATCGAGGACTATGAACTTCGAATCGGAAAGCTCGGCGAGGTCCGCACCCGGTTCGGGGCGCTGCAACACGGACGGTCCTTGTCGGGAGGAGAGGCGGTGCCGAAACAGAACGTGGAGCCTGCCGCTATGGAACAGCTTCGCATGGTGGCCCGGGAGGTCCAGGTCTATGTCGAAGAAAATGCCCGCGCCGAGCGTGGCGACATTGCCCGCATCCTGCAGTTTTCCTCAATGCTCCTGGTCATCACTCTGGGCCTGATCGTGGTCCTGGGAACGATCATCAACGTTAAATTGGCCCACAGCATCGTAACGCCGATCCAGGATCTGGAGCGGATCACCAAGAAGATCAGCCGCGGAGATTTCTCGGAAAGCATCGAGGTCAAAGGGGAGGATGAGATCGCCTCCCTTGCCGAGTCCTTCAATCAGATGGAGGACAAACTGGACCAGGCCATGACCGCTCTGGACGAGATCATCAAACAATTGCGGGAAAAACAGGCCCAGCTCGTGGACGCGGAAAAGCTCGCGCTGATCGGAAAACTGGCCGCGGGTATTGCCCACGAGATCAACAATCCGCTGACCTCGGTCCTCACTTTCTCGAACCTCATGCTCGAGCAGTGCCCGCCCGAAGATCCGCGCCATGGACGGCTCAAGCTCATGGTAAAGGAGACCGACCGGGCCCGGACCATCGTCCGTCAGCTGCTGAACTTCGGCCGTGAGAGCGTGATCAAGCCGGTGAAGATCAATATCAACCAGCCGGTGACCGAGATCGCGGAATCGCTCGTTGCCCAGGAGGCTTTCAAGGGTATCGATCTGTTAATGAACCTTGCTCCGGACCTGCCCGAGGTCTACGCAGATCCCGCACAGCTCGGCCAGGTCGTCCTGAACATCCTCCTGAACGCCATTCATGCGATCACTCCGCCCGGAGTCATCGAGGTGAAGACCCGCCCCGCGGGGAAGCATGTGGAGATTCTTTTTCGCGACACCGGGAAAGGGATCCCGGCGGACAATCTGCACAAGATCTTCGATCCCTTTTTCACGACCAAGTCGGCATCAAAGGGTACGGGTTTGGGCCTTGCGGTGAGTTATGGTATCATAAAAAAGCACGGCGGTGAGATCGAGGTGGAAAGTACCGAGGGAAAGGGAACGATATTTACCGTGAGGCTGCCGATCTATGGATAAGATACGTGCGCTCGTTGTGGACGATGAGGAGAGCGTCTGTGAAGCCGTGAAGGCCATCCTGGAGATCGAGGGGCTGGAGGTGATCTCGACGACCAGCAGTCCGGACGCGGTCGAACTTGTCAGGAACAACGGGTATGATCTGATCATCTCCGACCTGAAGATGCCGGTGATGGACGGAATCCAGTTCTACGACCGTGTGCGGGAGATCGAGTCGGACAGCATCTTTATCATTATTACGGCCTTCGGGACCATCCCGTCCGCTGTGGACGCTATCAAGAAGGGCGTCTACGATTACATTCCGAAGCCCTTCACGCCCGATGAGGTCCGCATTCCTCTCCGGCGCGCGCTGGAACGCAAACGGCTGGAGCGCGAGAACAGCGCGCTCCGCACGCAGATCGAAACCCGATACTCCTTCCAAAGCATCATCGGGAGCAGCCTGGAGATCCGCGAGATCTTCCGCATCATGCGACACGCCGCATCGAGCGATTCCAGCGTGCTCATCACCGGCGAGAGCGGCACCGGCAAGGAGCTTGCCGCCCGCGCGATCCATTCGAACAGCGTCCGCGCCCGTCGTTCCTTCGTGACCGTGAACTGCGGAGCGATCCCTGAAGGCCTGATCGAGTCCGAGCTCTTCGGACATGTCAAAGGATCATTCACCGGGGCCATCGCCGACAAGAAGGGCCTCGTGGAGGAGGCGGACAAGGGGACCCTGTTCCTTGACGAGATCGGCGAACTCGCGCCGCAGCTTCAGGTAAAGCTGCTCCGGGTCCTGCAGGAAGGCGAGTTCCTGCGGATCGGGGACACGCAGACGCGAAAGGTCAATGTGCGCGTGATCGCGGCGACGAACCGGGACCTGAAAAAATCCATACTGGACAAACTATTCCGCGAAGACCTCTATTATCGTTTGAACGTGATCCCCATTGAGCTGCCGCCGCTGAGGCGGCGGTCTGATGACATCCCTCTGCTGGTGACCCACTTCCTGGAAAAACATCGGATCAAGGTGCCTGAGAAGAACATTTCCGGCATCGCACGGGATGCTGTCGAAGCGCTCCTCAGTTACCACTATCCCGGGAACATACGCGAGCTTGAGAACTCCCTCGAATACGCCATCGCGTTCACGTCCGGTCCTGAAGTGAAAAAGGAGGACCTGCCCAAGTATATTCTCGAGGAAAAGAAAACCGGCGAGGAAGCGCGATCTATCCCGCTGATGCCGCTCAAAGACGCCAAAAGCCAGTTCGAGCGCAACATCATCACTGCGGCGCTGATAGAGTCGGGCGGGAACATTTCCGAAGCGGCACGCATTCTGCACATCCACCGCCAGAACCTCCAGCAAAAGATCCGGTTGCTCGATATCGATCTCACAGCGATCGCCCGGTAGGATCGGCCCGCCGGGATCGAATCCGGTTGAGGACCTGCGTTGCCGCAGAACCGGACGGCCCCCCGCGCAAAGCACCTTCCCAACAGGCAACGGTTCCGGCCGCGTGCGCCAATCATCCTGAATTACTGCGCTCCTCCCGGAGTCCGGCCCTGATAAGCTCGTCCAGCACTGATTTAGGGTTAACCGCCGGGAAAGTTGTAACCATGACTTTTCACGTTTTCCTGCCATAGCCAGCACCGGGGGATATTGCTTAATTGTTATATAACAAGTAATTAGACGCCGCTTCGTCTTCGTAGCGGTATTTCACCAGAACCACCATTTGACAAACGCTTCTTGACAGTCGGAAATTGAGAGTCAGAAAGGCTTGCTATTTCCTAAAGAATCAGTATAATGTTCATTCTATAATTAATATGCGCTCATGGCACGGGCGATCCCCTGCCAGCAACTGCCGAACCGTCACTATTCGCTCATCTGCGACTTGTCCCTCTGTAATTCGTTCTTTCAGCAATTGATGAGTTTGCCTCTGGTGTTGGAGGGCAGGGTTGCCCGAATCGGCGTCATATGCCACCTGCTTTAAGGATGGCAGGTTGTCATTTCAAGCGCGACACTGCGGAACGAGGTCCTACTGAGATCTGCGGTACCGCAGCAATCCAGCAGACGTTGCAGGAGATCAGGATGTTGAAAACCAATCAGGAGGGAACGCTTCCTCCTCTCACGATCAAAGGGAAAAAACTTCGCTATCCCATCATTCAAGGCGGCATGGGTGTCGGGGTTTCCCTCTATCCTCTCGCTCAGGCCGTGGCTCGCGAGGGCGGCATGGGCATCGTTTCAAGCGCTTGTCTTGACCGGCTGGTCATAAAGCGGACCGGGAAAAAAGTGAATGCCTATGAGGCTGCCTATACGGAGGTCGCTCAGGCCAAGGCTTCGGGAGGATATGCGGGCATCAATATTATGTGCGCCCTTGCCCGTGATTATGAGGATTCGGTGAGGGGCGCGCTTGATGCAGGCGCAGATGCTATCATATCCGGCGCTGGGCTGCCTCTGGGGCTTCCTGCGATCCAGCCCGCAAAGGACACGGCCCTTATCCCGATCGTATCTTCCGGTCGGGCCCTTGAGCTCATCTGTAAGAAGTGGGAGCGTTTGGGCGCTCGGCCCGATGCGGTGGTGCTCGAAGGCCCTCTTGCCGGCGGCCATCTCGGCTTCAGGATGGATCAGGCCGATCTTGCGGAGAACCGGCTTGAGAACCTTCTGCCCGAGGTCAAGGACGCGGCAAAGAAATTCGGCGACTTTCCTATCATCGTCGCCGGAGGGATCTATACGCATGAAGATATCCTCCGTTTTCTCGCCATGGGCGCCGATGGCGTTCAGATGGGAACGCGATTCCTGGCCACGGAGGAAAGTTCCGCTACTGAGGCATACAAGGATGCCGTTGTCCGGGCCACGTCCGAGGATATCGTACTAGCTCACGACCCCGGATCTCCCTGTGGTCTTCCCTTCCGCGTTATCAGGCAGTCGCCGATGTACGTTTCTGCCATGCAGCACAAGCGCAAACCGAAGTGCGACAAGGGATATGTCCTGCTCAAGGATGCCGAAGGCAAGTTCACCCGGTGTCCGGCCAAAGAAAGCAATGAACATCACTTCTGCATCTGCAACGGCCTGCTCAGCTCCGCAGGCTACAATTCCGACGTGGAAGAGCCTCTCTACACAGTGGGGACCAATGCGTCGCGGATCCAGGAGATCGTCACGGTCAAGACCCTTATGCAGGAGCTGACCGGAGCGAAGACCTTGTCGAGTACCGCGAAGTAGGTCCAGCACACAACTCCTCAAGAATCTCAGAACGCAGTACCCACAGTACCGTCCCTCCTGGCACGTATGCCTCTTTGCGACCTATATCAGTGTTGCTTTAGCCTCCACCGCAGTATTTTCTTGCAGGGAATGTCGCAGTAGAAGAACTGCACCTGAACACTCAATACATTGATTTAATGACGTTTTATTTTTGGCACAGTAGCTGCAATGTATCCTGACAAGAATGTACAACTACTTTAAATCTTGCTCAAGGAGGCATCACAATGAAGATCATGGTTGCTTATGACGGTACTGTGCAGGCAAAGGAAGCTCTGGTGTATGGCATGAAGAAGGCTGTTGAGAAGGGCGGAGAAGTGGTCGCTCTCCATGTGTTCAATGCGCCGCAGTTCATTGATTACGACGTAACACCCAACGCGATCAGCGCGGCCCGTGCGGAAGCAGCGCGCTTTGTCGCGGAAGCAAAGACGATCATCGCTGAAAAAGGCAACGGCGCCACGGCAAGCCTGTTCAGCACAGACGGGAATCCGAACGAAGCGGTCATCGATTTCGCGCGCGCCGAGAAGGTGGATGTTCTGCTCTGCCCGCCGGCCTTCCGCTCGATCGTGAACAAGTACCGCAAGGCGCTGGGTGATTCCGAGTTCGCCAAAGAGGCCGGTACCCTGGATCTGGCAGCGGTTACCGTGACAAAGTAGCTGATCTTCCGGGCGATCAGCGCGGCCACGATGAGCTTGCGGTCGCCTGATCGCCTGCTGCAGAATTTCTTGAGGTTCAATTATCCAGGTAAGAAGGAGTGAAGGACATGGAACTGGAACATCTTTTTCAGCAGACAACCTATTTTATGGTGCTTCAAATGATATTCTCGGGAACGCTCTATGTTGCCGAGCTCATGGGAAGGGGCGAGCTGGTGCGGTCGTTCGTGAGGCAGGCCGCAAGTATGGTTGTTACCTACGGACCGATGTCGCTGCTGCTGTATATTCTGGTGGAAGTTTCCCGGCTGTCGTGAGCGGATGTTTTCAGGGTTCAAACTTGGTCATATCGATTTCCCAGAAGTCCGAAGTTCTTCTTTTACGCATCCGGTCCTTAAGTGCCTGCGAGCAGGTTTGAAAAAGATGCAGTAATTTTCGAAGAGGTAGAACAGCAAGCTCAGACAACTCCTGGACAAAGGAAACAGAAGAAACGATGGCACCACAGAGGATCATATTTCTGAGAACCATTGCCAGTTCAGAGTCCATGTGTCAGTACCTCGCAATTTAAGTATTGGTATCGACATATGAATAGCAATGGCTGTGCCAGTTATAACTAGTTGATTTACAAGAATAATTTGTGCCACAATCACGTTGATGCACTTTAAACATGCGGTAAATTTAGCAAGAATTGGCAGTAAACAATTAAATTATTAATATTCAATAAGTTATAAGCGCATCATTACGTGGCATTCTAAACTTATTGATAATGTTACCTGTTTTATTAGGAGGTGCCTATCATGAAGATCCTTGTTGCTTACGACGGAACAGTGCATGCCAAGAAGGCGCTTACCTATGGGCTCAAAAAAGTCAATGGCCAGGGTGGAGAACTATTTGTAGTCCAGGTGTTCGATCCCGGTCTTTTTGTAGACTATGAAGGGGGGCCCAGGGCAGAAGAGCTTGCTCGCAGGGAGGCTGCCCTGCAGTTAAACGAGGCAAAGCAGATGGTCGATGCGCTTGGCGGCGCCGCAGCTACACGGATCATCACAGAAGAGGGAAATGCCGCGACCAGGATCGACCAAATTGTCAGGGACGAGAACATTGACCTTGCCCTTGCGCCCCCCCGGTATAAGAAGCTCTTTGGCAATCTGGCCTGTCCGGTGATGATGATCCCGGGTGTCATGGTCGTGCCGGTCGATAACACAAACGCTGCCCTGGAAAATATCGATATGATCGCGTCGGAGGCATTAGCAACAAATTCGCAGGTAATTCTTGTCGGGATCGTTCCTGAGCATCTTTACAGCAAGGAAGAGAAGGATGAACTGAAAAAAGTGAAAAGTGAGACCGCAGCGTCAGTCGAGTTTCTCAAAAAAGGGTTGACGGAAAAAAGGATCGCGACTTCCGAGGAGATCCGCTCCGGATATCCCGATATTGAGATCCTTCGGTCCGCTGAGAAGCATGGCGCATCGCTTATTATCTTGCCCTCGGGCGGCGCCACGCCCTCGGAGCTTTCCAAGGCGGCTTCCATTCTTCTTGAAGAGCCGCGCCAGAGGGCACAGCCCTTTGTTTTGATCCACCAGACCGGAAACGCATGACCCTTCCGATTAATATTCTTGAATGACCGCGCGCTTTTGACCGCTTGCCTGCCAGGCCTTCGCTAGAGAGGTAGGAACTCTGCGAAGCGAACGCATTGACCTCTCCGGTCCGGCCGCAGTGCAGCGCAGACTGCACGAAAAACCGACTCATATTTCACACCGCCAAGTTACCCAGAATTACAGCCAGCCCGTTCTGCAAGCCGCCCGATATTCCTGTTACATTTCAAGAGATTTATAAACATGGAATCGCAGAAAAATAATACATTCAGAGCATATTTTGCTATAATACATAGGTGGCAGCGATATTCTGATGTTGCATCGGTGCACACTTTTTTCAAATCCGCTCCGGCTGTTCCGGCCCAGCTCTCCGCGTAAGGATGACTGGCCATATTACCAACGGTATTTCCGTATTATGCAGCGATTGAATGATGCACCGCACTCCATATGGATGAAGATTGCACTGCTTTCAACGATCGCGGCGGTACCGTTGATCGGAGAATCGCTCCTCCTGCGCATGCTGCTGTTCATCCCTTGCTGGATCACCGTTGGCGTTCTTGTGAGGAAATGGCTCAGAGCCTGGCCTGTCGTCGAGAGCGGCCATAACAGTCCGACGCAAATGGCCGCTATTCCTATTCGTGAAAAGGACAGAAGCCTGCAGCAGATGATCGATCAGCTGAAACAGGTCATACAGCAGACCGAGCAGGCTTCGCTGGCGATCAATGAACGTTTCATGAACATTGCGGGCCGTGCCAGGCGGCAGCTGCAGACCACCCGAGAGATCATCGATAAGCAGGAGCGCAACGCAAGAACCGCGGCGGGAGCGAACGCCCACGTGACGACCTTGCTGGATGCCGTTACCCTCGAAACGAACATGCTGGCGGGCGATATCAACGCGATCATCGAGTCCCTTCAGTTCCAGGACATCACGCGGCAGCATATCGAACAGGTCATTGGACAGATCGAGGACCTGCTGCGCGAGATAGATACCATCAAGCAGCGCAGCAGGGAACCAGGGTTCGGCCCTCAGCGGCCGGGAGAGGCGGAACGAAACGATGCAGCGAACAACGGATGAGGGGAGGGGGAATGGCAAAAACCTTTCTGATTGTTGATGATTCTGCTTCCATGCGTCAGCTGATCTCGTTCACCTTGAAGGACGCCGGTTTCGAGGTTGTCACTGCGGAGAACGGCAAGGATGCCCTTGTCAAGCTGGAAGGGGCGAAGGTCGACATGGTGATCACCGACCTGAACATGCCGGAAATGGATGGAATCTCCCTTATCCGCGAATTGCGGAACAAGGCGTCGTACAAGTTCATGCCGATCGTTATGCTGACGACCGAGGCACAAGAGGCCAAAAAGCAGGAGGGACGGGCTGCCGGCGCAAGCGGATGGATCGTGAAGCCTTTCTCACCGGAGAAGCTGCTTGAGGTCGTGCGGAAGTTTGTAAAGTAGGGGGAGACAATGGCCGATATCCGGGAAGAAACCACAAACGACGGGAAAACGATCATAATGAGCGGGGAGCTGACCGTCTCCGCAGTGAACAGCATCAAAATAACGCTGCTTAACGCTCTGCGGGTCGCACCGGCTCTGCAGGTACGACTCGAGAGCGTCAGCCGCATGGACATCGCGTTTCTCCAGCTGCTTTGCTCGGCACATCGGACCGCGGCGGACAGCGGCAAGCAGTTCACGGTCAGCGGTGATCCGGACCGGTTTCTCGAATTACTGAAGAAGTCGGGCTTTCAGCGCCACATCGGGTGCAGGGAGAGCGGAAAGTATACCTGTCTATGGCTCGTGCAAGCGGAGACACGATAAGATCGGGGATCAAGGGAGCAGGCCTATGAGCGACCAGAACCAAGACCAGAATGAGAGTTTTGACCTGAACGTGCTGCGGGAGATGTTCAAAAGCGAAGCCTATGATCTGCTGGCGGAGCTCGAGAACGCCTTGCTGGCGCTCGAAGAATCGCCGCGCGATAAGGACGTTATCAGCCGTGTGTTCCGCGCCCTCCATACCATCAAGGGTTCCGGCGGCGCCTGCGGATTCGATGACGTCTCGCATTTTGCCCATCAGGTCGAAGCGCTTTACGACGCGATCAGGAACGATAAGACCGCTGTCACCAAGGAGATCATCAATCTGACGCTCGCGGCCAGGGACCAGATCGCCGCATTGTTCGATGGATACTACCGGAACATTCCGGCGGAACAAGAGATCACCGATCAGATCGTTTCGCAGGTCCAGCGGTTTCTTCCGGAAGGCCTAGCAAAAACAGCGAAGAAAGCCGCCGCTGCTCCGCCGCTGCCGGCAGATGTTTCGGAAAAGTCTTCTGTCCGACAGGTCACCTACCGCATCCGGTTCCGGCCTTCACCGACGATCTTCCAGACCGGCACAGATCCCCAGAACCTGATCGATGAGCTGAAAACGCTCGGCCCCTGCCGGGTTGTGGCGCAGCTCTCGGAGATCCCGGACCTCGAAAAGCTGAACGCCGAAGAGTGCCATCTCTACTGGGATGTTATTCTGACCACGGACCGCGGCATCGATGCGATCAAGGATGTGTTCATCTTTGTTCAGGACGTAAGCGAGCTGACTATCGAGCCGCTTGATGAAGCTGGTCAAGTGCCGGGAGAAATGGAGTACAAAAAGCTTGGCGAGCTGCTGGTCGAACGCGGCGACCTGAATCACGACGATATTCACGATGTCATGCAGGACCAGCGCCGTCTCGGCGAGATCCTTGTGGAGCGGGGCCTGGTGAACATCGACAAGGTTGAGGCGGCCCTGACCGAACAACAGCATGTGCGCGAGCTGCAGCGGGAGCGGCAGAAAACGGAAGAAATGACCAGCATCCGCGTCCGTTCCGACAAGCTTGACAAATTGGTGGACCTGGTCGGCGAGCTCGTCACTGTTCAGGCGCGGTTGTCCCAGATCGCGGCCGAAGGGACCAGCGCACTGCTGCTGTCTATCGCCGAGGAGGTCGAACGGCTGACCGCGGAGCTCCGGGACAACAGCATGAGCATCCGCATGATGCCGATCGGAACGATCTTTAACAAATACCGGCGGGTGGTGCGCGATCTTTCACAGAGTCTCGGCAAGTCCGTGGATCTGTTCCTGGAAGGCACGGAAACCGAATTGGACAAGACCGTGATCGAAAAACTGCATGATCCGCTCGTGCATCTCATCAGGAACTGCATTGATCACGGGATCGAGATGCCCGATACCCGGGCGGCTGCAGGAAAGCCGCGCCAAGGCACTATCCGGCTGACCGCGGAGCATTCCGGCGCACATGTGCTGATCCGCATCGAAGATGATGGCGGTGGCATGAATGCCGAAGCAATCAGAAGGAAGGCGATCGAGAAGGGACTGATCGCCGCTGACGCGGCACTGCCGCAAAAGGACCTGTTCTCGCTGGTGCTGCTGCCGGGTTTCTCCACTGCCAAGCAGGTCACCGACGTGTCGGGCCGCGGCGTGGGTATGGATGTGGTGAAGCAGGCGATCGACGCTTTGCGGGGCACGATAGACATTGTGAGCGTGCCTGGACAGGGGACGACCATTACGCTTTCGCTGCCGCTGACCCTGGCGATCATCGATGGATTCCTTACGCGTATTGGCAGCGACTATTATGTGCTTCCGCTTTCGCTGGTTGATGAATGCGTCGAACTGAAGGCCGGCGATGCGGTGTCGGCCAGCGGCCGGACGCTTTTGAATGTCCGGGGTGAGCTGGTGCCGTACATCAAGCTGCGAAAGCGATTCGCCATACCCGGCGACGCTCCGAAGATCGAACAGGTAGTCATAGCCAAGGTGGAGCACATGCGCGTGGGTTTCGTGGTCGACCACATCGTAGGTGGCCATCAGACGGTCATCAAGAACCTAGGCAAGATGTATAAGAAAGTCGAGGGGATCTCGGGCGCCACGATCCTCGGAGACGGCAGCGTTGCGCTGATACTTGACGTGCTGAAGCTCGTGCAGGGTGTGGAGCGGGAAGAGGTTCAGGCCACGTCTTCCAAGTAAAGGAGTATCTGAACACCAACGGAAACCAAGCAGGCGTCAGGTAAGAAGGCTTTTATGAAGCCCGGAGAAGTTGGTATCGGACCACAGCTTGATTTCGGGTTCAGTGTCGTTATCAAGACTTTTTCCTTGCGGTTCTCGCAGTTCAGGCAGATGGTTCACTTGAGGAAGTTGCAGGGACGAGGAATAGAAACGGGCAGACAACCTTGTTGATGTGCAGAATGCCCAAAGGGGTCAAGAGGAGCGCTCGGGCATGGTTGCGGATATGATTTCAACCGTCCCAGATCGCCCAAGTGGCTGCCAGGACCGCGAAGCCCGCGGGTGCATCTGGACATGACCAAACCCGGCGGCGGCAAGACCGACGCCAAGGACCATGAGTTCGAGAAGTTTTAAGAGCAGAGACAAGCGACGAGAGACAAGAGACGAGAAATAAATGTAGTTCAGGAGCGAGAATGGCCACTCGTCACTTTTCGCTCGTCTCTCGTCACTGATCCACTCACAG
>JAOUEV010000005.1 GCA_029858565.1 Nitrospirota bacterium | reverse complement strand
GCGTACAAACACATGGCATGACGAAGGCTGAGTGAACATATCCGTTGTGGATGCGCGGGCCTCCTGGAATCGGGAGGCCTTTCTTGTGGCGCATGAGCGTTTCGAAAAGTATTCAGTGCAGGGTAGCGTCGGATGGCGGGAACCACTTCCGGTTAATTGTGCATCGTGGCGCAGAAAACCTGCGCTTCTCCACCCGGCGTTATCTTGTGATCTGAAGGAGCAGGACACATTGCATGAAGAGAATGGTAGCTCGCTAGGATTACGATGGGAACAGATTGTGTCGGCGACATTGATCGACCGTTCGATTCTTGCGGAACTCCATGGGGCGCTTTGCGTTCCCTCCTAATTTCATTGTTCTTGTCGCCGAATTATGCTACCGTATTTCATCCCCTGAAAAACAGGTTGGCCGGCCGTACAGAACATGGTTCTTGATGCAAATATCATGATGAGCATATATGGAGATGATGAAAGGCGCTGGTAGAAACAGTAACCCCGAAGTGCTGTCACGATCCTTGCCACGCAATCGGGTTCATTGAATGAAAGGGAGGCATCAGGCATAATGGCGTTCCTGATGCGACGGCCTCATGAAGATCGACAATCGAAAAGAGCCGCGGCACGACATTCCCGACCCCTGCCGGAAGTACCTTACCTTCACGGTACGGCACGATAAGGAACAGGTAGCAGCGGTCATAGGAAATTTCAGCAGGAACGGCATCCTGTTCGAAAGCTGCCGGCAGTTTGCCGTCGGCGACCGAACGGAATGCTGCCTGCGGCTCAATAAGGCCAATTCCCGGGAGATCACGTTCGGGATCGAGGTGATGTATTGTTACGAGAACAAGGGTGTTTTCATCACCGGCGCTTCCGTCCACGAGATCTCGCAGCACAAGTGGTTTGACGCTTTCGAACAACTTTTCGATATGATCGTCACCCGGCAGGGCGCATCGTGAAGGAATCGCGAGCGGTTCGGCAGTGACGCGCCAGAAGACGGCGCGTGCCCGCATGTGGGTCATTTGATCACGCCGAACCTCGGGAAATGGATACTGCACATGGACAGCATGGCCGTTTTTCTTAGGAAGCGGGCTTCGGGTAAGCTGGTGCTGGTGCTTTTTATGGCCACGATGGCGGTGTATCTGGCAATGTTGCTTTATACACTTCCTGCTGTCGAGAGATTCGCGCCGGGAAAGGCGTTGTTCGATCTGTCTCCAGCCTGATACTCAATGGTCACGTGAGACCATGCGTTTCATTTAAAGCCTCGTGTTCAACCAGGCCTTCTCTTTGAGGTGACCGCAATCATGGACCTGTTCGACGCAATCGCACAACGAACGAGTATCCGCCGTTTCAAGGACCAGCCCGTGCCTGAAGAGGACATCCGCCGGATCCTCGACGCCGGCAGGCTCGCGCCGAGCGCGAACAATACCCAGCCCTGGAGCTTTCTGGTCCTCAGGGACAAGGCGCTGCTCGCGAACATGGCCGAGGCTGTGCGGCAGCAGGTGGACCGGATGCTGCCTTTTGCCGAAAATGAGAAGCAGGCTCAGCGGCTTGCAGCGTACAAGAGCAACTATTACACTTTTTTCGAAAAAGCTCCTGTTGTGATCGCGGCATTCATGGAAGCTTATGACGCTTCAGCGAACCAACTTCTGGCACGCATGGGCTACAGCGCCGAGGACATTGCACGCCTCAGGCCGAACCCGGGTCTCCAGAGCGTTGCCGCAGCAATCGAGCACATGCTCCTGGCAGCCCATGCTTTGGGTTACGGCTCCTGCTGGATGACCGGGCCGCTGGTCGCCCAGGAGGCTTTCGAGAAGATACTTGGTTACGGCAGGGAGAAGTTCATTGCAGCGCTTCTGCCTCTCGGTGTTCCTGATGAAAAGGCATCTTCTAAACCGCGGAAGAGCCTCACGGAGATCAGCAGGACCGTCGGTTAAGGCAGTTCGCAACCATTGTCTGTCCGCACGATGGCCCGCGCACGCCTGATTTTGCCTTGCCATTTTCGGTCCAGTATTGTATTCTTAGCGCGTTCGCCGGGGGCGCCCCGGTCCGGACAAATCCGACGCATGATCAATTTCCGAGGAGGAAGGACATGAAGAAGGTCTCTTGGAAGGACATCGGTCTGGTGAACACCCGCAGCATGTTCAAGAAGGCCATGGAGGGCAGGTACGCCATCCCGGCATACAACTTCAACAACATGGAGCAGCTGCAGGCAATCGTTATGGGATGCGTGGAGTCCAGGTCGCCGTTCATCCTGCAGGTGTCGAGCGGGGCGCGGAAGTACGCGAACCAGACGCTCCTCCGGTTCCTGGCCATGGGCGCGGTCGCCATGATCAAGGACGCCAAATCTCCGGTCAAGTTCGCCCTGCACCTGGACCACGGCGACACCTTCGAGCTCTGCAAGTCCTGCATCGATTCCGGATTCTCGTCGGTCATGATCGACGGTTCCCACCATTCCTACGAGGATAACGTGAAGCTCACCAGGAAGGTGGTGCAGTACGCCCGCAAGTTCAACGTGACCGTCGAAGGCGAGCTCGGCGTTCTGGCCGGCATCGAGGACGCGGTGGTTGCGGAGAAATCGACCTATACCAAGCCCGAGGAGGTCGAGGATTTCGTTGCAAAGACCGGCGTTGATTCCCTGGCGATCTCGATCGGCACGTCCCATGGTGCCATGAAGTTCAAGCCCGAGCAGTGCACCCGTGACGAGCGCGGCGTGCTCGTTCCGCCGCCGCTCCGATTCGACATTCTCGAGGAGATCGAGCGGCGCATCCCGGGCTTCCCGATCGTGCTGCATGGAGCGTCGTCGGTGGTGCCTGAGTACGTGAACATCATCAACTCCAACGGCGGCAAGCTCAAGGACGCCGTGGGCATCCCGGCCGAGCAGCTCCGCCGGGCCGCCACGAGCGCGGTCTGTAAAGTGAACATCGACAGCGACGGCAGGCTGGCCATGACCGCAATGATCCGGAAGACCCTTGCGGAAAAGCCTGCCGAGTTCGATCCCCGGAAGTACCTCGGCCCGGCGCGGGACGAACTGATCAAGATGATCATCCACAAGAACAAGGAAGTGCTGGGATCGGCGGGACGGGCATAGGACTTCCTCAGGAATTGCTGGAACAAGGCCGCCCTGTTTCGGGCGGCCTTTTCATTTTCTCCATTGCTTACTCTGATCATTGGAGAAACGGCGCTGGCCGCAGATGAGCGCAGGTAACTTCGAATTCAGCCGCTAAATATAAAAAGGGAATGTACTCCAAAAGACGATTCTCGAATTGACGGTAGGTAATTAAAAGCGCTGTTGATCTGTGAAATCCGTGGATAGGTGCTCTTCTTTATCAGTTCCCGCCAATTAAAATTCTTTCAATGCGCAAATACTCGATACCCTAAAAATACCCCACTCCGGGGATGTCGGATCATCGTTTCCGGACTTAGAATGAGTCTTGGAGCGCTCATATGCCATTACGAGCACGCTGCACGATTCGTATCCGCGGAGGGATGCATGGCCGAAGAAGAGGGAATGGCAGCCGGGACAGACAAGAAGCGGGTGCTCGTTGTGGAGGACGACAAGACCTTCCGGACGGTGCTCCAGATGGTCCTGGACGAGAACGGGTATGAAGTGCACTGCAGCGTTGACTGTCCTACAGCATCCCGGTATGTCCTGCGCCACCCCTTTGACGCGTTCATCATTGATTACGGCATGGACGGCAAGTATGCGCCGTCGTTCGTTCGGTTCCTGCGGGAGCGCTTTCCTGCGTCGGTCATCATAGCCATGAGCGGCCATCATGACGGGACCGACTTCGCGGGTACGGGTACGGATCTTTTCCTGAGCAAACCCATAGAATTCGACCGCTTGATGAAGACCCTGGAAAAACGCGACCTGTCCGATTGACCTCGGGAGGATGGAAGTTTTCCCGAACTGCTCAAAATATATGTGGTATTCCCCTGGTCTGCAGTGTATAGTATCTCCCGTAACAGACAACTAGGCTCGTCCTGACCTTTTCCTCTCGCTTCATCTAGCAGGGTTTCCGGTTGGAGACGTATTTGGAACCCAGCGGCAATCCCGCCACACGATATTCCGCTCACTCACCAAGGTTCAAAACAATTAACCGATCCGCCTGTGGCAAGCGGATCAAAAGATCCGATCGCGTTTCGGGTGCTTTTTTTGCGAATGCGCAATCCCGGCATGATCACGCTATGTTGCGTGCACTGTCTGGAATCCGTTCACTTCGCACTCCGCACTCCGCATTTCGCACTTGGATACGAAAGGTAGTTATGTCATTTCAGCAATTGAATCTTCACCCGTCCCTGATGCGCGCGGTCGCCTCGTGCGGCTATGAAAAGCCCACGGAGATCCAGCTCAAGGCAATCCCGCCGGCGATCGAGGGCAAGGACCTGGTCGCGTCCGCGCAGACCGGTACAGGCAAGACAGCGGCATTTGTGCTGCCCGTTCTCCAGCTTTTGAACGCGTCGCCTCGCCAGCGCGGACCGCAGGACCGCAGGCCCCGAGTTTTAGTGCTGACGCCGACTCGCGAGCTTGCGGCCCAGATCGGCGAGACCGTTGTGGCGCTCGGCAGGCATCTGTCCTTCCGCTCGACCGTGGTCTTCGGCGGCGTGGGGTATGAACCCCAGAACCAGGCATTCCGCAGGGGTTTGGACATCCTCGTGGCGACCCCGGGCCGGCTCCTGGATCACGCGGGCCAGAGGAATGTGGACCTCGGCGGCATCGAGATCCTGGTGCTCGACGAGGCGGACCGCATGCTCGACATGGGTTTTATCCATGACATCAAGCGCATCATCCAGCTGCTTCCCGCGAAGCGGCAGAACCTTCTTTTTTCAGCCACGTTCCCCCATGAGATCCGCGAACTCGCGGACCGCATGATGAATGCGCCGGTGAGCATCGAGGCTGCGCGGCGCACCATGGACGCCGAGAGCGTTTCCCAGACCGTGCACCCCGTTGACCGGGAGCGCAAGCGCGACCTGCTGGCGCATCTGATCAAACAGGGAGACTGGAAGCAGGTCCTGGTCTTCACCCGCACCAAGCACGGCGCGAACAAGCTTTCTGAGCAGCTCGACCGGGGCGGCATCACCGCCGCGGCGATCCACGGGAACAAGAGCCAGACCGCGCGCACCCGCGCCCTGGCGGATTTCAAGCAGGGACGGGTCCGGGTGCTCGTGGCCACGGACATCGCGGCCCGGGGCATTGATATCGAGAGTCTTCCCCATGTGGTCAATTTCGAGCTGCCTCATGTTGCCGAGGATTATGTACACCGCATCGGCCGCACCGGAAGGGCGGGACTGAGCGGCCAAGCGGTCTCCCTGGTCTCCGGGGAAGAACAGGAACTCATGACAGGGATACAGCGGCTGTTGAAGCGCTCCATCCCGGTTGTCGAGGTAGATGGCTTCAAACCGACCGCGGGACCGTCGCTCGCTTTGCCGAGAGAGTTCTTTTCGAGGAACTCCCGGGGCAGGTCCGGCAGCGGAGATGCCTCGCGCAGCAACAGGTACGACGCAAAACGGGGATTTGCCGGCGGATCGCGACGCTCGGAAGGCGGTTCCAATTCACGGTGGGGCAAAAGCAAACCCAGAACATCGGTGGTCACGGGCTACGAATAGAAAAAAAACCCCGCGTGGTTGCCCGATCCGTGCGGCCACGTGGGGCCGTTCTACCTCAAATAGACACAAAAAAAGGGAGACCTCATGGTCTCCCTTTCATTTTTAATCATGTAAATATTAACGCCAACCGCCCCGATCGCCGCCTCTGCCGCCGCCACCGCCGCGACGTTCACCGCCTCTGCCGCCACCGCCGTAACCACCGCCGCCATAGCCACCGCCGCCGCGTTCCTTCGGAGGCCGGGCCTCGTTGACCGTGATGGTCCTGCCGTGCAGGTCGGTCCCATTCAACTGCGAGATCGCCTTCTGTGCATCGTCGTCCGATCCCATTTCCACGAACCCGAATCCCTTGGACCGGCCGTTCGTCGGATCAATGATCAGCTTTGCCGACGCGACCTCGCCGATCTTCGCGAAGGTATCGCGCAGATCGTCCTCTGTGGTGCTGTACGCCAGGTTTCCTACATACAACTTCTTTCCCATGGTCCCTCCATCCGGTGGATTGAAAAAAAAACCGCAAAAACCATGCAGTTTCTGCGGTCGGTGTTCAGCAGGAACGTGCCAAAATCCCCTCGATAAATATTAGCTTAGCTGTAATCCCGCTAAATGTCAATCGCCTTTCTCTGGGTTAAGGTTTTCCGCAATTCAGGCTCCGGGCTAAAGAAAGAGCCCCTCGCCGATGCCCGAGTTCACCTGATGGATCCACTGAACGATCTTGTGCCGGATCTCCTGCTGCAGGTTCTCGAAGCAGAGGCCGATATAATATTGCCGTTCGATCTTCCTGGCATGATAGACCGCCGCGTGGACCGTGACCGTCCCGAGCGCGTAAATGTTGAAAGTGATGTTCAGCTTCGAACCGATGGCAATGGGAACTTCAGTCTGGAGCAGGCAGCCGGCGGGGCCGATGTTCTTGACCATGGCCGAGTTCAGCTCATCGGAGAAACCCTCCAGACTGTAGGAGACCGGGATGTCCGTTTCTTTCCGCATATAGCGGCGGGAACCGCCCTTTACGGAAACGATCTCTGCAATGCTGATCGGCTGGTCCTTGCCCTTGAGCCGGACCGCAGGCAGCTCGTTCCGGGTCGTCTCGTCGCCGGTTTCATCGGCCGTGGACTTGCTGATCAGGACCTGTCCGGGCTGGGCTACGCCGCAAAGCCGGGCAGCCACATTGATGCTGTCGCCGATCACCGTGTAATCCATATGGTCCTCGGAGCCCATGTTGCCCATGACCACGTCGCCGCTGTTCAGACCGATGCCGACGCTGACGGTCTGCTCGCCTGCAGCGGCACGCGCAGCGTTCAATGCCTCGCAGTAATGCTGGATCTCCACGGCGGCCCGGACCGCATTGACCTCCATACCCTTGCCCTCGAAGATCGCCATGACCTCATCGCCCACGAACTTGTCGACGATGCCGCCGAACTGATGGATTACCGTGGTTTGCAGGTTCAGATAGACGTTCATCAGGCTGACCACTTCCTCGGGCGTCATTTTTTCGGAAAGGGACGTGAACCCCCGGGCGTCGGAGAACAGTGCGGTTACGTATTTCCGCTCGCCGCCCAGCTTCAGCTGGGAGACATCGCGGTGCTCCTTGATGCTCAGGACCGTTGTCTGGGAAAGGTATTTTTCCATCAGGAGCTTTTCCCGGAGGCTCAGGATCATCTGGTTGAAGGCGTTCGTCAGTCTGCCGATCTCATCATTCGATCGGACCTGCACGAGCTTGCGCAGGTCTCCCTTGGCAACGATCTGGATGCCTTCCTCCAGGGAGTCCAGCGGTTTGGTGAGCATGCGTGCTACGAGGAACGAGATCACCAGGCCTCCGCAGATGAAACCGAGCGCGATCCAGAGATAGGTCCGCAGCTGTGCGCTGATCTGTTCATTCAGCGCTTTCTGCGACAGCCCGATCCGGGCGACGCCGATCCGGAGGTTCTTGGACTTGAGCAGCACGGGAACTGCCGCGTCGAGCACGGGATCCCCGATCAGGTCGACCTCCTGGAACAGCAGGCCGTCGGCTTTCATGGCCGCCCGGTCCACCGGGCCGGTGAGCACCGCGTTCTTTTTCGAAAAATCGCTGTGCGCAAAGACCCTTCCTTCATCATCCAGGACCAGGGCATAGACAACGTCGACGCGGTTCTGGATGTCCGAGATCGTGGAAACGACCGGAAGCTCCTGTTTGGTCAGCAGCCCTTCCTTGCCCGCCGAGGCCAGCTGCTGGACCAGGGTCTCTGCGCGGCTCCTCATCTCGCTCCGGAGAAGCGAATTCTGGCGGGTAAAGGTGTAAAGGCCCAGGGAGAGCACGGCCGTGCAGAGCACCAGCAGCAGCATGCCCGCGATCTTGGACCGGACGCTGAGCGATGACAGAAATCGTGACAAGCGCATGAAAAAAGGACGGCGGTGTCTGACCGGTTTCGCTTCGCTCGGTTGTTCCGGCGGCCCCTGCATCTCATTGGCGGAAGGCGGTGCGGCGACCAGGGTCCCGTCTTTTCCATTTCCCGAGTGGTCGGTCATTTTGATTCGATCTCCTGGAGGGTTTTCTCGATCTGCTGGATCTTCTTCAGGTTCTCCTGCGCTTTCAGCCCCAGGGGCGTGGAAGGACCCATGTCAACCACATGCTGGAACGCACGTTTCGCCCTATCGTAGTTTTCCTTGGAATAATGCTGCAGCCCGATATCGTAATAATGCTGCTGGTCCCTGGCATCTGCGCCCGTCCGCACCGACTGGCGCTGCGGGGACCGGGAGTCGCCGCTTCCGCGGCCGGACCTGTGCTGTTCAGGGAACAGGGACGCACATCCGGATAGCAGCAGGAGCATGACGATACTCGCAAGGATCAATGCACGGCACCGGAGCCCGTTGCTCCGAAGGGGAGTCCAGATCATGGTGTTTCACTCGCTTTCCAGGGAATGCACGGGGTGCCGGAGGTCGATGGTACCCCGTTTTTCCGGCGCCAGGTTGATGTAATTACTAGTATATCTAAGGAATCTCTCGAACGCAAGGTGGAGGGGGCTAGGGGATAGGGATCACAGTGAAATCCTCCGCTGATTTGTCCCAGCAAAATCCCCTGATCTCCGCCACCTGCCTGTTCTGGACCGATAGGACCACATGGACCGCCTCAGGGAATTCGGGCTCGCCAAAAACCGTCTGGACCTCCCTGTCCATCTGGGAAAAATAGGCGCCGCAGTCGATGTGGGAGTGATAGAAGCAGATGACCTGCTCGCCATGCGCCGCGGCATCGCGGAAGATGCTCTCCATCTCGTTCCGGTCGATATCATAGGCTTCGCGGCTCGTCCTTGGATGCTGTTCCGGATCGCTGGCATGGAGCTCATCCTGCCGGTTCCTGCAGGGATGGACTGTCTGGGACGAGGCGTTGCCGGTCACGATGCCGCAGCATTCAGCCGGATACTCGGCAACGGCCTGCTTTGAGATTGCTTCTATCGTATGAGCGGTTAACATGATCCCTCCCAGCACAACGGCAGATATATAATTCTGGAACCGCGAGTGTGCAAGGGACGCGAAGGAATGCTGATCAAGACATTCACGTTCCAGTCTCTGACGTTCTCGCGGCCTTTACAGCGTTCTTGGAAAAATGCTCCTGACGATGCCCGGATAAATAGTGCTACAGTTGTCTGCTCAGATATCTGTCCCCTCCGTCGGGGAACATCACCACGATCGTTCCCCGGTCCAGCTTGTCCGCCAATGTCAGTGCCGCGGACAGCGCCGCGCCCGAGGAAGTTCCCACGAACAGGCCTTCCTCCCGTGCCAGGCGCGCTGTCATTTCAAAGGCGGCCTCGGTGCTCACGCTGTGACGCTCATCAGGGAAGTTCCTGTCAAAGATGCCGGGAACGATGGCTCCGTCTTCAAGGAACTTGGTCCCTTCAATTCCGTGCAATGCGTCGTCAGGGTGGACGGAAAGGACCTTGATGTCCCTGCGGAAGGCGCGCAGCGCCCTGCCGGTCCCCATGATGGTGCCGCCGGTGCCCACGCAGGCGATAAAGTGCGTGACCGAACCCTGTGTCTGGCTGATGATCTCCGGCCCGGTGGTCAGCTCGTGAGCTTTTGCATTGGAAGGATTGTTGTACTGATCAGGCTGGAAGTATCGTCCCGGATCCCCGTCCCTGAGCTCTTTTGCCTTCCCAATGGCCCCATCGGCGCCCTCATAGGGGCTGGAGAGGACAAGCTCTGCGCCGAATCCCGCGATGATCTTTTTGCGTTCGGAGCTCGCGTTCTCGGGGATGACTATCGTGACGGCATATCCCCGTACCGCTCCGATCATGGCATAGGCAATGCCGGTATTCCCTGACGACGAATCGAGGATCGTTCTTCCCTTGCGCAGGTCGCCGGCCTGTTCCGCGTCAATGATCATGCGCAGGGCCGCGCGGTCCTTCACGGACCCGCCGGGATTGACCCGTTCGAGCTTGGCAAGGATGCGGACCTCCGGGTTCAGGCCGCGCGCGATCCTGCTGATCCTGACAAGCGGGGTGGCTCCTATCAGGTCCAGGCAGGAGTCAGCGGTCCGATCAAGACCGTCAGGCGGGAGTTTCCGGGTCATAGCTGATTGGCATTATAGCAGGACCGCTCCTTAGAATCATCAATCTCTTTTACACAATCTCTGTTATAGGGATATTTGCACTTTTGGGTTGGCCGGTTGATACGGCAACCCGGTCTGTCTTCGGCGCCCCGCCGCCGGATGATATGATGCCGAACGGCGTTCTGATGGCTGTGTAAACGCGGATGCACGGCAGGGGGAAGAAGGGCGAATAGCGAGAAAAAGGAGCGCGACAGATAAGGCGCGGAACTCAGGGGAGTTCGTCCTCGGTCACGGAAAGCGAGGTGCCGTCCATCTCCGTGCCTTTGGCAATGACCACGATGCCGCCGGGGCTGATATAGAACCGCTGCCGGTCCTGTTCCGGGTCATATCCGATAACAGTCCCGGGAGGGACCTTCACATCCTTGTCAATGATCGCCTTCCGGATCCTGCAGTGCCTTCCGATGTCCACATTCTCCATGAGGATCGATTCGTGCACTTCGCTGAAGCTGTTCACCCGGACGTTCGGCGACAGGACCGAGTTCTGCACCCGGCCGCCGCTCACGATGCAGCCATTGGCCACGATCGAATCCAGCGCGGTTCCGAGTCTCCCCCCCTTCTTCTCCTGGGCAAAGACGAACTTGACCGGAGGATTCTGCGCCTGATGGGTCCGGATGGGCCATGACCGGTCATAGAGGTTCAGCAGGGGATCGACGCTCACCAGGTCCATGTTCGCCTCCCAGTAAGCATCGACGGTCCCCACGTCCCGCCAGTATTTCGCCGCTTTCCGGTTCTTATCGATGAAGTTGTAGGTGCAGACGCGCGCCGAGCGCATCATGGTGGGGATGATGTTCCTGCCGAAGTCGTGCGCCGTGTCCTGGAGCGCGTCGAACCGCAGGTGTTCGAGGATGGTCCGCGTGTTGAACAAATAGATCCCCATGGAGGCAAAGGCGAGGTCCGGTTTCCCGGGGATCGGTTTCGGATTTTTGGGTTTCTCCTCAAAGCCCACGATGCGGCTTTTTTCGTCCACTTCGATCACGCCGAAGGACGTGGCCTGGTTGATCGGGACCTCGATCGCCGCCACCGTAGCGTCGGCTCCCTGTTCCTGATGGAACCGGAGCATTTCTGCGTAGTCCATCTTGTAGATGTGGTCGCCGGCAAGGATGAGCAGATATTCCGGCGCGTCCTTCTCGATCATGTAGATGTTCTGGTAGATGGCATCGGCAGTGCCCTGATACCATTTGTCCCCGACGCGCTGCTGGGGCGGCACGGAGATGACGTATTCGTCCAGTTCTCCGGAAAAGACATTCCATCCGAGCCGCAAATGCTTGTCCAGGGAGAGCGACTTGTACTGGGTCAGGACCACGATCTTGCGGATATGCGAATTGATGCAGTTGGAAAGAGTGAAATCGACAATGCGGTACAGGCCGCCAAAAGGGACGGCCGGTTTCGCGCGGTGCAGGGTGAGCGGGTGCAGCCGTTCGCCTTTGCCGCCCGCGAGGATCATCGCGAGTATTCCCATGGTTGTTCCGCCAGATGGTCGTGGAGTTAGGGCAAGTTCCCGGAGGATCGAATCCGGACCTGTGCGATCAACAAGATGTATTCGCTGTCGTGCGATGCAGGTCTCTCTTGAGCGATGCCGTACATGCGGGAATGGGGTGGATGGGAGTACCGTTCTGCGGAGAGTGATAAAAAAAGGCGTTGCCACCGAACCGATTGGTTAACGTTCCGTCGAGTTCCGGTGACCGCGGGTGATACAACCTCCACTTCTTTGGTTCTGACCAGCAAAACCGATGAAGCATACTGCTAAATCCCGCGTCGACCGGAACTTCGGGGCTTTCGGCTCTTACGGCTGGCCGGGTCCTTGTACAGCGAACCGGAGAGCTGGCCGCTCAACTTGTGGCTTCTGCTCCGATCCCGGCGCCCGTGCAACCGCTGCCTTATTCCCCTCGTAACGGGTCAACATGTGTACACCTTCTGGTGTGGGTTCGGCAACGCCTCTTCTGCATGCAAGTTTTCAAAGACCCCATCCTGACCTGATCTCTATCCATAGTATAGCATAGATTGTCAAGGCCGGAAGAAGCACCGCAATAATAAAAAAACCCCTTGACCCTGCCGGAAGAAGCGTTTAGAGTTTTCTTTCCATGGCACAGCATCCTTCCCGAGAAGAGTTCCTGTCCGCGGCAGGAAAAGGCATGATCACGCCGATCGCGCTGGAGTTCGATCCCGCGCAGTTCCCTCCCCTTGCTGTGCTTGAGGCACTGCGGCCTCTCGGTCATGCCGCACTGCTCGAAAGCGTCCGTGTTCATGGCAAGATCGGACGGTATTCCTTTGTCTCCGCTGATCCCTACCTCATCTTCCGCTCCCGCGGCGAATCCATCGATCTCCACTGGACCGTCGCGCCCGAGGGGAAGTACGGAAAACGGGCAGCGGTCACGCGAAAACCGCTTGCCAAGCTCAGGGACCTGATGGCGAACTACCGCACCGAGCCGCTTCCGGGGCTCCCTCCTTTTACCGGCGGCGCGGTGGGGTTCTTTTCCTATGATTTCGTGCGGCAGTTCGAGAAGGTGCCGCATCAGGCCGCTGACGATCTTGCTGTTCCCGAGTCCTGCTTCCTCTTCGTGGACCTTGTCGCAGCTTATGACCACGTTCAGAACAAGGCCTGGCTTCTGGTGAATCCCGGGGCGCGGGAGCAGGAAATGGGATATCGCAGACCGGCGGCTGACGAGTGGGGACGGTTGTATGACGCAGCTGCGGCAAGACTTATCCGTATCCGGGAACTGCTGGGATCGGGAGCGCCTTCCAAAAAAGAGCGGTCCGCGGGGCCAGGCGGAGCTATTGCGATCACGCCGCAGATGACCAAGGAACGTTTCGAATCCATGGTGCGCCGCGCCAAGGAGTATATTTCCGCAGGTGACATCTATCAGGCGAACCTGTCCCAGCGGTTCTCGGCGAACCTCCATGGGCGTGATCCGCTCCACTTGTACAACGTGCTGCGGGAGATCAATCCTTCCCCCTTCGCGGCCTATGTCGAGTTCGGTGACCTGACGGTCGTAAGCTCCTCGCCGGAGCGGCTCGTGCGTTTGTCCGGCAGGGCGGCGGACACGCGGCCGATCGCCGGGACCCGGAAACGGGGCCGTGATTTCGACGAGACGAGAGAGCTTACCGCCGAACTCCTGACAAATGAGAAGGAACGGGCCGAGCACATCATGCTGCTCGACCTGGAGCGGAACGATCTGGGAAAGGTCTGCGATTACGGGACCGTGTCGGTCGATGAAATGATGGTCGTGGAAGATTACTCCCACGTGATCCACATTGTTTCGAATGTTCGCGGAGAACTCGCCGCGGGCAGGGACGGGTTCGACCTGGTCCGCGCGGTCTTTCCCGGCGGGACGATCACCGGCGTGCCCAAGGTCCGCTGCATGGAGATCATCGACGAACTGGAGCCGGTCAGCCGCGGTCTTTATACGGGCTCGCTCGGCTATATTGCGAACACCGGCGACCTGGATCTGAACATCATCATCCGGACCTTTGTGGTGAAGGACGATGCGGCGTACGTGCAGGTCGGAGCCGGCATTGTCGCGGATTCGGATCCGGAGCGTGAATACCAGGAGACCCTCCAGAAAGCGGAAGCGCTCTTCAAAGCGCTTGAAAAACTGTGATTATCCCATTTTTCCTTGTTGCGCTTTGAGCGCACTTGCGCTATAGTTATCACTCAAGTCTCCGTGGCGAAAGGAGTGCGCTCTATGTTCCTGGTGGAACTGGTGATGCAGGGCATTCGCGGTTTTCAGCAGTTGGCACGCCTCAGGTTTCAAGGTGGGTTCAATATTATCAGCGCCGGGAACGAGTCGGGCAAAACGACGTCGGTGGACAGCATTGTCCTCCTTCTGTTCCCGGTGAACGATCCGTCGAAGATGGATATCCTGGTGTCGCGGGCAGCTCCCGAGGGATCGCGGGGCGCGCTTGTCGTCTACTCCGACGACGGGTCGTACTACCGGGTGATCCAGGACCTCACCAGGCGCGCCGTCAACCTCTCCAAGTACAACGCTTCCACCAAGGAATTCTCCCTTCTTCACAAGGACTGGGACAGCACTGCGCAGTTCATGGACGGTCTGCTGCCCGGGATCACTGCAGACGATTACGGCCGCCTGCTGGTGTTCCGGCGCGATGCCTGTACCGCCCCGTCGACAGCGGCAGCGGTTCCCTCGACGGACACGCCGCGGCGCGCCGCAGCGCCGACTCCCGCCCCCGCTCCGGCGGGGAGGAACGCTGCCCAGGAGAGGAAGCTTGCCGAGCTCAAGGAGACGCTGCAGAAGGCCGAAGATGCTGCTGATGCCGAGTACAAGGCCGAGGCCGCCCGTGTAAGGTTGACCGAGATCGCCAAGAAGCTGGAGCGGCTGGAAGAGAGCAGGGGACGGCTCGAAGAGGTCGAGACGCAGCTCGCAGAGCTTTCCGCGTGCAAAGGGCTTCCCGAAAATCTTGCCGAGCTGATCAGCACCCACGAACAGGAAGAGAACGAGCGGGCCGCCAAGACGAACGACGTGGAGAAGGACATCGAAGCGCTGACAATGCAGCGCGACACCCTTCCCGTGGCGAACATGGTGACCGAGAAACTTTTCATTGCCGGCGCCGCCATGGGCGGCATCGCGCTGATCCTGGGCCTGTTCATCCTGTTGGACGAGCAGGCGATCTATTTCCCCATCCTGATCCTGGCGTCGCTGCTCCTGATCGTCGCGGGCTGGTACAACAGTTCCCGGAAGAATGCGCAGCATACGGCAGTGCAGAAGGAGATCGACGGGCTGGTAAAGGAACGGGCGGCAATTGAGAAGAAATTCCAGGACGCCGGGGCAGTCATCCTGAAGCACATGAAGGCCACGGAGTCGAAGAGCGCGGCTGAGCTCAGGGAAAAGGCGGACAATTACCGGTATTTCCGGGAAATGCGCGAGGAGGCCGCGGAACAGCAGCGGATGGCCCTCGGCGGCCAGGCAGAGGAAGATGTCCGGGCGGAATACGCGGCCCAGCAGGCCGAGGTCGCGACCCTCGAACAGGCGTCCAGGGCCGTGGCAAAGTACGCAGTGGACACTTACAGCCTCCGGCAGGAGATCGAACGGATCGAGGGAGCTGTCGCGCCGGCTGTGCAGCAGGACCCTGGTTTCGCCGATTTCGGCGCAATGACCGATTTCAGCGCGCCCTCCGCGGCACCCGGGGGGGCCGGCGGTTCGGACCTGCACGATCTGGTCGCTCTCGCGAGCCGGATCAGCGGGATCGAGATGGAGATACTGGTGCCTGCCGTCGAGAGCGCGGCGCAGCGGAATATCACCGCGGTGAGCGGCGGACGGTACGTCAAGATCGAGACCGGCCAGGAAGGGCATCCGGTTGTTCAGGACGCGGCGGGGAACCGGCTGTCCTTTGATACCCTGAGCGACGGGACCCGGCTCATGGCCTGCTTCTGCTTGCGCGCGGCCATTGTCGAGGCGATCGTGGGGAAGCGAAGGCTGCCGTTCCTGCTTGACGATCCTTTCGCGGGCATGGACCCTCCGCGCCAGCAGCAGGCATGCCAGCTGCTTCGCGTACTCGGTACAAAGACCCAGGTGCTCCTGTTCACCTCCAATGCCGCGCTCAGGGCGCCGAACGACCCCGCGTCGGAGCTCAAGTAGATGGCTGGTGTTTTTATCACCTTCGAGGGCATCGAAGGTTCAGGCAAGTCGACCCAGATCGCGCTCCTGCGCGACCACCTTGTGCGCCTAGGACGGACCGTTGTCCTGACCCGCGAGCCCGGCGGGACCCCTATCGGCGACCAGATCCGCAAGGTCCTGCTCGACCCCGCGAACAAGGCAATGGACCCATCCGCAGAACTGCTCCTCTACGCCGCCAGCCGTTCACAGCATCTCCATGAGGTCATCATCCCGGCGCTCAAGAAGGGCGCCATGGTGCTGTGCGACCGGTTCTCCGATGCCACGCTGGCCTACCAGGGTTACGGCAGGGGGCTCTCGATCGCCATGATCCGGGACCTGGACCGGATCGTGACCGCCGGGCTCCGGCCGCGTCTCACGGTCCTTCTGGACATTGATGCGAAGACCGGCGTCGGACGAGCACGCGGCAGGAACTCTTCGCAGAACCTCCACGCCGAGGCGCGGTTCGAGAACGAGGCTATCGAGTTCCATTCCCGGGTGCGGGACGGCTACCTCGCTCTTGCCAGGGCGGAGCCTGCACGCTTCCGGCTGGTGGCCGCAGGCGGGACACCCGAAGCGATCCATGGTGAACTGAAAAAGGTCGTGGATGAACTGCTCGCGAAAGACCGGTGAAGTTCATTAAGAGAACCATCTGACCATGTCCTTCTCCTCCATCATCGGCCATGAACGGCCCCTTTCCATCCTGAAACGGGCCATTGCCAACAACGCTCTTGCCCACGCCTACCTGTTCTCGGGTGAAGCGGGGATCGGCAAGGTCATGGCGGCGTACGCGCTGGCCGCGGCATTGAACTGCCCCTCAGCCGGTTCTGACGGCGGATGCGGAGTCTGCCCCTCGTGTCGGAAGATCGCTGCAAGGAGCCACCCGGACGTGCATCTGCTCGTGCCCGACGGCACGGAGATCAAGATCGATCAGGTCCGGGAAGCGCAGGCGGATATGTCGCTCCGGCCCTTCGAGGGGCAGCGAAAGGTGCTGATCGTTGACGGCGCAGATGCGCTGAACGATGCTTCGTCGAACGCTTTCCTCAAGACGCTGGAGGAGCCGCCCGGTGAATCCCTCATCATCCTGGTCACCTCCATGCCCCGGAGCCTTTTGATCACCATCCGGTCGCGCTGCCAGGAACTGCAGTTTCAGCCTCTTCCGCGCACCACTATCGCGGAGGTCCTGCGGGAGAGACGCTCGCTTGACGAGGCGGACGCATGGTTCCTTGCGGGGCTCAGCAGGGGGAGTCTCGGCAGGGCGCTGGCCATGGACGCAGCTGAGGAACGAACGGCGCGCGAGAACGTCGCGGTCCTGCTTGCATCACTGGGAAGCATGCGCAATGATGAGGTCCTCGGCCTGGCGGACGGAGTGGCCAAGGACCGGGATGGGTTCGAGCGGCTGATCGATATGGGGGTGGAGCTGCTGCGCGACCGGCTCGTCTATCTGGAGACCGGCGACGAACGACTCCTGACCTTTCCCGGGAGCATCGCTGCGGAGCTGTTGTCCCGTCCCCGGCTGCTTGCGGACTTTGACCTTTTTACCGCGAGCCGGTCGCTCCTGGAGCGGCGGGTGAGCGCCCAGCTGGTGGCGGAAAACCTTTTTCTCAAGCTCCGGGGGACCTGATCCCTGCCCGGTCCGATGCTCCGTGCGTAACTTGCCCTGCTCCTTAATCAACCACCGGTCCCTGCTGAAAAACGATTGTGCATCCCCCGGGAAAAGGGTATTATTGTGTTCACCGTCGGCCCGGGAACAGGGCCGCAGCAGGGGGCGCGCCGCGCGATCCCGGGTGAAGGAAGCCAGAAACCATCATGAAAATAGCAGGTGTTCGATTCCCTGAAAACTGGAGAATCTACGATTTTGACACGACCGAGGTCCCCGTCTCCGTGGGGGACAGCGTGATCGTCGAGTCCGACCGCGGGCAGGGTTTTGCCCGCGTGGTGCGCGTTCGCGAGGCCGAAGCCATGCCGCTTCCGCCGAAGCCCGCTGCAGACCAGAAGGGTCAGAACGGCCAGTCCGTTCAGTCCGGACGGAAGGAGAACGGCAAGGAACAGGAAGAGGAGATCGAGATCGAGGTGGAGACACCCGGCTCGGCGGCAAAAGCCCAGTCCCAACCCCCATCCCAGCCGCAACCGCAGTCCAAAGGGCAGCGTAAAATAATTCGCAAGGCCACGGACGACGATCTGCAGCGCGCTGCGAAGAACCGCGAACGCGAGGCCGAAGCTTACAAGATCTGCCAGGAGCTGGTCTCTGAGCGCGAGCTGGCCATGAAACTGATCCGCGCCGAGTATTCATTCGACGCGACCCGCGTCACCTTCTACTTCTTTTCCGAGAACCGGATCGACTTCCGGGACCTGGTGAAGGACCTTGCGCACAAGCTCCGGAGCCGGATCGAGATGCGGCAGGTGGGCGTCCGCGATGTCGCCCGTATGATCGGCGGCTTCGGCCCCTGCGGCAGAGAACTGTGCTGCACCTCCTATCTCCGGGGTTTTGAACCGGTATCGATCCGCATGGCAAAGAAGCAGGAAATGGTGCTGAATCCCGCGAAGATCTCAGGGATCTGCGGCAGGCTCCTGTGCTGTCTCTCCTATGAATTCACCATGTACGATGAGATCAAGAAGGACATCGCGGGAATGAAAGAGGCCGCGGCCCGCGAGAAGTTCGAAGAGAAAGAACGCAAGGTCGCGGAGGAACGGCGCGAGGCCGAGGAACGCAAGCTTGCCGAGGACCAGCAGCGCAAGGAAGACGACCGCAGACGTCAGGAGCAGAAGCGGGAAAAACAGAAAACCGGGGACCAGCAGCGCGAGGGCCGCAAGCCCGAGAAGCGCAGGGAAGGCCAGCAGGACCAGAAAGAGCAGAAACAGCGGCAGCCGCAGGAGCAGAAACAGCGGGACAAGCAGCAGGGGAAACCGCCGCAAAAACAGCAGCAGAAACAACAGCAGCAGCGGCAGCCGCAGAAACAACAACCGCGACCGGAGCAGCAGCTCCGTCCTGATAAGCAGCCCGGATCCGAACAGACGCCGATCGAACCGGGACAGGAACCGCAGGAAGGGCAGCAGGCGGGTGAAAAGACCGGAGGCGGCCGGAGACGGCGTCGTTTCTGGAAGAAGAAAAAGAAGGGCGGCGGTGGTCAACAAGGCGGCGGGCAACCGGGCGGAGGAGCTCCTCAGCCGCCGAGCGGACAGTAAGATAGCTGAATCATAATGAGGTAAATCTCAGGTCAACAAGCAGGGCGATCTCACACGAAGACACGAAGTCACGAAGAACAAAATTTGGGGATTTCTCTGTGATCTTCGCGGCGTTGTGTGGGAATGATTTTTTTTACGGGGAAACTTGAAGCAGATTTTAACGACCAGATGCAGAAGAAATTCTACATAACCACACCGATCTACTACGTGAACGATGTGCCGCACATCGGCCATGCGTATACCACGATCGCGGCCGATGTCCTGGCCCGCTACCACCGCCTCAAGGGCGATCCGGTCTTTTTCCTGACCGGCACTGACGAGCACGGGCAGAAGGTGGAAAAAGCGGCCCACGAGCGCGGACGGACGCCGAAGGAGCACGCGGACCTGCTCTCGGTCAATTTCCGGAAGCTCTGGGAAAAGCTCGAGATCACGAACGACGCTTTTATCCGCACTACGGACAAGGAGCATATCGCGGTCGTGCAGGAGTTCCTGCAGAAGCTCTTTGACAAGGGCGAGATCGAGCGCCGCACCTACGAGGGGTGGTACTGCACGCCCGACGAGCGGTTCTGGACCGAGAAGGATATTGTCGACGGCAAGTGCCCGGATTGCGGCAGGCAGGTGGAGCAGATCCAGGAGGATAACTACTTCTTCCTGATGAGCAAATACCAGGACCGGCTGATCAGGCACATCACCGATGATCCGACGTTCATCAGGCCGGAATCGCGCCGGAACGAGGTGCTGGGATTCCTTACGACCCACAAGCTCGGCGACCTTTGCATCTCGCGGCCGAAAGCGCGGCTTGCCTGGGGCATTGAGCTCCCCTTTGACCGGGACTTTGTGACCTACGTCTGGTTCGATGCGCTGACGAATTATTATTCGGCAACGCGGTATCTGAGCCCCGCGGCAAAGGGCTCCACGGACCCGAAGACGCGGGAATCCTTCTGGTGGCCGGCCGACCATCACCTCGTGGGCAAGGACATCCTGACCACCCACAGCGTGTACTGGTCCACCATGCTCATGGCGCTGGAGCTGCCGCTGCCGAGGAACATCTTTGCCCACGGCTGGTGGACACGCGACGGAAAAAAGATGTCCAAGTCCATCGGCAACGTGATCGATCCGAACGAGGTGGTGGATACCTACGGTCCGGATGCGTTCCGATTTTTCGTACTGCGTGAAGTGCCCTTTGGCCTGGACGGCGATTATTCGACCGAGACCTTTGTTACTCGGTTCAACACCGAATTGGCGAACGATCTCGGGAACCTCTTGTCGCGCGTCCTGACCATGGTGAGCAAATATTTCGACGGCAAGGTGCCGGCCGCGCGGGATGAACATCAGACGGACCGCGAACTGCGGGAGACGGCTTGCGCCATTCCTGCAGCGGTGGAAGCCGATCTTAACCAGCTTGCGTTCAACAAATATCTCCATAGCGTCTGGCAGCTTGTGACCCGGGCGAACCGGTACGTGGAGGAGAACGCACCCTGGACCCTGGCAAAAAAGAATGATATGGGCCGCCTTGCAACGGTGATGTACAATCTTGCCGAAGCGCTCCGTTTGGTCGCACTCCATCTCTATCCGGTCATGCCGGGAACGAGCCAGAGCATTTGGAATTGTATCGGCATGGATAAGCAGATCTCCGCATCCCTGCTCGAAGATGAGCTGTCCTGGGGATTGATCCAGGCAGGGACGGCGATCTGTCCCGGGGGCCAGCTCTTCCCGAGGATCGATACAAAAAAGGACACAGGACGCGGATCGACCATGATCAACGCTGATAAAACGAAAAAAGAAGGAAAGAAAATGGAAACAAAGCCGGAAGAACAGAAACCAGCGGATAAACCCGCTGCAGCGGGAACAGACCTTATCGGCATCGAGGACTTCGCCAAGGTCCAGCTCCGGGTCGGGAAGATCGTGCAGGCAGAGCGGGTGGAAAAATCGGACAAGCTTGTGAAGCTCAAGGTGGACATCGGCACCGAGGTGCGGCAGGTCGTGGCCGGCATCGGCAAACACTACGCGCCCGAGCAACTCCTGGACAAGCAGATCGTGATCGTTGCGAACCTGAAGCCCGCCAAGCTCATGGGCGTCGAGTCCCAGGGCATGCTTCTGGCCGCGAGCAGCGGTGAGATCCTTTCCGTGGTGACGCCGGACAAGGAGATCGCGCCGGGCGCGAAAGTGAAATAAACATAGCTCCCCGTGAGACGTAAGACGTGAGACGTGAGGGATGGATATCCTTCACGTTTTCCGTTTCACGTCTCACCTATCACGTTCCACGAGGTTTGAAAAGTGCTCATCGACACCCACGCGCATCTCGAAATGCGCGAGTTCAACGAAGACCGCGACGAGGTGATCAAGCGCGCAAAAGAAGCGGGCGTTGACTATATCATCACCATCGGCACTACGGTCGAATCAAGCCGCGACGCGGTGCTGCTTGCTGAGAAACACGACTGCGTGTACGCGGCCGTGGGCATCCATCCCCACGAGGCCAAGGACATCCTCCATCCCGCCTATGAGGTCATCCGCCATTTCGCGAAGCACAAGAAGGTGGTCGCCTACGGCGAGATCGGCCTGGATTACTACTACGAACACACCCAGCGGTCGGTGCAGCAGCGCAAGTTCCGGGACATGCTGCACGAGGCCCGAGAACTGCAGCTGCCGATAATTGTCCACGACCGGGATGCTCACGAGGATACGCTCAGGATCCTGAAAGAGGCCTGGGACCCGGTGCTCGGCGGGATCATGCACTGTTTTTCCGGGGACATCGAGTATGCCCGGCAGCTCATGGACCTGGGATTTTACATTTCCATTGCCGGGCCGGTCACCTTTCCCAAGGCCCAGGTTTTGCGGGACGTGGTGAAGCAGGTGCCGATCGAGCAGATGCTGATCGAGACCGATGCTCCCTATCTCGCTCCCCAGGCATACCGCGGAAAACGGAACGAGCCCGCCTATGTCCGGTTCACGGCCGAAGAGATCGCGAAGGCAAAGGGATTATCCTTCGATGACGTGGCGCGGATCACGAGCTTCAATGCCATGCAGCTTTTCGGCATCGGAGATGTCCCGAAAAAAGGCAAGATCACCTATCCCATCAGGAACTCGCTGTACCTCAATGTCACGAACCGCTGCACTTCGGCATGCACGTTCTGCGTGCGCTACTTCACCGATTATGTGAAAGGTCACAATCTCCGGCTTGCCGAGGAGCCGACCGCAGATGATCTCATCAAGGAGATCGGCGATCCGAAGAGGTATGACGAGATCGTGTTCTGCGGGTACGGGGAGCCGACCCTGCGGATCGAGGTGATCAAGGCGGTTGCCGCGGAAGTGAAGAAGAAGGGCGGCAAGGTCCGGATCGACACGAACGGCCATGGCAACCTGATCCACAAACGGAATATCCTGCCGGAGCTTCAGGGCCTTGTGGACGCGGTGAGCGTCAGCCTGAACGGCCAGAATGCCGAGGTCTACGCAAGGCTCTCCCAGCCCAAGTTCGGACCGCAGACCTATGACGCGGTGAAGGAATTCATCAAGGAAGCGACCAAGTATATTCCCGATGTCACCGCCACGGTCGTTTCAGCGCCGGAAGTGGACATCGAAGCCTGCCGCAGGATCGCGGAAGAGCTCGGCGCCAAGTATCGCGTGCGGGAGTATAATGTGGTTGGGTGAGGTCCACCCAGATCCTTTTCATTCAGCGGATCACTCCGGAGCGATCCCATGACCGACAGCGACACTATCTACCGCATCCTCCAGCAGCACCTTGATGATCAGGCCGTCGGGTTCCCGTCAATAAAGACCGGGGCCGACATCCGGCTGCTCAAACGGCTGTTCACGCCTGATGAAGCAAAGCTCGCCCTGCACCTCACCTACCAGCCGGCTCACCGGGACCTGATCATCGATCGCGCTGCCGCTGGATTCTCCGCAGCACAGACGGACAGCCTGCTGGAAAGCATGTTCCAGAGGGGCGCCCTGGGGTGGAAGGAACGAGCCGGCGCCTCCTATTGGTACCTGTTGCCGCTGCTCATCGGCATGTACGAGGCCCAGGACGGCAATCCGTCGCTGGAGTTCCTCTATGACGCGGACGCCTACATGAAGACCCTGAGCTTTGGGAAGTCATTCCTCTCGGTCAAACCTTCCCAGATGCGGACCATTCCCATCAACAAGAGCATTTCTGTTGAGCATCATGTTGCCACGTACGATAGCATCCGGGCGCTGGTGAAAGAGTCTTCCGGCCCCTATGCGGTGCTTCCCTGCATCTGCCGGAAGAGCAGCGCCATGCGGAACAGGCCCTGCGCCAAGACATCACGCGATGAGACCTGTCTTGCCTTCGGCGACATGGCAGCCATGGTCCTGCGCCGCGGTCATGGAAGGGAACTCGACCGGGAGGTGGTCATGGCCATCCTGGAAAAGAACGAGGAGGACGGCCTGGTGCTGCAGCCGGCGAACGCGCAGCAGCCCGAGTTCGTCTGCTCCTGCTGCGGATGCTGCTGCGGCATGCTGGCGTACCAGAAGTTCCTTCGCCGTCCCGTGGATTTCTGGGCGAGCACCTACTCCGCGGAAGTGACCGCAGCTACCTGCGTGCATTGCGGAACCTGCGCGGAGCGGTGCCAGGTAGGAGCGATCAGCCTGTCCGGTCCGGGAGGCGAGGCCATGGTCAACAGGAGCAGGTGCATTGGCTGCGGCCTCTGCGTGCCGACCTGCCCGTCCCAGTCGATCAAGCTTCTGCAGAATCCGTCGGCAACGGTGCCTCCAAGGAACGAGGAGGCCCTGTGCGACGAGATCAAGGCGAATCGTCCCGGCGCGGCAGAGCAGTGGAAGATCCTGGTCAAGACCGCCTTGAAGCTGAAACAGTGAACCTCCGCTCCATCGCTCTCCTGTTTGACTTGCCCTGATACACGTCCTATAATGTCCTTTCCATGAAGAAATACAAGCTTATTGCGAATCCCGCCGCGGGCAGGGGCAAGGCCCGTGCCGCGGTCCTGCAGGTAGAGGAGCTTTTTCGGGAGCGGGGCGCGGCCTTTGACCTGGAACTTACCACCGGCCCGAAGCAGGCAGCGGAGATCGCCCGCGCCGCGTGCAAGGAGTTCGATGTGATCGTTGCCGTGGGAGGGGACGGCACGGTGAACGAGATCGTGCCGGCGATGCTCCACTCCGGGAAACCGCTGGGCATCATCCCCTCGGGCTCGGGCAACGACTTCATCAAGGCGCTGGGTATTCCCAATGATATCGGACAGGCCGTGGACATCGTGCTTGCCGGGAACCTGTCATTGATCGATGCGGGCCGTATCAACGGGACCTGCTTCGCCAACGCTGTGGGGATCGGCTTCGATGCTGCGGTGAACCGGGCGAGCTACGGCATCAACCACGGAAAGCGGGGCCTGTGGCTTTACCTCTGCGCCCTGGTCAGGACCCTCGGCAGATACGATCCGGTCCGGGTCATCGTTTCGTTCGGCAACGAAGAGCTGGACGGGGAGCTCTATCTTCTGACCATCGGGAACGGGACCACCGTGGGCGGGGGATTCAAGCTCACCCCGCATGCGAAGCTGAATGACGGCCTGCTTGACATGACCATCGTGCGGCCTCTAAGCATACCGACGCTGCTCTGGCACCTGCCGAAGGTATTTCTCGGCACCATCGAACGGGCAGCGCATCATGCGCGGCTCACCCGGACGCGGAAGCTGAAGATCATCGGCCGCGGTCCGATCCCGGTACATGTTGACGGCGAGATCTTCGAGGCTGTGGACCATGTGTACGAGATCGAGGTCGTTCCCGCCGCGCTTGTGGTCATCCGGGGACCGAAGTAACGAACCGCAGGAGCAGGGACGATCACATGGACGAGAAAGTTCATGCCAGAACACCGCGAAGATCAGGCTTCTGCGCCCGCTGTCTGCTTTATATAAATTGACTTTACCCTTGTTTTCCGGTTACAATTTTACACATTCTGCAGTGCATCAAGCCCCTCCGGAGGTACCTCATCGTGGGTAAAGTAACGCGCGCGCTTATCAGTGTCTCTCACAAAGAAGGCGTCCTGGACTTTGCAAAGGAACTGGCGAAGCTCGGGATCGAGATCCTGTCCACCGGCGGCACCGCGAAGATGCTGCGCGACGGAGGCGTTCCGGTCAAGGATGTATCGGAGTTCACCGGATTCCCCGAGATGCTCGATGGCCGCGTCAAGACCCTGCATCCGAAGGTGCATGGAGGCCTCCTGGGCATCCGGAGCAATCCCGAGCATGTGAAGCAGATGAACCAGCACGGCATCCAGCCCATCGACCTGGTGGTCGTGAACCTCTACCCCTTTGAACAGACCGTTGCCAAGCCGGGCGTGACCTTTGAGGACGCCATCGAGAATATCGACATCGGCGGGCCGACCATGCTCCGGTCGGCTGCCAAGAACCATCGTGACGTCGCTGTGGTGGTCTCGCCCCGGGATTACGGCCGGGTGCTCGAAGAGATCAAAACGTCCGGCGAGGTGTCCGCCAAGACCAAGTTCGAGCTTTGCCGGACCGTGTTCCTGCACACTGCACGCTACGACAGCGCAATCTCGGCATGGATGGAGAAGCAGGTTCCCGACGACGAGAAGACGCGTTTTCCCAACATCCTGACGCTTCAGCTCGAGAAGGTCCAGAACCTGCGCTACGGCGAGAATCCGCATCAGCAGGGAGCGTTCTACCGGGAATTCGGCGTGAAGGAACCCTGCGTGGCCCATGCCCGGCAGCTCCAGGGCAAGGAAATGTCCTTCAATAACTATCTTGACGCGAACAGCGCGCTGGAACTTGCCAAGGAGTACGGCGGGACCGCGGCGGTGATCGTGAAGCATAACAATCCCTGCGGCGTGGCCACGGGAAATACGCTTGTCGAGGCTTACCGCAAGGCCCGTGACTGCGATCCCGTGTCCGCGTTCGGCGGCGTGATCGCCTTCAACCGACTGGTGGACGCGGAGACCGCCAGGGAGCTGACGGCCACATTCGTGGAAGTGGTCGTGGCTCCCGAGTTCGCGCCTGACGCGCTTGAGGAGTTGAAGAAAAAGAAGGACGTCCGGGTTCTGGACATCGGTCCGAAGATCTCCGGGACGCCCGAGGGTATGGACCTGAAAAAGGTCGTCGGCGGCCTGATCTACCAGGACCGGGACCTTGGCACGATCAGCGATGTGAAGGCGCTCCTGGTCGCTACGAAGCGCAAGCCCACCGAGGATGAGTACGCGGGGCTCGCTTTTGCCTGGAAGGTGTGCAAGCACGTAAAGTCCAACGCCATCGTGTTCACGACCAAGGACCGGACCGTGGGGATCGGCGCGGGCCAGATGAGCAGGCTCGACTCGGTCAGGATCGCTGTCCTGAAGGCGCAGTCGCCGCTCAAGGGCACGGTCCTGGCATCGGACGCATTCTTCCCCTTCCGCGACGGGCTCGACGAAGCGGCAAAAGCGGGGATCACCGCGGTGATCCAGCCGGGTGGATCGCTCAAGGACGAGGAAGTGATCAAGGCGGCGGACGAGCACGGTATCGCCATGATCTTCACCAAGATGCGTCATTTCCGCCATTGATCCGAACCGGCAGGGCGTCCGGAGAAAAGGTATCTCACAGGGGATGAACATTCCTAATCTACAACAAGGCGTCGCGGTTGTCCTCGTGTTCGCCCTGGCTGCTGGCGCATCGTGCAAGCGTCAGGACCGGACGGCCGCGGGCGACGACAGCAGGCAGGAAAGGTCCGCTGCCCCGGAAGCCACTACGCCGTATTACCAGGGGCTGATCGATGAGTATCGTTCGATCCTGGCCGAGGACCCGCACAATCTCGCCGCGGTGATCGCACTGGGGAACGCCTACTACGACGCGCACCAATGGAAGGGCGCGATCCATTATTATGAACAGGCGCTCACGATCGATCCTCACAGCGCTGATGTGATGACCGATATGGGGACAAGCTACCGGAGCCTGGGAATGATCGACAAAGCGATCGAGACCTATGAACGGGCCGTTTCCATAGAGCCGGGACATCAGAACGCGCTGTTCAACCTGGGTGTTGTGTACGGTCAGGACAAGAAGGATTACCGTAAGGCCATAGCGGCGTGGGACCAGCTCCTCCATATCGCGCCAAAACATCCTCAGGCGGACACGATCAAGAGTTCCCTGCACGCCTACCGGCAGGCGCTGCGGAAGCAGTCACCATGATCCGAGCGATCCTCCTGTTCATTCTCTTCGCGGTCCTGTACCAGGCGGTCAAAACGGTGTTCCGGGCCGCTGTACGGGCGGCGCAGGATCCCTCGGATACCGGTCGTCTGCCTGGCGAAGAGATGGTGCTTGATCCGCAGTGCCGGACCTATGTGGTCAAGGGACGGGCTGTTATTCGCCGGATCAGCGGCGCGCCGACGCATTTTTGCAGTACGCACTGCGCCGACGAGTACGAGCGGCTGCGGCGGCGCTGACGGAGCGGACCATGGCGGTGTTCTGGAAATATCTCTCGTTCTTCGTCCGGTTCATCGTGGCACTGGCGGCGGTTGCGGTCCTCGCGCCGGTCCCCGATGATCCAGGTACCAACACAGCGGCCTTTATTTCCCTCTTCTCCTCGCTGCCCGGCGATCCGGCTATCGTTATCTGGAAATCCCATTACTCCCTCACCCTGTACAAGGGCGACATCCCCATCAAGACCTATCCCGCGGTGTTCGGAAAGGGATTTGCCGAAGGCGACAAGGAGCGCATCGGCGACCGCAGAACGCCTGAAGGCGATTTCTATATTTGCACCATGAACCACAGCAAACGGTTCTACAAGTTCATGGGCTTGAGCTATCCCAGCCTGAAGCACGCTGAGCGGGGATTGCGGAAAGGCATGATCTCCGTGCGGGAATACAGCGAGATTCAGCGGTCCGCTGCGGAAGGGAAGCAGCCGCCCTGGGAAACAAGGCTTGGCGGCGCGGTCGGGATCCATGGCAGGCTCCAGGGGGACCGGGCCGCACTGGCCGCCAAGGACAACTGGACCGACGGATGCATCGCCCTGGCCAACACCGATGTGGATGAACTGTTCAGCATCGTGTCGCTCGGCACGCCGGTGACGATACTGCCGTAAAACCAGTGCGAAGTGCGGAGTGCGAAGTGCGGAAGAGAACTCATCAAAATCCCTTAGAAAATTATCGGAAGGATATTTCCCGGTGCGTGAAATGCGGGGCCTGCAGCGCGGTTTGCCCAAGCTTCCGGCAGGACCGGCGGGAGTCTCAGTCGCCGCGCGGCCGCATCGCCTTGATCGAGGCAGTCCTGGACGGGCGACTGGCGGTGTCGGACCTGTACCAGGACCGTCTTGCCACGTGCGCCGGGTGCATGGCATGCGAAGGACAGTGCGCGAGCGGGGTGCCGGTGACGAGCATCATTCTGGCGGCCAAAGAACAGGCTGTCCAGGAGTCCGGCGCCGGAATTGTTCAGTCGGTGCTGGCTGGCGCGCTCCGGCATGAGGCGGTAATGCGCTCCCTTTCGTGGCTTGCGCCGGTGGCGCTCCATTTCAGCAAGGGATCCGTGGCAGGTGGCGGCGCGGGGCAGGGTAGCAGGAAGATTCGGAATGCGGACTACGGAATGCGGAATGGAAGCGGTCAACAGGTTGCCGCGAGGAAAAAAGTCATTTTTTATCCCGGGTGCGCGATCAGACACTTTCAACAGGATATTCAACAGTCCACGGCGGCTGTGCTTGAACACCTCGGTTACCATGTTGTCATCCCTGACGATCTGAAATGCTGCGGAAGACCGTTCCTGTCCCTGGGCGATCGGGATGGTGCCAGGAATCTGGCGGAACAGAATACCCGCGTGCTGGCTGCGCTCGATGCCGAAGCTGTTGTCACGGCCTGCGCGTCCTGCGGTATGACGTTCAAGCGTGACTATCCCGAACTGCTCTCGCGGTCGGGGATCAGGCCGGCTGCGGTGATGGACATCCACGAGTTCCTTGCGGACAAGCTAGCAGCCAGCGACCTGAGCACCCCTCTGCACGGCCGCATTACCTGGCATGACCCCTGCCATCTGGGGCGGGGACAGGGTCTGGCAAAGACGGCGCGGAGCGTCGTTCGGCGCATCCCCGGCGTGATGCTGGTGGAAATGGATCGTCCTGATCAGTGCTGCGGGTTCGGCGGCCTGATGCGAGCGGTTCATCCGGCCCTGTCCCGCGGCATAGGAAGATCAAAGGCCCGCGACATCATCGCCACGGGCGCCGCGACCGTGCTTACCGGCTGTCCCGGCTGCAGGATGCAGATCGCCGACAGTCTGAGGCTGGAAGGAGCGGAAGTTGCGGTCATGCATACGGTGCAGGTCATCGAAGCTGCGCTTCGAAGTGCGGAGTGCGGAGTGCAAAGTGCGGAAGACCGAGAAATTGAGAAGGTGAGAAATTAAGAAAGTAATCGTGATACAAGAGGTGTAAGGCCAAGAACTATATTAGAGGAGAACGAATAAACCATGAAATTCTTCATCGATACCGCCAATGTCAAAGAGATCAAGGAAGCAGCGAGCCTGGGCGTGGTGGACGGGGTGACCACGAATCCTTCGCTCATCGCGAAGGAAGGCCGGGATTTCAAGCAGGTCATCAATGAGATCTGTACGATCGTCGACGGCCCGATCAGCGCCGAGGCCGTGAGCCTGAAAGCCGACGACATGATCGCCGAAGGCGAGGACCTGGCGAAGATCCACAAGAACATCGTGGTGAAACTGCCCATGACCAGGGACGGCCTGAAGGCCACGAAGGTGCTCGCGGAAAAGAACATCAGGGTGAACATGACGCTGGTGTTCTCGCCCATGCAGGCCCTGCTCGCGGCAAAGGTAGGCGCGGCATACGTCAGCCCTTTCGTGGGCAGACTTGATGATATCAGCCACTACGGCATGGACCTGGTGCGCCAGATTGTCGCCATCTACAATAATTACGGATATGGGACCGAGATCATCGTCGCGAGCGTCCGGAATCCGCTGCACGTGGTCGACGCTGCCATGGCCGGCGCGCACATCGCCACGATCCCCTTCAGCGTGATCGATCAGCTGGTGAAGCATCCCCTGACGGACATCGGGATCGAGAAATTCCTGGCGGACTGGAAGAAGCTGGGTAAGTAAAGGAGTAGGTGGATTAAGTGAACAAGGATTAGAGGATTAAAGGTCGGAGATGAGGGGGCGTAGAGATTGGGCCCTGTTTAATCCTTAACCCTGTGATCCTTCTCTGTGTTCATTAATCCTGCTCTTGGTGTCATGCCTATCTACGAATATCAATGCGCTGCCTGCGGCAAATGCTTCGAGAAACTGGTCTTCGGCTCGAATCCCGTGGTCGAGTGTCCTTTCTGCGGTTCAAAAGAAACACAGAAGCGGCTCTCGAAGTTCGGTCTGGGGAAGGGTTCGGGAGACCCTTCCTCAGGAAGTTCCTCGGGATGCAGCGGATGCTCATCATCGTCCTGCGCGGGCTGCAAATGAGCGAACTCGCTTTGCCCCGCCATGGGTAAGAGAGCTCGCCACTGTCCCGCTGTCGCGTTACTTTTTTTCACACGCCTCTTTTTCCTGAGGACAATCTAATTTTCACATTAAAATAATAAATTTCTCCGGAACGCCGTTCTATGGTAACGTTGCAGAAAAGGGGTCTGGAAAATCCTGATTTGCCTGTGCTCTCAGGGGATCAATCCCATGCTGAATGTTTACGGAAATATCTTTGTTTTTTTCTGCGCCGGGCTTTTGTTTGTATTTCTGACCATGTCGCTCGTGAAGATACTTGCGCCGCGCAGGCCCAATGCCGAAAAGAACGCGACCTACGAGTGCGGCGAGGAGCCGGTGGGTTCGGGATGGCTCAACTTCAACGCCCGGTTTTACCTGATCGCAATCCTTTTCATCATCTTCGACGTGGAAATCATCCTGATCTTTCCGGTGATCGCGCGGTTCCGGGACGCTCTCCTGGCGGGGAACGGGGCGACGGTGTTCCTGGAGATCTTCGTGTTCGCCGCGGTGCTGTTCCTCGGTTTGGTGTATGCCTGGAAGAACGGATACCTCGAATGGCTCCGGGGCGTGCGAAAACAGCTTCGCGTGGAGGGGAACATAACGACCCTGAAGGACTGGATGGCCGGGCAGGCGCGCGAGCGGGGCAAGGCGCGGCTCGCGGAGGTCCAGGCGCGCATCAACGCCCGGCTGGCGTCACTGCCCCGGGAGGAGGAGAAGGACGATGCTTGAGCGTTTCAACATCGTGAACCGGCTGCCCGGCGATTCCGAGCCGGTCCTGACCACGATCGACCAGGCCGTGAACCTTGCCCGGGCGAACTCGCTCTGGTATCTCCTCATGGGCCTTGCCTGCTGCTCCATCGAGCTGATGCAGACCGGCGGTCCCCGGGCGGACATCGACCGTTTCGGGTCCCTGTTCCGGGCAACGCCGCGTCAGTCGGATCTCATGATCGTGGCGGGCACGGTGACGCTCAAGATGGCCCCGCGGCTCCGCCGTCTGTACGAGCAGATGGCCGAGCCCAAGTACGTGATCGCCATGGGCAGCTGCGCGAACTGCGGCGGCCCCTTTGACCTGAGTTATTCGGTGGTGCGCGGCGTGGACAAGATCCTGCCCGTGGACGTGTATTTGCCCGGGTGCCCGCCGAGGCCCGAGGCGTTGACCGAGGCGCTGATGAAAGTGCAGGAAAAGATCAAGAAGGAGAGGTACTTCCTCAAAAAGGAAGCTTGAACATGGCGCAGGAGAAGCTGCAAAACCTGATCTCAGCGAAGCTTGGCGCGTCCGTCCGGTCGATGGAGGCCATGAAGAACAACGACCTGATGGTTGTTCTGGACCTGAAGGATTTCATTGCGTCCCTCGGAACGCTCAAGAACGACCCGGCGCTCGGTTTCTCGACGCTCATGAACCATCTTGGCGTGGATTACGGCGACCGGATGGCGGTGATCTACAATCTTTACTCGCAGGTCCATAGGGCGAAGATCACGGTCAGGGTTTTTCTCGACCGGAAGCAGCCGGAAATTCCGAGCCTGGAGCGGGCGTTCCCCGGCATCGGCTGGTACGAGCGCGAGACCTTTGACCTGCTCGGCATCCGGTTTACCGGCCATTCCAATATGAAGCGGCTGCTGCTGCCGGAGGATTGGGAGGGCTATCCGCTCCGGAAGGATTACGTGTATCCGACGAGCTACAACGGTATTGAAACTGCCCGTGAAGACCTTCTCGATTGCGGGTTGTCGAATGCGGAATGCGGCGTGAGTGAAACAATCGAACATATAACGACTTTAAATCCGAAATCCGCAATCCGAAATCCGAAATAATATGTCCAAATACTCTACCCAGGAAATGGTCCTGAACATGGGGCCCCACCATCCGAGCACGCACGGCGTGCTGCGCTTCATCCTCCAGACCGACGGCGAAATGATGGTGAAGGCAACCCCGGATATCGGGTTCCTGCACCGGGGCATCGAGAAGATCGCCGAGCGGGTCACCTGGCAGGGGTTCATGCCCTACACGGACCGCATCGATTACGTGGCGTCGGTCAACTGCAACCTGGGGTATGCCGTGGCGGTGGAGCGGCTGGCAGGGGTCGCGGTCCCGGAAAAGGCAGAGTATCTGCGCGTGATCGCGGCGGAGCTTTCGCGCATCGCGAGCCATTTCATCGGCTTCGGCGCGCTGCTGTTGGACCTGGGCGCGGTCACGCCCTTTGTGCACGCGCTGCGGGAACGGGAGACCTTCAACGATTTGATCGAAATGCTCTGCGGAGCGCGGCTGACGCACAACTACGTGCGCATCGGCGGCGTGGCCCAGGACCTGCCGCCGGGATTCGCGGAAAAGTGCCGGGCCTTTGTCGATCATCTTGAATACGAGTTCGTGGAGGAGTTCAATGAGCTGATCTCCTTCAACACCATCCTGATCAACCGGCTGGCGAATGTCGGCGTCATTTCCGCGGAAACAGCGAACGACTACACCCTGACCGGACCGAACCTGCGCGCTTCCGGCGTCGCCTTCGACCTCCGGAAGGACGAATCCTATTCGATCTACGACCGCTTTGATTTCGACATCCCGGTCGGCAGAGGGAAATACGGGACGCTCGGGGACAGTTACGACCGGTACTTCATCCGGATCGAGGAGGTTGTCCAGTCCTGCAGGATCATCCGCCAGGCCCTGGACCGGCTGCCTCAGGACGGCGAGATCAGGACAAAACTGCCGAAGCTTTTCACGGTGCCGGCGGGCGAGATCTACGTCCGGACCGAGTGTCCCCGGGGCGAACTGGGGTTCTACGTCATCAGCGACGGAAAGAAGAATCCCTTCCGGATCAAGATCAGGACCGGCTCGTTCTCGTCCATGACAATCATCGAGCATATCAGCCAGGGTGTCATGGTGGCGGACCTGGTGGCGATCATCGGCAGCCTGGACGTGGTGGCTCCGGAAATAGATAGATAAATCGTGAAACGTAAGACGTAAGGGGTAAGGAGCACCTGTGTACAGCGCGGCAGATCAAATATATAAAAACATTGAGCCTGCACTCAGCGGCTACGGCGTGCCGGATATGGTCATCACGCTGCTGGCCTACGCCGTCCCCTGCGGGGCTGTGATCGGGATCGTGAGCATGATCGCGGGCATGCTCACCTACCTGGAGCGCAAGATCTCGGCGGATATCCAGAACCGCGTCGGGCCGAACCGCGTGGGACCCTGGGGCCTGCTCCAGTTCCCGGTGGACGGCGTCAAACTGCTGCTCAAGGAGGACATCATCCCCGATGCGGCGGACAAGAAACTTTTCAAGCTCGCGCCCTATCTGGTCTACTCCTCAACGGTCCTGGCGTCGCTCGTGATCCCTTTCGGCGGCTCCTTCGTGGTCGCGGACCTGAACATCGGGCTGATATTCATCATCGTCGTGAGTTCCCTTCTGGTGGTCGGATTCCTCATGTCCGGCTGGGCGTCGAACAACAAATGGGCGCTGCTGGGCGGCATCCGCTCTGCTGCCCAGATCATCAGCTACGAGATCCCCACGGCGCTTTCGCTCTTGACCGTGGTGCTGATCGCGGGCACGTTCTCGCTCCAGGAGATCGTCATGGCCCAGGGACCCTGGCCGTGGCAATGGTTCCTGTTCCACAATCCCTTTACTGTTGTTGCATTCATCATCTTTTTCATCTCCGGTCTGGCGGAGATGAACCGCACGCCCTTCGATTTTCCCGAGGCTGAATCGGAGCTGGTGTCGGGGTACAACGTGGAGTATTCGGGCATGCGCTTCGCCCTGTTCTTTGCAGCGGAGTTTTCGAGCATCTTCATCACCGCGGCGCTCGCGGCCGCCGTATTCCTGGGCGGCGGGAACATCGGCAGGGACCCCTACGCAAGCGGCCTGGGCTGGCAGCTCGTGATGGTGGCGGTCTTTTTTGCCAAGGCCGCGCCGCTCTGCCTCCTGACGATCTGGGTGCGCTGGACCCTGCCGCGTCTCCGGATCGATCAGATGATGGCCATGTGCTGGAAATACTTCGTCCCGATCTCCTTCGCCTGCCTGGTGCTGACCGCGGCCTGGATGCTCCTCTTTGACGGGAACGGGATATTCTGGAGGATGGCGAAGCTATGAACGCGGTTGCCGAATATTTCCGGAATATCGCCGACGCGGTCACGACCACCATCGCCGGGATGAAGATCACGCTCCGCTACTGGGTGAAGGAGCCCTCGATCACCGTGGAGTATCCCGACCGGCTGGGGCCGGGCAAGACCGCTGCCGACGTCGTGGCGGACCGGTTTCGCGGCTTCCTGCGGCTGGACCTGGACAAGTGCATCGGCTGCATGCAGTGCATGCGCGCCTGTCCCATCAACTGCATCAGGATCACTGTTGAAAAGACCGCGGAGATCCGCATGCTCACCCGCTTTGACGTGAACCAGGCCAAGTGCATGTACTGCGGGCTCTGCGTGGAGGAGTGTCCGTCGAACGCCCTGGTGTTCTCGAAGCGGTTCGAGGGCGCCTGTTTCAACATGCAGGAGCTGTGCGTGCGGCACGTGACCGGTCCGGTTCCGGTGGCGAAGCTGGCAGCTGTAAGTACGAAGTAAGAATTAAGAAGGAAGAGTTGATGGAAATCGGAATGAGAGACATCGTATTTCTCTGCGTGGCGCTTTTGACGACGATTCCGTGTCTGATCGTGGTTTTTTCGCGGAACGTGCTCTACTCCGCGTTCGCGCTCTTTTTCACCTTCCTCGGAACGTCGGGGCTCTATTTCTTCCTGGATGCGGAGTTCCTGGCGATCACCCAGGTGGTGGTGTACATCGGCGGGGTGTCGGTGCTGCTGCTCTTCGCGATCCTGCTGACGAAGAACGTGGACGAGATCCGGAAGACGAACATGATCTCCGGCCCGCGCATGGCGCTTGCGGGCGCGGCGGCCCTGGCGCTCCTGGGTTCCTTCCTCTACGCGCTCAAGGGCGCCCGCTGGGCAATGAACGGGAATGCGGCCTATCCCGCGACCACGATCAAGGGGCTGGGCGACCTGCTCCTGAGCAAGTATCTGCTGCCCTTCGAGATCGTCTCGATCCTGCTGCTCGCGGTCCTGGTGGGCAGCCTCGTGATCTCGCGGCGGTCGGTGCAATAGGGAGAACCGCTATGGAACTGACCGGCATTACAAGCTATATCATCATCAGCCTGATCCTGTTCCTTGCCGGTCTCCTGACCGTGGTCTCGAAGAAGAGCATCATCGGCATCTTCCTGGGCATCGAGCTGATCCTGAACTCCGCTGCCCTGAACTTCGCGGCCTTCAGCAGGCTGACCGCGCGCAACCTGGAAGGACAGATGGTCTCGATGTTCGTGATCGTGCTGGCGGCTGCCGAGGCGGCGATAGCCCTGGCGCTGCTGCTGGCGATCTACAAGCGGTACCGCGACATCAATGCGGATAATCTTACGACGCTGAAATGGTGATCCGATTGCGGAATGCGGATTAAAAACCTTTAGAACAGATCGACGATAACTAAGATGACCTATTTTATTAAATCATATGGTTTTATCATCGTTCTGCTCCCCCTGCTGGGTGCGGTGGTGAACGGTTTCTTCGGAAAGCGGCTCCGGGAGCGGTTCGGCGGGACGGCATCGGGATATATCGCCTCCGCGATGGTCTTCCTGTCCTTTCTGCTGTCCACGGCTGCATTCATCGTCGTTGCCGGCAGCCACGGCGCTGCGATCGTCAATCATGCCTACACCTGGATGAGCCTGGGAACGCTGCAGGTCGAGATAGCGTTCCTCTTCGACCCCTTGAGCGCAATGATGCTGCTGATCATCACGGGGATCGGGTTCCTGATCCATGTGTACTCAACCGCGTACATGCACGGCGACCAGGGGATCTCGCGGTATTTCGCCTATTTGAACCTGTTCGTCTTTTCCATGCTCATTCTGGTGCTGGCTGAGAATGCGCTGCTCATGTTCGTGGGATGGGAAGGGGTGGGGCTCTGCTCGTACCTCCTGATCGGGTTCTGGTTTCAGGAGAAACAAAATACCACGGCAGCGAACAAAGCATTTATCGTGAACCGGGTGGGTGATTTCGGGTTCATTGCAGGTCTATTCCTGCTCTACTGGTTTCTTGCGAAGGCAGCAGGACCGTCCGCCGGGACGTCGATCCTGAGTTTTTCGTATCTTGCCGAACATGCCCACCTTTTGAAGGACGCCACGATCTTCGGCGCAAGCCTCGCGACCGTGATCTGCCTGGCGCTTTTCCTCGGCGCGACCGGCAAATCTGCCCAGATCCCGCTCTACGTCTGGCTGCCTGACGCCATGGCCGGCCCCACACCGGTCAGCGCGCTGATCCACGCCGCGACCATGGTGACCGCGGGCGTGTATATGGTCGGCAGGCTGAACTTCCTGTTCTCCATGAGCCACACGGCAATGGCGGTGATCGCGGTTACGGGCGCGGGAACCGCCTTGCTTGCCGCGACCATGGGATGCCTCCAGAACGACATTAAGAAGGTGCTTGCTTATTCCACGGTGAGCCAGCTCGGCTATATGTTTCTCGCCATGGGCGTCGGGGCCTGGTCAGCCGGTCTGTTCCACGTCATGACTCACGCGTTTTTCAAGGCCTGTTTGTTCCTGGGCGCGGGCAGCGTGATCCTGGGCATGCACCATGAGCAGGACATCAGGAAGATGGGCGGTCTCCGGAAGCACATGCCCAGGACCTTCGCAACCTTTGCTCTCGCCACTGCTGCCATCATGGGCATGCCTCCGCTCTCCGGCTTCTTCAGCAAGGACGAGATCCTGTGGCAGGCCTGGAGCGGCGAACACGGCCATCCCGGCCTCTGGTTCGCCGGGTTCCTGACAGCGGGCATCACGGCATTCTATATGGCGCGGCTGCTCTTTCTGACATTCTTCGGTGAGACGAGGCGGGATGCACATCATAACCATCATGACGACCACGGTGAGCATGCTCATGATCGCGTGATATCTGAATCGCCGGCCGCGATCACGGTTCCTCTTATCATCCTTGCAGGTTTCTCGGCAGCAGCCGGTCTAGTCGGCGTGCCAGCGGCCTTGGGAGGGTCGAACCGGATCGCCGAATTCCTGGCCCCGGTTCTTGGTCATCACGGGACCGCAGGGACGCACGATCCCATTGAGTATGTACTCATGGCTGCGTCGGTTTGCGCTGCCCTGGCAGGGGGAGGACTGGCTTATCTCTTCTACCTGGCCAGGCCGGACATCCCGGTGATGCTGGCCGAACGGCTCGGCCCCGTTCACCGGCTGGTGTACAACAAATATTATATCGATGAGATCTACGGCGCCCTGTTCGTGACCGGCACGAAGATCCTGAGCCGCGTCCTTGCCCTGTTCGACCGGCACGTCATCGACCTGCTGGTGAATGTGAGCGGGCTCGCGCTCAGGACGCAAGCGCGGATCGCCGGTTGGTTCGATCAGGCCTACGTGGACGGCGCCGTGAACCTTGTTGCCGACTCGACGCTCTCTTTCGGCGAACAGGTGCGCAAGCTGCAGACTGGCAGGGTGCAGGTGTACGTGCTGGTGCTGGTCTGCATGGTGGCGCTGGGGATTGTGATCCGGCTGATGACGGTTTAAGGCAAAGGAGATCGTACATGACGGAGTTCATTCATAATCATATTCTGACGCTCATCACCTTTCTCCCGCTTCTTGGCGGCGCGGTCGTGCTGCTGATCCCCCGTGACCGGAAAGACGCGATCCGCCGGACCGCCCTCGTTTTCACCCTGATCCCGCTGCTGTTGGCCGGCATGCTGTTCGCCGGATTCAACACATCTTCGTCGGGATTCACCACGGAAGCGGGCATTCAGTTCGTGGAGAAGCACGCCTGGATCCGGGACTTCAATATCAACTATTTCGTGGGCGTTGACGGCCTGAGCATTCCCATGATCCTGCTGTGCGCGCTGATCTGCCCGCTCTGCATCCTGGCTTCCTGGAACATCGAAAAGGGCGTCAAGGGATACCACTTCCTGTTCCTGCTGCTCGAGACCGGGATGATGGGGGTCTTCGTTGCCCTCGATTTCTTCCTGTTCTTCATATTCTGGGAAGTGATGCTGCTGCCCATGTACTTTCTGATCGGCATCTGGGGGGGGCCTCGAAAGGAGTATGCGGCGATCAAGTTCTTCATCTATACCCTGGTCGGCTCGGTGCTGATGCTGCTGGTGATCATCTATGCCTACCTGGTCTCGACTCCGCACACCTTTGATCTCACGGAGCTGGCAAGGAACAGCAGCGTCCTGGGCTACCGGGCGATCCTCTGGTGGGGGCTCTTCATCGGCTTCGCGATCAAGGTTCCGCTGTTCCCCTTCCACACCTGGCTGCCCGATGCGCACGTGGAGGCGCCGACCGCTATCAGCGTGGTGCTGGCGGGCATCCTGCTCAAGATGGGCACCTACGGCATCCTTCGGATCAACTTCAGCCTGCTGCCCGACGTCACCCGCTCCATGGCAACGGTCATGGCGGTGATCGGCACGATCAACATCATCTACGGCGCGCTCTGCGCCATGGCGCAAAAGGACCTGAAGAAGCTCGTGGCCTACTCCAGCATCAGCCACATGGGCTACGTGATGCTCGGCATGGCGAGCTTCACCGACGAAGGTCTGAACGGCGCGGTGCTCCAGATGTTCAATCACGGGGTGGTGACCGCGATGCTGTTCCTGCTTGTGGGCGTGGTCTACGACCGGGCGCACCACCGCGAGATCGAAGGCTTCGGCGGGCTTGCGTCGGTGACGCCGAATTATGCTTTCGTGACTTTCCTGGCCTTCTTCGCGGCCCTGGGCCTGCCCGGTCTGAACAGCTTCATCAGCGAGGCGCTCGTGCTCCTGGGCGCTTTCAAGACGCACACCGTGCTTGCGGTCATCGCGGCGACCGGCGTGATCATTACGGCCGCCTATTGCCTCTGGACCCTGCAGCGGGTCTTCCTCGGCGCGGTAAACCAGAAGTATGCTTTATTGCCGGACCTGACCGGCCGGGAAATAGCAAGCCTTGCTCCGCTCGCGGTCCTGGTCGTGGTCCTGGGCGTATTCCCTCATCCGGTGCTGAACCTGATGAAGTCCACGCTGGGATCGCTGAATGCGCTGGTGGTGGCGGCATTGTAGGTATCAATCATGAATAACCTCGAAAGTCTCACATACTTCGCATCCGAAGGGTTCCTGTCGGTCTACATCATCCTGCTGCTTGCTGCAAGCCTCTTGATCAGGAAGGAGCAGGGAACGCCCGGTCTCTATTACTCGCTGGGAATATTCGGGCTTGCGGTGACGCTCGCGCTCGAAATTGTCGCCTGCGCGACCCGCCCCGGCTCAACGGAGATATTCCATGGTCTTCTCCGGAGCGACAGCCTGGGCCGTCTGTTCAAGATCCTCTGCCTGGTCTCGGGTATTCTGTTTCTCCTCTTTTCCCTGCTGGCGCGCGAAACGTCGAAGCGGTTCCGTGACTCGATGGAGTACACGGTGCTCGCGCTTTCTCTCTGCCTCGGCATGATGCTGTTCATTGCTTCGAACAACATTTTGATGCTCTATCTCGGCATGGAACTCCTGAGTTTCACGTCCTACCTCTTGACCGGTTTCGTGGACCGCGACGAGCGCACCACCGAGGCCGCGGTGAAGTACCTGCTCTACGGCGCGGTCGCATCCGGGGTGATGATCTACGGCTTTTCACTGCTCTACGGCCTGACCGGTTCCCTGGATTTCAGCGCGATCAGAGCGTACCTTGTTGCAAACCAGGTGTCCGGGTCCATGCTGTTCATCTCCATCGCCTTCATCCTCACCGGCCTGGGCTTCAAGATCGCGGCGTTCCCGTTCCATCTCTGGAGCCCCGACGTGTACGAAGGCGCGCCGACCGCGTTCAGCGCTTTTTTGTCCGTGGGGCCCAAGGCGGCAGGCTTCGCGATCCTGATGCGGGTGCTCTACCAGGTCTTCGGTGTGGGAGCCCAGGCCGAGGCGCCGCCGGCGGCGCAGTTCGACTGGACCTTCACCATCGCGGTCCTTTCCGCGCTCACCATGACCGTGGGGAACCTCGCGGCGCTGCCGCAGCGGAACATCAAGCGGCTGCTGGCCTACTCCAGCATCGCCCACGCGGGCTATGCCCTCATGGCCGTTGCGAGCCGGAGCGCCTTCGGGATCAGCGCCGTGTTCTTCTATTTCGCCGTGTACCTGCTCATGAACCTGGCGGCGTTCCTGGTGGCCATCGTGATAGCGAACGAATACTACACCGAACGTCTCGACGGGTACGAAGGGCTGGGATGGAAGGGCCCCCAGGGGGCTTTTCTGGCGTCCGCCATGGCCATAGCGCTCTTTTCCCTGGCAGGCATCCCGCCCTTTGCCGGGTTCATCGGCAAGGTTTACCTGCTGATGGCGGTGATCAAGAAGGGGCCCGGCTTATACTGGCTCGCAGTCGTGGCGGTGTTGAACACCGTCATTTCGCTCTTCTACTATGCCCGGGTTGTAAAAATGATGTTCCTGTCCAAGCGGGTGAAGGGAGCGCCGCTCTCGGCCATGACGACGGAGCGCTACGTTTCCTATGCCGTGCTCGGGGTCCTGACGTTCCTGACGCTGCTCTTCGGCCTCTACTGGACGCCGTTGGACAGTCTGAGCAAGCTGACGATGAATTTTCTGAATTAGCAGCTGAAAAAGATATATGAAAGAGCAAGAATCGAAAGACAAAGGCTGTTCTCTCGCAAAGACGCGAAGTCGCAAAGAAAGGCGAAGTAATTCATAACCGGTGAATTCCTTTGCGGCCTTTGCGGCTTTGCGCGAGATCGATCTTGACTCTGTATTGGTTCCGGTTTGTCCGGGTTAGGAGGTCATTTCTATGACCATGCGGGATATTCTGAAGGAAAAAGGCAGCGAAGTGCTGACCGTGGACGTGGACACGGGCATTCCCGAGGTGGCGCGGATCATGATGGACAAGAACATCGGCGCCCTGCTCGTGGAGGATGACGGCAAGCTCTGCGGCATCGTGACGGAACGGGATGTGGTGCGCATCCTGGGAAGGACCGGCTGCGACCTGGACGGCGTGCGCGTCGCGGACATCATGGTCAAGAGCGAGAACCTGCTCGTGGCCGAGGCGGACGATCAGAACGACTACGTCATGGCGGTGATGGTTCAGAAGAACTTCCGGCACATGCCGATCGTGGACGAAGGAGAGATCGTGGGGCTCATCTCGATCCGCGACGTGGTGAGGGCGCACGTGAAGAAGCTCCAGGCGCAGGTGCATTTTCTGACCGAGTACGTGCGGTAGCAGGCCGCCTCAGTACTCGTTGATCGCGTTGATCAAATTCCTGAGCCTGCCGAAATCCCTGCGGTTGAAGTCCACGACCAGCCGCGGCAGCCTGATGATCTCCTCTTCGCCGGCCTCGGCCTCGTCTGCGCTTGACAGCTCCATCCTGCCGCCCGGTGCAAGCATATCCCGGAATCTCTCCTGCAGGTCCCGGACCTGGTCCGGCTCAAGCGGAGCCAGGAGCCGTACAACCAGCCGGTCTTCCACGTACCGCAGGCTGTGGTACCGTTTGTAGAAGTGCTTGATCTTTTCCACAGCGGCCTCGATCGAATCGACCCGCTCAAAGAGATCGAAATCCGACCCAGTCACATATCCCCGTGTCAGCATTTCCTCTTCAAAGAACCGTATCCAGGCTTTCCAGTACGAGCCTCCGGGCTCGTCGATCAGAATGAGCGGCAGGGGATCACGTTTGCCTGTCTGGACCAGGGTGAGGGTTTCCATTGCCTCATCAAGTGTGCCGAATCCGCCGGGGAACAGGGCTATTGCGTGAGCCTCTTTCAGGAAAGCGACCTTGCGGTTGAAAAAATACTTATAAGTGATCAGCCGTGGATTTCCGGCCAGCACGGGATTCGGGTTCTGTTCAAAAGGGAGCCTGATGTTCACGCCAAAGGAGTGCTCGGGACCCGCTCCCTCGTTCACAGCGCGCATGATCCCGCCTCCTCCTCCGGTTATGGCCATGAACCCGGCTGCGGCAAGCGCCCGCCCGAAATCCTGTGCCATCTGGTAAACAGGTTCATCGGGCGAAGTGCGCGCGGAACCGAAGACCGTCACCTTGCGCACCTGGCGGTAGGGGCCGAACACCTTGGCCGTGAACCGCATCTCCTTGAGCGTGGAGTTCATGAGCTTGATGTCAGCGCGCTCATCGTCCTCCTGCCCGGCCTTGAGCGCTGACAGGATCATTTCGCGCACATACTCCGGCCTGCGCACGCCCTCGGCCTGGCTGATGAGCCGGTCGATGGCCTCGTCAACAAGGCCGTTGGTTCGGGTGAAGTGCAGTTGCATGTGAAGCTCCTCGTGATCTGCGGGTTGTCCTGCTTGCCGCAATACTATTCAATACATGAGAGTCGAAACCTTTTATCTCGCGCAAAGCCGCAAAGCCCGCAAAGAATGGCGCGAGCGAAGTTCAAAACGATAAAAAACATCCAATGTCCCGGCAATTCAAATGAAGAAAAGTATCCTAGGCGCCTCATAGGAGAATTTCTTTGCGCCTTTGCGGCTTTGCGCGAAAAAAAGGATCTGCTGTGTTTTTTGCCGTCTAATCCTTTTGCAGGCTTCTGAAAAAAGCGGCGAACTCCTCCCGGTCGTCGGTGATCCTGCATTTGGGCAGGGACCGGAGGAACCACTTGCCGTAGTTCTTGGTCATAATACGCGAATCAAGCACCGCGACTACGCCCCGGTCGGTCTTGGTCCGGATCAGCCTGCCGAATCCCTGGCGGAAGAGCAGCGTGGCCTGGGGCACCTGGTACTCGAAAAAAGGGTTCTTGAGCCGCTCCATGCGCGCCTCGATCAGGGGTTCGTCAGGCACGGCAAAGGGGAGCTTGGCGATCACGACGCATTGGAGCGCGTCTCCGGGGATATCGATGCCCTGCCAGAACGATGCAGTGCCGAAGAGCACGGTTGCTGATCGTTCCTTGAACTGCTCGATCAGCCGGTAGGCGGGCATTTCCCCCTGGCACAGGATCGTGATGTCCGGCAACTCCCGCCTGACGGTCTCCGCGGATTTTCTCATCTGGCCATAGCTCGTGAACAGCGCCAGGGTCCGTCCCCGCGTGGTGCCGAGAACAGCCAGGAGTTCCCGGTCGAACCGCTGCTGGTAGCCTTCCGCCTGCTGGTCGTCGAGGCCCGGGGATACATAGAGCAACGCCTGCTTCTCGAAGTCAAAAGGAGAATCAAGCAAAAGCTCGGTCGGCTCGTCCAGGCCGATCCGTCCCTTGATGTAGGTGAAGGAACCGGCGGACGAAAGCGTGGCCGAGGTCAGGATGGCCGAGTCCAGCTTGCCGAAAAGGTGCTCGCGAAGCGTGTCCGCGATGTCGATGGGCGAAGCGACCAGGCGGTACCGCTTGCTCTCGCGCTCGGCCCAGTACACAAAACCCTCCTGGTTCTGGGCGAGGTTGTGCCGGATGGCGGCGGCGAGGCCTGCGGCGCGTCCGGCAAAGGCCTTTATTTCCTGTTCCTCTTCATGGGTTTCCACCGTGAGGCTGAGCAGGGCGTCCTTGAGCAGCGCCAGGTGGTCGCTCAGGATGTCCGGCACGATGTCCGGCTTCCGTACGCGCTGCACCGGGTCATGACGAAGCACTTCATGCAGGTTCAGGAAGAAGTTCTCCGCGCTCTGGCGCAGCCCGTCCACGATCTCCCGGGCGGCCTGGACCTCCGGCCCCGGGGCCTTCAGCCGGGTGAGCAGGCCTTTCCTGGTCCGCTGGCTCAACAGGTTATCGAGAAGATGGCGCACGGAATAATTGGAGATCTCGATGCCCAGGTAGTCCGTGGCAACATCCTCGATCTGATGTGCCTCGTCGAACACCACGGCGCGGTGCTGGGGCAGGACATTGCCGCCGGTCGCCAGGTCCGCGAAGAAGAGATGGTGGTTCGCCACAAGCACCTGGGCCTGCTGCTCCAGCAGTTTCCCCCGCTGGTAAAAGCATTCCTTGTAATAGGAACAGTCCCGGTTAAAGCAGAGGTCCGCTTCGCGCGAGGCTTTTGCCCACAGCCCGGCAGGCGGCTCGAAGTTCAGTTCGCTCCTGAGGCCGGTCCTGGTGCCGGTGGACCATTCGAAAAGCCGGTTCAGCGGCTCCACATCGGACTGCTCGTAGAGATCGTGCATCCGGAGCTGGTCGAACCTGCGGAGGCAGAGATAGTTCTCCCCGCCCACGCACAGGGCCGCGCGAAAGTCGCCGAGCACTTTCTTGAGAAAGGGGATGTCCTTCTGGATGATCTGCTGCTGGAGCGCCTTGGTGTACGTCGCCACCACAACGCGGCAGTTTTCCTCGCGGGCCCAGAGCACGAGCGGCACGAGGTAGGCGAGGCTTTTGCCCACGCCCGTGCCCGCCTCGACGATCAGATGGTTCTTCGCCTGGAGGGACCGGAGCACGGCTTCGGCCATCTGGAGCTGCTGCGGCCGCTCCTCGAAGTCCGGGCCCATTGCCCGGGCAACAGCGCCGCTGGTGCCGAGGATCTTGCTGATGGTCATGGGAAGGCAGGGTACCATGGGAAAGAGGAGAATGCAAGGAAGGGAATCATATAAGTTGGAACTGAGAGAGGAGGCGATCTCCCGGAGGAGGGTCTAGAAAACCGCCCGGATGGCAAGGCCATGATAATAGCGGTTATTGTACTTCAGGCCGAGCGTGGACCCGTCGTAGCCGAAGGAAAGCCGTTTCAGGGATCCGCTGAACGGGCTGGCAAGAAGCGTCCAGCCGATCTCGTAACGGGGTTCGCCGAGATAGGAAATGGTGCGTTCTCCCTCGGGACGAACAAATTCGTAATACCCGCGCATATTCCTGACGGAGGTGTGCGTGAACCAGGCGATATTCGCACCCAATTCGAATTTCCCGATCGCGGTCTGCTGATTGCCTTCGAACCTGAACAAGGGCCGACCGCTGTCATGCTTGAGAAATCATTGTCCAGATCAAGCAAGCGCCCCCCCCCGGAGAGCGTGATCCTGCCCGAGGCAAGGCTGTATCCCGCGGCAACATCGGATTCCGTTCTCCGCTCCTTTGCGTCATACGCCGTCAGAGCGGTCCCGGTCAGCGTCTGATTGTGTATGACCTGTTGAAAGGTGTCCCAGGTCATGCCGAAGTAGTCAAACCGGTAGGAGTCGATCCGGTACCGGGCGGACAGCATCCAGGGCGCGGGAGCATAGCGGCCAACAAGCTCGAATCCCCGGTACTGCCGATCATGGCCGGCAAATTCGAACACAACGCCGGCATGGAGCGTCGGTTCCAGTGAGCAGGACGGACAGAGGAGGCCGTTTTCCGAGGCATAAGCGCCTGTGACCGGACAGCAAAGGAACGTGAAAAGAAAGACGGCGCCGGCGACGGAGAACAGCATTCTTCCGCTCATTTACCGGCTCCCGGTGCGGAGGTTTTGCGCGGTTCGAGGTTGAAAAAGACCAGGCGCGAGTCCTTTGTCACGACGATGATCTTTTTGCCGTTCCAGGAGGTCTTCCATTCCTTTATGCCGCCTTCGATGGGAGCATTCCAGAGCACCTTCCCCTTTGCGTCCCATGCGCGCAGTGATTCCTTGCCCTGCTGTTCGACTGCCGTGATGACGATTCTGGCGTGGTCAGCGGCCACGACAGCGCTGGTCGCGAGGGTCGCCGCTGGAAAGCGGGCCTTCCAAAGCTCCTTGCCCTGGGGGGAAAGAAAACGCAGTTCCCGGTCCGTCTTGTTGATCGTCAGGGCGGCGCAGGCTTCACCCGCGTCGGCACAGGAGAGCGAGATGCGTTCCGACGGCAGGCCGGACATCGCCGTTTGCGTTCCCTTGTCGTCAAAGAACCGCACTGACCCCTTGTCGCCTGCCGAGGCCGCGGCGATGAGCGAGCCCTGAAGAAAAGACGACGAAAGGGAACTGAGCCCGCCGCCGGTGTCGATGCTCCAGAGCGGTTTCGCATCTTCGAAAAGCGTTATCTTGCCGGTTTTCGAGGCAAGGAGGACGGTCTTGTCCTTTTCCGCGAAGGGGAACATTCCCATCCATCCGTCAGCCGGAACGCTCTCATACTTCCAGAGCTGCTTTGCTTTTCCTGAAAAAGCCCGGAGGGAAGAGGTCCCGTCGTTATTCACCACTGATGCGACGATCAGGCCGGACTTCGGAGAGACGATCGCTTCCCGGACCTTGACGGGGAGCGTCATGGGCTGGGTTTTCGTTTTCCAATGGTCGTAGATGTGAAAGGTTCCGTCCTCCAGTTCCGCGAACAGCAGGGTGCCGCCGCCGTCCAGAGCGAGGTTCCGGACCTTTTTTCCGATCTTCCAGTCCTTGATCACCTTGGAGTCGGCGTCAACGCCGATGATCACCTCGCCTTTATTCTTGGCCGGCGATCTGTCGGTGACCGCAACTGCGAAGAGGGAGCCGTTCCAGGCGGCGGCGAGATTATGAAGCTCCGCATTCTTGAAGTTCTTCCGCCATGCCCAGGTCAGTTCAGGGGCGGTGTTTTCGGCCGATGCCTGCGGCAACAGGACTTGCAGGGCGAAAAGGATCAGCGCAAAAAACAGAAGCAGAGGTGTCAGCAGGGAAAGGAGTGTGCGATTCATGATCAGTTCTGGCCTCCGGACAAAAGTGAGTATATACAGCAGCCGCGGAATGGTTGATGATCCGGGAAATTGCGCATGGTAACTATACGGTTTTTTTCGATAAAAGGCAAACCGCCCGAAAGCGGCCGCAAGAGTTTGTTGTCAAAAAAAGCCCCGTGGGAAACCCACGGGGCTGAGGTGCGATCCTGCGCATCACTATGCGATTTTACTGAACTGCGAAACTGCCTACCTGGTGGTAAACATTGCCTTCCGCGTCATAGGCATTGATTTCGAGATTCAGTGTCTGGGGAGCCGCGGTCGTGTTGTCAGCAATGGCTCCGGTGCCGAGAGCGGTGTTCAGGTTGAACAGGAACGCGGATCCGGTTGCTTTGTAACCGTAGGTGTTGCCGGTGAAGGCCGTGGACGTAGATGCCTGTGTTACGAGGTAGGAAATAGCGCCCTGGCCGGTGATGGCCGCCGGTGCGTTGTTCACGTAGGTGACCGTGGTCGTGCCGGACTGCCTGCTGATCAGGCTGACCGTACCCCAGACGTTCTCCGGGAAGACCAGCATCGGGGCTGCGGCAGCGCAGACTACGGGGTCGCCAGTGGTGATCGCCGTATTATTGTTGCAGAAGTTGGCATTGTCAACCGAGAGGGCAGGCGTGGAGCCCATCGTGCCGTTGCCGGTTGCATAAATGTAGAACGAACCGTTGGTGCCCATAAGGTTGGCAAGCGAGTACACCGTGTCCTGGTTGCCGTTTGTCGCCGATTGGGCGCGGAGTGAGACGCTGTCCGCATCATAGGTGTACGTTTCGTTCTCGATGAACGCCGCCGAGGGCGTGATGGTCATCAGGGTGTTGCTCGAGCTGAGCGCGATCGTGGCAGTGAGCTCGGTCACCACTGCATTGGCGGTCAGGGTCTTCAGGTTGTCTGTGTAGTTCAGCCGCAGGCTGTTGCCGCCCGAGGCGATCTCAACAGGCTGGTTGAAGAAGATCTTCATGTTGTCGGTCTTGGCGAGCACATCAAGAGTGGTTCCGCCGGCATTTGCGCCCTTCGGCGCCATGTTGTCGGCAACCTTGGCAACCGCTGTGTACGTGTTGATGTTCGATACGAGGATGTTCGTGTTCAGCGTTCCTTCATTGGTGAGCATTGATGAGTTATAATTCGCAACCAAAGCGCAGCCGCTGGTCACATCAAATATCCCATCACCGGTAGTGTCAACCGCGGGTGTGCAAAGTTGGAAGTTGGCAAACGTCTGAGGAACGATTATCGTGTACTTGTTCGTGTCAGTGGTGTCCCGGGTTGCCATTTCGTCGGCCAGGGTATCGGTCCACCAGCCGTTGTAGATCGCGAGCGCGCTGCCGTCGGACTTGGTCACGTAGTTGCCCGTGTCAGTGTTGACGACATAAACGCTGAAGTTCACGCCGGTCACCATTTCGACATTGCCGTAATCATAGGCCACTTCCCAGTTCGACTGGTTTTCGTAGTTGCCCTGCTGGTCGATCCAGACGCAGTCGTCCTTGTACGTCACATAGGAAGCGCCCTGGGGGGTCTTGATGACCATCTGCATGCAGGACGCAAGCGGAAGATTGTTGATGGTGAAATCGCCGGCGACATTTTCAGCGCCCGTTGTCGTGGCCGTCTTGGTGTTCACCTGGCGCCACTCGCCGGAAACTTTCAGGTACACCGTGGCATTCGCAACTCCGGCGCGGGTCGAGTAGTCGACCACCTTGCCGTAGAGCACGCCCGGGTTGGCTGCTTTTCCTTCAATTACCGCAAAATTGGTCGGCATATTAGAACAGCCGAAGAGCCCGAACGTCATCAAAGACAAAACCAGTGTAACATACAAAAACTTTTTCATCGTCTTTCCTCCTTGTTGAAATAGTAACGCCATGAATTGATGCGATAGTAACCTGTTTATGCCGATACAACTAAAGAATCAGAAATGAAGCTGCCCCTCCTTTCCTTGCAATAGAGTGAATTTTCAGGTAACAGTAAGAGCGAAGGGAAATCATCAACGTCCACTGAAAGAGCTCGATCGAACGCAGCAAATCAGCGGTTTTTCCCGTGACAGCGTCAATTGTAGCAATAAATCCCAGGTTGTCAAGTGACTATTCCCCTTTTTTTAAAAATACCCGAAAAATACCCTGAGAAAACAGCAAATTAGTCTTGGTAAACACAAATTATGCGTTAATATGTTGGGACAAAGAGCGGCCAAGCCTGGGTTCATCGCTAGGAAGAGCCCTGTTCATCAATAAAAGCGACTGAAAAAATGTTGTCTTTAACCAATGCATTGTTTATAATTAACCTTCCCTGCAACAATCGTTTTGAAGGAAGGTGAATGGTATGCCGGTTTACGAATACGAATGCGACTCCTGTAAAGGCAGGTTCGAGGTCATGCAGAAGTTCAGCGATCCTCTGGCGACTGTCTGCCAGATCTGTCATGCTTCAGCGGTCCGCAAGGTGCTTTCTCCCACGTCCTTTGTTCTGAAGGGAAGCGGATGGTATGCAACTGACTACGCTTCTGCGGACAAGAAAAAGTCCTCCGAGACCGCTCCCGCGCCGGCAGCGGAGGCAAAACCCGCGGCATGCGGGGGCTGCGCAGGCGGGTCCTGTCCATCCAAGAGCTGAGGTCTCATGGACCCCATCCACGTCCATATCCCTTTTCCCAAGCTGAAGGACTACCGGGAACTGCTCCGGAAGCGGAAGTACGATCTTGAGATCTACTTTCCCTCGTCGGTGCTCGACCAGCTGGAGCACGGGGACCTGGCCTTGATCGCCGACGCCCTGGATTGGGGACCGTCGATCACGATCCATGCTCCCTTCATGGACCTGAATCCCGGGGCCGTGGACCGCATGGTGCGCTCGGCGACCCAGATGCGGTTCAAGCAGGTCCTGGGCGTGGCGTCGGTCCTGCGGCCGCGCGTTATCGTATTTCACGCGGCCTATGACCGGTGGCGCTATGCGGGCCGGACAGACATCTGGCTCGAGAACAGCATGGAGGTCTGGCCGCGGGTGGTCGAAGCGGCGGTGAAGGCCGGGACGCGTCTGGCCGTGGAGAACGTGTTCGACGAGGACCCCGAGGCGCTGGCGCTCCTGATCGAGAAGATCGGGCACCGCGATTTCGGGTTCTGTTTTGACACCGGCCATTTCAACATTTTCTCATCCGTACCCATGGAGCAGTGGTTCCAGCGCCTGGGAAAACATATCATCGAGACCCACCTGCACGACAATGCCGGGTCAGCCGACTCCCACCTGGTCCCGGGGACCGGCACGGTGGATTTCGCCAAGTTCTTCGGGCTGCTGCGGGAGCATGCCCTGCGTCCGGTGTACACGCTGGAAGCCCACGATGCCGAGGATATCGAGCCGGGTCTCGGACGGCTGCGGGAACTCCTGCGGTCCCGGTGATCCGCTTCACGCCCGAACTGCCAGGCCGCCGCAAGATCATCATCTCTTTGTCTTGACAGGGGACATACCGTCACTTAGACTGATACCATGAAAGCATTTCCTATCATATGCCTGGTCGCGCTACTTGCTGCGTCCTGCGGCGCGACCGCTCCCCGTGTTCCCGAGGTGCTGCAGGGCCGCCTGGATGAGTCCGAAACACGCCAGTCCGACGCTTATCTGCACTTCATGAACGGAACCTTGCTCGAGGAGCAGGGCGAGCTCGACGATGCCATGGCCGAATATGCAAAGGCGTCGCAGCTCGATCCCCGGTCCGCTGATATCGCCCATTCGCTCGCCGCGCTGTCGCTTCGCAGGGGAAGGACGGACGACGCGGCCCGGTACGCGCGCAAGGCGATCGAACTGTCGCCGGACCGGACCGAGACGCTGCTGATGCTCGCCGGCATCAGCTCGGGGAAACGGCAGTATGACGAAGCGGTGGAGCTCTATCGCCGCGTCCTGGCCATCGATCCGGGCAATGAGGAGGGAGCTCTGTACCTGGGGTCCCTTTTGGCGAGCCTGAAACGATATGATGACGCTATCGAGACGTTCCGGTCCCTGGAAAAGAAGACCCCGGCCTCTTTGATGTCCCCGTACTACATCGGCAGGATCTACACCGAGCGGAAGATGTTTCCCGAGGCGCTTGCCGAGTTCAAGCGCGCCATATCCATACGTGATGAGTTCGAACCGGCGCACACGGGCATGGGCATTGTCTATGAAATGACCGGCCGTACCGCCGATGCCATTGCGTCCTACCGGAAAGCGTTGACCCTGAATCCGCACAATACCGAACTGCGGCAGCGCATGGCGCAGCTTCTGATCCAGGAGAACGAGCTTGACCAGGCGCTTGACCAGTTCCGGCGGATCGTGACGGATGACGACAAGAACTATGACGCCTATGTGAAGATGGGTCTCATCTACGTCGAGAAAAAACGCTATGCCGAGGCCGCGGCCGCCTTCCAGGTTGCGGTCGATGCTCTCCCGGACAACATCAAGGTCCGCCACTATCTGGGGTCGGTCCTCATTGCCCAGGACCGCTATGACGAAGCGCGGGCCGTTTACAGCGACATCCTCAAACTTGACGCAGGAGACACCGATGCGATCCTGCAGACGGCATACATCCTGGCCCGCCAGAACCGTGTCCAGGACGCTATTCCGCTCCTCGACAAAGCGGTGAAGGAACAGCCCGGCAAGCCGGAGCTCTATCTTTACCTTGCCGATGCCTATATGGACCTTGAACAATACGCCGAAGCGTCCGCGGTCCTGCTCAGGGGGATCACCATGGCCCCGGACCGCGATGACCTGTACTTCTCCCTGGCCATCACCTATGAAAAGCAGGGAAAGAAAGACGATATGCGGGCCGCGCTCCGCAAGACACTGGAGATAAAGCCGGACCATGCCGACGCTCTGAACTATCTGGGGTATACCTACGCAGAGGCTGGCGAGAACCTTGATGAGGCCTTGTCGCTGATCAAGCGTGCGCTGCTGATCAAGCAGGATAGCGGCTATATACTGGACAGTCTCGCCTGGGTCTATTACCAGAAGGGCATGTATGCCGAGGCCCTTGAGGTCATGACCAGGGCAATGGAAAAGTCCAAGGCTGAAGACCCGGTGATGCTGGAGCATTACGGCGATATACTGCTGAAGCGCGGAAAAAAGACCCAGGCGCAGAAGCAATGGATCCGGTCGCTCGAGACCGAGCCCAGGAATCCCAAGCTCCGCGACAAGTTCCGCGCAGCGGGCTTCGGCGATCCCGATAAGATCGTCAGCCCTGACCAGCCGGCGAAGAAGCCAAAAAAGAACCCTCAGAAAGCCAAACCGTGAAGATCCGCTTTCTCGCCCTCCTGCTCCTTACCCTGCCTGCCGCATGCCACCACCGATTGCCGGACCTTCCCGGGCAGGAGGTGTCTCCCGGCCCGCTGGTGCAGGCGCTGGACGCGCAGCGGCATAAGCTCGTGACCGTGAAAGCGGTCGCGCGGGTCGAGACCGAACGCAAGGGCAGGCGCCGGTCCTATGAGAGCGTTGCCATCGTGATGAACAGCAGCGGAAAGCTCCGGGTCGACGGGTTCGGCCCTCTTGGAGAATCCCTGTTCGCGCTGCTCTCGGACGGGAGAACGGTACTGCTCCGGCCGCCGGGCGAAGAGGAGTTCATTTCCGTGGGTCAGGCCGGGCTGGAGCGCGCGCTGGGAGTGTCGCTGTCTCCCGGAGAGCTCTGCGCCGCTCTTGGCGGGAACGTGATCGCTCCGCAGACCGAGGTCCCGGTCAGGGCAGCCTGTGAAACAGCAGGCCGCTGCATGGTCCAGTTCTCCGAAGGCGGGGCCGTTCGGAGGGTTCATGTGTTCCGGCCGTCCGGAGAACCGGCGGACAGGGGCCTTGCCGACAGCGAGGAACGGTACGACGGGGACAGGCTGGTCTATCGGGGGCGGTTCGAGGGGCGACGCTCCATTTCGGGATACTCCTTTCCGATGACAGTGGTGCTCGAGAATCCCGACCGGGCGCTGCGGCTTACGGTCCTTTACGAGGAAGTAGAGATCAATGGCCCGGTGGAGGAGACGATCTTTCAGGGGGATATGCAGTGAAGGAACTGGTGTTGTTCGCTCCGGCGAAGGTCAATCTCTGCCTCTCTGTCCTTGGTAAGCGGTCTGACGGCTATCATGATGTGGAAATGCTGATGCAGGCCGTGGGCCTGTACGACCGTGTTTCGGTCCGGGAAGCACAGGGCGGCATCAGTGTTACCTGCGATGCCGCAGGTGTTCCGGTCGGCGAGGGGAACATCGCGTACCGCGCGGCCCGGGCAGTGCTGGACCGGTCCCGTCCCGGGATGGGGCTCTCCATCACGATCAACAAGAATATTCCCGTTGCCGCGGGACTGGGGGGCGGCAGCAGTGATGCCGCAGCTGTGCTCGTGGCATGCAATGTCTTGACAGGAGGGCTCCTGTCCCGGGCGCAGCTGGCGGAGATCGGCACAGGCCTGGGCATGGACGTGCCCTTCTTTCTCCATGGCCCGACGGCGATTGCCCGGGGACGGGGAGAGGTGCTGGAAACCCTGCCGCCGCCTCCCCTGTTCTGGGTACTTCTGGTGAACCCGGGGTTCGAGACCTCGACCGCCTGGGTCTATAAGAACCTAAATTTACGGTTGACAAAGAAGGTCGACTGTAATAAAATTGCAAGGCTCAAAGTCGGTCAGCTGGCCCAGTCGCTTCACAATGACCTGGAAACGGTCACGGCGCCGGCCCATCCGGTCATCGGAGAGATGGAACAGGCACTCCGGGATGCCGGAGCGCTTGGAGCGCGGATGAGCGGCAGCGGACCGACGGTATTCGGGATCTTTGAAACTGAGGCAGCATGCAGAACGGCCGCGGAACGGATCGGGTCCCGGGGATGGAAGGTCTTCCCGGCGCCGGTCGTGACCGAGCCTCTGTATGGGGAATATCTCCGGTCCACGCCGTAACGGGGAACGCAGCGTTGTCCAGCAACAGGAACTGGGTGTTCATACGGTAGGGGGGCGCGTATGGAGATCACGGAAGTCCGGGTGTTTCCTGTCGTCAACGAAGAGCGATTAAAGGCCTATGCCACCATCACCCTGGATACTGTTTTTCTTATCAGGGACCTCCGGGTCATCCATGGGAACACGGGCCTGTTCGTGGCAATGCCCAGCAGAAAAATGAAGGATGGGACCTTCAAGGACATTGCCCATCCGCTGAATAGCGAAACCCGCCAGATGATCGAGACCAGGGTGCTGGCGGAATATGAGCGGGAGCTTGCCAATCCCACCAAGCGGCCGGAGAAGACGGAAATCCCTCCGGACGCACCATAAGCAGTACGCAGCCGATTCGGTATCAATCCAGAGAGGATAGGCGCAGCGCCTATCCTTTTCCTGTTTCACCCCATGCTCGGGGATCGTCTAATGGTAGGACAGAGGCCTTTGAAGCCTTGAATCGGGGTTCGACTCCCTGTCCCCGAACCACAGAACCGGCATGACGCGGCAGCGCCAAGAGGGAACGATGGTCAGAGCCAAGCACGGCATCAAGGTTTTTTCCGGGAACGCCAATCCCGCTCTAGCGAAAGAGATCTGTGAGCGGATGAACCTTCCGCTGGGGAACGCCGTTGTCACCCGTTTCAGCGACGGGGAGATCAATGTCCAGATCGTTGATAATGTCCGGGGTTCCGAGGTCTTCGTGGTGCAGCCGACCTCGAATCCGGTGAACCGGCATCTCATGGAACTGCTGATCATGATCGACGCGCTCAAGCGCGCTTCGGCAGCCCGCATCACCGCGGTGCTTCCCTATTACGGGTACAGCAGGCAGGACCGGAAAGCGCAGCCCCGCGTGCCGATCACGGCCAAACTCGTTGCCGATTTGATCACCTCCGCCGGCGCGAACCGGGTGCTGACCATCGACCTGCACGCAGGGCAGATCCAGGGATTCTTCAATATCCCGGTGGACAACCTGTTCGCCGCTCCGGTGCTGCTGGACTACATCCGGTCGAAGAACCTGAAGAACCTTACGCTGGTATCACCCGATGCGGGCGGCGTGGAACGCACACGGGCCTTTGCCAAACGGCTGGACGCTTCCCTGGCGATCATCGACAAGCGCCGGGAAAAGGCCAATGTGGCCCAGGTCATGCATATCATCGGGGACGTGAATGGGCGCGACTGTCTGCTGCTTGACGACATGGTGGATACCGCGGGTACCATGACCGAGGGCGTGGGCGCTCTGAAGAAGGCGGGCGCCGGAGCGATCATGGCGGCTTGTACCCATGCGGTGCTTTCCGGACCGGCGATCCAGCGGATCAACGATTCCGCGCTCGACGAGCTGATCGTGACGAACACGATCTCCCTCGACAGCAAACAGAAGGAATGCAAAAAGCTCACGGTCCTGTCCGTGGCGCCGCTTCTTGCCGAAGCGATGAACCGCATTCATGACGAATCGTCGCTCAGTTCGCTGTTCGTATGAAGATGATATAAAACAGAGCATCAACCACGGATAAGAAGAGATAAAGGCAGTTTGATCTTAACTGTGTTCATTTGTCTTGATCAGTGGTCATTTTAGGGTAATTACCACGGTATATGGAGGAAGCAATGGAACGCGTAGCTATGACGGCACAAGTGAGAGAGAATGCGGGCAAAGGGGTTGCCCGGGGTTTGCGCAGGAACAAGATGATCCCGGCGGTCCTCTACAGCCACGGCAAGTCCCTGCCCATCTCGATGGTCAACAAGGACGTGACGAAGGTGTTGAACAGGGAGGGCGGCGAACATGCGCTGATCAACCTGAAACTGGAGGGCGGTGCCGGCGCAGGCGAGCGCCTGGCGCTGATCAAGGACTACCAGCTCGATCCGCTCTCCGGAGCGCTGATGCATCTTGACCTCATGGAAGTCGCCATGAACGAAAAGGTGAAGATCCAGGTGGCTGTGCATATCACGGGCAATTCCATCGGCGTGAAGGAAGGCGGCATCTTCCAGTACGGTCAGCGCCAGCTCGAGGTGGAGTGCCTTCCGACCAATATCCCGGACTCCATCAATGTTGATATCACCAACCTCAAGGTGAACGAGTCGCTGCACGTGCGGGACATCAAGGCCCCTGAGGGCGTCCGCATCCTGACCGACGGAGACGCCACGGTCGCGACCATTCAGCCGCCGATCTCGGCAGAGAAGCTTGAGGCCATGCTGTCGGCCGCGCCTACCGCTGAAACCGGCGAGCCCGAGGTTGTGGGCAAGAAGAAGGAAGAAGGCGAAGCGGCTGCTGCACCGGCCGGCGCCAAGGGCAAGGAAGCTGCTCCCGCGGCCGGCGCCAAGGGCAAGGAAGCCGCTCCCAAGAAGTAGCCTTAGCTGCAACTGTCATGTACGCTCCGGAACCCGAAACAGGAGTCTGTTTCGGGTTCCGATATTTTGGGGGCTGTTCAGAACGCTCTCTTCTCCCCTGAAGAGCGGTCGCGTGAAGATGGGTTTTCCCTTGAATGCTGACAATACGCACCCCAGCCTATTTCCTCCCCGCGGGGGACGGACCGGTCAAGAACGATGAGGATCGTTATCGGGCTCGGCAATCCGGGCAGGAAGTACGAACGTACCCGCCATAACGCGGGGTTCATGGCAGCCGACGAGCTAGCGCGGCAGGCGGCCGCCCCGCTTGCGCAGGAAAAGCATCACGCGCTCATGGGAAAGCTTCGTCTGGGTGCCGAGAACGTTCTCGTAGCCAAACCACAGACATTTATGAACGACAGCGGCAGGTCTGTCGCTGCTGTCATGCGCGATGCCTATGCCGCGGTGGGGGACATTATCGTTGTCCATGACGAGCTGGACCTTCCGCTGGGGACGGTCCGCATCAAGACCGGAGGCGGCCATGGCGGTCATAATGGACTGCGCTCCCTGATCGACAGCCTCGGCTCCGCTGATTTCATCCGGGTCCGGGTGGGGATCGGTCGGCCGCCCACAGGAATGGAGTCTGCTGATTATGTTCTGAGCCCCTTTGGCGCAGAGGAACGTGCAGCAGCAGCCGAAGCAATCGACCGGGCCGCGGAAGCCGTCAGGATGATCATTGCCGACGGCCTGACCAAGGCGATGAATGCGGTCAATCAGAAGTAATCATTACAAAGGAGTTCAGCATGGGTTTCAATTGCGGCATCGTAGGGCTTCCCAACGTGGGCAAGTCCACTATATTCAACGCGCTCACATCGGCCGGAGCACAGGCATCGAATTATCCTTTTACCACCATTGATCCGAACGTAGGCGTGGTGGACATGCCTGATGAGCGGCTGGGGAAACTCGCCGAGATCTACCATTCGCAAAAGATCGTACCCACGACCATGGAGTTCGTGGATATCGCCGGACTGGTGAAGGGCGCTTCCAAGGGAGAGGGGCTGGGCAACAAGTTCCTGGCCAATATCCGCGAGGTGGATGCGATCGCGCATGTGGTCCGTTGCTTCGAGGACCCCAACGTCATTCATGTCGCGAACAAGGTGGATCCCAAAGAGGACATCGAAGTGATCGAAGCGGAGCTTATGCTTGCCGATCTGGATGCCGTCGAGAAGCGGTTGTACAAGGCGGAGAAGATGACCAAGACCGGCGATAAAAAGGCCCTGGAGGAAGTGGAGTTCATGCGGCGGCTCAAGGATATGCTCGCAAAGGGCGAACCCATCCGCAGAGCCAGCCATTCCGATGAAGAGTTCCTGTGGCTCAAGAGCTATGCCTTGTTATCGGCGAAGCCTGTCCTGTACGTGGCGAATGTCGCCGAGGACATGGTGGACAAGCCGAATCCCCATGTGGATGCCGTGAAGAAGATCGCTGAAGCGGAGGGCGCCCGGGTTGTTGTGATCTCCGGCCAGGTGGAGGGCGAGATCGCCCAGCTGCCGCCCGACGAGCGGAAAGAGTACCTCGCCGGCATGGGGCTCAAGGAATCAGGCCTCGACCGGATGATCCGCGCAGGCTACGAACTTTTAGGGCTTATCACCTATCTGACCGCGGGCGAGAAGGAAGTGCGGGCCTGGACCATTGTCAAGGGCACCAAGGCGCCGCAGGCAGCGGGAAAGATCCATTCGGATTTTGAAAAGGGATTCATCCGCGCGGAGGTCTTCCACTTTGACGACCTGATGAAGTATAAGAACGAGCAGGCGGTCAAGGCTGCGGGAATGCTCCGCTCCGAAGGCAAGGAGTACGTGGTCAAAGACGGGGATATCATGAACTTCCGGTTCAATGTGTAGCCGGGAGAAAAGTGGAGCAAGTAATAACGAGCGGCCTGTCTTCGAAGACAGGCCGTTTTTTGTTGTGCGCCCGGCACGGCCATTACCTGTTGGCCGACGTCAATTCCCTGTGGCGACAGACTACCGGAATGTATTGCAGCTCGGGCAGGCATCACGGGATATTCTGGGTCCGGTCCGGCATGGTCAGGTCAGCGCTGTAGCCGGTGACCCTGTTCTTACCCAGGGATTTGGACCGATAGAGAGCTACATCGGCCTCCCGGATCAGCTCCATGGCCCCCTTGCTGTCGCCTTTCCGGCGGGAGGAAACGCCGAGGCTCACCGTCAGGACCTCGTCGGAATGAGCCGATTTCAGCGTGAAGGGGTATTGCTCGATCGCACTTCTCAACCGCTCGGCAACCTCCAAAGCCTTGCCGATATCCGTTTCGGCCAGGAGGATCGAGAATTCCTCTCCGCCGTAGCGGTAGCAGCTGTCCGTGCTTCCCGTCCGGAATGTATCCCGCAGAAGCGCGCCCAGCTGCGCCAGGACCCGGCTCCCTTCGAGGTGGCCATAGCGGTCATTGACGCGTTTGAAGTTGTCGATGTCGATCATGATAAAGGAAAGGTCCCTGCCGGTTCTCGCCTGCCTGCCGATCTCCTCAGCGAGCTTCTCCAGGAGCACCCGGTAATTGAACAGGCCGGTCAGCTCGTCGGACCTCGCGATCTCCATTGCCTTCATGAAGAGGTCAGCCTTCTCAATGCCTGCCGAGATCGTATGGGACAGTGTGCGTAAAAGGTCGAAGTCGTCGACGGTGAATGCTGACGGTCTGCTGTGGCTGAACCCCATTACGCCAACAATGCGGATATCGTTCTTGAGGGGAATGCCCACATAACTGCCGGACCTGCGCTGTTCGCCGGGGAAATGGAGAAAGGTTTCCCACGCGGAACAGTCGGTAAGAATGAGAGGTTCGCCGCTCGCCGCGATCTCGCCTGGAGCGCCATTGTCGAAGTAGATGGTCTGGAATGGTTCACGGCCGGGCGCGGGATTGCTCAAGAACATCGGGATGAGGCCCGTAAGGTCCTTCTTGACCACGTAGACCGATGCCTCCTCGAACTGGATGGACTTCCCGATAGCGGCGATGATCTTGCGGATCAGGTCCCGGGATTCCAGCTCGGACGCGATGATCCGGCCAACCTCGCTGAACAGATGGGTTTCCGTGAGCTTGCTGTAGAAGAGAGGTTTGTAGTCGCGCAGAGCGGTCATGACGGTAACGTTCTTGTTGTCAGCGCTCGCCTGTGCCCGCGGGCGGACGAATATCCGATTCTGAATCAGGCAGGATTCTGCCCGGCTCCCGGGTGCTGCGATGAGGTAATACCTTGAACCTGGTCCTGCTACTTCCCCGCGGTCGTGACCTTCAGGATGGAATCCTTGTTGATGTAGCTCACCTTCCCGTAGGTGCGCGTGCAGAGGAAGTTCAAGGGGAGATTGAGGCAGTCGGAGAGACGTTTCTTCTCCTCGGGAACATCGGCCAGCAGGTCACCGCTCACCTGCGAACCGTCGCGGAACACGACCGTGACAAGCTCGACGTGCATGATGTTGAACTGGTCTTCGTCCTCGGGATAGTGGACCTCGACCATGCGGATGGACCTTTTCCTTACGAACTCCGGCGCACCTCCGCTGGAGAGGGGGAAAAACTCGTTCTTGTCCTCGAGAAAAGCGACGATCTTCTGATGGAGCGTTCTGGCATCGGGGTAAAACTCCAGGAAGATGTTGCCTTCTCCGATTTCCCCGCCGAGGAGGTGGACCGTGACAAGCTGTTTTTCCTTGGGAACCGCAAATTCTCGATGACCGTTCATGACATGCGCCTCCTCTTACTCGCCCAATCCCTGCATGTTCACGGTGATGCCTTTTGATTTGAGCATGGTGACGAACCCCTGCTTGTCAATGGCCTTGATGTATGCCTCTTCGGGCGCTACGGTCTTGTCGACAACCAGCTTGAAGAGCGCCTCGTTCAGAAGGACCATGCCCTGGCTCTTGGCGGTCTGCATGATCGATGGGATCTGGTAGATCTTGCCTTCCCGGATGAGGTTCGAGACCGCGCTGTTGATGAACAGGATCTCAAGCGCGGCGGTCCGTCCTCCCTGGAGCTTTTTGCACAGGGTCTGGGAAATCACGCCCTTGAGGGAATTGGCGAGCATGGCCCGGATCTGTGCCTGCCGGTCGGCGGGGAACTGGTCGATGATGCGGTCGACAGTGGACGCCGCCGTTGTCGTGTGCAGCGTGCCGAAGACGAGGTGGCCCGTCTCCGCGGTCTCGATCGCGATGGCGATGGTCTCGAGGTCACGCATTTCGCCGACGAGCACGATGTCCGGGTCTTCGCGCAGGGCGGCGCGCAGGGCGTTGGAGAACGACTTGGTGTGGACATGCACCTCGCGCTGGTTGATCAGGCAGTTCTTCTTGGGATGTACGAACTCGATCGGGTCTTCGATCGTGATGATATGGTCCTTTCTGTTGCGATTGATGAAGTCTACCAGCGCGCACAGGGTGGTCGATTTGCCCGACCCCGTCGGCCCGGTCACGAGAACGAGCCCCTTGGACAGGTAGCACAGGTCCAGGACCTCCTTGGAGAGCCCGAGCTTTTCCGCGGTCACGATCTCCATGGGGATCTGGCGGAAGACGGCGCCCATGCCGAAACGGTCCATGAACACGTTCACCCGGAAGCGTGCCAGTCCCTGGATCTCATGGGCAAAGTCCGCGTCGTGCACCTCATCGTACTGGACCACATTGTGCGGCGGCATGATCTCCCGAAGCATGCTGTTCATCCGCTCCGGGGTCGTGGGGGGGAGGTCCTCGAACTCCTGCATTTCACCGTGCAGCCGGACCATGGGCTTGTGATTCGACGTAAGATGGAGGTCCGAACAGTTCATCTTGAACATGCGGCGGAGCAGCAGGTTGATCTCCGGTTCCCCGCCTGCTTGCTTTGCCTTGATGAGCGCATCCATGGCAGTGGCGGCGGCGGGCGCTGCTGCTGCCGCTTTGGCCGCCACATCCTCGAGCACCTCATCGCCCGGAACCGCGATGGTCGCCGTGATCCGGTCGCCCTGGGGCGCGTAATTCACGGTGACGGTCTTGCTGCCAACGGTGTAATCGAATTTCGCCGGCTTCCGCTGGGCGAGCGTCGCCCGGTTCGAGAGCGGCGCGATCTCCTGGAGCAGCGCGATGAGCTGCTGCGCTGAAAGCTGCTGGTTGATCATCGGTTTCATGCCGGCGTCGGATTTGAGCATCGGCGTCTTGCCCGATTCCATGATGATCTCCTGATCGTCTTGGAGTTTGTCGATGAGCTTGTCGAGTTGGGCCATGGCACCTTTCCTAAAAAGAGACGCGAAAAATGGGGAACCAATGGCTATTACTCTAGCACAGTTGAAAGGCTTTTTCCAGCGGGAAGAGGGAGGGAGGGGCCCGGCAACAACGCTATCGCTTCGCGTCCTTCAGGATTTTCGTGATTTCGGAAGTAAGGTTCTGCGCGACGATTTCACCGTAGAACAGGCGCGCGGCCTTGTTCAGTTCGTCCAGATGTTCCCAGCAGGTATCTCCGTATTTTCCATGCATTTCGTCGATCTTGCGAAGGAGCGTTGCGCTTTTCGTTCCGAGCTGATTGTTCACCAGTTCCTTCACGATATCGGTGCATGCCTTGCCGATGTCGATGAATCCTTCGCTCACGAGCCGCTGGATCCCGTCCTCCAGGCCGTCGAGCCCCCGGAAGAGAACGCGGATGTCGTCAAGCGAACGTTTGCCGTCCACCTGGACCAGAATGTTTCTGCAGCGCGCGGTGAGATTGATCTGGAGGTTTTTGACTGCCTCTTTGCCTTTTTGCGTCAAAACCGGGATGCCTGATGACATGGTGTGGTCCCGCCTTTCTGTTCAAAGATTCTGCGAGCAGTTCTCTGCTCACACAAAAAGGGTGATGGTCGATTCCATGCCGTACTCGATGAACGTCGCGAGGCCGCCGAATTCGATGCCTTCGACGAGGTCCTCCTGTTTGATGCCCAGGACGTCCATTGTCATCTGGCATGCTACGAGCTTGACGCCCGTTTCCCGTGCCATGGTCAGGAGCTCCTTGATGGGCGGGACCTGCTGTTTCTTGAACATCCCGCTCATCATCATCGATGCCACGGCGGTCATCCCGGGGAGCGCGCCGATGATGTTCGGCACCGGCATGGGCATGGCCGGGTTGGCCAGGGGCGCGACCTTGAGCCGGGCGTTTTTTTTCAGGATACTCATTCCGTAGAGCGTGAAGAAGATCGATGCTTCGATTCCCATGCTGCGCGCAGTGGTCGCGAGCAGGAGGGGCGGGTAGGCCATGTCCAGGGTTCCCTTGGAGGCGACGACGGCAACGCGGTTTTTGACCGCCTTTGCCTCAACCTGCTGCACTTTGCTCTCGACGGCATTGATCTTTTTGGTCAAGGCGTCGAAGATTTGCTTGGATGCGCTGATGACCCTCCGGTCGACCTGCTGGTTGATATAGGCCTGCAGTTTTTGGTCCATTGCAATATCCGGTCCGGTACTCATGAATACGCCCTCCCGAAAAATGACGGTACAACTGACAATATATTTTGTTAATTTCACATATAACATAAATTATAGTCTTTCCGCAATGTAAATATGTAATTTTACATCAATCTGTAACGCCACATACTAGCACCTTGTAAAGACATTCTTCATCGAGTAGAATCAGGTCATGGCAGTTACCGGGCAGGTAAAAGGGCAAACCACGCGACGGCCAGCGCTTTCGGGCAAAGCGCGCTTTCAGCCGGGGGATGTTGTGGAAAAGTTCGTCCGCTCCGGGGGAAAAGGCGGACAGAATGTGAACAAGACCTCGACCTGCGTGTACCTCAAGCACCTTCCCACAGGCATCGAGGTGAAGTGCAGTACTGAACGTTCGCAGGCCCGGAATCGCCAAATCGCCTACCGCCAGCTTGCGGAAAAGATCGAGGCGGTTCTGGAGCGGACGCGGAAGGAAGCGGTCCAGGCTGCGGAAAAGGAACGGCGCAGAAAACGGCCCCGGCCTGCCGCGCTCAAGGAACGGATCCTGGAGAGCAAGAAAAAGACGGCGTCGAAAAAGCGCCTGCGCGCGAAGGGAATCGAGGAGTAGGGAGGGCCTGTGGAACGACACGAACGGTTCGGGAGCGCAAACCGCGTTATCCAGACGGGGTTCTGGGCGAACGGGGCGCTCATGACCATGAAGCTGCTTGCAGGCCATTTCGGCAGGTCCGAGGCCGTATTTGCCGACGGCATGGAGAGTGCGGCGGATTTCATCGCCATCTTTTCCAGCATGGTCGCCCTGCATATCGGCAGGCAGCCTTACGACGATCAGCACCCTTACGGCCACGGCAGGGCCGAGAGTATCGCGGCCATCATCGTATCGCTGGTCATTTTCTCCACCGGCGGCTGGATACTGTACCGCTCGGCGCACACGATCATCGACCGGACCTACGAGGTGCCGGGAGCGGTCGCGGTCGCGGCCGCATTCCTCACTATCATCATCAAGGAAGCCCTCTACCGGTATTCCATCGGTGTCGGAAAGCATCTCGGCAGCCCCGCCATCCTCGCGGCGGCCAAGGACCATCGCAAGGATGCAATCACGTCGGTCAGTACGCTTGTGGGCGTGACCGGCGCATTCTTCGGTCTCGTCATCCTGGACCCGATCGCCGCGGGACTCACCTCGTTCTTTATCTTCCACATCGGCTATGAGACCTTTATGACCGCGGCCCATGAACTGATGGACGGACGGCCTCAGGATATCTGTGTTGACGATATGATCAAGCTGGCCGAAGGCGTGGAGGGCGTCGAGCAGGTCCACGAACTCCGCTGCAGGCGGTCCGGTCAGTATCTGATCGTGGACCTGAAACTCGACATGGACCCGCAAATGACCGTGCGGCGGTCCCATGCCATCGCCACAGAGGTGAAGAAGCTTATCTTTGAGAGGTTCAACAACGTGGGTGACATCATGATCCATATTAATCCCCATGAAGAGGAGCACGAAGACCTGATCCGGCTGTGAGTTTTACCCGCAGACAGGCCATTTTTTCTTGACCGGGGCGCAGCAGAGATGTAACATGAATTGTCTGGTCGATAGAGGCCCGAGCAAGTTCTCACGCATTCATCATAGGTTATCCCGGCTCACGGCAATACACTCATGACATTCATTCTCCTATACATCCTTGGTCTCCTGCTGGTCCCTTCACTTTCCTTTGCCTGGGGTCCCCTGACCCATATGTATCTGGGGAACGAGCTGTTCTCCTACGGCCCGCTCATTCCTGCCGGTATCTACGCGCTGATCAAGAAGTACCGACAGGACTTCCTCTACGGGAACCTCATGGCGGACAGTATCATCGGGAAGAAGTACCTGCCCGAGGACAAGAGCTCTCACAGCTGGGAAGTGGCGCTCCGATTGTTGAGTCAGGCGGAGACCGACGCGGAAAAGGCCTTTGCCTACGGTTATCTGAGCCACCTTGCCGCGGACACGGTCGCGCATGAGATCCTGACCGAGGACATGCAGAACATGGAGCACACCTGGGCCGAACTGAAGGCTGACAGCATGATCAAGAAGACCTACTGGGTCCAGTCCGTCACTTTCAGCAAGGCGGTCCAGCGGCGAAACGACCTGTTCATGGAAAGCGCCCTCGATCGGTACCTGTTCTCGTTCAAGACGAACAAACGCATTTACAAGAGCGTGGTATTCCTGTCGTTCCTGAACAAGAAGCGGAAACGCGCCATGGACCGTGACCATCTCAACAAGCTTCACTTCGAGTCCATAGCCAGGACCCTTGATCTGTTCGAGAACGGCATCGAAGCCTCGGTACTCCAGCGAAGCCCCCTGTAATCCGCAGCATCTTCCCCAGCCTCCTTCGCGCTCACCAATCGTGGTATACTTGATGCGTCACCATCCGTGATCAGTTCAGGAGGCGCCATGGATATCGCCGTGATCCCCGTGCCGGTCCCCGAAGGCAGCAACATCATTCTCGGCCAGACCCATTTCATCAAGACCGTCGAGGACCTCTATGAGGTCATTGCCGGTGCGGTCCCGGGTGCTAAGTTCGGCGTCGCGTTCACCGAAGCGTCGGGCCCCTGTCTGGTCCGCGTCGAGGGAAATGACGGTGAACTGCGGACGGCTGCGGCCAGCGCGCTCGAGGCGATCGGCGCGGGCCATGTGTTCTGCGTTTATCTGCGGAACGCTTTTCCCGTGAACGTCCTGAACCAGATCAAGGCTTGCCCCGAGGTCTGCAGGATCTTCTGCGCAACGGCAAATCCGCTCGAGGTGATCGTTGCAAGTACCGGACAGGGCAGGGGGGTCCTCGGCGTGGTGGACGGATTCCCGCCAAAAGGCGTGGAGACAGACGCGGACCGGGGTGAACGAAAAGAATTCTTGCGGAAGATCGGGTATAAGCTGTAATATCCAACGTCAACCACCCCTACATTCCAGGAGGAAGTGTTCTGATGAAAAGGTTCCTTGTTCTGTTCTGCATTATGATCGTGACGGGTGCGCACAGCGCCGGCGCAGCACCGGAAAAGCAGACAGCCGCGCCTGCTGCCAAGACCCCGTCGGTAAAGACCGAAAAGGTGTCGATCGCCCCGTCCGGGCTTTCCGGCAAGGTGGTTGAATCCATGAACGCCGGCGGGTATACCTATGTGTGTCTTGAAAAGGCCGGCAAAAAGACCTGGATCGCCATTCCCGAGTCCAAGGTGACGGTGGGCAAGGAGATGTCCTTCCAGCCAGGCCAGACCATGGCTAATTTCAAGAGCAAGACCTTGAACCGCACTTTTGACGAGATCATATTCTCGGCAGGACCCATTGCCGCCGAGCCCGCGGCAGCAAGCCCGTCCATGCCGTCGGGACATCCGCCCGTCAATTCCGGGGCCGCGAGCGCAGCGGGCAGCAAATCGCAGACCGCACCGAAGGACGCGAATGTGAAGGTCGAGAAGGCCGCGGGCGCGAACGCCTACACGGTCGCCGACATCTACGCCAAACGCATCGAATTGAACAAGAAGACGGTCAAGGTCAAGGGCAAGGTGGTCAAGGTCTCCGAGGGGATCATGGGCAGGAACTGGATCCATATCCAGGACGGCACCGGTGACCAGCAGAAGGGCACCCATAATCTTGTGGTGACGATGCAGGACATGGCCGCGGTCAATGATGTTGTCACGGTCACCGGGACGATGTCCAAGGACCGGGATTTCGGCGCCGGCTATCTCTACAAGGTCATTGTCGAGGACGCGAAAGTTTCGAAGTAGGCGTCCTCTGGCGGTCGTTCGGATCGTGCAAAGGCATGTTCTCCAGGGGACATGCCTTTGTTGTTTCACCACCGGGCCGTTGTTGACTTGCCCGGGGCGCTTGGATACAATGAAAACTGATCAACGAACAGGAGGGTTCATTCATGGCGAAGTCCTATGACGCAATCATTATCGGCTCCGGTCCCGCGGGCCTCACCGCCGCGCTCTATCTTGGAAGGGCGGGTCAGAAATGTGTCATTCTCGAGAAGGAGTTCCCCGGCGGCTACACCGCCAAGATCGCCGATATCGAGAACTATCCCGGCTACGAGGCGATCAGCGGTTTCGACCTCACCGCGATCATGCAGAAACAGGCGGAGAAGTTCGGCGCCGAGCTCGTTTTCCCGGTCGAGGTGGTGGAGATGGAGCTGAAGGGCGAGGTCAAGCGGGTGAAGACCCGCGACGAGGTATATGAGGGCCATGTGGTGATCATTGCCGTGGGCGTGGCGCGCAAGAAACTGAAGGTTCCCGGCGCCCGCGAGTTCCTGGGAAAGGGCGTATCCTACTGCGCCACCTGCGACGGCAATTTTTTCCGCGGCCGGCAGGTCGCCGTGGTCGGCGCGGACAATGAGGCTGCCGATGAGGCGCTGCATCTCGCCGAACTGGCGTCCAAAGTGACGCTGATCCCCCACAAGAAGCCGGAGATCGTCGATTCCGCGCTGGCCCGTCTCACGGCAAAGGCGAACATCGAGATCCTTCCGGTCTCCGAGGTCAAGCAGGTCGTGGGCGACGAGTTGGTCACCGGTCTGAAGATAGCCACGGACGGCGCGGAGCGCGTCGTGGCGCTCGAAGGCGTGTTCATCGCACTTGGTTCAACGCCGATCAACGACCTCATCGTCAATTCCGGAGGTCAGGCGGACGACCGCGGATGCCTGCTCACGGACCGCAACCAGAAGATGAACATCGAAGGAGTGTTCGCCGCAGGCGACTGCACCTGCGGCGGCATGCAGATAGTGACCGCGGCGGGCGAAGGCGCCGTCGCCGGCATGCGCTCGGCCGCGGTGATCCGCAGGATCAAGACCAAGGCGGCGGGGAAGTAAGTTTTTATGACCATCAAGGACATGCTCGGCCGAAGCGGGGTCGTATCCCGCGAGGAAGCGCTCAAGGCGCTGGATGAGCATCTCGCCATTCCAGACCTGCGCCCGGAGGACATCCCGCTCCGCGAGACCCTCGGCCGCGTCCTTGCCCGCGATATCCTTTCTCCTTCCGATCACCCCGAATTCGATAGATCCACCATGGATGGCTACGCCGTCAGGTCGGCCGACACCTTTGGCGCCGCCGAATCGCACCCCGCGCTGCTGACGGTCATCGGCGACATCCCTATGGGGACGATGCCCGACCGCACGATCGGAAAAGGCGAGTGCATGAAGATCGCTACCGGCGGAGCCCTGCCCCAGGCCGCGGACGCGGTTGTGATGTTCGAACATGTCCAGGCTGTTGACGCCGCGACCATCGAGGTCGTCAAACCAGTGGGTCCCCGGGACCATGTTATCTCGGCGGGAGACGATCTGAAGAAGGGCGAACGGGTGCTCCCGAAGGGCCAGGTGCTCCGGCCGCAGGACATGAGCATCTTGGCCAGCATCGGCGTGGCGACCGTGCCGGTGTTCGAGAAGCCCCGCGTCGCCATTATCTCCACGGGAAATGAGATAGTTTCCGCGGACTCCCTTCCCGGACCGGGACAGATCAGGGACAGCAATTCCTACAATCTGGAGGGCCTCATCACCCTTGCCGGCGGAACGACCCGGAGAATGGGCATTATCCCGGACAACGAGGATCGTCTGAGGACGACGCTCCTCGCGGCTATGACGGACTGCCACATCGTTCTTTTTTCCGGAGGGAGCTCGGTCGGCACTGCGGACTTCACCGCAAAGGTGATCAATGACATCGGATCTCCCGGCGTGCTGGTGCACGGCATCTCGATCAAGCCGGGCAAGCCGCTGATCGTCGGCATCGTAAAGCGCAGGACCAGCGGCGAGCATATCCCCGTATTCGGCCTGCCCGGCCATCCTGCTGCCGTTGCAATCTGTTTTGAACTGTTCGTAAAGCCCGTGCTCGCCCTCTTCACCGGCGCAGTGATGCACCCCGCGCTCACGGGCATCTATCTGGGCCAGGTCGTGAAAGCGAAGCTTTCCCGCAGTGTCCCGTCCGCACCGGGACGCGAGGACCATGTGCGCGTGATGCTCGAACGGCGCGACGACGGGCTCTGGGCAAAGCCCGTGTTCGGCGCTTCCGGGCTGATCAGTACGCTGGTCAAGGCTGTCGGCACGGTCGTCATCCCGAAGAACGCCATCGGGATCGAAACGGGCGAGGAAGTGGAAGTGAGACTTTTCTGAATGGGGAATTCGAAATGGAAGATCGAGAAAAATGTCACGAATATCGGATAAACTCCTTTCCCGCGACGAGCATGTCTGCCCCTGGTGGCTGGCCTGGACCTTCGACAATCCGCTCAGGAAATGGCTTCACGACCCACGGCAGATCCTCGGCGCGCATGTTCGCGAAGGCATGACCGTGGCGGACATCGGCTGCGGAATGGGGTATTTCTCCGTGGCCATGGCGAAGATGGTCGGGCCGGCCGGAAAAGTCCTTGCGGTCGACCTGCAGCAGATGATGCTGGACCTTTGCCGCAAACGTGCTTACCGTGCGGGAGTATCCCGCCAAATCGAGACGGTTTTGTGTGCTGCCGATGATATTGCATTATCGCAGCCGGTGGATTTTATCCTGGCTTTCTGGATGGTGCACGAGGTGAAGGATATTCCCCGGTTCTTCGGTCAGGTCGCATCAGTTCTCAAAACGGGCGGGAAGATGCTGTATGCAGAACCGCGGATGCATGTGACACGAAATCGGTTCGAGGAGATCCTCGGGCACGCGCGGAGCGCCGGCTTCACTGTTGCCGGGGGGCCGAAGGTGGGGATGAGCAGAGCGAAGATACTCGTCAAAGGATGACGCTATGTCCTTCAAACAAAAAAAATTCCTCTCCAATACGCCCCTAGAAGAAGCGATCAGCAGATACGATGCCGCCCTGGACGCTGCCGGGTTGCGCAAGCCGCTTTCCGGAGAGCGGATCGCTGTTGCGGACGCGCTCGGGCGGGTGACCGCGGAAGCCGTTATCGCGAAGCTGTCGTCGCCGTTCTATCACTCGGCTGCCATGGACGGCTATGCCGTCAAGTTTCCCGACACCTTCGGAGCAACCGAGACACGGCCCAAGCGGTTGAAGGTGCCGGACCAGGCCGCGGCAGTCGACACCGGCGATCCCATGCCCGAGGGATTCGACGGGGTGATCATGATCGAGGACGTTGAACAGGTCCCCGGGGGCATCGAGATCCTGACAGCGGCCACTCCCTGGCAGCATGTGCGGCTCGTGGGCGAGGATATCGTCGCGACCGAGTTGATCATTCCGGAGAACCATGTTGTCCGTCCCATGGACATGGCTGCGATGATCGCAAGCGGCCATACCATGGTCCTGGTAAGGAAGCGGCCCAGGATCGCGGTCATTCCCACGGGCACTGAACTGGTGGAGCCGGGCAAAGAGCTCAGGCGGGGGGACATCATCGACTTCAACTCCATCATGCTCGCTGCCATGGTTTCGGAGAACGGATGCGAGGGCGTCAGGAAGAGGATCGTGAAAGATGACGCCGCGCTCCTTAGGCAGGCGATCCTCGATGCTCTCGAAGAGTGCGACGCAGTGGTGATCAATGCCGGTTCCTCGGCAGGCAGGGAGGATTTCACCGCTTCGATCCTTGCCGAGCTTGGCACGGTCCATGTTCACGGCGTGGGCATCAAGCCGGGCAAGCCGGTGATCCTCGCTGTTGTCGGGAGCAAACCGGTGATCGGCATCCCCGGCTACCCGGTTTCCGCCGCGCTTACGTTCAATCTATTTGTCCGGCCGCTATTGTATTCACTCCAGGGTCGTCCAACTCCGCCGGTGGAAACGCTGGTCGCCAGGCTTTCCCGGCAGGTCGCGTCATCGCTCGGGAGCGAGGAGTTCCTGCGGGTGAAGCTCGGCAGCGTGTCGGGCAATCTCGTAGCGACGCCGGTCACCCGGGGCGCGGGAGCGCTCATGTCGCTCGTGCGTGCCGATGGGGTCGTGCGCATTCCCGCTGACAGCGAGGGTCTTGCCGCAGGAAGCGAAGTGGTCGTCGAGCTCCTGCGGAGGAAATATCAGATCGCGAACACCATTGTATGCATCGGGTCCCATGACAACGCGCTGGATGTGCTGGCGAACCACCTCAAGAAAACCCACCCCGGGCTGTCGCTCTCCTCGGCGCATGTCGGCAGCCTGGGCGGGCTGCTGGCGCTCAAGCGCGGGGAAGCGCACCTGGCGGGCACGCACCTTCTGGACGAGGAAACCGGTGAATACAATGTCAGCTATATCCGTAAGCATCTTGCAGGCAAAAAGGTCGTGCTGGTGAACCTGGTTCACCGTACCCAGGGATTCATTGTGCGGCCCGGGAACCCGAAGAACATCCTCGGATTCGGAGATCTCGCTCGTCAGGACGTGATGTTCGTGAACCGTCAGGCCGGGGCAGGCACACGGCTCCTGACGGACCTCTATCTCAAACGATCAGGGATTGACCCGAAGAACGTAAAAGGGTATGATCACGAAGAGTTCACCCATATGGCGGTCGCTGCCGCGGTATCGTCCGGCGCCGCTGATACCGGGCTCGCGGTGCTGTCCGCGGCCAAGGCGCTGGAGCTTGATTTCATCCCGGTCGCGCAGGAACGGTACGATCTCGCTATTCTCGAAGAATACTATGAGACGCCGATGCTCCAGGCGCTGCTGGCGATCATCCGTGAAAGCAGCGAGTTCCGGGCCCAGCTCGTGGAAATGGGCGGGTATGATGTGGGCGAGATGGGGAAGGTCTTGGGAATAATCTCGTGACGAGCGACGAGTGACCAGAGACGAGCAAGGGAGAGGCGATCGCTTTTTCTTGTCGCTTGTCCCTCGTCACTTGTCGCTGATTCCTCGGTCTCCTCTCACTTGTCACTGAATCCTTTGGAGGTATCACATGTTCGCACTCGCGGTAGCAGCTTCCCCCGGCATGGCGCCCGGGATCGTCGGCCTGTTCTGGGAAGCGGGGTGGATGGGCAAGGTCATCATGGGCATCCTGCTCTGCTTCTCCATCGTGTCCTGGGCCATGATCCTGCTCAAGTACCAGTATCTGCGGCGCGCGGAACGGGAATCCAAGGCCTTTCTCGTCGAGTTCCGGAGGACCAAGGACGTGCAGGAACTGCTGAAGCGCGCCGAGGTGATGAAATACAGCCCTCTTGCGACGCTGTTCCTTGAAGGCTACCGGGAGACCGAGGCGATCGTGCGGACCCTTCCTGCCGGCAAGGTGGCGGAGGGCGATATCCCGGGCATCAGCGAGGAGATCGAGCGGGCTCTGCATATGACCACGCAGGACGAGGTCATGTACATGGAACGCTACCTCGCCTTTCTCGGAACGACCGGCACGGTCGGACCGCTCCTCGGCCTCTTCGGAACGGTCTGGGGCATCATGGACGCTTTCTACGGCATCGGGCTGAAGGGCTCCGGGGACATTGGCGCGCTGGCGCCGGGCCTGGCCGAAGCGCTGATCAACACGTCGGGCGGCCTGTTCGTGGCCATTCCGGCGGTGATCGCCTATAATTTCTTTGCCGAGAAGATCCGCGATATCGGCACGCGGATGGATTCGTTCTCCATCGAGCTTCTGAGCTTCATCAACAGGACCCATCTGAGGAAGCGGTCATGAGAAAACCGCAGCGCCGGCAAAGCCACGTGATGCGCGAACTGAACCTGGTGCCGCTCATCGACGTGCTGCTTGTCGTGCTCTTCTTCTACATGATCATTTCGCCCATGATGAGCAGAGGGCTGGACGTGAACCTGCCCCGGTCGGGCGCGAACACGATCAAGTCCGAGGACCGCGTCGTGATCACGGTGACCAAGGGCCGGGAGGTCTTCGTGGAGAAGGAGCGCGTCGACATCGAGCAGCTCGGCGGCGTGCTGGGGGCGATCCGGAAGAGCAAACCCCAGGTGAATGTCTACCTCCGCGCGGACAGGGACGCTCCCTACGGGGCCGTCGTGCAGGTCATGGACCTGGTGAAGCGCGCGGGGATCGACAAGCTGGGGATGGTCACCGAGGCCGTGCCGCCGGGAGGCGACAGCGGCAAATGAGGCTGCTCACCGGCAAGAGGATCGGCCAGTCCGGAAGCGAACTCACGGCGGCTGTCTTCTTTTCTTTTTTCATCCATATCATCTTTTTTTTCGGAGCCTTCTTCCTTACCCAGCAGATCAGGCAGCGGGTCGTTGTTCCGCCTTTTTACCGGGTGAACCTGGTGGACCTTCCCGCTGACACGTCGCTGCCGCCGTCGGCACAACCGCAGACCGCACCGGTTGAGCCGGCTGCCGCGCCGAAGAAGCCGGCTCCCCGCGTTTCCCGGACAAAGCCGGGTGCTTCGAAAGCCAAAACAGGCCCTGCCAAGGCTGCTCCCGCGCCAAAGAGCGCCATGCCGGACCTTGAAACGGGAAAACGAAAAGAGGCCGCCGATGACAAGCCTGCAGCCGCTCCCGAAGGAACAGGCAAGCGCCAGGAAGCGGTATCCGTGGCTGTGGCAAGCGGCGGGCAGGCGTTCCCGTTCCCGCCCTATGTAGCGATCCTGCGGGACAAGGTGGAGCGGAACTGGACACCGCCTCCCGGGGTCAAGGGCGCTAAGGTTACGGTCCTGTTCTCGGTCCTGCGCTCGGGACGGGTGGGCGACGCGAAGCTGATGACGTCGAGCGGCAACTTCTACTTCGACCAGGCTGCCATGCGCGCCATTCTCTCGTCCAGCCCATTTCCCCCGCTGCCCGAGGGATTCTTCAAGGAGCAGGAGACCTTCAGCGTGGATCTGATGGAACAGGAATAGGCGAGAAACAGTCATGAGGCAGTCGCTAAGAGCAGTCGAAAGGCGGTCGAGAAGCAGTCTGGCGGCTTTATGACTGCATCATGACCGCAGTACGACTGCCCTATGACTGCATTACGACGTCATAAAAGAACGATTCCATGAAACGCATTTTCTCAATCATACTGCTGTCTCTGCTCATTGCCGCTCCCGCAGCCGCCCAGTTCTATCTTGGCGTGATCAAGGGCGAGGCAAAGAAGATCCCCATCGTGGTGCTCGATGTATTCGATGACCTCTCGGCACCGGATCTGCGCAAGCTCGCACGTGATGTGCTTCAGGCGGACCTCAGGCGCTCCCAGATCTTCGATGTCATGGACCCGAAGAAGCTGGACCTGCGCTACAGCGCCGCGGAGGAGCCTCCTGCCGAGGTGATCAAGCGCGGAGGGACCTTTGGCCTGTCGGGTGTGGCATGGGCAAGCCTGTCGCGGCGGGGCGGAGATATTGTGCTGACCGGCAGGCTCTATGACGCTGCAACCGGCCTTCGCATGGCCAGCCGGGAGTACATCGGCAACGGGGAACTGCTCAGGCGCATGGCCCATACCTTTGCAGACGAGATCGTTTCCCAATATACCGGCGAACGGGGGATCGCAAAGACCCGCATCGCCTTTGTTTCCGACAAGACCGGCCGCAAAGAACTTTATGTGATGGACTACGACGGCTTGAATCCCAAGCGGCTGACCGCCGACCGGTCGATCTGCATGTCCCCGGCATGGAGCCCCGACGGCAAGATCCTGGCCTATGTTTCCTACAAGGAAAAGAACCCGGACCTGTACGGCCTGGACATGGAGACGGGTCGGCGCTGGAAGATCTCGGGCCACGAGGGGCTGAACATCTCGCCTGCCTGGTCGCCGAACGGCAAACGGCTTGCCATCGCCCTGTCCCGCGACGGCGGAGCGGAGATCTACACCCTGAACAGGGACGGCAACGATCTGGAGCGGCTCACCTACGGCATCGCGGACAATGTCTCGCCTGCCTGGTCGCCCAACGGACGGGAGATCGTGTTCACCTCGGGCAGGGGCGGTACGCCCCAGCTGTATATCATGAGCGTGGATGGCTCCGACGTGCGCCGCATCACCTTCGACGGGAACTACAACGCGTCTCCCCACTGGTCGCCCCGCGGCGACCGCATCGTGTTCGCATCGCAGGTGCGCGGGCAGTTCAAGATCGCCACGATCGCTCCCGACGGCATGGACATGCGCATCATCACCGACGGTCCGGGCAGCGACGAGAATCCCATGTGGTCCCCTTCAGGCAGGCAGATCCTCTTCAGTTCCAACCGGTCCGGGAAGTACGGCATTTATATCATGAACGCCGACGGCACGGACATCGAACGCTTGACGCCGAACGACGCCAACTATACCTCGCCGGCCTGGTCGCCCTGAACCATCCCCAGAACGCGCCTGTTACTCGCCCATTCTCCCGTTCCCCGGTGCTATAATCTAAATCAGGGAAACCTTATCCGCAATTGACAAGAGAAGAGGTGGTGACCATGCCCCACGCAGGTTTGATGCATGAGCGGTCCATGGGGCCGGAGGAAGGGCCATTGCTTCGGGCCCGGCTCCATATCCGCGGCGGACGCCGGCGGCTTCGCCAGGGAAAGATCGCCGCGGGCGTCGCGGCAATTGCCGACGCGCTGAGTGCGGCGCTTGAGTGGTACGCAGCATCGCCTGAGCGGCGCGTGCAGATCGGCCTCCGTTCCGCTCGTGATGCGCAGGACGATCGGATGGTGTACCAGGCCCTGGTCCGAACCAAAGCGATCTCCGGTATTTTCGATTACGACCTGTTCGACCGTCTCACCGTGCGGAGCTTCAGCGATGATCTTTCCGACATCGACCACCGGTCGCTGATGTCGGATTTCGAGAAGTTGATGACCGAGCTGGGCGTCCTCCCGTTCGATGAGGAAACATTGCCGAAGGAAGACCCCGGGACGTTCTGACTGGGGAAGGAGCAAGGACTGTGAGGAGGGAAGGATCAAGGCGCTAAGGAAGGACTAGCGGGGTAAAAGATCTGGGGATATGGCAGAACAAGTATTCTCATAATCCTCTGATCCTGTAATCCCTGTTTGGCGTATTAATCCTTAATCGGGATTTCTTATGAACAGACTTGCCAACGAACGATCACCGTACCTCAAACATGCGGCTGACCAGCCCATTGATTGGTATCCCTGGTGCGACGAAGCATTCGAGCGGGCCCGCGCCGAGAACAAACCGGTGTTCCTGTCATCAGGCGGCGTGTGGTGTCACTGGTGTCATGTGATGGCGCAGGAGACCTTCTCCGACGGCGAGGTAGCAAGGGTCCTGAACGAACAGTTCATCAGCATCAAGCTCGACCGCGATGAGCGGCCGGACATCGACCGCAGGTACCAGCAAGCCATCGCGCTCATGGGGAGCGCAGGCGGATGGCCGCTCTCGGTCTTCCTTACCCCGGACCGCACGCCTTTTTTCGGCGGCACCTACTTTCCTCCGGAAGACCGTTTCGGGAGGCCGGGATTCAGAAAAGTGCTCGCATCTGTGCGGGATTTCTATGGCTCCCGATCGCTGGAAGCTGCAGCATACGGCATCCGAGTCATGGAGGCGCTTGCGCCGGAACAGCTCACGCCGGGCGACCTGGAACGCGGCGCGCTCGACCGTGCTGAAAAAGCCATGCTGGAACACTTCGACCCGGTGAACGGCGGATTCGGGAAAGCGCCGAAGTTCCCCCTGCCCGGGGTGCTGGAGTTCCTTATCCGCCGTGCGGCCTCGGGCAGCGTACAGGCCGCGGAAGCGGTCAGGTCCACGCTCGATGCCATGGCTGCCGGCGGTTTTCATGATCAGCTTGCCGGCGGGTTCCACCGCTATTCGGTGGATGAGGGATGGCATGTCCCGCATTTCGAGAAGATGGCCGATGACAACGCCTGGCTCCTGCGGAACTATCTCGATGCCTACGGACTGTTCGGCGACGAGCGCTACCGCGAGGTGGCGGAGGACATCATCCGGTTCGTCCGCGAGGAGCTGTCCGATCCCGACGGCGGGTTCTTTGCCAGCCAGGACGCTGATGTGACGCCTGATGATGAAGGGGGGTACTTCACCTGGACCGATGAGGAGTTCAAAGGGCTGCTGACGATCGATGAGTACCAGGTCCTGACCCTGCGCTTCCTCCATGAACGGGGGACCCTGCACCACGATCCGGACAAACGGGTGCTGCGCGAGGCGCTGACCGAGTCAGCCGTGGCGTCTGAGCTCAGGATGCAGCCGGCCCGGGTTCATGAGCTCCTCGAACAGGGAACGAGAAAGCTGCTTGCTGCGCGGAAGGAGCGAAAGGCGCCATTTGTTGACCGGACCCTTTATACGTCGCTCAACAGCATGTTCATTAGCTCGTTCCTGAAAGCCTACCGCGTGCTGGGGCGCGCTGACCTCAGGGATTTCGCGCTGCTCAGCCTTGAACGAATCCTGCGTGAACGGGTCATTGACAGCAGCGTGCTTCATGTTGAGGGCGTTGCGGGACTGCTGGATGACTACATCCATCTTATTGATGCGCTGGTCTCTGCCTATGAGGCAACGGCCGATGTCCGCTGCCTTGAGCTGGCCCGGGAACTCATGGACCGGTGTATCCGGCGGTTCGGCGATCAGGCAGGCGGATTCAACGATACCGACGGTGGTGTGCTCGGAACCCGTCTGATGCGGATCGAGGATATTCCTCATCCCTCGGCGAACGGGACCGCGATCCCGGTGCTGCTTAAGCTCTATCATCTTACGGACCGCAAGGAATATCTAAGTGCCGCCGAATCGTCGCTCCGGATATTCGCGCCATCGGCAACTGAACTTGGCGTGCACGGTGGAACATACTATGCAGGTCTTGAAGCCTGGTTCAGCATGGTGAAGTTCACGGTCGAGGCGGCTCCCGAGAGCGACCTCGCCAGGGCTGCGCTACGGGTGTGTGGACCGGCGACCGTGATCATCTATGGCGAGGACAATGGCAGGGTCATACCGTGCATCGGTGATACCTGCCTTGCTCCGGTCATTACCGAGGCGGAGTTGCCGCGTTCTATCCATGGCAGCAGCGTCATGAAACAGCTGGGCCGGAGCAGGTAATGCGAGCAATGAATTGACTTCATCTTCGCTCTGTGCTATTGTATAGTTCATAGCGCGATGCGATCGTTATCGCGTTTCTTTCCACATCTTTTCCGGATTCGCAGGGCTTTACCAGCAAGATAAAAAACTACGAGGAGGACGATATGAGAAGAACCAGTGCTTTGATGTTGTCAGCCATCCTGTTGTTGAGCCTGACCACATTGTGGGGTTGTCCCAAGAAGGCGGAAGTGAGCTCTGCGCCGGAAGAGCAGAAGCAGGCCGAGCCGGTCCAGTCGGAGTATGAGAAGCGCAAGGCAGAGGAAGAGCGGCTTGCCGAGGAGTCCCGCAGGGCGGAAGAGGAGCGGAAAGCAGCCGAGGCTGCTGAAGCGGCGAAGCGCGCCGAGGAAGAAGCGGCAAAGGAGCGGGCAGCCAAGGAAGCAAACAGCATGCAGCCCATTTACTTTGACTTCGACAAGTCCTTTGTGCGCTCCGACGCCAAGGAGGCAATGAAGGCGAACGCCCAGTGGATGAAGGCGAATCCCAAGGCCAAGATCCGTATCGAGGGCAATTGCGATGAGCGCGGCACCATTGAATACAACCAGGCGCTCGGACAGCGCCGGGCCGCTGCTGCGAAGAAATATCTCACCGACCTCGGCATCTCGTCGAAGCGGATATCGTTGATCAGCTATGGCAAGGAAAAGCCGACCTGCACCGATGCCACCGAAGAGTGCTGGCAGAAGAATCGGCGCGATGATTTTGTCGTAAACGAGTGATCCCTGCGGCGGGGACGGGAATCAATCCGTCCCCGCCTGCTTTTTCCCTGAAGAGGTCCCCATGTCCGCGCGAACGTACGTTCTTGGCATACTGCTTCTCACAACGGGCTGCGCTCCCCAGGCTGAACTGGTCAAACTGCGGGGTGAGATGGGCGACCTTCGCGCCGAGATGAAGGTGGTCCGGTCGCAGGTGCCGGACCTGTCGGGCATCCAGAAGCGCCAGGATCTGCTCGAGGAGAACATCAAGGGCACGCTGGACATCCAGCAGAAAATGGCTGACCAGGGCACGCGTCACGACCAGCTTGTGACCGATCTTCAGATCCTTCAGGGGCGGCTCGAAGAGAACAATTTCCGCATCAAGGAGCTCGCCCAGAAGCTCGATGACAACAAGTTCAGGCTTGCCGAATTGGCAGCCCGGGTCGAGCAGCTCGAGAACAGGACAAAGTCCCTGCCCACCGGGACCGCGGATGCTGCCGAGGGCGAGAAGAAGCCCGAGGCCAAACAGCCGACACCGACCGAAGCCTATCAGCAGGCCAAGTCCGATTACGACAAAGGGAACTACGATCTTGCCATCGCCGGATTCGAGAACTATCTGAAGCAATTTCCCGATACCAGCCAGGCTGACAGCGCGCAGTACTGGATCGGAGAGTGTTTCTACAGCAAGAAGGAATACGACAAGGCGATCACCGAGTTCACCAAGGTCCTGAAGGCATACCCCAAGAGCGAAAAAGCTCCGGGAGCCAGGCTCAAGATCGGCTATTCTTACCTGAACGAAAAGCACAATGCCAAGGCCAGGGAGCACCTGCACCGGGTGGTGAAGGACTATCCCGGGACGCCTGAGGCCGAGAAAGCAAAGGAACGGCTCAAGAAGATCGGTAAATGACCGCGGCCGCGAAGGTCCGCACGTATCCAGCCTGTTGATCCATTCTCCCCTCCTTCTCCACTCTTTTCGCTTGCCCTTTTTCCTCAGGTAGAGTACTTTCCTCATCAGCAGGAGGAATATATCATGGGTGAACCCGGAGGGAAGAACAAACCGCCAGCAGAGGGGCGCGGCAGCGGCTTTGTGCTTGTCGTGGACAGCGATGCTCAGAGCCTGGTCATCATGGCCATGATCCTCCAGCGGCTCGGGTATCTCGTGTGCACGGCGAACGCGGCGGATAAGGCCCTTGAAATGGCGCATTATTCTCCGCCGTCCCTCGTCATCGCCGCCATGGACCTCAGGGGGATGACCGGTCTCGCTCTGATGCACCGCCTGCGGGACGAAGTCCGGACCGCTGCAGTCCCGGTTCTCATCATGACCCGGGAACACGACCGGGATTTCAGCAAACGATGCGGCGATGCTGGCGCAGCCGGGGCGCTTCCGATCCCTGTTCAGGCGAATGATCTGTACCAGGCGATCAACCGTATCATAAACCCCCGTTCACGCCGCGCCGACTTTCGCATTCCGACCAGTCTTCCCGCAATGCTGAACGGCCGAGCGCTTGATGCCGGCGCGGGCGAGGCCGTGACGAACCTGTCGGTCAATGGCGTGTATCTTCGCAGCCGGACGACCTTTACCGTGCAGACGCTGGTCCGTATCGATCTGACCCTCCATGGCGAGACGATAACCGCTGAAGCGAGGGTGGTCTACCTTAGTCCGGCGGGAGCTGGAAATTCCGGCCTTTCAGGAATGGGTTTGCAGTTCACTTCGATTTCGCCGAGGGGCCGTGAGATCATCCGGGCCTTTATTCATACCGAGGTGACCCACGGGCTGGCGCCCGGCATGGCGTAACAGGGAAGCGGACAGGGAGATTTGCATGGCCGGAACCGCATTGGTAACCGGCGCGAGCAGCGGCATCGGAAGGGTCTTTGCCCGTGAGCTTGCGCGGGAAGGATACAAAGTAACCTGCACAGCACGGTCTCGTGACCGGCTGGAAGCCCTGGTGCGGGAACTTGGGGACGGCCATCGCGTGCTGGTCGCGGACCTGAGCGACAGCAGCCAGTTGCAGAGCGTGGTGGACGATGTGGAACGCATCGCTCTTGAAAAGTCTTTTCCAGGACGGTATATTGTCGCCGGAGAGGTGGCAGGCAATGAACGACCGGAACAGTGAAAAAGAACGCATCATGAACCAATACCGGGTGCGCCAGACCCGCCAGATCCTCGCCATAACCGCGGCGATCTTCCTGGTATTGCTGGCAGCGGTGATCCACAAGCGTCCCGACCTCTTCGGCACCTACTCCCGATCATCGCTGTTCGCGGCCCAGGCCATTACCATCGCGGTATTTCTCGGTTTCACCAACTGGAACTGGCGGTGTCCGTCATGCGCGGCGTTCCTGTCCAGCGATATCTATCGCCGCCGCTGTAAAAAGTGCGGTACTCATCTGCAGTGATGATCCTGCGGTTCCCCGTCCCCTGATACTTTATCCCGGTCTTCTCTCTACGAACATCTTCCTAGGAACATATACCTGCGCGCCTAGGAATGAATGCTGATTTCCTTTTTCCCTGTACCGCGGTATGGTTAAGCCAGAAAGAAAGAACAGACCAGCCCACAAGGAGGGATCGATCATGTTGAGCAAAGGCGGACATACAGCGGCGGCAGGGACCTACTGGAATCTTGAGAACGGCGAGCGGGTGAATATGGATCAGGAAGGCGTGCTTCCGGGAAACGGGCAGACCAGGTATATCAAGGCGTCCGGAATCGCGGTACTCGCGGCAGGACCGGTCCTTGGTCTGATCTTCGCGGTTTTCCTGCCCTTCATAGGAATCGCGATGGCACTGAACATGGCAGGCAAGAAACTCGTTGAAGGACTCGCGAACGCGGCTGCGGGTAGCATGTCCTTCGGGTGGCGTCCTGTTGAGGCTTACCTTGCAGGAAAGAAGAGAAATAAGGCCGTACGGGCAAGGAAGACCGGCAAGGGTGCGAAAAGCTGATCTGGCAATAATCTCGAATTAGGCAGGAGCGGGACAGAGAAATCTGTCCCGCTTTTTTTTCGTAACAACAGGTTATCCGCCATGGGTCACCTTGTAGCATATCCTACACTTCATTCATCATGCCCTTCAATCGTGCTGCAAATAATCCGAGAGCACAGCTGTAACTTGTTGAAAAGACGTTATTTGTGTCAGATGTTCTTTTTGGCGGAGCTCTTGCTATATACTAGAAGAATACGTTGCGGAGTAAAATATCAATATTGTATTTCAGGAGGAGTACGAAGATGAAAAAGCTATTGATGATAGGACTGGTAGTACTGTTGAGCGCCGGTGTTGCGATTGCAAAGGATTATGAGGTTTCCAAGAAGGCTGGAGAGTTCAATGTTGTCGTGACGATCGACAAGAATCCGCCGGTGACCGGGGACAACGGCGTGACCGTTTCAGTGAAGGACGCAAGCGGCAAGGCGGTAGCCGGTGCAAAGGTGATCGTTGACTACTCCATGCCCGCGATGCCCGGAATGCCGCCGATGAACTACAAGGCCGAAGCCGTGGAAAAGGGCGATGTGTACAAGGCAACGATGAACCTGTCCATGGCAGGTCCCTGGAACATCGCGGTAAAGATCAGCGCAGGCGGGAAGAGCGGAAGCCTGAAGTTCACGGTTGACGCGAAATAGTTCAAATTCGGAATGCGGAATTCGGAATGCGGAATAGCATACTGACAACGTTGTTGTTCTTCCTGATCTTGATCGCACTTCTTGGCGCGGCGCGGGGAATGGCCGCGGCAACCGAAGGGGAGCTGCCGCTGGAGCTGCGGCCGCTGATCGACGAGGCTCTCAAGAACAACCACGACGTGTATGTGACCGATGCGAAATGGAAAGCTTCCTCTGCCAGGGTAAAACAGGCGGGAAGCCTGCCGGACCCCATGGTCATGATCGGGTATCAGAACGAGGGCTGGAGCAATTACACCTTCGGCAAGATGCCCGGCGCCCAGTGGATGTATGGAGTATCGCAGATGTTCCCGTTCCCCGGGAAGCGCTCGCTCAAGGAGGAAATGGCGTCCCGGGATGCCGACACGGCAGGCGCCATGTCACGTGCCGCGAAGCTCGGAACCACGGCACGGGTGAAGGAACTGTACTATGACCTGTTCCTTGTGTATAAGGACCTCGACCTGATCCATGAACGCACCGCTTTGTTCGCAAGGATCGAAGAGGCCGCGCTGGCGCGATACGCAACGGGCATGGGGCAGCAGCAGGAAGTGCTGATGGCCCAGACGGAAAAGTACATGCTGGTCGAGCGGGAGGCGATGCTGAACCAGAAGCGCCGGTCCCTGGAAGCGATGCTGATCTCGGTCGTGGGCAGCGATGAGCACAGAAAGCTCGGGAGGCCCGTTGAGCCCGCATCCACGGTGTTCTCATTCTCCGACGATGACCTGGTCCAGCTGGCGCTCGCCAATTCGCCCGAGGTGCAGTCACGGGAAAAGATGTTCAAAGCGTCCCAGGCAGGGGTCCATATGGCGGAAAAGGAGTTCTATCCTGACGTGACCCTGACCGGCACGGTTGCCAAGCGAAGCGGGGAATATGAGGATATGTGGAGCCTTACCGCGACATTCAATATCCCGCTGTACTACAAATCCCGTCAGAGCCAGGCATTGGCCGAGGCCCACGCCATGTCATCCGCGGCGATCCATGATCTGGCCGGCATCAAGTCCATGCTTGCATCGAACATCCGGGACAACGCCGCCATGATACGGTCGTCGGAGCAGCTGATGGAGCTGTACCGCCAGGGACTGATCCCGAAGACGAAACAGGATTTCGACCTGTCCCTGTCCGGTTACCGGACCGGGAGGGTCGAGGGCATTACCGTGGTCAGCCGGTTGAAGGCGCTTCTGGATTACGAGACCTCGTACTGGACCCAGTTCATTGAGCGAGAGAAGGCGATCGCCCGGATCGAGGCTTTGACCGGCGGCGAGGAAGCGATGGGGAAGACAAATGAACAGTAAGAATTTGCCATCTGCCGGGAAAATGATTATTACCGCAGAGGACGCAGAGGAATACCACGGATACGTCTCGAAGAACTCCTCTGCGACCTCTGCGGTAAAATCCGCGTTGTTTCTTGGATTGTCGCTTTTTGTACTGCAGATATCCGTGGCCCATGCCCAGCATGAGGGACACGTTGCTCCTGTTGTGGACAAGGCTTCCAGCCAGGTAAAGCAGGAGGCTGAAGCCCCTGCCGAGGCTCCCACGGTAGAGATCCCGCTCGACAAACAGCAGCTCATCGGCGTCAGGACCGAGGCCGTCGCCTTCCGCAAGATCGGGAAGACGATCAGGACCGTCGGCCGTGTGGAGTATGACGAACGGAAGCTCGCCACGGTGAACGTCAAGTTCGAGGGCTGGATCGAAAAGCTCTATGCCGATTACACGGGCAAAGAGGTGAAGAAGGGGGAGCCCCTTGCGGAGATCTACAGTCCCGAGCTTCTGGCAACGCAGCAGGAGTTCCTGAACACCCTTAAATGGAGTAAGGACGCAGGCGAGATCAAGGACGGGTCTGTGGGCAAGATGCTCTCGCAGGACGCCGGATCGATCATTGACGCCGCGCGCCAGCGGCTGCGGCTTTGGGATATTTCGGACGAGCAGATCAAAACGATCGAGGAGACCGGCAAGACCATACGCACGGTAACGATCCTGAGCCCGTCGAACGGAACCGTGACCCAGAAGATGGCGATCCAGGGCATGCGGGTCATGCCGGGCGAAAAACTATTTGATATCGCCGACCTTTCCACGGTCTGGATCACGTCGGACATCTACGAGAACGAGCTTCCCCTGATCAACCCGGGCGAGACCGCGCGGATCTCCCTGAGCTCGCTTCCGGGCAGGGAATTCTCCGCTCCCGTGGAGTTCGTCAATCCCACGCTAACCGGAGATACGCGCACGGTGAAAGTGAGGCTCACGGTGCCGAATCCCGGCGGCAGGCTGAAGCCGCAGATGTTCACGAATGTGGAGATCAAGGCCGGCATGGGCACACGACTGGCGGTCCCTGACGACGCGGTCCTGGACACGGGAACGCGGCAGATCGTGTATGTGGACAAAGGGGAAGGCATGTTCGAACCCCGTGAAGTGAAGCTCGGGGTCCGGGCGGAAGGCTACCGCGAGGTCCTGTCGGGCGTGAAAAAAGGCGAGAAGGTGGCGCGTTCCGCCACGTTCCTGATCGACTCGGAAGCGCAATTGAAAGGTGTGAGATGATTTCCAAGATCATTGCATACAGCGGCCGGAACAAGTTCTTTGTTTTCCTTGTGACGGGCTTCCTGCTTCTCTGGGGGCTCTGGACGATCCAGCATCTGCCGCTGGACGCGCTGCCGGACCTTTCGGACACGCAGGTGATCATCTATACCGACTGGGTGGGCAGGAGCCCGAACCTGGTCGAGGACCAGGTGACCTATCCCATCACCTCCACCCTGCTGGCAGCGCCCAAAGTGCAGGCAGTGCGCGGCTTCTCGTTCCTCGGCAGCTCCTTCATCTATGTGATCTTCGAGGAAGGCACGGACATCTACTGGGCCCGGAGCCGCGTTCTCGAATACCTGCAGTCGGTGCGCGGCAAGCTCCCGGTTGACGTGAGCCCGGTGCTCGGCCCCGATGCCACGAGCCTGGGCTGGGGCTTCTCCTACGCCCTGGTGGATGAGACCGGCGGTCAGGATATTTCCCGTCTCCGTTCGCTCCAGGACTGGAACATCAAGCTCGCGCTCGAGAGCGTGCCCGGCGTTTCGCAGGTCGCGAGCGTCGGCGGGTATGTGCGGCAGTACCAGGTCACGGTGAATCCGAACAGCCTGGCGTCCTACGGCATCTCTCTCATGAAGGTCATGGAAGCAGTGCGGAAGAGCAATATCGATGTGGAGGGCCGCGTCCTGGAACTGGCCGGCACCGAATACATGGTGCGCGGCAGGGGATACGTAACGAGCGTCAAGGACCTGCAGGAAATATCCGTTGGCTCCGGCCCCGGCGGCACGCCGATCTACCTTCGCGACGTGGCGGAGGTGTCCGTCGGCCCGGAGATCCGGCGGGGGCTCGCCGACCTCGATGGAAAGGGTGAAGTGGCAGCCGGCATCGTGGTGGTCCGCTTTGGCGAGAATGTGCTGGACGTGATCGACCGGGTAAAGGAGAAGATCGCGAAGGATGTTCAGCCGTCGCTGCCCGAAGGCGTCAAGATCGTTACCACCTACGACCGGAGCGACCTCATACGGAGATCCATACACACGCTGACCGAGGAGATCGTGAAGCTTGCTATTGCGGTGAGCGTGGTCTGTATCGTGTTCCTGTTCCATCTGCCGAGCGCGCTGGTCGTCATCCTGACGCTTCCCATCGCGATCATCATCTCCTTCATCTGCATGTACTACCTCGGCGTGACCTCGAACATCATGAGCCTCGGCGGCATCGCTATCGCCATCGGCGCCATGGTGGACGCTTCGATCATCATGGTCGAGAATGCGCACAAGAAGCTCGAGGAGTGGGAGCACGCGGGCAGGCCCGGGTCGCGGACCGAGGTGATCATCGAGGCGGCGCAGGAGGTGGGGCCGTCGCTCTTCTTCTCCCTGCTCGTGATCACCGTGGGCTTCCTGCCGGTCTTCACGCTCCAGGCGCAGGCAGGCAGGCTGTTCAAACCCCTGGCCTTTACCAAGACATTTGCGATGCTTTTTGCGTCCTTCCTGGCCATCACGCTCACGCCGGTCTTGATGACCCTGTTCCTGCGCGGGAAGGTGAAACCCGAGGATGAAAATCCCATTGTCCGCGCCGTCAACAAGGTCTACCGGCCGCGCGTGGCGTTCTCGCTCCGGTACAGCAAGCCGGTCATCCTGGCAGCCATGGCGCTCGTGATCGTCACGATCCTTATCTTTGTGCCGCCCATGTTCGGTGTGACCGTCATACCCGGCATAAAGCTCGGCACGGAGTTCATGCCGCCGCTGGACGAAGGCACGCTGTTCTACATGCCGGTGACCGTTCCGGCGCTCTCGATCTCCGAGGCTTCGCGGCTGCTTCAGATACAGGACAAGATGCTCATGACCGTTCCCGAGGTATCCCAGGTGTTCGGCAAAGCGGGCAGAGCGGAGACCGCGACCGATCCAGCTCCCGTGGAGATGTTCGAGACCGTGGTGAACCTGAAACCCGAGAGCCAGTGGCGTAAGGGGATGGACATTGAGAAGATCAAGAACGAGCTGAATGACGCGGTCCAGATCCCCGGGGTCGCGAACTCATTCACCATGCCGATCAAGGCCCGGCAGGATATGCTTGCCACGGGCATCCGCACCCCCGTGGGAGTCAAGGTGCTGGGGCCGAAACTTGATGTGCTCGATACGGTATCGCGCGACGTGGAAGCGGCGGTAAAGAACGTGCGGGGCACGCGCAGCGCCTATGCCGAGCGCCTGATGACCGGGTACTTTCTCGACATCCGGCCAAAGCGCGAGGAGATCGCCCGTTACGGCCTCTCCATGGATGACGTCCAGTCCGTGGTCGCCGGCGCTCTGGGCGGCATGACGCTTACCACCACGGTTGAAGGACGGGAGCGTTACTCCGTGAACGTTCGGTATCCCCGGGAAATGCGCAGCGACATCGATCTGATCCGCCGCATCCTGGTGCCGGTCGAGCGGCAGGCCGCGGCAAGCGGTATGGGCGCATCACCATCGGGAAGCGTGTCCTACGTACCACTTGGATCGCTCGCCGACGTTGCGATCGTGCAGGGTCCGACGCAGATCAAGAGCGAGGAAGGCCTGCTCGCGAACTATGTGTATATCGATTTCAGCGGCCGCGATGTCGGCGGGTATGTGGAAGAGCTTCAGAAAAAGGTCAGCCAGACGGTGAAGCTGCCGGCAGGCTACCGGCTCCAATGGAGCGGGGAATACGAGTACCTGGTCAAGACCCATGAGCGCTTGAAGGTCGTGATTCCGCTCACGCTCGGGATCATTTTCGTACTGCTCTACCTGAACACCAAGTCCTGGGTCAAGACCATGATCGTGCTGCTTGCGGTGCCGTTCTCGCTCGTGGGCTCCTTCTGGTTCCTCTGGTACCTGGGATACAATATGAGCATCGCGGTATGGGTGGGATTGATCGCGCTGGCAGGGCTTGATGCCGAGACCGGCGTGGTGATGCTGCTCTATCTCGATATTGCTCACGATAAATGGAAAAAAGAAGGCAGGATGAACACCCTCCAGGATCTGAAGGACTCGATCATGGAAGGTGCGGTCAAGCGGGTCCGGCCGAAGCTCATGACCGTGGGCGTGATCCTGGCCGGGCTGGTGCCGATCATGTTCAGCCACGGAGCAGGCGCCGACGTGATGAAACGCATTGCCGCGCCCATGGTCGGCGGGGTCATCACCTCGGAGATCCTGGAGCTCACGGTCTACCCGGCGATCTATCTTTTGTGGAAGAGGAGAGAATTGCCGGGCGCCGAAAAAGGGTAACGGGGCGAGCGTCAAGCAGGCATAAGGACGGCTAGATTGATTCTATACTTGAAAGGAACGCGTAAAGACTATGCAGAATAAAGATGCGGGAATGGCGCTGGTTTGCGCGGGGATACTGCTGTTCACAGCTGCACGTGCAGGCGGAGAGGATATCCGGTATTCGACGCACATAAAGAAGCTCTTTGACGATCGATGCGTATCCTGTCATGGTAAGGACGCGCCGGAGCATGATGATTTCAAGAAGGACAGGGAGGGATTCAAGAAAAAAGGGCTCGGCCCGAAGATGGACAGCTATGCCCACCTTGCAAGCTATGCAGGCTGGCCTGACAGTGGAGCGATCATGCGTCGGCTTGACGACGGGAAGAACACGAAAGATGGCAAGGCGGGCAATATGTACGAATACCTTGGCGCCAATGAAGAGGAACGGCAGCGAAACCTTGGCCTGTTCAAGGCCTGGGTCGGCGTGTGGACGCTTAAACGATTTTCTGAATTGACGAGGGAAGAGCTTGCTGGCATAACGGTAAAATATTAAATTCCGGAAGGTCGGTGATCCGTCCCCGAGAAGGAGCAGCGCGATGGTGAGATCGCAGGAAGTGAAAAAGAATACCAGGCCTCAGCCGAACAAAACGCGGCGGCGTTCCGGTTCCACCGTCAGGGAACGAAGGCGTGATCGCAACGAGATAGACCCGGGAGAGGCAGAACGATTTTGGATGCGCTGTCCCCGGTGCGGCCTTGGGTTGATCGAGTCGGTCCCCGGGCCTGTTAAGATGGAACGATGCACGGCCTGCGCACGGTTCTGGTTTCGTCAGCAGGATGTTGTTAAAGTATCGGAGTGGGATACCACGGGATTGTTCCGGCCCTTTCCGGGAAAATGACCGGGCCGAAGAGGAGATGCAAAAAAGGCAGCTGATTCGGCTGCCTTTTCCTTTTTTCCCTTGGTTGTTGATGTTTCGACCGCTTACTCCTTACGGCTTGCCGCTGTATCACTGTTGCTTCATTTCTTCGCCGGATTCCTGGCCGCGTCGAATCGCCGCATATAATCGGTTACGATCCGGTCCGGTTCATATCCCACTGCCTTGGTGTAGATCACCAGGAACCCGCGAAGATAGGGCCGTGCAGGGAGTTTCTGGTAGTTCTCGCTCTCGATGGATTCGATGTACCGGGTGCTCATCTTGGTGATGTCCGCGATGTTCTGGACGCTCAGGCCACGCTGTTCGCGCAGCATCTTGAGCATCGGGCCTGTGAACTCGGTGATGTCCGCCGGCGCGGACCGGAGAGGTTCCTGTGCGGCAGCGGTCTCAGGCGCGTGGGGGACCGGACGGGGGTCCTGGTGATGGGGCTCCGGCGTCCGGACCGGTTCGGTCCGCGGGGATGGCGGCAGAGGCGTTGCAAAGGTGCGCTGACGGGGATGGTCGGGCGGCAGCGCATCCGGCAGGGAGCGAAGCGAAAGGTCGTATGCCCTCCGGTTCTCGTCATAGATCAGGGTGCGGTAGGCATCCTCGATGCGCTGGCGGATGATCTCGGTCTCTTCGGGAGAGAAAAGCGAGTACAGGGCAATGGAGTTTGGATCGTAGATCTTGCGGATACGTTCATAAGCCTTATGGATCTCCTGCGCCGTGGCCCGGGGGCTCACTTCCAGGAGCTCATAGTGGTTCATGTCCTCGATTTTTTTGAGCATAATTTTTCAGTACAGCATGCTGAGCGTCATCTGCTCCTTGCGCAGCAGGTTGTGGACGATACGCTCGATGCACCTTGCCGGCCGTGAATAGGGATATTCTACCACAAGGGGGCGTTTGCTGCGGATGGACTGCCACACGCAGTCGTCATACTCCACGTACCCCAGGTATTCCAGGTTGATGCCGAAATACTTCTGGCAGGCGCTTTTCATGGAAAAGCCGATCTGGACGTCGTTCTTGGTGCGGACCTGGTTCACCACCAGCTTGGGCCGGAACTTGTTCACCTCGAGCTCCAGGATATCGCCCACCTCCCGATCCATGCCCTTGATCCGTTCGATCAGGTCGAAGGGCGTGCGGATGCCCATGGTATTCTTCTGGTCCATGGCCGCGTCAATGAGGTCCTTGATCTGCTGGTCCGCGACGACCTTCTTGAACCGGCGGTAGAAGGCGCTCTTGATGAACCGGTAGGCGTTCTCGATGGCTGTTGGCTCGGGCAGGACCACGAGGATGCCGTGATCCGAGAAAAGGAAGAAATCGAGGATATTATAGGAGGTTCCCGCGCCGAGATCGAGGAGGATGTAGTCCGCGTCCAGGGTCTCGAGATGACGGAGCAGCCGGGTCTTCTGTGCGAAATTTGGATTTGCGGCATCCAGGAAGTCCTGGGCGCCGCTGATGAGGGAGAGATTGGGGATGACGGTCTTGATGATGACATCGTTGATGTTCTCGACGCGGCGGTTCAGGAAATCGGAGAGCGTCATTTCCGGCACGCCGATCCCGAGCGTGGTGTGGAGATTGGCTCCGCCCAGGTCCGCGTCAACGAGCAGCACTTTCTTCTTGAGCCGGGCCAGGGTGATCCCGATATTGCCGGTGATCAGGCTCTTGCCGATCCCGCCCTTGCCGCCGCCGATGGCCCAGATCTCCTTCTTCCGGAGCGCGTCCTGAAGCTCGATCATCCCTGGTGTGGTGCCTCCGATGCGACCGCATCCGCCGATTCTTCCTGCCTGTCAGCGGCCTCGGTATCGTCCGGCGACGGCAATCCTTCCGCAGAGGCTTCTTCCTCCGCGGTCTCCGCGCCGGTCTGTTCAGCGATCATGGCGTCCTCGCCCGCGTCCAGCTCCTGGAATTCCTTCAGCGTGGGCAGGGACGAAAGGTCCTTTAGGCCGAAATACTGCAGGAACTCGGCGGTGGTGCCGTAGAGCATCGGTTTGCCCGGAACGTCCTTCTTGCCGACGATCTTCACGAGGCGGCGCTCCATCAGGTTGCGCACGATTCCGCCGATGTTCACTCCGCGGACTCCCTCGATCTCCGGCCGCGTGATGGGCTGTTTATAGGCGATGATGGCCAGGGTCTCGAGAGCGGGACGGGACAGCCGCGTGCTCACCTTGACGGTCCGGAACTTCCTGATCCAGGGTGCCTGCTCGGCGCAGGTGGCCAGCTGCCATCCATTGGCCACTTCAGCCAGCATGATACCAGCGTTCCGCGCCTCATACTCTGATTTGAGCGCCTGGAGCTGCTCCTCGATCTGTTCCTTTGTCGATTCCTCGAAGATCCCCTTGAAGCGATCAACGGTCAACGGTGTGCCACTGATGAGCAGGAGCGCCTCCAGGGCAGATTTCAATTGCGTATCGTCCAAATTTTCCTACCTCGATAAAGAAAATATATTAACCACGGATGGACACAGATGGACACGGATAAAACGAGTCAGGCCTGGAAGCTATGATCTTGCCATCCGTGTGTATCCGTGTAAATCCGTGGCAAAAAAAGTTCTTTACTGTTACATCCCCGCCGGATCGCCGAGCCGTCCCAGGGCCACCTTGGCGTTCATCTTCACGTCCAGGTCCGAACTCTCCAGATGCTTCCGGATCAAGGGGAGTGCGTCCGCGACCAGTTCGCGGTTCGAGCTGCCGATGTTCCCGAGGGCTGCAATGGCGTTTTTCACCGCGTTGGGGTGGCCGCTGTCCAGGTACTGGATCAGCCGGGGCACCAGGTCCGCTACTTCCTTCGGATAGTGCAGGCCGATGGCCCCCAGGGCAAAGAGCACGCCGCCGCAGGTCGCTTCCTTTGAGTACTGGAGCACGTCGATGAGCTTGGGCAGGATCCCCCGGATGAGCTGGGGTTCGATGATGCCGATCTTGCCCAACGCATGCGATGCCGCCTCCCGTTCATCGTCGTCCCCGCTCTCGAGCATGGAGATAAGCCGCGGGACCAGGTCCTTCACGAGATGCACATGGGAGAAGCCGATATTTCCCAGGGCATAGGCCGCTTCCTGCCGCACCAGGCTTTGCGGGTGGTCCAGGAGCTTCCGGAGCGAGGGCATGGCCCTGCTGGACTCGTCCTCGTACCGGTAGGCAAGGTTCGCGACGGCGTTCGCAGCGTCGATCTTCACAAAGGCATCCGCATCGTCCATGAGCGCTATCAGCGCGTTCAGGTAGGGCCGCGTGTCCTGGGGATAGTCAAAGCCAACGCGGGACAGGATGTTCAGGACCCCGGTGCGCACATCGTTGTTCCGTTCCGCCAGGAGGTCCACCAGGCCGCCGATGAGGGTGCGATCGGCGTAGACCGCCTTTTCGATGTCCGAGAACTTCTTGTCAAAGGCCAGCGGACGGATATCCATGCTACATCCCCTCGTAGAGGTTCATGGTCGACGGCTGTTCGTTCACGGACTTCATGAGCCGGATCGCGCCGAACTGCTCGACCTGGACGGCCTTGACAACGCGGTTCTTCATCAGCTCCAGGAGCGCCATGAAGGTGGCGATCACGTGGGCTTTCGTCGTGTCCTTTTCAAAGAGATCGGCAAAGAGCATGCTGTCCACGCTCTCGAGCCGCGACAGGATATGGGCGATCTTTTCCGTGATGGAAACGGATTCGGCGGTGATCTCGAGGCCTGAGTCGGGAACGCGGTTCATCACGTCCCTGAGCGCGGCCAGGAGATCGAAGAGATGGAAGTCGAACAGCAGCGGCTGATCCTCGGCCGGAAGCTCGGGCGTGATCTCGGACTCGCGGGTGTAGACCTGGGACCAGGCGTCCTCGCGCTGTTCCAGCGAGGCGGCCGCGTCCTTGAACCGCTTGTATTCCAGCAGCCTGCGGATGAGCTCCGCCCGCGGGTCCACTCCCTCCTCGTCGGCGTCCGGGGTGTCCGTGGGCGGAAGGAGCATCTTGGACTTGATATGCGTGAGCGTGGAAGCCATCACCAGGAACTCGCCGGCGATCTCCATGTCCAGGCTTTGCATGAGCTGGATGTATTCGAGGTACTGCTGGGTGATGGGGGCTATGGGGATGTCGTAGATGTCCAGTTCGTGCTTCTTGATGAGGTGGAGGAGAAGGTCCATGGGACCTTCGAATATCTCGAGTTTGACGTGGTACGACATGGATCCGTGAGCCCCTTTTCCCGGCCCGAGCGGGCCCCTGAACTTCGGAGGTGACGACTATCAGAACTTAGCGTTATCGACGGGAAAAGTCAAGGAAAAACCGAGTAAATACCGAATGGGGAGCGCGGAATTCCGCATTAAAAAAGACAACTGCTGGTCGGCAGCATCGCGTCTGACGGCCACGCGCGGTTTCGGGTTAGGATATAATTGAATCTGAGGTGCAGGGGTGTCTTTCATGGCCGAATACGGGGAAAAAGAACTGCTGTCCATGATCCGGAAGTGGATGCCGAAGGACCGGGTGCCGAAGAAGGTGCGGATCAAGGACACCGCGGATTTCTTTCGCGTGGACTACGATGACGTGGTCGTGCTGGGCGATGTCCCGTACTTTGTCAGGAACAACGAGCGCGAAGGCAGGTTCGGGATCGAGGATGAGCCCAAGTTCTGGGTCAAGCGGGCCATCAATCTGCTGACCGGAGAGGTGAAGATCCTGAAATGGGTCTTCAGGGAACGGTTCAACGCCAGGATCGGCAGCCTGGTGTTCGAATGCGTCAGGAGTCCGCAGAAGGAGGCCCGCATCCTGGAGCTGGTGAAGGGGCGGGGCGAGTTCATGCAGGGCATCACGGTCGCTGATTCAACGGGAAATCCTTTGCGCATCCTGGATTATATTCAGGGAAGGACGCTTTCCCAGAACACGATCGGGCTCGGGAACGGACATGAGGATTATTTCTTCGACCATTTCCCCATCGTGCTCGACGAGTATCTGGGCATTGTGGAGGCGATCCGGTTCCTTCACGACAGCGGGGAAAAGCATGGCGATATCCGCAGGGACCATCTGATCAAGGACGCGTCAACAGGACGATACCGGTGGATCGACTATGACTTCAATTACCGCCATGGGGAAAGCCGCTTTGCCTATGATCTCTTCGGCCTGGGCAACATTCTGGTGTTCCTTGCCGGCAGAGGCGACGTGACCACGCAGCGTTTGCTGGCAACGGACCCGGCGAAGCTGGAGTTGCTCACGTCGGATGATGTCAACATCGTGTTCCACAACCGCGTGGCGAACCTCCGGAAAATCTATCCCTACATCCCTGCGCGATTGAACCGGATCCTGATGCATTTCTCCGCAGGAGCGCAGGTCTATTACGAGACCACCCTGGAGCTGCTTGAGGACCTGGGCGAAGCGAGGGAGGAATTCGAACGACGGTAACTTCAAGGCAGTCGTAAGTAGTAAGGGGTAAGGTGTAAAGCGAGAAGGAAATGCAGAAGCAATTAAAGGAGCGAACGATGGAAACGAAGAACAGCAACCAGCCGAAAGACAAGCATTTTCTGATCGCGGTCGATGAGTCGGAAAGTTCAAAGCGGGCAGTGATGTATGTCGCGGACATAGTCGGAGGATTCCCCGGATTCGCGGTAACGCTGCTGTCGATCATCCCCGAGCCGGAGGAGGACTTCTTTGATTCCGAGGAGGAGCAGATAGCATGGACAAAGGAGAAGATGGCCGGGGCGAACAAAATGCTCGAGAACTACCGCCAGGTCATGGTTCAGTCCGGGTTCCCGCCGGACAAGGTACGCATTCGCTCCTGCGTGGGCGAGGAGAAGTCCTTTTCCGAGGCGATCCTCGACACGCGGTGCGACCTGTCGTGCTGCACGGTCGTCGTGGGGAGGCATCACAAGTCCAAGGCCGAGGAGTTCCTGTTCGGCAGCACGTCGAGCCGGCTGATCCGGGAGGCCAAGAACTGTGCTGTCTGGGTGGTGGAGTGATTGACGACCGGTGACCGTCAGGGGCAAGGGGTAAGAGGTAAGGTGTCAAACCCTTGCTCAATCTCCAGCTTTATGTTCTCGCTAGTTCTATTCTCGGTTTGACAGCATTTCCGGATTTCCTTAACATGCCATCAGAATATCGATCCGCCGTGGACTGTTCCTGCATCCTGATCACCGGGAGGATGTTATGGCTGACCTCGTAACAATCGATACGGACGCAGATCATCTCGTCGCTCCTGCTGCCGCCGCGAGCCTTCTTGTCCTGTCCCTGCCCCTGAACGCTTTTGCCGTGCAGGTCGGCTGCTTCGTGACCGCCGTCCTTCTCGGGTTCATGTTCCTTCTCAGCCTGGGCATTACGCTGCTGCTCAAATCACAGCTATCCTGCCGCGTTGGTGGCGCACAAAGGACGCCATGGAAATGCATGGTATTCCTGACAGCGAGCGAATTTTTTCTTTTTGTGCTCGTTTTCGCGGTGACGCAGACGAATTTCTTGACAACCCTGGTGATCTATCTGCCTTTCGCCGCCGTGCTCAATGGTTTTGTGCTGAAAAAACCACTCCAAGCCCTGGCTAGTGTCGTGCCTCCGCGGAAACGCTATCTCCTGTACATTCTCCTGGCGCTCTCCCTTCCCGCGGCCATTCAACTCGCGGGTCTCGTCTGGTCCGCGCTCACCGGCGTCATCGAGTCAACGGAATTCCACTCCTGATCGTGCTCTTTTTTCCACGCTTCCATCGGAGGATCCTGCTCATGTCAAGGTGTTTTCGGCCGCAGCGGATTTCGTGACAGACCTTTCCCGGCAGGGGATATTTGCGACTATAATCCTCCCTTATTATTCACAAAACACCCGTTCTCTGGTATAATAGCTGGCATGACGTCGCCGTGTCCGCAGGCAGGCCCGGCAGGAAAGGAGAAATACGATCATGTCAGTCCAGTGGACCCCCGACCTGGGAACAGAAGTGAACGAGATCGATGATCAGCACAAGGAACTTTTCAAGAGGATCGACAGCCTCCTCGAAGCGTGGAAGCAGGGAAAGGCGCACGCAGAGGTGGATAAGGTCATAAATTTCCTGACCGAATATGTGGTCTTTCACTTCGGCAACGAGGAAAAGTACATGGTCAAGTACGGGTACACCAACAAGGTGCAGCACCTGGCCCAGCACGACCTGTTCGTGAAGACCTTTGGACGCCTGAAGGAGAAATTCATGGCCCGCGGCGCCAATGCCGAACTGATCGAGGAGGCGAACCAGCTCCTGGTGGACTGGCTCAAGAACCATATCAAGTATTCCGACAAGGCTCTCGGACTGTTCCTGAAGCGGAAAATGTAATCGACCCCACCCTCCGGGGGCGAACGACCCCCGGAGTATTTACTCTCCAATTTTCCCCACATTCACGAAACCATTGTCTGGAGCGGTCCGATAGAATCGTGTTCTATAAGTGCCCTGTCTTTATGCCCCTGGCGGCGTACCGAGATAAAAAAATTAGCGTCAAATAAGTGCATTAGTAACTTTAATAGTCTTTGTTTTTTATACAAAATATAGTGATGTTTTCGCTTGACAACACTATATCTTGTATGTATACTCAGCCCGTCGCGTGAAGAAGCTTCAAAGCCAACGATCTTTTAATATTTCAAAAAGCGGCCACTATGAGGCGAAGAGAGCGACCGGGGCGTATTAGGGTCGCTCTTTTGCGTTTAAGCATAAGAAGGCTACGTAAGACCCCAAAAGTTCGAAAGGTGCGGGTCATGAAAAGGCAATGATCTTGTTTTATTGATATCACCCTATGGGTGAATTTATATTGACAATATAAAGGTGCTGGTATATAGTTTAGGAGAAGATCGTTGAGATATCGGTTTCTCGACAAAGGGCTCACGAGGTTGTACGAGCATGGTACTGATTTTGTACAGTACCCGCCAGGTATTGCAGAGGCATTCGTCAAGCGGGTGCGAATAATCGAGGCGGCGGCCGATGAAAGGGACCTGCGAGCACTCAAAAGTCTGCATTTCGAGAAATTGAAAGGCCCGGGGAACCGGTACTCGATCCGGCTGAACAAGGCATGGCGACTTATTCTTACCTTTGAAAAGGACAAGAACGGAAAGATCGTCGTTATTATTGAGATCAATAGGCACTATGGTGACTAGAATGGAAACGAGCAAAAGACCATACAAAGCAGTGCTGCCGGGTGAAATCCTCCGTGATGAACTCGACGCGCGTGGCTGGACCCAGGCGGATTTCGCAGAGATCATCGGGAGACCCTTGCAGGCTATCAGCGAGATCGTGACCGGCAAGAAAGCAGTCACGCCGGAAACCGCTGTTTTGTTCTCCCAGGCGCTCGGCACTTCGCCCGAATTTTGGTTGAACCTGGAATCTGCTTACAGACTGGACTTGCTTCATCAGAAGCGGGATAAAACCGAAACCGTTACACTCAAGGCACGGTTATATGGCAAGGCGCCTGTTAAAGAGTTGATCAGGCGGCGATGGATCAGGTCGTACAAGTCCTTTGAGCAACAGCAGGCCGAAGTCTGTGGATTTCTAGGAATAGCAACTATTGATGATGAACCGAAAATAGCCGCGAACTTCCGGAAATCCGTTGCCGGGAACATCGACACTCCTTCGCTGCTCGCCTGGGTGCGGAAAGCCGAGATAGAGGCCGGCAAACTCCAATGCGGGGTCTTCGATCCGCAAGGGCTGAGGAACTTTGTCAATGAAATGCCCGGCATGTCCCGTGATGAACGAAGGGCAGCAACTGTTCCGAAAAGACTGTGCGATCTTGGCGTCCGTCTTGTTTTTATCCCGCATTTGCCGCATACCCGCGTGGATGGTGCTGCGTTCTGGCTGGATGCAAATGCTCCCGCCGTAGCGTTGTCCCTGCGCTTGGACAGGATCGATAATTTCTGGTTCACACTCATGCACGAACTGGTCCATGTCATGGAAGGATCGAAAAGCGCGGAAGGCTATCTTGACAGCGACATTATCAACGAACCGGATAGCGAGGTCGAGCGAAGAACGAATCAGAAAGCCCGAGACCTTCTCATTTCACCGGCTCTATTCAAGGACTTTGCAAAGCGTACGAACCCCTACTTCTCTCGTAGCGCCGTGCTCGCTTTTTCAGAGCAAGTCGGCGTGCATCCCGCGATTGTTGTCGGGCGGTTGCAGCATGAAGAACTAATTCCCTATACCAATTTGCGAAACCTGATCAGTAAAGTGAGCAACATATTCGTTCGCTGAATAGAACAAGTGAGAAGGAGGCGCGTAATGACACGAAAAACTGTTAATTTCAATAGTGCAGGGGCGTCGAAACTGCCAGTGGGGAAACCAGTGGTTTATAAGATCCAGACGGAGGCGGGCAAGACGAACTACGTCGGCATCGCTAAGCGCGGAAGAGCGCAGGAGCGAATTCAGGAGCATCTGGACGCAGGTAAAATACCAGGTGCAAAAGTTCAAATTGAACAAATGGCATCTATCCATAAGGCGCAGAAAAAAGAACAGGCTATCATTTCCCGAACCAAGCCGAAATATAACGAACAAGGGAAATGATCTGTAGGGCGATCGAGAACGAGCACGAAATAAATATTTCGATTAGAGGAGTTAGAAAATGGAAGAAAAGAAAAATGAGCATAAACATCACGAAAGTAAGTTCGAAATCCAGATTGACCGTATGCCGGGAGCCTTCCAGTCCAGGGTGATAACCTCCTGACCTTCAAAGTGCTCCTGTCCATGCAAGTTGATAAGGGGTGAACAGTGCTGAGATTTGCAAAGGCGCCCGACGCGGTTTTTCAGGCAATCCTCAGAGACGGTCTGGACTTTACGATCGACTTTGTTTCCGACATGCTGCCGGCGGCTGCTCCTGATTCGGATGAGGCGCGGGAGGATTTCGCGGCGGTCTTTCCGGATGCAGGCAAGTCGTTCCCTCCAAAATTAGCGTTCGACACGCTGCAGAACCTGCGTAAATGCCTTGACCGTCCGGAAGTATATTATCTCAACGATTATCACTACCTGCTGTTGTTCGACGTGCTTCGTTTTTTCGTGGAAGTCCACAACGACGGCGTTCTCGATGCAATAGACAAACGGGATAAACGAAACATGTCACTGGTTGGCCCTTTTTATGTCGAGAAAATCGATTTCGAGGACCTCATTGATTTGTTCTTTTTTGATATAGATTTCTTGACGTCTTCCGAGACCATGCTGAACCTGCCTCCCTGGTTTAAAGACACTTACAATTCCGAAACCTTCGCGCTGACGCAGGGCATGCTGCCGCATCCGGAGGAATTGGCGCTGAATGTTGATGAGTTGGAAGACTCATTTGAGTGCAAAGTTACTACAGCAAGATATTTCGGCAAGAGATCGAAAGTGTATCCTGATTATGAGTACTTTGAAAAAGCGGGGGCTGAATGGCCGGATTGATTGCCCTAGATTCCCGCCTGCGCGGGAATGACAAACGAGGAATTTAAAAACAGTTCAAATTGATAACAGATAGAGCATGAACAAAGACATCACGACGAATCTTCCCCTGAACCTCCGCTTTGAACACTCCGAAAGCTCACTCCGGCAGTTTTTTGAAGAACGCCTCGCCAGGCCCGTTTCTCTCGTTCTGACCGGCAATTCGACGAGCATGTTGTCTGCCAGGATCAGGGACGGGATCCTCCTGGTCCGCCTGCACCGGCTGTTTGTTGTTGTGGACAGCGGGGTGCTCGACGAGATCGTCGAGTTTCTGAAGAGCAGGCGCGCAGCCATGCCCCGGTTCCGGAAATTCATCCGCGACCATCGGGAAGAACTTGCGAAGAAACGGCCGAACAGAGTTTTTCTGGTGGCCCAGGGCAAATTTCATGATCTCCGGGAACTGTACGACGAAATAAACGCCCGGTACTTCGGCGGCGCGGTGACCGCGGCGGTCACCTGGGGAACGAGCAGCGCCCGCGGTGCTGTGCGGAAAAGGACGCTCGGCAGCTACAGCGAACGGTCGAACACGATCAGGATCAACCCGGTGCTGGACAGGCGGCCGGTCCCGCGGTACTACGTGGCCTTCGTGGTTTACCATGAGATGCTCCATGCGGCCCTGGGTATCAGCCGGGCGAGTGGGCGCAGGAGCGTACATTCGCCGGAATTCCGGAGACGCGAAAAACTCTTCCACGATTACGACAATGCGGTGGTGTGGGAGCGGGGAAGATGAATGTCATTGCGGATTTCGGATCGCGGAATTAAGGATGGGGAAGAAGGTCGGGAGAGGGCAGGGTATTTTTAGGGTATCCGGTCGCTCGTCGCTCATAAAATGCTTGTCTGGAGCGGTCCGATAAAACCGTGTTATGATTCCAGCCTGTTTTTATGCCCATTCGGCTGCTTCAGGCGCAAAAAAACCACGCCAATTCGCCGGAATCAAGGCTGCACACACAGTCGAGTTTTACAAGAACTAGTGACCTTTTCGCTTGACAATACTATATCTTGTATGTATACTCAGGACGTTTGTTGATCAAGAAGTCTTCAGCTGTTCCCTTTTTCTGTTCCTCGAGCAGTTTCAAAACACAAAGCGTTTCTGTTGAGGTCCACGTGCGCATCTCGAAGAAATCCTGCGTGAGCATAACTCGAAGAAGATCAACGATAGTGCCGATGTAATGTAATGGGGGGAGCGACCGTTCTGGTCGCTTTCTGTGTCTTTAATACGCTTTCTTACAAAGGTAATTCCGAAATTCATATACTCATATTCCGAGGAGGAACAGCATCCATGAAAACTGCGGCTTCCGCTGTGACGGCATCCGGTTCCGGGCTTCAGCTTTCGGAGAACAGCATCAAAGTTCTCGAAAAGCGTTACTTAAAGCGCAATGAGGACGGGACCGTCACCGAGACAGCCGTGGATATGTTCATGCGCGTGGCCAAGACCATTGCGGCCGGCGATGCAACCTTCGGCGCAAAGCCGGCGGAGATCGAAAAGACGGCCGAGGAGTTCTACCGCCTCATGACCTCGCTCGAGTTCCTGCCGAACAGCCCGACGCTCATGAACGCGGGACGGGAACTGGGCCAGCTTTCGGCCTGTTTCGTTCTGCCCGTGGGCGACTCCATGGAAGAGATCTTCGAGTCCGTGAAGAACGCGGCCCTGATCCACAAGTCCGGCGGCGGCACGGGCTTCTCCTTCTCCCGTCTCCGTCCGAAGAGCGATGTGGTCAAGACCACCAAGGGCATTTCTTCGGGCCCCATATCCTTCATGACGGTCTTTGACGCGGCCACGGACACGGTGAAACAGGGAGGCACGCGGCGGGGCGCCAACATGGGCATCCTTTCCATCGACCACCCGGATATCCTGGACTTCATCACCTGCAAGCAGCAGAACGACCGGCTGAACAACTTCAATATCTCCGTTGCCCTTACCGACACCTTCATGAAGGCCGTGGAAAAGGACAGCGAGTACGACCTGCTCTCTCCCCGGACCCGGGCCGCGGTCAAGAAGCTCAAGGCGCGGAATGTCTTCGACACGATCGTGAACATGGCCTGGAAGAACGGCGATCCGGGCATCATCTTCCTCGACCGCATCAACCAGCAGAATCCCACGCCCCACGTGGGCATGATCGAGTCCACGAACCCCTGCGGCGAGCAGCCGCTGCTTCCCTACGAGTCCTGCAACCTCGGGTCCATCAACCTGGCGCGTATGGTGGCGAAGGACGGCGGCGTGGATTACACCAAGCTCCGCCACACGGTGCGCGAAGCGGTCCATTTCCTGGACAACGTGATCGATGTGAACCGCTATCCCATCGAGAAGATCGCCGAGAATACCCGGGCGAACCGGAAGATCGGCCTGGGGGTCATGGGTTTCGCCGACATGCTGCTCATGATGGGCGTGCCCTACAATTCCGACAAGGCCGTACAGCTGGGCGAATCGGTCATGAAGTTCATCACCGACGAGGGCCGCAAGAAGAGCGTCGAGCTTGCACGGGAGCGCGGACCGTTCCCGAACTTCAAGGGCAGCATCTACGACCGGCCGGGCCAGGAGCCCGTCAGGAACGCCACCGTGACCACCATCGCCCCGACCGGAACGCTTTCGATCATCGCCGGCTGCTCGAGCGGGATCGAGCCGCTCTTTGCCCTTTCGTTCGTCCGCAGGGTCATGGACGGCGCGGAACTGATCGAGGCAAACCCCCTGTTCGAGGCAGCTGCCAAGGAACGGGGCATCTTCAACGATGAGCTGATGAAGCAGATCGCCGAGCACGGCGGGTGCACGGGCATCGAGTCGGTGCCCGGGGACCTGCAGCAGGTCTATGTGACATCCCACGACATCAGCCCTGAGTGGCATATCCGGATGCAGGCGGCTTTCCAGAAGTATACGGACAACGCCGTGTCCAAGACCGTCAACTTCTCCCATGCGGCAACGGTCAAGGACGTGGAAAAGGCCTATCTTCTGGCCTATCATCTGGGCTGCAAGGGCGTGACCATCTATCGTGACGGCTCGCGGGACGAGCAGGTCCTGTCCACCGGCGCAACGGAAAAGGCCCGCAAAGCCGCCCAGATGGCCGTTGCCTCCGCTTCTCCGCTTCTGGCAGAGGAGAAAAAGCCCAGGAACCGCCCGCTCCTGACCCATGGCATAACCCAGAAGATCCCCACGGGCTGCGGCAACCTCTATATCACCATCAATGAGGACGAGGAAGGCATCTGCGAGGTGTTCTCGACCATGGGCAAGTCCGGTGGCTGCGCATCGAGCCAGTCCGAGGCCGTGAGCCGCCTGGTGTCCCTGGCCCTGCGCTCGGGTGTTGCCATGGATGCCATTGTGAAGCAGGTGAAGGGCATCCGCTGCCCGTCGCCGGCCTGGGGTGAAGGCGGCAACATCCTGTCCTGTCCCGATGCTATTGCGCGGGCGCTTGAGCGGTATGCCAAGGACGGCATGGCTGTCCGGCATCCGCGGCTGAAAAAGGAACAGGCCGAAACGGGTGCTGTTGCCGCACAGCCCACGGTCACCTATGGATCGAACGATTGCCTCAAGAAGGTTGACGGCAAGAACCACCTCGGGCTCTGCCCGGAGTGCCCGGAATGCGGGGGGCTCCTGCAGTTCGGCGAGGGATGCGCGGTCTGCCACGGCTGCGGGTTCTCGAAATGCGGCTGATCCGGGACCGGAGAACCGGCAGGTCCTGTAAGGAGGAAGCATGATGCCGAGCCGGATGTTTGAAGGATTGTTCCTCAAAGGATGATCGTACTGAACCGGGAGCCTATGCTCCCGGTTTTTTTTCTAGTCCGTCGCCGGGATCACCGGCGATATCCCCGGGATGCCAAAAGGAGTCCGGCATGACGCTCGATGAAGTGATCCTGGAGCTGTACCGGCTTGCGGAAAGCAAAGAATGGGATGGGAAGCGTACCGACGAGGCGTTATCCTCGGCGATCGAGGGAATGGAACAGATATGGACGCTCCGGCAGGCCGATATGCGGCGAAACGCCAAGGTGCAGGCGCTTAAGAAGCAGCCCCGGATCTGGTCCTGAAGCATCGGTCTGCGGGAAAGCACTTGACAATCTTCCCAATTGATTCTACAGTAGCGGTGAAATGGGTCGGCGACCGATCCGCGGTCCGGAGGCGGACAGGTTGCCGTGGCAAGCTGTTTAATCCTTTTAAGGAGGACAGGGATGGATACCGAGAGGATTGTGCAGTATGAGTGCAAGGTGTGCGGAAGACGTATCGATGTGACCAGAACGGGTGATGTGTACGAGGAGCCCATTTACTGCTGCGGCGTGGAAACGGCTGAACTGGGGGCTTCCGCTGCTCCCGCGGGAACGGCCAAAAAGCCTGCGGCGAAGACGAAAAAGAAACCGGTAAAGAAGAAGGCCGCGAAGAAGTCCGTAAAGAAAGCGAAGAAGAAACCGGCAAAGAAAAAGGCTGCGAAAAAAGCTGTAAAGAAAACAGCGAAAAAAACAAAGAAGAAGCCCGCTAAAAAAACAGCAAAGAAAAAATCAGCCAGGAAAGCAGCGAAGAAAAGACGGTAAACAACGGAAAAGCGTGTTCTTTAAAAGCCTCCGGTATCAGCCGGAGGCTTTTCTGTTCAGGGGGGGACCATCTTCTTGATAGGGGCTTGACAACAGCCGGCGGCGCGACTTAAATTGCTTTATGAAGGAACTTGAACGTCAGGAGCATCATCTGCGATCGCTCACAGGCAAGGCCATCGGCGATTTCAGCATGATCGAGGACGGAGACCGGGTCCTGGTCGCGCTCTCCGGGGGCAAGGACAGCTGGACGCTCCTGCATATTCTCGAGCTGCTCCGGCGGCGGGCGCCTATACGCTTCGACCTGGTAGCCGTTACGGTCCATCCCGGTTTTCCCGGGTTCCAGACCAGCCTTATCGAGGCGTACACAAAACAGTATGGCTATTCCTGGCAAGAGGTCCATGCGCCGATCCACGAACTGCTGCTTGAAAAGCTGACCCCGGAAGAAACACCCTGTGCTCTCTGCTCGCGTCTTCGACGGGGGGTGCTCTATACCCGTGCCGTGTCGCTGGGATGCACAAAAATAGCTCTTGGCCATCACCGTGACGATTTCATCGAGACCCTCCTGCTGAACCAGCTCTTTAACGGAACGATCAAGGCCATGGCCCCGCTCCTGCGTTCAGATGACGGGCGGAATATCGTGATCAGGCCGCTGATGTACGTGCCTGAATCTACCATTGTCGCCTTTGTCTCGGCCGCCGGATTTCCCGTGACCTGTTGCGCCTGTCCTTCCTGCGGTGATCCTGACCAGAAGCGGGTGGCCATCAAGAAACAACTTGATATATGGGAGCGGGAGCATCCGGGGATCAAAGCAAGCCTCATGGCATCCCTGGGAAATGTAGCATGGCGCCATCTCGCCCTGGCGGGGAATAGGACAGTACAGGCGCTGCCTGAACGATCGATGCCCTAGGGAACCAGACGTGCTGCAACTGTCGGAAAATATTTGACATCAGGAGACTCTGTAGCATATAATTCAGCAAGTTGAGCGGCGGGAACAGCCTTGGAGGAAAAGGGAAACCATGGCAGAACGAAAAAAATTGGGCGACCTGATGAAGGAAGCCGGCCTGATAGACGATTTTCAGCTTGAGGCGGCGCTTTCCCATCAGCGGAACTGGGGCGGCAAGCTGGGATCGATCATCGTGGAGCTCGAGTTCGCTCGGGAAGAGGATATCGCCCGGGTCATCGCCGAGAAACTGCATATCCCCTATGTGAACCTCTTCGATCCGGAGATCCCCGCGGATACGGTCAATCTCCTTAAACCGGAGATCGCCAAGAAATTCGGCGTCATGCCGGTGAAAAAGGACGGGAAGTCGTTGACGCTTGCCATGTCCGATCCCATGGATATCGACACCATGGATAATATCCGCTTTAATACCGGGATGACCATCAAACCGGTCCTTTCCATGGCATCGGAGATCAAGGACGCGATCAGGAAGTATTACGATAACGAGCCGGTGACACGCAAGGACGTGCCGTCGTTCCGCGAGACCACCAAGACCTCGGGTAAAATGGAGCTTGTTCGCGAGATCCCCGACTTTGCCACGGCCGAATGGAACCAGCAGCAGCAGCAGGCACAGCAACTGCAGGACCTCGAAAAACTCCGGAATGATGTAAAGACACAAAGGATCGTCATCGAAGCTCTCTCCGCCATTCTTATCGAAAAAGGTCTTATCCTGCGCAACGAGCTCGCCCGGGTCATTGAACAGAAGAAGATGGGCATCTGATATAGGCCGGGAGCGCGCCGTGCTTCTCGATCGGCAACGCCGACGTTTCCCCTGCAGGACGCAGCGGAACGGGGTAAATATCTTTCGGAGGCCGCTGTTTATGAGGCGATGGGTATTGCTTTTGATGGTATTGGTTCCTGCCGTACTCTGGGCCGGAGCGCCGTCCGGCCCGCGTATCTACGTGCCGGAAGTGCGCTATGATTTTGGGGCGGTAAAGGCCGGGGATAAGCTGGAGCACCTCTTCCTGATCAGAAACGACGGTACCGGCGAGCTGGTGATCCGGAAGGTCAGCGCCTCCTGAGGGTGCACTGCGGGGCTGGTCAGCTCCGAGCGGATTGCGCCGGGTGCTACAGCGCAGGTAAAAGTGACCGTGGATACGAGCGGCCGTTCCGGCAATCTGACCAAACATGTCGCCATTCACTCCAATGATTCGACGGCACCGGTCGTATCGCTTTCAGTAGCACTCCGTATCACTCCCTAAAGCGGCGGGATTCCGACGCGCATAACCTGTCCGGCACGTGAATGGTCCCGCTACAATTCCTCGCCCGTTTGCGTCTCCACTTCCTCATAGATCAGGCGTGTAATATCGCGAATGACCGTTACGAGCTGATCGTAGTCCGCTCCCCGCGCAGTGATCCCGAGCAGGAACGGTCTGCGCGGGTGATAGATGATGCCGAACTCATGAAGCTGCATGATCTCCTGTCCCGATGCGCTACCGATGGTCCGCTCGCCAGCCTTGTTCGCCACTTCGATCTCCGGAGGAACGGCCGATGCCATTCCCTTCTTGAACGATGAGCGGGTTAGATAGCGAAGGGCCTTCTCCGACATTTCCTCGGAAAGATAGGACGCGTTGAACAGGACCCGGAAGAATGACGCGTAGGAGCTGAGCGAGAGGAAATCCTCCTTCTTGGAGGGGTCGTAATTGACGTAGAGGTCCTTGTTGATGGTCTGGAGCCGTTTTGGCGGGAGATTCGCAGCGAGCAGGGAATAGGCGTCATTGTCCCCGTAGGCGATCATCCTGAAGAGGAGGTCGTTCACGCTGTATGCGGTGCCCTGCTGGATGGTGCTCGGCGGGGTCAGGAACCGGTATTTTGACCGCTCCGGCGCCGTGAAGGTCAGTTTCTTCCTGAGAACCAGCGGAGTTGCCTCGGCCCACTTGAAATAGGCGATCAGCAACGGCAGCTTAAGCTGGTTCTCGGGAGAGAACAGGTCCTGCTCTCTGATACCGAAGCGGTTCCCGTTGTCCAGGTCGCGAAAATATACAGAGATCGAGCTGGCCGACTCCTCTGCCACTTTTTGCTCGATGAGCGCATTAACCTTGTAGCGGAACGGCTTCAGTTCCCGTTTTTTCTTCCCCTCCGGTGTTGACTCCTGCTGCAGGGACTGGCGGATATAGCGGAAATCCTCAGAGGAGAACTGAAAAGGACCGTCGACGCGGGATTCCCCCGTACCGAAGAGCCACGATCCTCTGCCGATGAATATGCCCAGTGCAAAAGCGCAGGTCACCAGGATGATGATCAGCGACCGACTTATTGATATGTTCTTGGGTCTTCTTTCCATACTCGTGTGCTTATAGTATCACCTTATACGACCGCATCTTAACGCACCTTGTCTTGCAATACAAGTTTCATCATGTTAAGGAGAGTTGCCACCGGGGCACCGGCCGAGCAGGTGTCCGGAAGTCCACGACGGGATCGCTATCCCCCCGCATCGGCATGGGAGAACATGATTATTTTCTTGACAATTTTCGCTTTACCATGGTACAGTTCGGAGCTTTATGCGCAGAAACGCACGAACGCGGAGAGGCCCTATCACCATGCAGCAGTTGCGGCACCCCACATATCCCAGCGACATGCCGACCCCGGGCATAGGTCCCGCCCCCGCGGGACTATAATCTTTCTTCGTCAAAAAACCGTAACGGTTCAATCACATAAACCAAATTAACCACGTTCCCAGAAACTGGAGGATACTTCCATGCAGAAAAAATATCTCTTGGCCCCCGGTCCCACGCCAGTTCCGCCAGAGGCGCTTCTGGCCATGGCCATGCCGATCATCCATCACCGTGCGCCGGATTTCGTTCCGGTGCTCGACGCGGCGAAGAAGGGGCTGCAATGGCTTTACCAGACCAAGAATGACGTGCTGATCCTTTGCTCCACCGGTACGGGCGGCATGGTGGGCGCCGTCAATAACTTCCTGAATCCCGGCGACGAAGTGATCGTTGTGAACGGCGGAAAGTTCGGCGAGCGATGGACCAAGATCTGCCAGGCCTACGGCGTCAAGGTCGAGGAGATCTCCGTGGAGTGGGGCTACGCCGTGAAGCCGGAAACTGTCGAGGCGGCGCTCAAGAAGAACCCGAAGATCAAGGCTGTGTTCGTCCAGGCCAACGAGACGTCTACGGGCGTGTATCATGACGTGAAGGCGCTCGCCGCAGTGGTCAAAAAGACCGATGCGCTCTTCGTTGTCGATGCCATCAGCGCGCTGGTGGCGCATGATATCCGGACCGACGAGTGGGGCATCGACATCATGATCGGCGGCTCCCAGAAGGGTGTCATGCTTCCGCCCGGGCTCGCATTTGTTTCGGTCTCGGACAAAGCCTGGAAAATGAACGAAAGTTCCAAGATGCCCAAGTTCTACTTTAACTTCAAGAAAGAGCGCGAGAACCTGGCCAAGAACCAGACGAACTTCACTTCCGCGGTGACGCTCATCATTGGGCTGAACGAGTGCATCAAGATGCTCCAGGCCGAGGGGCTTGACAAGGTGTTCGCACGGCACGACCGGCTGGCGAGGGCGACCCGCGCGGCGGTCAAGGCCCTGGACCTCAAGATCTTCCCGAAGGAGAATCCGAGCAACGCGCTCACGGCCATCGAGGCTCCTGCGGGCGTGGACGGCCAGGCCATCTACAAGGACCTGCGGGTCAAGTACGGCATCACCGGCGCGGGCGGCCAGGACAAGCTTAAGGGCAAGGTCTTCCGTATTGCGCACCTGGGATACGCGGACACCTTTGATGTGATCATCGCGGTCGCGGGTATCGAGATGGTTCTCAAGGGACTGGGCCATCCGGTGAAGCTCGGAACGGGTGTGGCGGCAGCGCAAGAGATCTTGATGAAATAATAAATTTTTAACCAGAGATTAACGCAGATGACGGCGAGAATCCGATCCTTTAGGATTCTTTGGCCTAGCAGTTGATCTCATCAGTGTTCATCTGTGGTTGCTCATCCTTTAAGGAGAAACTATGAAGGTGCTGATCAGCGATAACCTCTCGGCCAACGGGGTCGAGATATTGAAAAAGGCCGGACTCGAGGTCGAGTTCCGGAGCAAAACGAGCGCGGAAGAGATCGAGAAGATGATCGGTGAGTATGACGCACTGATCATCCGTTCGGCAACGAAAGTGACCGCCGCGCTCCTGGAGAAGGCAGCGAAGCTCAAGGTCATCGGCCGGGCCGGCAGCGGCCTGGACAATGTGGAGATTCCCGCGGCGACCAAAAAGGGCGTGGTGGTGATGAACACCCCGGGCGGCAACACGGTCACGACGGCCGAACATACCATCGGCATGATCTTCGCCTGCGCGCGCATGATCCCGCAGGCCTACTCCTCGCTCAAAGCGGGCAAGTGGGAGAAAAAGAAGTTCGAGGGCGTGGAGCTCTATGACAAGACCCTGGGCATCGTGGGACTCGGCGCCATCGGCGGCGTGGTCGCGAACCGCTGTGCAGCCATGGGCATGAAGATCCTGGCGTTCGATCCTTTTATTTCAGCTGAGAAGGCGAAATCCCTGGGCATCGAGCTGGCTGATCTTGAGACGATCTGGAAGCGCGCGGATTTTATCACCCTGCACACGCCCAAGACCAAGGAGACCGCGAACCTTATCAACAAGGACACGATCGCCAAGATGAAGAACAACGTGCGCATCATCAATTGCGCCCGCGGCGGGATCGTGAACGAAGGCGACCTCTTCGAGGCCCTGAAGAGCGGCAAGGTGGCCGCCGCGGCATTCGATGTGTTCGAGAAGGAGCCGCCGGAGAACCACCCGCTCCTGACGCTGGAGAACTTCATCGCCACGCCGCACCTCGGCGCATCCACGCGTGAAGCCCAGGAGAACGTGGCTACGGCCGTGGCCGAGCAGATCGTGGACTATCTCATCGCCGGTACCGTGCGGAACGCCGTGAACGTCCCATCGGTGCCTGCGGACCAGCTTCCGACGCTCTCGCCGTACATCAATCTGGCGGAGCGTATGGGGCTCTTCCTCGGCCAGTTGGCCGAGGGCGGCCTGACGCAGGTCGTGGTGGAATACAGCGGCGAGGTGGCGGGGCTCAAGCAGGAGCCGATCACCCTGGCGGCGCTCAAGGGACTGCTCACGCCGGTGATCCAGGAGAACGTCAACTATGTGAATGCTCCGCTCATCGCCAAGGACCGGGGCATCGAAGTGAAGGTTTCCACGTCCCGCGACACGACGGAGTATACGAGCCTCGTCACGCTGCGGATCAAGGCTGGCGGGAAGGATACCGCTGCAGCAGGCACGCTGAACAGCAAAAAAGAGCCGCGCATCATCCAGGTGGACAATTTCCCCATGGAAACGGTGCCTGATGGCGACATGCTCGTGCTCATGAATAACGACAAACCGGGAGTGATCGGCGGCATCGGCATGCTCATGGGCGAAAACGGCATCAATATCGCGCGGATGCAGTTCGGCAGGGAGTCCCAGGGCGGGCGGGCCATGTCCGTGGTCAGCATAGACAGCGCGGTCCCGGCGCCGGTGATGGACAAGATCCGGAAGCTCCCCAACGTGCTTTCGGTAAAACAGGTCAAGATATAACTGCCGGCCGGCGATAGACGCCGGGCGGCAGGAAGTAATTGAACATGCTAAGGGGCGGCCTTGAGCCGCCCCTTAGCGCTGTAAAGGAGCAGTCATGCCGGTACTTGTTGTGGTGGGCGCCCAATGGGGCGATGAAGGCAAAGGCAAGATCATCGATCTTCTGACAGAGAAGGCGGACGTGGTCGCGCGGTATCAGGGCGGCCATAATGCCGGCCATACGGTCGTGGTGGGAAAGGATGAGTTCATCCTGCACCTGATACCGTCGGGCATTCTGCACAGGGGCAAGACCTGCATCATCGGGAACGGCGTGGTCGTGGACCCCGCGGCGCTGATCGAGGAGATGGACGGCCTCGCGAAGCGGGGCATCAAGTTCGAAAAAAGCTTTTTTATCAGCCAGAATGCACACTTGATCATGCCGTACCACAAAGCGCTGGATATTGCAGGAGAAAAGCTGAAGGGCAACAAGAAGATCGGCACCACCGGCAGGGGCATCGGACCTGCTTACGCGGACAAGATCAACCGGAAAGGCATCCGCATGGCCGACATCCTGGATCCCGTGAGGTTCCGCGAAAAGCTATCGGTCAGCGTGGGAGAGGCCAACTTTCTGCTCGAGCGGTTCTACAACGCGCCGCTCATAAACCAGGACGCGGTATATGAGGAATATCTGCGCTATGCCGCGCGGCTCAAAAAGCATGTTACCGACTCAACGCTGATGCTGGGCGGCTTGATCGCGAAGAACAAGAAGGTCCTGGCCGAGGGGGCGCAGGGCACTCACCTCGATATTGACCACGGCACCTATCCTTATGTCACGTCGTCCTCCCCGACTGCAGGCGGAGCCTGTACGGGGCTGGGCATCGGCCCGAATACCGTCAAAGAGATAATCGGCATCGTGAAGGCCTATACGACCCGTGTGGGCAGCGGACCCTTTCCCACCGAGCAGGAGAACGCGCTGGGCGAACTCCTGCGGGAACGGGGCAGGGAGTACGGGGCGACCACGGGGCGCGCGCGGCGGTGCGGCTGGATGGACACGCTCATTGTCCGGCACGCGGTCAGGGTGAACGGCTTTACGAGCATGGCGCTTACCAAACTGGATGTGCTTGACACGCTCGATGAGCTGAAGATCTGCGTGGGATACAAGTACAAGGGAAAGACCTATACGGAAATGCCCGCGGACCTCACGGTCCTGGAGAACTGCACGCCCCAGTACATCACTATGCCGGGGTGGAAGCAGACGACCATCGGCGTCAAGAAATACTCGCAGCTGCCGAAAAAGGCGCGCGCCTACGTAGAGAAGGTGAGCAGGCTCTGCGGTGTCAAGGCGTCGATCATATCGACCGGCGCGCGGCGCGATGAGACCATCATCATCGAGCAGCCGTTCAAGAAGACGTCGAAGAAATAGGTACCGCGCAGGACGGAAGCAGCTGCTGGTGCCTGCACACCGGCAATTTTCGTTTTTTGCAGGGAGTTCGGGGATTTTCTATTGACGGGCAACCGGTTCTCTGTTAGTATTACCGTCTTGCAGTGAGGTGAAGCGGGCCGGTAGCTCAGTTGGTAGAGCACCGCCCTTTTAAGGCGGGTGTCCTGGGTTCGAATCCCAGCCGGCTCACCAGTTACAATTTCGGATTGCAGATTGCGGAATTCGGATTGTATGCAGGAATTGATAAGAACAAATCCGCGATCCGAAATCTACAATCCGAAATACCACGTCCCCATCGTCTAGCCCGGCCCAGGACACCGCCCTTTCACGGCGATAACGAGGGTTCGAATCCCTCTGGGGACGCCAATCAAATCATGGAGTTACGGCAAAAGCCGTAGCTCCTTTTCTTTTGACTGTCGTAGAATTGTCGTACTTTTTCGTAGTTGTTCCTGCCCGCTACGTTCCATATCCCCGGAAATCGCACCCGATGCTCGTTTAAGACCTGCTGACCGCTCCGGTAGTGTCATGCGGTACTGGTAAGCTTTAGCCGCAAAATCAAGCCCTAGGAGCCTGTCGGACTTAGCAATCTGATCCGACGACTGTTTGAACCAATTTCTAGAATCATCAGCCTTATGATCGGTTCTCTTTGATCAAATATGGTTCTGATTTG
>JAOUEV010000094.1 GCA_029858565.1 Nitrospirota bacterium | reverse complement strand
ACCTCGGCGGAGAGCTGAGCGAGATCGCTGCGGGCATCGACAGCTTCGACGGGATCGGCACACCCCAGGTCCAGGCATCGACAGAATCTCCTGAGGCGCTGTCAGCGCTCGAGGACGCCTTGCGGGATCAGTGGGAATCCATGAAAGGGAAGAACTATTACGAGGTCTTCGGCATGACGGCAAAGACCTTTTCCTTTGATAAACTGAAGAAATCCTATTTCGAGCTTACCAAGACCTACGGACCCGAGAAGTTCTTTGCCAGCACCGGCGAGGTCATGAGTCTTGCCGAGGATTTCCTTTCCATGGTCTCGAACGCCTATTCCACGCTCTCGAACGTGGTGACCAAGGAACACTATGATGAGGTCCTCTCCTCCCAGATCCCGACCGGCGAAGAGGAAAAAAAGTTCTTCGAAAAGGTCCAGTTCCAGTCAGGAAAGGTCATGCTGGAACAGGGGCAGTACGAAGGAGCGGAAAAAGCTTTCACAAATTGCATGACCATCGATCCCAACCGGGCGGAATATCTCGCTTACCTCGCTTTCGCGACCTACCACAATCCAGCGAACAAGGGCAGCGCCGCCGACATCAAGCGCGCCAAGGACATGGTGAACAAGTCCCTGGTCATGGAGAAGTTCCCCATCGCTTACGCGCTCAAAGGGACGATGCTCCTGGACGAGGGTTTGCTGAACCTTGCCGAGGCGGAGTTCGGCAAGGCGCTCAAGCTCAATCCAAACAACAAGATCGCGCTGAAAAGCATGGAATTCATCAGGCAGAGACGGGAAGAGGAGAAGAAGGGTTTCTTTCAGCGGATGTTCAAGTGACCTTTGCGGAGTTCCTGAAAATCTCAAAGCAGCGGCCGGCGGAAAATATCCGCCGGCCGCTGCTTTTAACCGAGCGCATCACAATGAAACTCTTACTTGATCACCCGGATGATGTCTGCTCCCTCGAACGCCGTTCCCGCGATCATGCCGGTCACATGCACCGGCACATGATTCCCCGCGGGAAGGACCGCGATCACCTCGCTCCGCTTGAACTTCACCTTCAGTTCTCCGTGAGCATGTTCTGCATGGTCGTCCTCGCACCCCTGTTTATGATGGTGCTTCTTCCTATCATGCGGCCACTTGACGGCCTGGACAGTACCTTCCAGACGGATCGAGGCAATATCAACATCCTCGGCCTTGTACCCATGGGGCAGTTCGATCTCGACCATGACCCACTCCCCTTTGCTCGTCCGGTTCAGGGTCTCGGGCTCCACCTCGATCTCGACCTTGATCGTCGCCTGGCTGATATGGATCGTGAATGAAGCCATGGCGGTCCAGGGACCGTACCGGTCGTTGTCAAAGGCCCGCGCCCGCCACTGGTACAGGGTGTTGTCCGCCAACATACTCACGGCAACGGACGTTATGCCGGATGGATCTTCAACGACGTTCGTTGCCGACCAGACCAGCGTTGCGCCTGCATAGACCTCGAAGTCGTAGGTCAGCCGGTCGCTGTCCGGGTCAGTCGCGTTCACAATTGCCAGGGTCGGCGTTTGCGTGGCCAGGGCGCTTCCGTCCTGCGGCGTTGATATGGCCGGCGCGGTCGGCGCGTCGTTTGCCGTATTGACCGTGAAGGCCGCGGGCATGGTCCAGCCGCTCGCAAGCGTCCCGTCCGAGGCCCGTGAGCGCCACCAGTAAGTCCGGTTCTCGAAGAGCGTGACCGCTGCGGTCCAGGACGTGGTTTCCGGCGTCTCGATGATGCCGAAGGCATTTGTCACGAGACTGGTCAGACCCGCGTCCGAGTACACTTCGAACTCATAGGTCAGGACGTCCCGGTCGGAATCGAGCGAGTTCCGGACCGACAAGGTCGGGCTGAATACGTTCACCCCGGCCCCGTTCGAGGGATTGGCGATCACCGGCGTCGTGGGCGCGTCATTGGCCGCGTTCACAAAGAAACTTATGTAATCGGTCCATCCGCTGTCCGCGCTGCTGTCGCTTGCTTTTGCCCGGACGTAGTACAGGGTGTTGTCCAGAAGGCCTATGGCCCTCCAGGTCGTAGCGCCCCCTCCCGCCGGGATGATACCTGAGCGGATCACCCCTGGTGAATCAAAGGTCGGCACAGTATCGACCTCGAAGAAGTACGAAATGATCGGCGAATCAGGATCTGTGCTGTTTTGAAGGACAATGTCCGTATCAAGCGTCGGGACTACCGCATTGGCAATCGGCAACAGGATCACGGGCACCGACGGTGCGTCATTGCCTGTGTTCACAAAGAATGACGATGCCGCTGACCACGGCCCGGTTCCGAGCCAGTCATCGGCCTGCGCACGCCACCAGTACCAGGTGTTCTCCGATAGCGGGATGGTCGCCTGCCAGGAGGTGGTTCCCTGACCTTCGGCCACGCCGGTCGTGGTGGCCACGATCCGGGTGAAATCCGGATCCAGGGCAACATCGAAGTTATAGGTAAGGCCCGTGGTATCAGGATCAGCGGCATTGGTGACCGTGAGCACCGGGCTGGTCACCGGAACCTCGGTTCCGTTCATGGGGCTGCTGATCAGCGGCGCGCCCGGCAGATCACTCTCCACATTCACCCGGAAGGACGCAAGGGGCATCCAGTCTCCGTAGAGCTTGTTGTCATAGGCACGGGCACGCCAGAAGTACCTGGCATTCTCGGTCAAAGCAGCAGGTACCTGCCATGCGGTCGTGCCCGCGCCGGGAACAATTCCACCGGCCGCAGTAACAAGCTGTGCCAGGCCGCTGTCGCCATAGAGCTCGAACTCATAGGTGAGTTTGTCGTCGTTCGGGTCCGCTGCATTGTTGACCGTCAGGGCAGGCGTCAAGGTCTGCACGTCGGACCCATCTATGGGAGCTGTGAGGGACGTAACCGTGGGCGCGCCCTCCACGCGGAAGTAAGTTCCTGCAAGGGTCTCTTCCAGCCCATTGTCAATGGTCGCCTGGAGTACTACGAGGTAGTCCATGGCGCTATAATTTGCCGTATTGATCGCGCCCGTGTTTGCCAAGGTCCCACCCATAGTTATCGATGCCTGGGACGTGATCGTGTCAAAGACCGTGGAGTTCTTTACATGCACGGTTCTGACCGACAAGTTGACAGTCGAAAGATCCACGTTGCCGATATTCGAGACGCTATAGTTCACATTGACCTGTTCTCCCGCCATCAGGCTCTGCTTGTCCAGGTCGATCTGGCCACGAAGCGCTGTTGTCGGCCTGATGATATTACTGATCACAATGCTGCTGTTCGCCGAAGCAATAACCGCTCCCGTGCTGTCCGTGACCTCCAGGCTGACAGGATAGGTCCCTGCAGGGAATACCCCGGTGTTCCAGTAGTTTTTGAACGTATACGTCGCGCCGGGCATGAGGGTGGTGATCGTCTTTTCCTCGGAGATAATGTTCCCTGCCCCCGGCCCCTGGCTACCGGCTACGGTCATTCGCGCTGTCAGATTCTCGAAGGCATAATTCGCGCTTTCGCTTGCTATTGTCGAGGTTATGGCAGCGGACTCATTCGGGTTGTAGGATATCTTGTCCACAACCACTTTCGAGCTGATGGTCTTGTCAGGAGCAATATGGAAGCTTGTATTTGCCTTGGTTATGATTCTGTTGTCCTCAGCGACCTCTGCGGTGAGAAGGTAGTTGCCGTTGAGGGTTTTCCCGGTATTCCAGGTCCTGGTGACCGTCACCGTACCGTTCGCAGCGACAACAACGGGCTCGCCGGACGCTAGTGTTGCGATCAGGTTGCCTGCGCTGTCTTTGATCATGATGTTCATTCCCAATGCCCGGGCAATGCCCTGGGAATCAGTCACAGTGATCATCGCAGTCATTGGCTCATTGGCCTGATAGGCTGCCTTGTCCAGGACCACTGCGGCTGTCATGCCTGCCGACTGAACTGCAAGGACCTTTTCGGCGCTGTTGTCGGCCTTGCTGCTTTCCGTGATCGTATTCGCAGGATCCACGGCAACAACAACTTGCCGCTGACCCGCGAGTCCAATCGTATTGAGCGTAAAGGTTACTGTTGCCTTCTGGCCGAGGCCCAGGACCGGGTAAATGGTCTCGATTGCCGTTTCCTGGCCGTCAACGCTGATTCTGACCGGGATATTGCCCACGGCTGTTCCTCGGTTCGTGATCGTCGCACCAACCGTGATGATATCCCCTTCCCCTGCCGCGGCTGTAGAGAGCTGTATAGCATCACTTGCGACCACAAGGTTCGGCAAGACCGGCTGTTGGACATCGAGGACGAACAAAGCCGTATTGTTTGATTCGTTCGTCTCGGCAATAGCATTTTCCTGGTCCAGAACTACATACAGCACATTTGCTCCGCGATGTCCCAGCGTATCAAAGGTAAAAGCGACAACGGCTGTTTCACCGGCGTTGATGCCCGATATGGTCCGGCTGATCCCGATCGGCGCTCCCCCGGCAGCGGGATTGCCGTTGTACAACTGGGCTGAAACGTTTGAGACTGCAGCTGTACCAATGTTCCGGACTGTTGTCTGGACCGGGACGAGGTCGCCCTCGAAAACGATGCCTGCGGGAAGAGTGATGTTCTCCGTTCCGATGGCCAGATCAGCAATGGGCTGGAACAAGGACACCGTGACGTCCACAGACGCGGTGTTATCGTCCTCCCGGCATTCCGGAACCGCATTTGCCGCGTCAACGACCGCATAGACGTGATGCAATCCCTCGGTCAGGCCGGAGACGCTCAGGATCACGTCCTGATGCTCTCCCGGCTGGAGCGCACGGGTTGTTGAGGTAGTTCCGATCACAACACCCAGGGACGGTTCACCATCATAGAACGTAACAGCCATGCCGGATGCCGCTTCTTTTGCTCCGCCGTTGCCGATGCGCACCGAAAGGTTCACCGATGCGCCCGCCTGCTCTGAACGCAAAGCGGATACTGTCAGGTTCGGCGTGAAATAAGGATTGGGGCTCTGACCGATTGCCGCCTGGGTGCGGTAAGTATTATTCAGAAGCCAACTCGGCGCCTCGTACTGTGGGATTGTGCCGTCGTCGTTTACGTTGGTGACGTGGTAGGAAGGCTGATTCCATATGCCACGGGCGTTAACCCAAGGATGCGCAAGGCTTCCGGAGCTATATACGCGAATGGCATCGCGGGTACTGCTGTCAAAACCGGTAACTATAACTTCACCATGGCCGTCTTTGTCCACATCGGCGATGAATACATTCTGATACATAATTCCTGTCGGCCAAGTATTATTACCAAATGCTGTCTGATACAGAAGCGAACCGTCTTGGCCATTGAATATTTTGAACGTGTTAAAACTATTGATCAACACCTCGGGAGTGCCGTCGCCGTCAAGGTCAAAAACCGTGGGAGCAAGCTGATTTTCATAATTATAGGGCGTCATAGGCAAAGCCAGCGTGGTTTTGACATATCCGTTGCTATCAAATATAAAGAATTTGTTCACACCCCGTATTCCGATCTCCGACTTGCCGTCTCCGTCGAAATCAGCAACAACCGGCTGACTGAACGGTATACTCCAGGATGCACCTTCAAGCTGAGCAACGTCAACAGGACCCCATTTGACGGACAAATCGTGATTCAGGAGAAAGAGCCGCATCGCGGGCGTCCCCTGAAAAGTGCTCCAACTTGCCAAAACGATCTCAGGATAGGGATCATCGTCAAAGTTGCCGACTGCCGTCATCCCAGCGGGTATATTCCTGTTCCAGTATTTGACCGTACAATCGCTTTTGTAGACAGTATTCCCTTCGATGATCTCTTGCTTTCCGTCCATGTCCACATCAGCAACAATTGAAGGATAATATCCAGGAGTACTGCCGTCCCCTCCGCCACCGCGATAATAATCATGGGTGCATTGTACAGTTCCGTCTGCGTTGAAAACTGCCGCGTTAACAATAATCTTCGGTTGTCCGTTGCCATCCAGGTCAGCGATCATAGGTATTGATCTATCGCCTAACGTAGACCAGTAGGGGTGGGTAGAGATCCATGCTGCAAAGTTCGCCTGGTTGTCCCACTTCAGTGTCCCATCATTCTCGAATGCGAGCAGGCCTCTGCCGCCAGTATGAGCACGCTGAACGATAATTTCGGGCTTGCCGTCATTATCAATGTCGCCCGTAGCAATTGGTCCCCAACCGCCCGTAGGATGATTTGGATCATAAGGCTGGGAAAAGATCACGTTGCCCGAATTCCCATGGAACGCCCTGAGTTTTCCGCTGCCATAGCCGGTATAGGGTCTATATTCTTCCGGATACATATCAAAAACAAAATCCAGGTTGTCCAGTTCATTGATCTTCCCGTCACCATTGTCATCTGTCAAACACATGATCGAGGGAGGGGTATGAATAGCGGCCCCGGCGCTAGCGAGTGCCGGCTGCTGCCACCGCCACTTCACCACCGGCTGGATCGGGTTCGTTGGCCGCACTTCGCAATCCTTGCATGAAACAAGCAGGTTGTTATCTTCAACCTGATCCCGAATCGCATCGCCTGCATCGATGAATGCATAGAGCGGCGAGTGCAGGAACGTGACCGTTCCGGCAAGGGGCACATTCACCATCCCCGCGCCTTCGGGCCAGAGTGTGGCGGAATTCGCGGCAGTGCCGAGAACTGTATCGATCCCTGCCGTGTATCTCCCGTCGTTATCCTTGTCCTCGAACACCAGGACGTTGAAGGCCGTCGTGATCTTGTCGTCGCCTTTGTTCTGGAAGGTAACGTGGCTGGTACCGGAAACAACCAGGGTCTGCGGATCGGTCGTCATGTCCGTCAGGTCGATCTTTACCGGCACAAGGTCCGGGCCGAGGATCTCGCCGGGGGCTTTGATCTTGAGGGAACGGATGGCGGTGTTGTTTTCCTCGTACATCTCGGCCACGACGTTTTCGGTGTCCGCGATTGCGTAGAACCGGTAGGTCCAGGGAATAGCGGTGAAGGTATACGGGAGCGTTGTCGTTCCGTCTCCCTGTATGCTGTTTACTGTATAGGTCTTTAAAAGCACCCCGCCTGTTGCCGGATCGCCGTCGTAGAGCGCAAGGTTGAACGGCCCGGTGTCCCGGATGCCCGTATTCCGCGCAGTGATCGACAGGACAACGGTATCTCCGTTTACCGGATGGGCCGGATTGAAAACAAGGTCCGTTGCGGACAGGGTGATGTCCTTCATGTCGGTCATGACGCGGACAGAAGCGCGGTTATTGGCTTCATCGGATTCCACGATCCTGTTCATCCTGTCTGCTATGACGTAAAGATCGTGTATCCCCGCGCTTACCGTCCAATTCGTTGCGATGGTTCCTTCCGCGCCCGCCGCAAGTGACAGATTTTGAGAATAGATGAGCGTTCCCCCGGCTTCGGGCGATCCATCGTAGATTTCAAGGGTAAATTCGTTTGCCGCTTCCATGCCCTGGTTCCGCACTGAAGCGGATACCTGCACCGTCTCCCCTGCCGCAGGCCGGGAGGGCGTGAGCTGGATCATCCCCGCTGCCAAATCCGCCATGGTCTGCACCCCGCCCACAGTGACCGTGACCGAAGCGATGTTGTTGCTTTCCGAGAGTTCGGCCACTGTGTTGCCGGGATCGAGCGCCAGATAGAGCGTATGTTTGCCGTCAGTGGTGAGCGTCACGCCGAGGGTCCCGGGCCGGACTTCCGTGCCTGCCAGGCCGGAGACATGGGTTGTCTGGAGCATGGTCCCGCCTGCAGCCGGGTCTCCATCGTAGAGCGCAATGTCAAATCCCCCTGCAGCGGTCTCGCCCAGGTTACGGACTGAATAATTCAGGGTAAAGGCCGTGCCGGACTGGGGCACATAGGTCGAGGGCTTCAGGTCTTCAGAGAAAGCAGCGAGGTCTGGTCCGGTTGCCACCCAGAGCCGGGCAGAGGTCTTGTTGTCGGCTTCCGATGTTTCGGCAACGAGGTTATCAGGATCGACCACCGCAAACACGGTCTTGCCGCCGGTGGCAGTGAAAGAAGCAGTGATAGCGCTATAAGCTGTAGAGCTGACAGCAAGCGTGGGAATGACCTGGTCTGAACCGATCTGCACTCCCCCTGATGAAGGATCGCCTTGATAGAACCGGACGATCACGCCTGATGCGCTTTCGAGGCCGGAGTTTCTGACTGCCGCGGTGACCGTGGTCTCTTCCCCTTCCTGCGGCATGTTGTTGGAGAATGATAAGGATGAAAGCGTGAGATTCGGCCGTGCCGCGGCAAGGGCTTGAAGCGCCAGGGCGGTTTGATAAGGATCGTCGTTCCAGGAGCCGTTGGCGGATTGAGTTGCCGCGAGATAGGTGATGGCGTCCTGCAAGGCTGTTCCGTCGCCTTGACCGGATTCGATCAAGGCCATAACGGACAGGGCTGTTTCATATACCGTGGAAGGACTGGACCCGAACCCGCGACCAACGGAATCCTGGTTCTGTTTTGAGAGAATATAGGTTGCTGCGCTGGTTATTGAACTTTGGACATTGAATTGGGAATTGTAGGACGACAAAGCGCGTAAGACTATTGCGGTAACATAAGTATTGCTCGGTCCTCCGATAACAGACGCCCATCCGCCGTCGCTGTTCCGGTTTGTAGTAAGATAATTAATTCCTTGAAATAGAACCGCTGCATCAGCATAATTCGCGGCCTTGAGGGCTTGGAGAGCAAGGGCGGTGTCAAGAGCGCTGCTCACATATGCGGTTTCACCACCCCATCCGCCGTCAGTATTGCGATAGAGCAGCAAGCCTTCTAGTTCAGCGGTTGCGTCCGCATTGGCGCGCTTGAGCGCCATGATTCTCCGGGACAAATAATCCGTTGGGGAAACAAGTTGACTGGTCAGCCAGGAAGAACCAAGTGAATAGGCCGGGCTTGCGGGATCAATTACCGATATCGCATCAAGAACGGCGGTCGTGGAATGATATTCCGACGCATCCACCTGCGGCCAGTTGCCGGTCGGAGTCTGGGCGGAAGATAGCCAGCCGAGGCCGGAGGTGATATTCGGCGACTGCGCAAATGAAATAGAATAAAGTAATGACAGAAGAATGATACCAGCGACGATAAGAATCCCTTTCCGCATAACCCCTCCCATAACCTGTTTGTTTCACAGCACAGGCAACCGCTTTATTGATCGATGAAATGATGCGTGATATACAGCGCCGGGCTACAGAAGCTCAACAGCGCTTTGCGACGCGTTGCCCAGTCGTTTTTTCTCGGCAATGATTTCTATCCGTTTCTTTTCAATGACTTCCCGCACCATTCTGTTACGGGATTTTGCATTCAGAATCTTGTCGCACCATGCGATCGCTTCGTCATAGCGACCGGCCTTCAACAAGGTGTCGGGAAGAAGCTCCAGCCCCAGAGGCCCGAAGTTCTTCGGGTCTTTTTCGTAAGCCCGCTGGAGATAGGTGAATGCAGCTTCGTACTCCTTCTTTTCCCGAAGCAGCACGCCCATGTCGAAAATGACTCCGTTATCGTCGGGAGCTTCCTCCAGCGCCCTTCCGTACCAGTAGTTCGCTTGCATTAAATTGCCGGTTTTCATTCCTAGATCGCCGAAGAAATAATAAAAGGAAAAAGGAGAAAGAATGAAAAAGACAAGAACCGTTGCTGCCAAAACCATGCTGGACAAGCCGGCCCAGAGAAGCTTCTTCTCCGCAGGCTCGGCCCTTCCCCGGAACCTTCCTGCGAGGAACTTTACGGTCATAGCCATCGGCAGCAGGCCCAGCACCGTAGGCATGAGCGAAAAGATCGATTGGGAACCGTCCGACAGTGCATAGGAACCGATGAACATCGGCAGCGTTACCCACAGCACGACCGCCAGGAGAAGCAGCAGGACCGCATGCATGTCAGCACGGGC
>JAOUEV010000093.1 GCA_029858565.1 Nitrospirota bacterium | reverse complement strand
AAGGCAAATCTGCTTTTTCATTCAGATGTCCGTCATGCGAGCATATCGATTTTGTGAAACAAACGAAAGAGGCAAAGACGTATACGGCTCCAGTCGTTGCTGGAAGAAATTCAGCTTGTCCGTGCGGAAGTGGAAAAAAATATAAGCGATGCTGTGGTAAATAGGTTTTAATCTAATCGGTAAGAGGGAACGCACCTGCGTTCCCTATTTTTGTTTCCCCGGCACCATCCTACCTGTCACCCCTCCCAGGCAACCCCAGACTACCCCGGCAACCTATTCGACGCAACATCGGCCTGTCTAGGCATTAAAAAAAGGCTGTTTGACAATAGATTAAAAAACCAATATACTCGTTTCGTTAAGTACGACCGCGTGCCGTAGTGTTTGTTTCTTCCTGTTAGTTAGCATTTTGCCAAAGAGACCTGAAGTGCATATTTCAAGCTGAAGATGTGAACATTACAGCAGTACAGGTCTGATGGTGCTGGTTATGCGATAAAAAGGAGAGCATCATGCCCCGCACACAATTCATGAGGGAAAATCAACCAAGCAAGTTTACTGAAATCCTCCTTTGGATATTTGTCTTTGTCATGGGGTCTTTCGCTGTCTCAAATGCAGTACATGGTAAGGTTGCACATCCATCCTCTTTCTTCATCATGCTCCTTGGATTTGTCCTATTCTTCATAAGCAAGCTTTCCGTAGTAGCAAAAAAGAAATTTATCAGCTTCGGTACTCGTTCAATGACTGTTCACATGGCTAACGTTTATCGAGCAGGATATTGGTTGATGATATTCGGTTTTCTTGCTACATTCGCACCTTGATGACAGACTAGAACCCGGGAGAGGGCATAGTTGCACCACTGCATGGTCGATTCTTCCTGTACCGTACAAGTCGCCTCTTTTTTAAACATTATAAAGTGTCATCCTGAAATTGGTTGCGCCAACCCATGCATCAGTTGTGGATATACTTTTTTTGCTTTATCTGGCAGATGTAATTCGCTATACTATCTTCGTCAGTTCATATCTATAAGAGTAGGTGCTTCATTTTTTGTAAAAGGAAAACGTGAAACCGCAATTAAAGAACGCCAAACCTTTTTTACGATGGGCTGGAAGCAAGAAACAGCTGATTCCTATTTTGTCTCAGTATTGGGATAGCAGTTACAATCGATATGTGGAACCATTCGCCGGATCAGCATCTCTGTTTTTTAATATCGCTCCCTCTGCTGCACTTCTCAGTGATATTAACGTCGATCTAATTGCTACCTATTCCCAAATTAAAAATAACCTTCCGGCAGTTATAAGATCTCTCTATAAGCTTAAAAAAAGCCCTGAGAACTACATGCGCATACGAGCAATGGATCCTTCGAAATTAAGTCCCTCCACGCGTGCTGCCAGATTTATATTTCTTAACCGATACTGTTTCAATGGTCTTTATCGGACAAACCGAGCTGGCATATTTAATGTCCCGTACGGCGGAGATAGAAGCGGTGATCTGCCAAACAAACTGCATTTGAAGGCCTGTTCAACCTGCTTGAAGACTGCACGCTTAGTGTCTTGCGGCTTCTCGACCACGCTAGAAGCGGTAGTGCCTGGCGATTTTGTCTATATGGATCCTCCGTATAGTGTAAAAGCGCAGCGTGTATTTAGTGAATATGATGCTTCTGTTTTTAGCGAGAAGCAGCTTAAGCTTGTGAAACAATGGATGAGAAAGCTCGATCGGAAAGGCATCCCATTTCTCGTTAGTTACGCAAGCTCTAACGAAGGCGAATTTTTAAGCAAAGGTTTTTACACTCAAGTTGTGAGCGTAAAAAGAAATATCGCCGGATTTGCAGCAAATAGGCGAAGGTCTGATGAACTACTTATTTCAAACGTTCACCCCAGCAAAGAGGGAGAAATCCTATGAGCCCTAGAATGCAAAAAAAACCAGAGGAAGCGGTAGCCTCCGTCGTTCCTCAAGGACTACTCCGCAAGCTGAATGTTTCCGACATTAAGCCAAGCGTAACCAATCCTCGACAACTATTTGACAAAGCACCTTTGGACGCGTTAAAGGAAAACATCCGACAACACGGTGTTCTTGTTCCAATAACCGTTTATGAAGTGAAGGGGCAAAATAAATACGCAATTCTTGATGGAGAGCGTCGATATCGTTGTTGTCAAGAGCTCCAGGAAGAAGGAGTGACAATAACGATTCCTGCTAACATTGTTGCTCCTCCTGACAAGATTGCCAGCATTCTATATATGTTTTCTATTCATAATTTTAGAGAATCGTGGGAGTTGATGCCAACAGCCCTCAGCTTGAAAGTTGTGATGGAGGCACTAGGAGAAACAGACAACAGTCGATTGTCAAAATTAACAGGCTTGAGTGAGCCACAGGTAGAGCGCTGTAAAGTACTTCTATCTTTTTCTGATAAGTATCAGAATTTATCACTTAATCCCGATCCAAAAGAAAGAATACCTTCAAATTTTTGGATTGAAGCGTATCCAGTTCTAAACCTTGCTGAAGAGGTATTGCCTGGTCTGAGGAAGAGGTTGGGTCGCGATGGTATGACCGATAACCTTGTGGAAAAATATCGTGCGAAGCGCATCAAGAGCGTTATTCATTTCCGAAGAATACTTGAGGCGTTTGAAATTAACAGTGAGGACAAGTCAAAACAAAAGCCAGTTGTAGAGCGTTTGGAAAATTATATTACTGATATTCAATTAGAGACAAGGAAAGCTTTTGACGATTTTGTTGTTGATAACCGTCGAGTCCAAAATGCCATCAAAGCATGCGATGATTTTGTTTCTCAGCTTGAACGTGGCAAACTTGAACACGTTATAGATAAGGATGAACTGACCAGTGCTCTTAAAAGGGTTAATTCGTATGTTGAAGCTCTCTTGTCAAGATTAGAAGGTGCGGATCAACCAGGCGCCGTTGCCTCTCAAGATGAGCATGAATAATACAATAACCCGGTAAAGAGCCTGTTTAATGCTAAAAACAATAAAAACAACTATTCAAAACATAAGGTACTTCAGATTCTATACCTGGGCGGTCTTTCATTTTTCCGACTATAAACCGCAACCGGTCACTATCCCCCGCGTTGCTAAATGGTTAAGTCAGTTTGATGAAAAAGATAAACAATCTATCATAGATTTGTTACACCAGGTTAATTACATATCGGAAAAACAGACTGAATCGCTCATCGTTAAGCTTCACGCAAACTTGTGGGAACGGCTAGCAGCGGTGAACATCACATCGAAGAATATTATTTACGTGCATCTCCACGATCCTGGAAGTAGTAGCAGCGTCATGCTGAATATGCTAAGAGATAGGGCATTACTTGAACGTCGCGGATCTCATTTTGTTGACTCTAAAAATGTTCGTGAGCTTCACGAAATAACATCGAAGCTCGAACAGGGTGCAATTATTTACGTTGATGATTTTTCAGGAAGTGGCGACCAATTTTGCGAAGTTAGAGATTATCTAAAAGATTACATTGTTGGAAATTTCTCTGAATTCTTCCTTTTGCCGTGCATCTGTGAAGAGGCAATTTATGAGTTAGGGAAGAGGGGGATCGAGGCTGTCGCAGAAATACTACACGCTAAGGCAGATCGTCCGTTACATAACATGAGCTCAATTATTGATAAACGAACAAAAAACAGGCTCGTAGAAATTAGCCATAAAATTGACAAAAGAGGTGGCCTTGGTTATAAATCCATGGCTACTATGGTTGTTTTTTATAGAAATGCGCCAACGTCGACTCCCTCCTTGCTGCGCGGTAATATAAAACAAAAACCCTTTGTCGGGATTCTTCCGAGAACAACGGATCTCCCTGTCACGTCTTAAGGCGACCAGAGGGAATCCCCTTCTAGCGCGTCATCGCCGTGTTCATATGTCAGTTACAATCCGTAATTGTTTGTTTTTCCATGAGCCAGAAAACGCAGGTTTGTAGGTGAAGTCGCCACCGTACCTGATCAAATGCCATGAAATACCCGCCCCTGAATAAACCCACCGATCCCGGATTCTATTTCCTGGCCGAACAGGGCGAGGAGCCGCATATCGTCGAGGTCTGCATCGAGCCCGACTCTCACGGCATGTACTATGTCCTGCTGCCGGAAGAGACCTACAAATATCCCCTGGACCTCTGGCCCGGCGCGCTCTGGTTCGGCCCAATGGATCCGGCCGATATACTTGAAGTCCGGAAGCACTGACCTGCGGGAGGTGAAATATGGATAACGAGAGCGAGTTGCTGGGCAGGTTGCTGAGAGACGAATCCTATCTCAACAGCACGATAGCCGCCCATGTTGTTGATCCGAACATTGACGAAATCGAGAAGGAAGCTGCCCGGCTTATGGCCTTGCAAGGGAAAGAAGTTCCCGGCTGGAAATACAAATACACTCGACGAGACGACATCACTGATGTCGAAGTTACGCGGAATATGTTTGACTTCAGTGCCGGCTATTTTGGTGGAGAGTATGCTGTGCTTGTCCAAACCATGTTGTTGATGCATTTTCAGGGATATCTCCTGTCCTTAAAGCCATTGGTGCAATACGAAGTGTGCGTCAAACTCGATTATTGCAAGCGAATGAAATCTGCGGAAGACAAGGAAAAAGACTGGAACGCTCTGAAGGAATTCGCGGAATGGTTAATAAAAGAGGTCCTGAAGATCAATTTCCCTCCATTGGCGATTGTTGTGTTCTTGGTTAAGCGTGGAATACTCGATTCTTGGTGCGACTGCAGGTCCTAGCTGTCACGATCACCAGCCCAGCCGAAAATCATGGTCCCATCCCGGCTTTTTCTTTCCGGCAACTTCCGAGCCCCTAATATCTAAACAACCAGATACAACGCATCCCCGCGTGACAGCGTGACAACCCGTCACGCTCCATCCTGCCAGAACGTGCTTGACTAGTCTGCTATAACGCAGGCATGAACAAGGACAAGCCACTCGATGAATCCTCGCTCGATGCCCAGCTGAACGAGTTCGACCAGAAGGTAACCCCCGGCTACCTGCTGAAGCTCCACAAGGTAAAACTCGCCCAGCGCATCAAGGCAGGCGAGACCGGTTTGTTCGATGAGTTCACGAAGCTCAAGGAACTCGAAAAGCTTGTTTCCCCCGAGGCTGAACCGCCAGCCTCATCACCGCAGCCCGCCTCTCCCGACTCCGCACCCGGCGAGGCGGGCGCTTCCTACGATCCAGAAGCCGGTGACGATCCGGATCCAGAAAAGCGCCGCGTCATGGAAAAGTTCGCCGTCCGCCCGCGCAAGTACCACATGAGCGAGGCTGCGCTTTCCCAGCGCAAGAAAGCGGCGCAGAGCCCGGCCAAGTCCGAAGCCATGATTGGAAACACAAACGCCTGGAAGACCGGCGAGAACGCTCGCAGTTTTGTGGCCCGCGTCTTCCGTCCCTGTTTGTCCTCCTGCCCGCAATATCCCTGCGAACTCATCGCCGAGGGCGAGACCGCTCCCGGGTCCGTCTGCCTGGACAAAAAGGAATTCGTCAAGGGCCTCGTCGCCGTGCAGAAGGCAATGCGCGAAGGCAAGCTCGACGATCTCAAAGACATCATGTCCCTCCGGATCGCCGGGAACCTCGACATCCTCGGCATGCTCCAGCAGGACATCATCGAGAACGGCGTCAACTGCCTGTCCGAGAAGATCGACAAGGACGGCAAGGTTATCGGCCACGAACTGAAGCCCAGGCCGTCGCTCCTGGTCCTGCCGAAGCTGACGGAAGTCACCGGCGCCACGCCCATGAACCAGATGATCGATCCCCGCGAGATCAAGCGCCAGAAGACCGAGAGCAAAAAGGCTAAAACCCTGGCCGGGATCATGAGCGGGATCGGTTTGGGAGGAGATGAAAAGGAGCAGCGGCCGGAAGAGGGCGATGACGAGTGACGGCTGTCCTGGACACCATAGAGCCGGTTGCCCTGGAGGACCTCAAGAAGGGGATCAGGGTCCCCCGGGCGGATTTCGAGCAATGGCTTGAAAAACACGACTGGACCTGGACTCAGCTTGCACGGAAGGAGTTCCCTTCCGCGCGATACTTCAACAACTACACGCAGCAGGAAGCGCTCCGGAGACCCTACAGCGGCCTGGACGAATTCCAGCTCTCCTGCCTGTGCAATGATCCCGGACTTTGGGTCCCTGCGTTTCTGCGGGAACCCGAGGACATCGACCACAAAGACCCATATACGCTCTGGGATTACCAGCTGTCGTCGATCCGGACCTCCGGGCCGACGCTCCACAAGTGCGGAGCCGAGGTCGGCAAGACCCGCGAGATCGTAGCCTACGGCTTGTGGAAATTCTTCACGGTCCAGGACGGCTCCGGGCTGATCGGCGCTCCCCAGCAGACCCACCTCGACGAAATCATCGACGCCATGCTCGAACAGCTGGATTTTAACGAGGACCTGGCTCCGTCCCTGATCAAACACAAGAAGCATCCACACCACATGTTCCGGGGCAGCAACCGGTTCAAGCTCTATTTCAGGCCGTCAGGCCACGACGGCGAGGCCTATCGAGGCGTACACGTACGCACCTTCGCGATCAAGGACGAAGCGGCAAAGGACGATCACAAGAAACAGTGGTCAGAGTTCTTCCGCGCGATCAAGCCGGGCTGCGTGCCGAAACTGTATTCCGTGCCCGACGGCCGCCGCGACACGGAGTTCTACCGGCTGAGCAAACTGTCTGAAGGAGCAAAGGACGCGGAACAATCGGAAGCGCTGAAGAGCGCCTCGAAATATATCAAGTCCATCTCGTTCAAGCTCTTCCGCTGGTCCAAGGAGCTTATGCCGTTCCCGTACTGGTCCGAGGATCGTAAGCGGTTCTACATCGACCTGTACGGCGGCGAGGATTCCCCCGAGTTCAAGCACAACGTCCTGGGAGAGGACGGCGATCCGGAGAACACCGTATTCCCCTGGCAGCAATTCAAACATGTCGTGAAAGAGATCCCGGAATACCGTTCGCTCAAGATACTGATCGACGCCAGAAACAACGACGTGATAGTCCGTGGCTATCGGTGCGAAGTCGCGGGGTATGGCGACGGACCCGTTTCGCGCGCGGTATCGCTTATAGACACGGTCCTGCCGCTGGAAGGATTCTTCGATTATCAGCTCACTCCCACGGGCGGGATGACCGATTCCGAGTTCCGCAAGCTCATCAAGGGCTTCTTCGTGACCGTCCCCGGGCTCAACCGCTGCGGCGGCGACTTCGGCTTTTCCCAGGACCCCACCGAGATCCTGATCAAGAACATCCTCGGGGATAAAAAGCGGGTCATTGCCCGGCTGCAGCTCAAGCAGGTCACCTATGACCAGCAATGCCAGGCGATCGATGCGCTGGACGACCTGTACTGCACCCGTAACACCATATCGCACGGCACGGACCTCGGCAATGCCGGCAGCGCCGTGCTCCACGATCTCAACGGCCTTCCGCAATACCGTCACAAGGAATACGACGACCGGCTGCGCGGGTTCCAGTTCGAAAGCACCACGGACAATATCGACGAGCACGGTGAGCCGATCCTTGACAGCAAGGACGACAAACCGAGCAAGATCACGCTCAAGGAGCTGGCAACCGACCACATGACCCGCCGCGTGCAACGCATGACCATCGAGTACCCGCCGGACCCGGACATCGTCACCAGTTACACCGGCCACACCTGCGTCTACGGCAGCAAGCACCGTATCTACAGCAAGAACAACGACCACATCATCGACGCCGACCGCGCCGAGACCCTGGCCGAGATCCTGGGCTTCGAGCGGGAAGACGAATTCGCCTGCGGAAGCAGGTTGAGATAACGATCAAGGAAAGGAGGTGATCAGGATGTCATATTCACTCGAACAGAAGTGCGGTGAATGCGCGAATCAGGGAAAGTGCGCCGACGGCGTCATCATCAAGACCGCGGTGCAGGGGATGATCCACAGTCTCGACTTTCAGAGAGGCCACCGCGGCGGCGGCGTCATCAAGCATGAATGCAGCCCCGGTACCGGCGACTATGGATTCGTCCCCAAGAACCAGCCGGCCGAGAACACCGAGGTCGCTCATCCCTGATAGGCCGAAATACCCCACAAAGTGGGGTATCGATCCGTGATGCGGATCCTGAAGATGGCCAAAAAAGAAAACGACGAGACGACGATCGATTGTCCGGCTTGCCATAAGCCGGTTCTCCACGAACAAATCGGGAAAGAGTGTCCCTGGTGCAATGTGCTGATTGTCGTGGGAAAACAACGTCGCGTGAAGTGGTGGGTAAATAAAAAACATCCTGGCGAACCATGAAACTGACCGACCTTAAACCGGCCTGGCTGTCACCGGACGTATTCATTTTCCGCAGCCCTGCCGGATACGGCGATTGGCTGACGTGCAAGCGGGTTCCGATGACCCGCAACGATCAGTACGAATTGATCTACGAAAAGCATCCAGAATACAAGGGCCAGATCGTTGTGCTGACGGTTCCGAAATTCGCGTGGACGTTCCAGGGCAATGACTTCAACACGCTGACGGTAACGCCGAGCATCGACGCGAGCGCAAGCGGAAACTGGCATGGATTCATAACAAATGGGGAAATACGGTGAGGTGCATATGACCAAATCAGAACTACTAGAACGAAAACGCATCCAGGCCCGGGCGCGCAAGCAGCGCCAGCGGGAACGGGATCGAGCGTCCGGACCTGGATGCGGTCGCAAGGCCCCGAACCTCACCGGCCAGCTCACGAGCACCGCTGCCCAGAGCCCGCTTGCCTCGGCCATGAACGAATTCGTCTTCCGCAAGGTGGACGGGAACTTCTACGAGGCCATGCGCGAAGGCATCCCCATCTGCGACGCCGCGATCCGCAGGACCATCAACCTCACCGGAACGCCCAAGATCATCGGCGACAACATGGACCTGGTCAAGATCCTCGAGGATTTCCATCTCAACGTCCCGGTGAATGACATGCAGAAGGGGCTTGTCGCGTTTTCCGCGAATCATCAGAACGAGGACCACGAACAGGGCTTTTCCATCTCCGAGTTCGTGGCTACGAAAAAGCGCGACGATATCGAGCGGCTTGTCGTGGCTGATTCGAAAGACATCTTCTTTCGGAAGCATCCGGCGACCGGCCGCGTGGAGCCGTGGATACGCAGGGGGCAGGTGCAGCGTAGCAATCAGACAAACCCGGGAACGCTCGCGAACAGCATCCTGAATGCCCGCTACGGCCAGCCCATAAGCAACAACGGTGCCGAGGAAACGCGGCTCAGCCCGGACAACAAGCTCTATTTCAGCAACGGCAACGAGAACCAGGACCCCCACGGCGTCAGTATGTTCCGGTCCATGGAATTCTCGGCCCAAATTCTTGTCACGCTCCAGAACAGCATGAAGAACTCCGGAGAACGCCACGGAGATCCGATACATCACGTCCACTACGAGAGTGCGGGCAAAAGCGACACGAACCTGGAAACACGGCGCAAGGCCATTGAGACGGACTTCAACACCATCATTGCCGCGAAGCGAGCTGGAAAGAGCGGAGATATCGTAACCGCCGGAACAGCTGGATCAAAGGTAACCATCACGGTTGTCGGACACGACGGACAGCTCTTCCAGTACGACATACCGCTGCGCCACGTGCTGGAGCAGATCGTGGCAAAGACCAACCTGCCCGCCTGGATGCTTGGGATCTACTGGAGCACGACCGAACGCATGGCCACCCTCGAGGTCGAGATGGCCCTTGCCGACGCCAAAGTCCGCCAGTTCGGCATGCTGCCCGGATACATCCGATTGCTTTCTAATTTCCTTACCTTGCGAGGTCGTACCTGGAAGAGCATAACCACGAGCGTAGATAAGCCTGGCGACTGGGGGATCATTTTCGAGACTCCGAACGTCCGCGACCTTGTTGCCATGGCCCAGGCAGAATTCCTGAGCGCCCA
>JAOUEV010000034.1 GCA_029858565.1 Nitrospirota bacterium | reverse complement strand
CGATCGAAGAGATCCTTGTGCTTACTGAGAATATCTTTTTCTATCAAGGAGGCGCACTGTTCGGGTGCATGGCTTGAAGAGGGACATCCAGGGAGGTGCTCTGCTGCTGCGGTATATGCGGAAAAAAACAACGCTAGAATTACCGGCAAAACGATCTGCTTCATAGGGTTCCTCTATAGATTAACGCCCGCGTCACGCGCCGCCCTGTGGCGCGACGCTGTGGACGCGCAGGTTGGAACATTTCAGGGCGCTGATAGTTTAAAAAGGAGGGAGGCAGAAAGATTTATTCTACCTCCCCGACTTATGGTCAAGTGCTTCTGCGCTAGTTGCTTGTGACCGTTACATAATCCACAGTTGTAGGTCGGGTAGAGCATAGTGAAACCCGACGCTTATTCGTTCCCAATGTTCTGGTCGAGAGCTATCTCTTTATCCGCACCCCATTCGGCATGATAAAGGCCTTGTGTAACGTAACGGCGGAATGTTGAATGTGGCCAGGCAGCAGGAGAATTGACCAAGCCGTGCTTCACCGGATTGTAGTGAGTATACTCGACATGCCTGATAAAGTCAGTCTCATCCCTGATCTGATGTTCCCAAAAGCGGCGCTGCCAAACAGTCTGCTCACCCCTGTTTTTATGACCGGCCGTTACGTCTCCCCTGAACTCACCAGAACAATTCCTGCTAAAGTGGCCTTTGATTTGCCTCCATCGATTTGAAAAGTCATTGTCGTTTTCCGGCAAAGTCCAAATGCAATGTAGATGATCGGGCAGAAGAACAAATGCATCAATCGTAAAAGGATGCCGGGACATTACGTGCGAAAATGACTCGCGAAGCAACGCAACATTGCAGTCGTGACAGAGGATCGACTGTCGTTTATGCGTCACAATCGTAAAAAAGAAGGTTGCTCCTTTTGCTCGTGATCTTTTATAGTGCATGGTATTTTATTCAGGGTGTGCTTGCTCATCGTATCAAAATCTGTCGGGTTTCGCTGTGCTCTACCCGACCTACAGACTCGGAACGCATCTGGAGGATGGCGGCCTCCTCAGGGGGGAAACCCAGATCTAGAAATACGTTGCCGGAAGATTTCATAACAGGTTCTTTCATATACATTATAAACGTAAGTGAACTATGCAAATCGGCAGCCTTCCGCTATGCAAATTCTACAGTTCATCCCCCGGCAGCGGCTTTCTAGCCGGGACCTTTGCCAATATCTTCCTGAAATCTTCTTTTTTCGCTTTCTTTGCCCGGCTCTCCAGATAGTCTTCCGTCATCAGCGCGGATATTTTTTCGGCGACCGCCGATGAAATGAACTGGTTGATGGATACGCCTTCTTTTTTCGCGATCTCTCTGATGTGACGATGAATTGATCCGGGTAAACGCAGGCTCAAGGCGCTCATACTATTTCCTCCAATAGCTCTTTGGGTGTTATCGCTCGTACGCCAAATTTATCGGAACCCTTGAAGTCCGATGTGTTGTGGGTCACCACGAATTTTACTCCTGCGGCAACAGCCAATTCCAGCAAATGGTCATCTTTGGGATCGGAAAGCCGTGGACGCCACAAGAAATAGATCTTTTGGTGGTCGCTCAGGAAGCACAAATTGCCTAGGACTTTCTCGATCGCCCGATTCGATAGGTTGAGTATCTCCTGGTTTCTCTTCAAAACATCTTCATATTCAAAGAGAAGCGCGGTGGATAATACGCCACGCATTTTCCCGTCCGCAATAGCTCGCAGGACCTTGAACGAAGCTCCCCTGGATGAGTAAAGACCCGCATATAATACGTTCGTATCTAAGATGATCCGTAGTTTTTTGCCGGCCATGATAGTGATACTATATTCGGTATCACGTTAATTGTCAAGGAATGAGAAGGGCAGGGTTCGTGGTGTGTCGGGTTGAACGAAGCGGAACCCAACGGCTGTCGGGTTTCGCAGTGCTTTACCCGACCTACAACGTCCTGTCCAGTTCCCGTGCCATCCTGTGCAGCTCTGTCCACTTTTGATAGCGCTTCTTGATTCCCGGATTCCGGCCAGCCTGTACGATCCTTTTCCCCTGCGTGAACTTCTGAATATCTTCGGGCTTCCAGGCTCCCTGCTGCATGCCTGCGAGGTACGCGGCGCCAAGGGCAGAAGCGTCTTGCTCTGTTGAAACTGCAAGGTCTTGGCCGAGCATGTCAGCCTGGGTCTGGAGCAGATATCCGATGGAGGCGAGGCCGCCGGAGACAGTGAACTGTTCCGCGCTGACGCCTGCCGCCTTGATCACCCCGTCAATATCCCGCATGAAGAAGGTGATCCCTTCGATCGCGGCGCGGACGATGTCTGCGGGCGTGCTTTCCGCTGTCATGCCGTTCATGACGGTCTTGGCGTCAGGTTCCCAGTAGGGCGCGCCGACACCGTTCAAAGCGATGAATGCCACCACATCGCTTGCCGCTTTCCTGCAAAGTTCATCGATCTCCTCAAAGCGGTCGAACATCCGAAACTTGTGCTTGAGCCATTCGAGCGCGTCTCCGACCGCGTTCACGCTTCCTTCCAGAAGATATCGCCTGTCGGTTGCTGTTGAGTAATGGACCGAGGCCATGAGCCCGGGGGCGGGGATCAATGTCCGGCCGGTGTTCACCATCAGGAACCCGCCGGTGCCATAGTTGATGCCGCCTTGATCTCTTTCGAGCACGCCAAGGCCGAGCATTGCAGCCTGCTGATCTCCCATACAGGCGAGCAGGGGGATGGGACCAGCATCGGTCTCGATCACCCCGAAATTGTGAGCAGTGGGAACGATCTCAGGCAGGTTCGCGGCAGCAAGCCCGAAGATCTTTGCCAGTTCGCTGTCCCAGGACAGTGAACTGATGTTCATGAGCTGCGTGCGTGCCCCATTGGTGTGATCGATCAGGGGCGAGGTCGAGTTGGTCAGTTTCTGGCAGAGAAAGCTGGATAAAGTTCCGAGGACCGTGGAGGGACTGTCCGCGTCAGGCAGGTTCTCAATCAGCCACCGCATCTTGGAGGCGGAATAATATGGCGTGAGCGGAAGGCCCGTAGCCTTCCATATATAGTCGCGATGAAGCGCGAGGCCTTTAACCAGCTCTTCACCCCGGGTATCGCGCCAGCTCAGGACCGGCGATAGAGGTTTTCCTGACGCTTTATGCCAGGCAAGGCACGATGACCGCTGGCAGGATAGGCCTGCTCCGCGCACCGTCATCCCCGCGTTCTTTGCTTGACCGATCGCTTCATCGAGCGCTGACCTGACAGATCCGAGGATCTCATCAGGGTCCTGCTCGACCCGATGGTCTTCCCGCAAAGCAGGGGAAAGCTCCTGCTTCCCCCGAAAGAGGATGGCCCCGTCATTGGCGACGACGATCGCCTTGGTGGAACTGCTCCCCTGGTCGATGCCGATGTAACAGGCGCGCTGCATGATGGTACTATCCTAGCACATCAAATTGGGAGGGGGAAGGGGGGGGCCGCGTGTCAGGTCCGTTCAAGCACCAGGTCGCTGTCGTCCTCGACCAGCGTGTCGTCGGCGAATCCCTTGGCCCAGGCCGCAAGGAACGCTTTTACGACTTCGGGATCGAACTGGGTGCCTGATCCGTCCAGGATCACGGCGAGCGCGTTCTCGTCGGTCATTGCCTTGCGGTAGGGCCGGTCGGTGATCAGGGCGTCGTACACATCGGCAACAGCAAGCACCCGTGCGATCGGCGGAATGTCCTCACCCTTGAGCCCGGCGGGATAGCCCCTGCCGTCGAACCATTCATGATGATAGAGGATGGCGGGCAGCTCCCGAATCAGCAGGTCCGATTCCGAGGCAATGGCGATCTCCGCTCCGATGCGGGGGTGGGCCTGCATTTCCGCGCGCTCGTCGTCGGTCAGGTATTTCTGTTTCTGGAGCACGGCATCGCGGATGCCGATCTTTCCCACATCATGCAGCACCACGCCCATTTTCCACTTCCGCCGCTCTTCGCGGGACCAGCCCAGTTCGCGGGCGATCGCGAAGGTGTACCGCGCGACACGGTCGATATGGCCGCGGGTGTAGGGGTCGCGGGCGTCGATGGCCGCTGCGAGCGATTTGACCGCGCCTTCATATCCTGTGCGCACGCGCTGGGTCATGCGGTTGACCGATTCGGCCAGGTCCTCGAACTCGTCTCCCGAACGGATCGTTGCCAGGGTTTCGAACTGTCCCGCGTTGATCCCCTCGGCCACCTGGTGGAGATGGTCCACGGGTCTGAGCACGAGCCTGTGCACGATGAAATAGAGGCTTCCGGCAATGAGCAGGATGATCGCTGCGCCGGCGCTGATGAGCCTGAGCCTGGTGCGGGCGATAGCGGCAACGGCACTGTCCAGGGGGATGGTCACGCTGATCCCGCCGCGCACATCTCCCACGCGATATCCCTGGTCGCGATGGCACCCCAGGCATGCCTCCTCCACCCGAAGAGGAATGATGCGGCGATAGACCGGCACGCCGTCCTCAATGTCGCGCCGTGCGATTCCGTTCCGGGTCTTGTCGAATCCCCGGCGTTCGAACTGTACGAGCGCATCCTGTTCGAAGGCGTTCGGCGCGTTTGCCGGGTTTCGCAGCTGGCGGCTCGTGATGCGGAAACGGTAGTGCTTGGAGTTCCCGGACAGTTCCGAAAGCTGCCGGGTCACCATGGCGGGGTTCCGCAGCACGTAGTGGAGGCCCGACCGGTCCACGATATCGGTGTTCGGCAGGAAGGGGTTGGTGGTGCGCGCGGCGGACTTGCGGACATAGAGGCCGTCCTGGTCAGCGATCCACTGGCGGGTGATGACGATCTGGTTCAGGAGCGATTGCGCCTGGGCGTCGACCTGGTTCATCACTGCCTCTTCGGATTGCACGAGCATCCAGCAGAACAGAACGGTCATCACGGCTGCGAGGATGCTCCCGCCCAGCAGTATGAACTTGACGCGCAGGGTCATCCTTTTTCCCAGGAGCTTTTTCATTATCATGGGCTGGTCGTTCTCTGCGTATTTTCCCTGTATACTATCTCTATGCGACACGATAGAGCGTGAATGCGAGCCGAAGGAGGGGATCTTCCACGCGTGAACTGTACCTCTTTTGGCGGTAAATTCGCTGTTAAACGTCGTTAATGATCTGTAAAGACGGGACTGCCCGCGCAGGCGCGGCCGGTGCGGCCAGGGACGCAGGATAAAAGAAGCATTCCGTCAATGAACTGTTTTGCGGTCTCCTCGTTGCAATGCCCTGATAACTGTGCTACTATGCAGAACTTTTTCGGAGGTTCCATGTTCGGTTTTCTGCTTCGCTGGTCCATGAACCTGCTGTCCCTGGTGATCGCCGCGTCGCTCATCAAGGGCATCAGGATCGAGAGCATGGCCATGGGGATCCTGGCCGCGGGCATCCTGAGCGTCGTGAACGCCGTTATCAGGCCGCTGGTGCTGATCCTGACCCTGCCGATCAACCTGCTCACCCTGGGGCTGTTCACCCTGGTCATCAACGCCTTCATGCTGAGCATCGTGGCGGACATCGTGCCGGGGCTCGTGATAGAGTCCTTCCGCGCGGCCTTCTGGGGCGCTTTCGTGATCAGCGCGGTCAGCTGGCTCCTGAACATCTTTGTGGGCGGAAACGGCAGGTTCGTGTTCATCAAGTCTTCGCACAGGAACGGGGGCAAGCAGTGACCCACATGCATATACCCGACGGCATCCTGCCGGTCTGGCTCTGGCTGACCGGCTTCGTGCTGATGGCGTGGGCGCTGGCCTTCGCACTCTACCGCCTCCGGGGCATGGACCGGAAAAAGAAGATCCCGCTCCTGGGCGTGCTTGCCGCATCCATGCTCGTTGCCATGAACCTCGAGGTCCTGCCTCTTGCCTATCACCTGAACCTGTCCGTCGCGGCGGGGATCCTGCTCGGTCCGGCGCTGGGCTTTGTCGCGGCGCTGCTGGTGAACCTCATGCTTGCCCTGATCGGTCATGGAGGCATCACGGTCATGGGTCTGAACACGCTGCTCCTGGGCGCGGAAGCGGCCCTGGGGCATACGCTCTTCTTCCTTCTTCCGAAGCGACTTTCCGTGTTCTGGCGCGCCGCCCTTGCCACTGCCGGAGCGCTGTTCCTGGTATCGCTTTTCCTTATCGCCATCGTGGGCACGTCCCATGTTGATGTGGATGTCTTTGCAGGGCACGAACATGGCGGGGAAACCACGGAGCATAAAGAGGGCGGCACATCACTTGCCGCTTTCGCCTTCATGGTGCTCGGGCTCGGGGCTCTTGGGTGGATCATCGAGTCCGCCATTACCGGCGCCGTGATCCGGTTCCTCTCCCAGGTCCGTCCGGACCTGCTGGCTCACCGGCTGCACGCTGTCGCGGGATGCTCCACTGCTGGAAAGGATGCTCCATGATCGATGTTGCGCGGATCGACCAGTGGGCGTCCGACGGCGACAGCCCGCTGCACCGGGCATCGGTAGCGGCCAAGCTGCTGTTCGTGGGCCTCGTGGTCTGCGGAGCGGTAATCGCGCGGGACCCGGTGCCTCTGGCGCTGGGTTTCGGCCTGCTGTTGGCCGTTGCCATGACCATCGGGCTGCCCTGGCGCGCCATCGGGTTCCTGTCCCTCTACGCCGCGCTCTTCGCGCTGCTCTACGCCGTGAGCCTGCGCCGCGGGGCCTGGGTCTACGCCCTGGTGCTGCTCAAGTCCGTGACCCCGGCCTTTGCCGTGGGCATGCTGATCGTGACGACCCCGTACCCCCGGATTTTCTCGGTCCTGAGCGGCTTTCTCCCCGAGATCGTGGCGAGCGGGCTCTTCATGACCTACCGCTCCTTCTTCATCCTCCTGGACATGATGGACAGCTTCGGGACGTCCATCAGGCTCCGGGGCGGGTTCTCTCCGGGCAACATCATCCGGAACGGGACGAACATCGCGAAAGGCATCGGCGCGCTGCTGGTCAGGGCGGTCGATCGGTCGTCGAGGCTCTATGCCGTGATGTCCGTGCGGGGCTACAACGGCAGCATGGCGGAGCACGGCGCGGGCGCTTTCACGGCCCAGGACTGGCTGCCCCTGGGCGCGGGGGCGGCGGTGCTGGCGGTCGTTCTGGCGTGGTAGAATGATAAGACAAGGGAATCTATGAACATCGGACACCTTCATTTCCACGGAGAGCCCGACGACCATGTGGTCGCGGTGAGCTGCCTCAAACACATCTATCCGGACACCACGGAGATCCATATCTGCGGCCTCGATTTCATGGTGAAGCGGGGAGAGCGGGTCGTGGTGCTCGGCGGGAACGGTTCGGGCAAGACCACGCTGATCTATCATATTCTCGGGCTCCTGAAGCCCGACGAGGGCAAGGTCTCGGTCTTCAACGTGAATCCCGCCACGGACTACGACGACATCCGCGAGAAGATCGGCGTGCTGCTCCAGAACGTGGAGGAGCAGATCCTGTCGCCGACCGTGTGGGAAGACATCGCTTTTTCGCCGCGGAACTACGGGTACGGGAAGGAAGAGACCGCCAAGATGGTCGAGGATGTGATGCAGGAACTGGGCATCGTCCATCTGCGGGACAGGATCTGCCATTACCTGTCGGGCGGGGAGAAGCGGAAGGTCGCCCTGGCAGGAGCCCTGGTGATGCGGCCGGAGCTGCTGGTGCTGGATGAGCCCTTTGAGGGGCTGGATACGCGCTCGCGCAACGAACTGGTCGCGATCCTGAACCGCCGCAACAGCGAAGGCATGAGCATCATCATGTCGACCCACGACCTCAATCTGGTCGGAGGCTTTGCAGACCGGGTCTACGTGCTTGCCAGGGGCGAGGGGGTCGTCACCGCGGGGACGCCCTTCGATATCCTGACGCAGACGGAAGCTTTGCAGCGGTCGAACATCGATCCGCCCGTCCTGACCGAATTGTTCGCCCGGCTGCGGGACAGCGGCGTGACCGTGGAGATCCCGATCAGCGTGGACCAGGCGGTCAAGGACCTGGGCAGGATGCTGAAACCATGATATAATACGTACCATTCTGGAGCACGGAGGGGAAACAATGCCTAACAGGCAGCAAGATTTCGCGGAAACAGCATCAGAAGAGACCCTGCAGGGAAAAAGATTCATCACGATCCTGGTCGCTCTGATCCTGATCTCTGCCATTTCCGTGGGGACCTATGCAGGGTACTCGCTGTCCCATGAGGACCGTGCAGCCATGGTACTGGCCTTTTTCTCCATCCTCGTGGTGCCTGTTCTCGCCTATGTGCTCTACCGGACCGTGATCGCTCCCTACTACCGCCGGCTCGAGGACGCGAACCTGTCGCTCCATATCAAGCAGGAAGAGCTCCATGATATGAAGGATGACCTGTTCATAAAGTTCCTGGGCATCTATGACGTGAACTACGCTGCCAACTCGCCCCGTCTTTTCCCGGACCGCATGAAGGATGTTGCCGATATCACGGCGCGGGTCATGGAAGCCGATGTGTGCCTCATCTATCGCTACGAGAAGAAGAAGGAGGAGCTGGTCCTGACCGCGACCAACGGCTACCGCCAGGAGGCGATCGGCATGGTGCGCATTCCCGTAGGCCAGGGCATCGAGGGCTGGGTGGCGCGCAAGGTCGAGCCGGCGATCCTCAAGGACTTCACCAAGGACAGCCGGTTCAGGGACGCGCCGGGCCTGGCCCTGTCGAGCTATTCATCGGTCTACTGCCTGCCGCTCTATGTCTATTCCAGCGGCGCGCTCATGGGCGTCATCGAACTGCTCTATTCCCGCGCAAAGAACTTCAGCGACGAAGAGGTCAACTTTTTCACCTCTCTCGCCGGCATCCTTTCGAACACCATGCAGAACGAACTGCTCCAGACCGAGCTCCGGAAGATGAATATGGAGCTGGAACAGTGGGTGACCGAGAAGACCGAGGAGCTGAGGGCCTCGGAGGAGCGCTACCGGACCCTGGTGGAGAACGCGAACGAGGCGATCCTGGTGCTTTCCGAGGCAGGGGACATCGTGTTCGCGAACGAACATTCTGCGCGCCTCACCGGGAACGCGAAGTTCGATCTCCTGCACAAGAGCCTGCTGGACATTGTCGTGGACCGGGAGCTTGGCAAGACCATGCTCGCCGAGACCGTCCAGGGAGGTCAGTCGCTCAAGAACGCCGAGCTGCTGCGCGTGGAAGGAGCTCCGGTGCCGGTCGAAGTGAGCTGTGTGGGGCTTACGCTCATCGGCAAGAAGTTCATCCAGGCCGTGATCCGCGACATGTCGGCCTACGCGCGGCTGGAGCAGAAGCTGGCGGACAAAGAACGTGAGATCGCGGACCTGAAGTCAAAGAAATAGAACAAGGGGGAGCAAATACCCCATGCTGAGAGACTCCCGGAAATGCTTAAGGGATGTGTGGATAGTGTCCTGATGGACAGATACAACTATCATTACGCTGACTGGGCGTACAAGAAGCATGGGATGCGGGAGGCGATGACAGAAGGATTCTATGAGGAGAAAGGAGCGGAACTTCGCGCAGCTTTTGAAAAGGCAGGGATACCGTGCCGGATGATGTGAAACAGAAAGATCGTCATACCCGCCAAGACGTGGATGCCGTTCCCGCTCAAAGATATTCCATGGATTCCAGACCACGTCCGGAATAATGGGAGCAGAGGCTGTGCCTGCATATGAATAGACGGCCGGTCGGATCTCCCCCCAGTCATGAAAAAAAGCGGGACAGGTCGTTGACCTGTCCCGCTTCATCATGTCCCGCCAAAGTGCGGTTACTGCTTCCCGCTGTCCTTGGTCTCCTTCTTCGCTCTCGAAGCCTTCCTGTTCTTCCTGCCCGCAAGATAGGCCTCGATGGGCCGCCACCCGAAGGACATGCTGCCTGCAGCCGCCGATGCCACGCCCTGCGCCAGTTTCCTGGCGACCAGGCTTAAGGACATCGCGATCCCGATGAAGGGGAGGAACATTGCGAAGACCAGGCCGATCGCCGGGGCTGCCATGAGCATCACTGCCGCCGATGCCTTGATGTACCGGGTCTTGCTGTCGCCGGGAAGGCTGCCTTCCTGCTCCATCTGCACCCTGTTCCCGTTCGCCAGATTCCAGTAGGTTCCTGCCTTTACTGTGGTTCCGCCGTTGGTCAACATGTTCATTCCCTCCTTGTGGGTGGTTTTCTCTTCTTGTTGATTAGAGCATACTCCCGGAAGGGGAAAAGGGTAAGTGGGATTAGTTCCTAGGCCGGAGAGTAATAGTTCCTAGGAAGAAGTTCGTAGATGGGGAAGGGGGCAAGAGGCAAAGAAAGGCTCACGGACGAGAGTTGCAAACAGGACGCGGTAAACGTGGGAATACTTATCGCTTATAACCGTTGTTGCAGTGACAGGAGCCGATGGCAGACTGGAATTCCTGCTCTTCCGAACGTAGTCATCCAGAGCATGAACGTCACTATTATATATATAAAGAAGAAGCAATGATGAACCTGAGTTGCAAAAAGTAGCAATCTGGCATGCGGCAGAATGCTCGAAACGTACCATGAGGGATGAAAAAAGCAAGAGCTTTGGTTCTCTTACTAACGGTTTCTTTTGCCAGGTCCTGAGATCATGGTTTCCGGGTTTTCCCTTTACATCCCATGACCCCTATGGTATAAAATATGCATAAAGGCGGCCGTCAGTGGTCGCCTTATCAACTTTTATGCCATGAAACTTGTCATCTGGCGGATCCTTACCCTTTGCCTGGTCCTCGGGACCGTCGCCGCCCTTCTCTACGGCAGCGCCGCGCTGCTGCACGAGGCCGACAGCGCCATTCCTGCGCTGTTCCGTCCCGCTTCCAGTAAACGCCTTCTCATAAGGATGGAAGGGTACCGTTTTGCCCAGACAGAGGCTGGACGGGTATCCTGGCGCATGAGCGCCAGGGAAGCCGACCTGTATGAGAACAAGGAAGCCAGGCTCAAGGATATCGAGATCGTTTTTACCGCCGCAGACGGGAAGAACGCGGCGCTGATCGGGGATCTGGGCACCATGGACACGGCCAGCGGGAACGCGTCGATCCGGCGGGGCAGCCATGACGTGCGGATCGTGACAAGCGAGGGATTCCTGATGACCACGGACTCGCTGTCCTGGAAGGCCGGCGAACGGGCGGTCAGGACCAGGGACCCGTTCAAGGTGTTGGGCAAGGAGATCTACTTCGAAGGAACGGGCCTCGATGCTGATGTTGACATGCAGAAAGTGGCGGTGGACAGCAATGTCAAGGCTGTTCTTCAGGAATAGCCCCGAGGTCCTGCTTGCGCTGTTGCTGACCGCCGTTCCGGCATTTGCAGCAGACCAGAAAGCGGGGCCCCGCGAACCGATCGTGATCACCGCGGAGCGCATGGAAGCTGATAAACTGGACGACACGGTAGTGTTCATCGGCCAGGTGGTCCTCAAGAAGGAAGCGATGACACTGAACTGTGATTACCTGACGGTGCACTACGACACGCCTGCCAAGGGGATCCGGGACATTGAAGCGCTTGGGAGCGTTGTGGTGACCAAGGAAGGCCGTGTTGCCCTTGCGAACAAGGCGGTCTATTACAGCAATGAAGAAAAGATCGTCCTGACCGGGGACGCACGTATCATCGAGAACGACAACCAGTTGGGCGGCGAGCGGATCACCTTGTATATCCGTGACGATCGGAGCATCGTTGAGGGTGGAAAGGTCCTGATCTACCAGGAACAGAAGGCCGGTGATGGCACCGAGACGCAGCCTGCGACGCCAAGGCGCAAGCAGGGCAAAAAGGACTGATCGTCGTCGGTTCCCGGAAACTATTTGAGAATATTATGGAAGCGCTTGAAGCGAAAAAACTGGAAAAGACCTATCGCGGCCGCAAGGTCGTGAAGGGGGTCAGTTTTCAGGTGAAGCACGGCGAGGTGGTCGGGCTTCTGGGCCCCAATGGCGCAGGGAAGACCACTTCGTTCTATATGGTCGTGGGACTCGTGAAGCCCGATGCGGGCCGGGTCGTGCTTGACGGTGTCGACATCACGCACATGCCCATGTACCAGAGGGCACGCCACGGCATCGGCTACCTTGCCCAGGAACCGTCGGTCTTCCGGAAGCTCACGGTCGCCGAGAACCTGACCGCGGTGCTCGAGACCATGGACCTTTCCGAACTGGAGCAGCGGGACCGGCGCGACAGCTTGATGGCGGAGCTGGGGGTCGGTCATCTTGCGGACAGCAAAGCCTACACGCTCTCCGGGGGCGAACGCCGCAGGGTCGAGATCGCCCGCGCCCTGACCCTGTCGCCCAAGTTCATTCTTCTGGACGAACCGTTCGCCGGCATCGATCCGCTGGCGGTGCAGGACATCCAGGGGATCATCTCGCTCCTCAAGAACAAGGGGATCGGCATCCTGATCACGGACCACAATGTTCGGGAGACGCTGGCGATCACCGACAGGGCCTATATCATCAATGACGGCAAGATCATCGAGGCCGGTTCGCCGGCTGAGATCACCGCAAGCCCCCGGGTGCGGGAGCTCTATCTCGGCGAATCGTTCAAACTATAATGGAAGCACGATTAGAACTAAAACTTGCGCAAAAGCTTATCATGACGCCCCAGCTGCAGCAGGCGATCAAGCTGCTGCAGCTGTCCCGGCTCGAGCTTGCCCAGTCGCTTGCCCAGGAACTCGTGGAGAACCCGGTGCTGGAGGAGGTCGCTCTTGACCAGACCGACGAGCCCACCGAGGCCGAGGCGGAGGCTGGCGAACTTCCCGAGCGCAGTCCGGACGAGATTGCGCCGGTGCGCGAGGCCGAGGTCGAGGGAGAAACGGAGCTGAAGACCGAGTTCGATCAGGTCGGTTCGCGCTGGGACGAATACATTGACGAGATGAATGACGGGCGGGACTACGGCACCATCGAGCCCGATGAGAACGACCGGCCCTCCTATGACCAGATGCTTACCAGGATGCCGTCCCTGGGCGACCACCTGTCCTGGCAGCTTCACCTGTCGACTTCCGACGACAAGCTCCTGAAGGCCGGTGAGACCATCATCGGCAATATCGATGACGACGGTTACCTCCGCACCCCGCTTGAAGAAATGGCCGCCGACATCGGTGTGGCCGTGCCGGTCCTGGAAAAGGCGCTGGGGTTGATCCACAACTTCGAGCCCCTGGGTGTCGGCGCGCGGGACCTCACGGAATGCCTGCTGATCCAGATCCGCGGCCGGGAACTTGCCGGCACCCTGGTCGAGAAGATCGTCCGGGACCATCTGCCGGACCTGGAAAAGCGCAAGTACCAGCACATTGCCAAGGTCCTGAACGTCACCCAGCAGGACGTCATGGAAGCTTCCAAGATCATCATTCATGAGCTCGAGCCGAAGCCCGGCAGGCCCTACGCCGTCTCGGACACCCAGTACGTGGTCCCCGATGTCTATGTGGTCAAGATCGAGGACCGTTATGTCATCCAGCTGAACGATGAAGGTTTCCCGCGGGTGCGGATCAATCCCTACTACCGCAAGATCCTGGCCCGCAAGGACGAAGTGGACAAAACGACGCGGGAGTATATCGAGGAACGTCTCCGCTCTGCCCAGTGGCTCATCAAGGGGATGGAGCAGCGGAACAAGACCATTTACAAGGTGGCGGAAAGCATCGTGAAGTTCCAGACCGACTTCCTCGAGCACGGGATCGCACGCCTCCGGCCGCTGGTCCTGCGCGATGTGGCCGAGGATATTTCCATGCACGAGTCGACGATCAGCCGCGTCACGACCAGCAAGTATATGCATACGCCCCAGGGGATCTTCCCCCTGAAGTTCTTTTTCACGACCGGGTTCACGACAGCCGGAACGGGCACGGAGATCTCGTCGCTCACGGTGAAGGACGTGATCCAGAAGATGGTCCGGGAGGAGGATTCCGCGGCGCCGCTCAAGGACCAGCAGATCGTCGACGCCCTGAAGGCCCAGGGGATCGATATTGCCCGTCGCACGGTCGCCAAATACCGCGAGGAGCTTCGCATTCCGCCCACGAGCGTCAGGAAACGGATGGGCTGATATTACTGAAGGAGGTCATCATGCAGATCACGATCATTGGAAGGCATCTTGAGGCGACGGACGCTCTTAAGAAGTACGCAACGGAGCGGTTCCAGCGGCTGGAAAAATATCTTCCCAGGAACAGCAATGCCACGATCACGCTGTCGGTCGTCAAGAAGATGCATCACATCGCGGACGCAATGATCAAGGTGGACGGGGTCCTGATCCAGGCCTCCGAGGAGACCGAGGAGATGTATTCTTCCATCGATCTGCTGTTCGAGAAGATCGAACGCAGGGTCCGGAAGTACAAGGAAAAGATCACGAGCCACAAGCACCAGACCGGCGTGTCGGAGCTTGCGAACGCAGCCGAGGCTGCACCGCATCCCGAGGACCGGATCCCGCAGATCATCAAGAACAAACGGTTCGATCTGAAGCCCATGACGCCCGAGGAGGCGGTGATGCAGATGGAACTCCTGGACAAGCCGTTCTTCCTGTTCACCAACTCCGGCAGCGGTCACATTAACGTCATCTATCGCCGGAAGGACGGCAACGTGGGCCTTATTGAGCCGTCTAAGTAGGAATTGCGATGGCGCGGATACGGGACCTCCTTGACGACGAACTGATCATCGCGGAACTGAAGGCGGGGGATAAGGCCGGCGTGATCGCCGAATTCGCCGAGCTGCTTGCCGCGAAGGGCAAGGTGCGCGACCGCGACGAGCTGGTGCGCGTGATCGGGGAACGCGAGGCCCAGGGAAGCACCGGCATCGGCGAGGGGATCGCGATCCCCCACGCCAAATCGAGCAGCATCAGCGAGATGGTAGTTGCCTTCGGCAGGTCCTCGACCGGCGTGGATTTCCACTCGCTTGACGGGAAACCGGCGTACCTGTTCTTCGTGCTGGTGTCGCCCGAGGACCGGCCCGCGGAACACCTGAAGACCCTGGCCCGGATCTCGCGGGTCATGCGGAACCCGGCGCTCCGCGATGAGCTGCGAAAGAGCTCGGCCGGCACGGACATGCGGCAGCTCATCCTGGACGAGGACAGCAAGTATCCGAACAGCAGATGAAGGTAACGGTCAAAGACGTGATCAGCAAAGCCGCGGTCCTGGCGGGCGGCAAAGGAATTGAGCGGGAGGTCGTCTCGCCCCAGATCATCAGGCCGGACCTTGACCGGTGGGCGGGCTACCGGGACATCTCCGGGAGCATCGTACAGCTGACACCTGCGCAGAACTCCCTGCTGAGCGGGATGGGAACTGCGGCCCGCGAAAAGCTCTGCCGGGCGATCATGCGCAAGAAACCGGCTGCGGTGGTCCTGTCGGGCGGCAAAGTATGCCGTGATCTCCTGGCCTGCGCCGAATCAGCGCGGGTCCCGGTCGTCAAGTGCGGGAACATCCCGCGGCTGGCACGCGTTCTCCGGGAGCGGCTGACGCCGCGAACAGGGATACACGGCGTGCTGGTCCAGGTCTTCGGCGTCGGCGTCCTGATCATCGGCGAGAGCGCCATCGGCAAGAGCGAGGCCGCGCTCGACCTTGTGCTCCGGGGCCACAAACTTGTTGCCGATGACGTTGTGATGCTGGAGCGCACCGACGAGGGAATACTGGGCAGGCCGACGGATATCGGCGCGGACCTGCTGGAGATCCGGGGTCTGGGCATCATCAATGTCAAGGCGCTCTACGGCGATTCTGCAACCATTGAAGCTTCTGTTGTCGGTATCGTGGTCGAACTGGAAGAATGGAAAGAGGGGGCCTATTACAGTCTGCTGGGGTTGCGTGAGCGGCGTCACCGGCTGCTGGGAATGAATATGCCCTACCTCAAGCTGCCGATCAAACCGGGCAGGAACATGGCCACGCTCATCGAGGTTGCGGCGCGGAACCAGACGCTCAAGCAGCGGGGGATCTATACGGCCCGGGAACTGGGACGGAAACTGAAGAAGAGGCTTTCGCGATGAAAACAAGGCGGATCGTCGTGGTGACGGGAATGTCGGGCTCAGGCAGGAGCGCCGCGCTCAAGGCCTTTGAGGATATCGGGTACTATTGCGTCGACAACCTTCCGTTGCCGTTGCTGCCCGAGTTCATCACCTATGCACGCACGTCAGAGGAGGCGTTCCGGTCGGCGATCGGCATCGACATCCGGGAGCGGGGCTTTGCCGAGGAGTTCCCGGTGCGGTATGGCGCGCTCAAGGCCGCGGGTATGGAGATCGAAATGCTGTTCCTTGAAGCGTCGGACCAGTCGCTGGTGCGGCGTTACAGCGAGACCCGGCGGCCCCATACGCTGGCAAAAGGGACCGTCGGCCTGCTCGACGCCATACGGGCCGAGCGTACGGCCCTGGCCGAGGTCCGCACGCTGGCGGACCGGATCGTCGACACCACCGATTACACGGTCCATGATCTGCGGCAGTCGGTGGAGCGGCACTATGCCGACGCGACGGGCGGCAGGCCGCTCGTGGTCACGTTCGTGACCTTCGGGTACAAGTTCGGCGCGCCCTATGAACTCGATCTCCTGTTCGATCTGCGGTTCCTGCCGAACCCCCATTTTATTCCCGAGCTCCGACCCCTCACGGGCGAGGACCAGCGGGTGCGCGATTACGTAATTGCCCGTCCGGCGTCGGAGGAGTTTTTGTCACGGCTGACCGACTTCCTGGGCTATCTGCTGCCGCGGTACAAGAGCGAAGGGAAGAGCTACCTCACCATCGGCTTCGGATGCACCGGCGGGCGGCACCGTTCCGTGTCCGTCGCCCTGGCCATGGCCGATCGTCTCCGGGCGGCGGGCCACGAGGTGAACCTGAAACACCGCGATATCATGCGGACCTGAAGGGACAGCGAAAAGGAGAAGCATATGATAGGTCTGGTGATCGTATGTCACGAGGATATGGGAGCTGAACTGGTCAAGGCCGCCGAGATGATCGTGGGAAAGATCGAGGCGGTGGAGACCGTGTCCGTAAAGCAGGACAGCGCGCCGGAAATGCTCCGCGACCGCATAGAACAGGCCATCAAGAAGACGGACCGGAAACAGGGGGTCATGCTGCTGACCGACATGTTCGGCGGCACTCCCTCGAACATCGCCCTCGCGTTCCTGGGCGACGCGGTCGAGGTCGTGAGCGGCGTGAATCTCTCGATGCTCATCAAGTTCGCGAACCACCGTGAGGAAAAGACCTTGCCGGAGCTTGCAAAGCTTGTGCAGGAAGCCGCGCAGAAAAGCATCGTCATCGCAAGTCAGATGCTGAAAGGAAAGAAATAGCCCGATGGTCATCCTGGCGCGCATAGACGACCGGCTGATCCATGGACAGGTCGTCGAGGGATGGGTGAACTTTCTGAAGGCCACGTGCATCATGGTGGCAGACGACAAGATCGCCGCGAATCCGCTCCAGCGCTCCATCATGGAGATCTCGGTGCCCCCGGGACTTAAAGTGGTTATCGGCACGGTGAAGGAGATCTGCGCGAAGCTCCGGGAAGGGATCCCTGAGGAGGAGCGGACGATCCTGCTCTTCTCGAATCCCGATGATGTGCTGCGGTCGCTCAAGGAAGGCCTGTCCTGCTCCCGTGTGAACGTCGGCGGCCTGCATTTCGTGCCCGGCAAGCGCAAGATCATGGACGTTCTTGCCGTGGACGAGACGGATCTCGCGGCGCTCAAGGAGATCATGGACCGGGGGATCAAGGTCGAGATACAGACCGTTCCGAGTGAAAAGCCCCAGCCGCTGGACCGGGTGTTCCGGCTCTGCCTGGGGACGTAGGCCGGAACGACCGGCGCGGGTGCTTATGTTCGATCAGCAGACGATCATCCATGTTCTTCAGGTCTCGCTTCTCGGCGGGCTGATCGGCCTTGACCGAACGGCCCTGGGACAGTTCATGATTTCACAGCCGATCGTGGCAGCCTCCCTGACCGGGTGGTTCCTGGGAGACGCGGTGACCGGCCTGATAATCGGCGGGATCCTCGAACTGATCTGGGTGCTCGACATGCCGATCGGGACCTTTGTTCCGGCGGACTCGACCGTGTTCGCGGTCTCGGCCACGGGGATCGCCGTTCTGGGCGCCGGCGAGCCGGGGAACGTCCCGGTCATGGGCTTCAGCCTGTTGTTGACCGTGATCATGGCACCGGCGACCATGTACGCCGACCAGCTGATGAGGCAGCGCAATGCGAAGATCCCCGAGCTGGTGCTCGGCAGTACCGGGCTGCCCACGGAGGCGAGCGCGACCGGGTGGCATCTGGCCGGACTGATCGCGTTCCTCCTTAAGTCCTTCATGCTCTGCCTGGGCCTGGTGACCTGCGGTCTGGTCGCCGTGAAATGGTTCATCGGTCTGCCGCCCTTCCTGCACCGGGCGATGATGCTCTTTATAACTTTTTTGCCCCTGTTGGGTGTGGCATCGGTTTCCCGGAAGCTGTCGTTCACCACCGTGGACCGGACGCTGGTCATCGGTTTTTGCGTGGGGGCCGTGGCGGTACAGCTGCTGCATATTCCCGTTCTGGCCGCGATCCTGCTGGCCGTGGCCAGCGGATGGCTCGGGGAGCGTATCGATGGCAGATGAACTTCGCAGGGTGCGCACCGTTGATCTGCTCGGCGTGTTCTGGAGGTCCTTCTTCATCCAGGCGTCCTGGAGCTACGCCCGGATGCAGTCCCTGGGATTCGCCTTCGCGCTCATCCCGGTGCTCCGGCGGCTCTATCCCGACCGTCAGGAGTTCTCGGCGCGGCTTGCGGCGCACATGGACTATTTCAACACCCAGCCCTACATGGCCTCGTTCATTCTCGGCGCCGCGGCGCGGATCGAAGAGGACCGCGCGACGGGACGTGACCCGGGCGCTGATGCCGGGGAGGTCAAGCGGAGCCTGATGGCTCCCCTGGGAGCCTTGGGAGACAGCTTCTTTTGGGGTTCGCTCAAACCGCTTGCCGCGGTCATCGCTGTGGCGACGCTCTTTGACGGGAGCTGGTGGGCGCCGCTGCTCTATCTGGCACTGTATAACGTCGTTCATATCGGCTTTCGCGGCGGTCTGGTCTTTGCCGGCTACGCTCTGCGCGGGGATGTGGTGGCGCTCATGGCAAGGTTCAATTTCGCGCAGGTGGCCCGGTTGTTCAAGGTGCTTTCCCTGGCGGTCCTGGGCGGCATCGTCGGAACGATCACACTCTGGCGTCCGGAGCTGCGCATGCCGGTCCCGGTCCCGGGGATCACGCTTGCATCGCTCACGATCGCACTGGGGCTCGCAGCCCTGTTCCGCCGGGGGTGGTCTCCGTTGAAGCTCATGATGGGGCTGGGCATTGTCTGTCTTTTACTCGCACTTGGGGGGATCTGAAGGGATGAAGAAAAAGGAACTGCTGATCGAGAACAAGCTGGGGCTGCACGCACGGGCGGCGGCGCAGATCGTGAAGACCGCCAGCGCGTTCGGCGCGAGCATTTCGCTGTCCAAGGACGGCATCGATGTTGACGGAAAGAGCATCATGGGCATCATGATGCTGGCGGCGGCCAAGGGCAGCACGGTGATGGTCCTGGTGGACGGGGCAGATGAGGACCAGGCGCTTGCGGGGATGGAACGGCTGTTCAAGGACAAGTTCGGGGAAAAAGAATGATCCCAACTGCGGATTTGCCGATTGCGGATTGCGGATTGACATCAACCCACGTATCAGGGCGAATTGTTTTTAATCCGCAATCCGCAATCCGAAATCCGAAATCAGGAACCATGGCATGACCGAAAAAATATTCAACGGCATAGGCGCTTCACCGGGCATCGTGATCGGCAGGGTCTTCCTGCTGGACCGCAGGAAGGTTGTTGTCGCGGGCCGTCCGATCGAGGACGTGAACGTCAAGAACGAGATCGCGCGGTTCAAGAAGGCGCTCGAGGTCTCCAAGGCGCAGATCGACGAGATCCGGAAGCGGTTCACCCGGGACGTGGGCAAATCCCACCGCTACATCCTGGACACGCACATTATGCTGCTTGAGGACAAGATGCTGGTGGAAGGGACCATCAAGCGCATCAAGGACGCCCAGATCAATGCCGAGGGAGCTCTGCGCGAGACCATAGACACGATCGCCCGCAAGTTCGACGCCATCGAGGATGAATACCTGCGGGAGCGGAAGCATGATGTGGAGCAGGTGGCCCAGCGCGTCCTCAGGAACCTCACGGGGAAAAAACAGGAAAGTCTCTCCGAGATCAGCGAGGACGCGGTCATCATCGCCCACGACCTCGCTCCGACCGACACCCTGGTCATGCGCAAGGACAAGATCCTGGGATTCGCCACCGATGCGGGCAGCCGCACGTCCCACACCGCCATTATCGCGCGCTCCATCGGCATCCCTGCCGCCGTCGGTTTGGAGAAGATCACCGGCGCGGTCAAGACCGGCGACGTTGTCATCCTTGACGGCATTCATGGCGTCGTCATTGTGGATCCCGATGAGGAGACGTTCCTCGATTACCTCAAGAAACAGCGGCGGTACAAGTATTTCGAACAGGAGCTGTTCAAACTCCGGGAACTGCCGGCCGAGACGCTGGACGGCCACCAGGTCCACCTGCAGGGCAATATCGAGCTTCCCGAGGAGGTCGCCACGGTCGCGGACCATGGCGGCATCGGGATCGGTCTCTACCGGACCGAGTTCCTGTTCCTGAACAAGGATGCACTGCCGACCGAGGACCAGCACTACCAGGCATACCGTCACGTCGTGGAACGCGCAGCGCCCCACGAGGTCGTGATACGGACGCTCGATGTGGGAGGAGACAAGGTCGGTCTGCCCGGGTTCCACGAGAAGGAGCCCAATCCAGCGCTCGGCCTCAGGGCAATTCGCTTCTGCCTGAACCAGAAGGACATCTTCCGGACGCAGCTCCGGGGACTGTTGCGGGCGTCGGCCCATGGCAAGATCAGGATCCTGGTGCCCATGATCTCGGGACTGCGGGAGCTGCGGGAGACCAAGGCCTTGATCAGCGAAGTGAAGCATGAACTCCGTTCAGAAGGCGCGCCGTTTGACGACCATATCCAGGTTGGCGTGATGATCGAGATCCCCTCGGCAGCCATGGTGTCTGACCTGCTGGCACAGGAAGCGGATTTCTTCAGCGTCGGCACCAACGATCTGATCCAGTACACCCTTGCCATCGACCGCGGCAACGAACATGTCGCGTTCATGTATGAACCGCTCGAACCCGCGGTCCTCCGGCTGCTGCAGCGGGTATCGCTGTCCGCCCACGAGGCGAAGATCTCCCTTGCCATGTGCGGAGAGATGGCCGGCGATCCCCAGTATGCAGCGATCCTGCTGGGGCTCGGGTTCCGAACGCTCAGCATGAACGTCGCGTCGATCCCCTGGGTGAAGAAGGTCATCCGCTCGGTGCGCATGGAGGATGCGGTGGAGCTCGCGGACCTGGTCATGCGCCAGCCGACCTCAGAACTGGCACGAAGCGCGGCGACTGCGTTCATGCGCGACCGTTTCCCGGATCTGGTCGCGGAACTGTAATGGAAATGCTGAAAGGGGAATGCAGATCGCAACATGAAGGGCGATAACAAGTTTCCGCGGACGGTCACGGATGAAAAGGACACACGATCGGATAACGCATTTGCCGTATCACTCGTTCGTCTCCGTGTGAGTTCGTGGTTGGTTGGATTTCTGGAAAGGCCATAAGGTATGAGATCGTGCAAGATCCGGCAGTGATCGTTGACGAGTGCGTAAACGCACCCATTGTAGGAGAGAAAGCCCCGCGTATCCACGGCGGTAACCTGCGGGAAGCAGCACAGCGCTTCGATCTGCGGGAAAAGGACCTGGTGGACTTCAGCTCCAATGTGAATCCCCTGGGACCGTCGCGCGCTGCCAGGAGCGCGGTGAAGCGTTGTCTGGACCGTCTGGACCGGTATCCGGACCCCGATGCGGAGGAGCTCCGCAAGGCGATCGCCCGCTACTTCGGCATACGGACCGGTCAGGTCCTGTGCGGGGGCGGGTCCAACGGGCTCATACATCTCATCCCCCGTGCATTTCGGCCGCGGCGCGTCCTGATCCCCCGGCCTACCTTTACGGAGTACGGGGCGGCGGTCGAGGACTCCGGCGGTGAGGTCGTGCCCCTGCTGCTGACCGAAAAGACCGGATTCCGGATCGATCCCGTGGAGATGGCCTTTGCGCTCAAAGGCATGGACATGGCATTCCTCTGTAATCCGAACAACCCGACCGGAGGGCTCGTCACCCGCGGCGATATGCTTGAGATCGCCGGTTACGCCGCGAGAGAAGGGGTGCTGCTGGTCGTGGACGAGGCATTCATGGATTTTGAGGAGCGGGAGTCTGTGCTGAAGGAGATCACCGGCTTTCCCAACGTTATCTGTCTTCGGGCGTTCACCAAGTTCTTCGGACTGCCGGGCCTCCGGGTAGGGTACGCTGTTGCCGAGGATCAACTCATCGCCGGTCTGCGGCGGCACCAGGAACCCTGGACCGTCAGTGTTCCCGCCGAAGGAGCTGCCATTGCCGCGCTCGGGGATTGGGGGCATATCCGCAAGACCAGGGAACTGGTAGAAACTGAACGGGAGTGGCTCAGGGACCAGCTCCGGCTGCTGCCCGGGATCGAGCCCTTTCCCGCGGCGGCGAACTTCATTCTCTTCAAGATGGTCAAGGGCGAGCCCGCTGCGCTGGTCAAGCGGCTCGGCGAACAGGGCTTTCTGGTGCGGGACTGCTCTTCCTTCCCCGGTCTCAATGAACGGTTTATCCGGATCGCGGTGCGCACCAGGAGAGAGAACAAAGGGCTCATCAAGGCGATGCGGAAGGTCCTGCTTGCTCCGTGACTCACGCGGACCAATGCGGCCAGAATTATTTTGCAAAAGGAATAGCGCTGTGATAAAGTTCTGGAAAATCGCAGGCCAAAGTGAAATTCGCGTGTTTTTCACCGTATTATGAGCACGAGCGAAGAACATCGGAGACCGAATATGGAACCGATCATGTGTCCGTTCTGCGGCGGGACGAATCTGTTCCAGGAGGACGATTACAGCCTGGAACTGGACAATGAGTTCTGGACCATCCACCACTGGGAGTGCATGGATTGCGCTCAGTCCTTTGACAAGATCGAGGTCCTGCCCGCTTCGAACGCCTTCGAGGAGATCAATGAGAGCACCATCCACTGACCGGGAGGCCGTACTCGCAGAAGTCCCGGGCGGCGGCGCCGGCAGGCCGACGGTGGCCACGATCGATCTCGACGCGCTGGCACACAACTATGCCGAGGTCTGTGCGCGGATCAGAGGTCGGAAGGTCCTGGCCATGGTAAAGGCCCAGGCCTACGGTCACGGCGCAGTTGCCGTGTCCAGAAGACTTGCCGATCTCGGCGTCGCCATGTTCGGTGTTGCGCTGGTGGAGGAAGGCATCGAACTGCGCAGGGCGGGGATCTCGCAGCCCATCCTGGTGATGAGCCCGGTCTTTCCCGGGCAGGCGGAAGCGGTCATCGAAGCAGGGCTGACGCCGGTCGTCTTCAACGCTCCCCTGGCGCGCGCTCTGTCTGAAGCGGCGGTCAAGGCCGGCGTGTCGCAGCCGGTGCATGTGAAGGTGGATACGGGTATGGGCAGGCTCGGCATGTCACCCGAGGATGCCGCGGACCTTGTTCCTGTGATAGCCGGTCTTCCGGGTATTGTCGTGGAAGGCGTCATGACGCACTTTGCCGATGCCGACCTCCGGGACAAACAGTTCGCGGCCGCGCAGATGGACCGGTTCGAAAAGTTCCTCCGGGCCATTGAAGAGCGCGGCGTCTCGGTCCCTCTCCGCCATGCGGCGAACAGCGCAGCCGTGCTTGAGTATGATCGGGCATTGTTCACAATGGTGCGGCCGGGGATCATGCTCTATGGATGCAACCCCCTGGAGAGCGGCGTCGATGCAGGCCTGAGACCCGTCCTCTCCCTCAGGACGCGGATCGCTTTTCTCAAAAAACTTCCCGCCGGAACCCCGGTGAGCTACGGCCGGACCTTTGTGACAAAGCGCGAGAGCCTCATCGCGACAGTTCCCCTCGGCTATGCTGACGGTTACCGCCGGGGTCTGTCGAACCGGGGCGAGATGCTGGTGCGCGGACAACGCGCGGCGGTCGCGGGCAGGGTCTGTATGGACATGACCATGCTCGATGTGACCGATGTTCCCGGGGTGGCCGAAGGCGACGATGTGGTCGCGATCGGTTCCCAGGAAAAGGAGCGCATCACCGCGGACGAGATCGCGTCCAGGACGGGCACCATCTCCTATGAGGTGTTGTGCGGCATCAGCAGCAGGGTGCCGAGAAGTTATGTCTAAATTGCGGATCTCGGATTGCGGATTGCGGATTAACAAAACAGCAGTTACCGACAAGTCGCAGTTTTTGTTCGGAACTTGTTGCTTACCGCTTATTGCTTGATCACTGGTTACTTATGATCACCTGGCTCGAACTGATAGGCAAAAAGACCTCGTCCTTTATACGCGAGATGGGCGCGGTCATCATCTTTCTCGGCCAGACGCTGCGCTGGACCGTGAGCAGCCCCTTCTATCTCAAGAACCTGCTGAAGCAGATGGAGCAGATCGGCGTTAATTCCGTGCCGGTGGTGTTGACCACGGCCATCTCGACGGGCATGGTGCTGGCGCTTCAGAGCTACACGGGATTCAAACGCTTCGGAGCGCAGTCGCTCATCGGCGCGGTCGTATCGCTTTCCATGACCCGGGAACTGGGGCCGGTGCTCACGGGCCTGATGGTGGCGGGCAGGGCGGGCGCGGCCATGGCTGCCGAGCTCGGGACCATGCGGGTGACCGAACAGATCGACGCGCTTTACACCATGGCCACGAATCCCATGAAATACCTGGTCGTGCCCCGGTTCCTGGCAAGCACGATCATGATGTTCTTTCTCTCGGGTCTGGGCATGTACATCGGCATCCTGGGAGGGTATTTCGTCGGCGTCAAGGTGCTGGGCACCAATCCGGTCACCTATATCAACCAGAGCATCAACAACACGCAGGTCGAGGACATCTGGTACGGCCTGATCAAATCCCTGGTGTTCGGCGCGGTCGTCGGCCTGATCGGATGCTACAAGGGCTTCAATACCGAGGGCGGCGCCGAGGGCGTGGGCAAGGCCACGACGGGTGCCGTGGTGGTTTCGTGCATGCTGATCCTGATACTGGACTACTTCTTGTCCGCGCTCTTGTGGTGATCCAATGACCGAAACGATGATCGAGATCACCAACCTTCACAAGAGCTTCGGCAGTTTTCAGGTGCTGCGCGGCGTCAATCTCACGGTGAACAAGGGCGAGAGCATGACCGTGATCGGCGGCAGCGGCAGCGGCAAGAGTGTGCTGATGAAGCATATCATCGGCCTGCTGTTCCCGGACAAGGGCGAGGTGAAGGTTGCCGGCCAGACGCTGAACAACCTTGACGAGCACCAGCTCAACGAGCTCAGAAAAAAGTTCGGCATGCTGTTCCAGATGGCCGCGCTTTTCGATTCGCTCACGGTCTGGGAGAACGTGGGGTTCGGCCTGAAGCAGCATACCAAGCTTTCGGACAAGGAGATCCGGGCCATTGCCACGGAAAAGCTGGCGCTGGTGGGCCTCAAGAACGTCGAGGACAAGATGCCCGTGGACCTGTCCGGCGGCATGCGGAAGCGCGTCGGCCTTGCCCGGGCAATTGCCATGGACGCCGAGATCATTCTCTACGACGAGCCGACAACGGGCCTCGACCCGATCACCGCTGACGCGATCAACGATCTGATCGTTGACCTCCGGAAGAAGCTCGGCGTGACGTCCGTGGCGATACCCACGACATGCACAGCGCCTACAAGATATCGGACCGGATCGCCATGCTGTACAAGGGCGAGATCCAGGAGATCGGAACGCCCGACGAGATCCGGAACACCACGAATCCCATTGTCAAACAGTTCATCACCGGGAGCGCGGTAGGGCCGATCACGGCGGACTAACATCAGTGCGGAGTGGCGAGTGCGGAGTGCGGAGTGAAAAGAGCTATGCAGTTGAATATGTTGCTGTCTTAATTCCGCACTTCTGAAGAGGGGTTTTCATGGCCAAACTGAGCGCGGAAGCAAAGGTCGGACTGCTGGTCATCGTGGGGTCCCTTATCCTGCTCTACATGACCGTTGCCGTGGGCAAATACGAGTTCGGCGCGAAAAAGGGATATGTCGTGACCGCGGTCTTCGATTCCGTGTCCGGGCTCGATTCCAAGGCGGCAGTGCGCATGGCCGGCGTGCAGATCGGGACCGTGGAAGCGGTGGAGCTTGAGGACAGCAGGGCCAAACTTACGCTCCGGGTCCTGCCTGGCGTGAAGATCCTGCGCGGCTCGGAAGCGGCGGTCAAGACCATGGGACTGCTGGGCGACAAGTACGTGGACATCGTTCCGCCTCATGCAAACGGGAAATCGGGAGAACGCTCGGGCATCTACCAGGACAGCGAACGGATCGAGGCGACGGCATCGCCCAGCGACGCGGACCAGTTGATCAGCAAATTGTCCTCGATCGCCGACGATATCAAGAAGGTGACCGGTTCGCTCAGTCAGGTCTTCGGGACCCAGCGCGGTGAACAGTCCATGGAGGACATCCTGCATGACCTCCGCCAGACAACGGCGAACATCAAGGAGTTCTCCTATGCCCTGCGGAGCGACGGCGGGGAGCTGGTCATGCGGCTGAACGAGCTGGCGCAGAACCTGAACGGCGTGGTCGACGACAACCGGGACAACCTCAAGGTGACGCTGGAGAACATCAAGGAGGCGTCCAAGAGCGCCGAGATGGCGCTCGCCTCGATCGACAATGTGACCAAGCGGATCGACCGCGGCGAAGGCACGCTCGGCAAGCTCGTGACCGACGACAGCATGTACAACAACATCGACAGCGCGGCCAAGGGGCTCACGGACTATGTGTCCCGCGTCGAGCGGCTCAAGACGACCATCGCGTTCCGGTCGGAATATATGTTCCCCAAGTCCAAGAGCTATTTCTCGCTTGAGCTCCGGCCGACGCCGGACAAGTACTATGTCGCCGAGGTGGTGTCCGATCCCTACGCGCGGTATACGCGCGTCGACACGGTCACCAGTCCGCCGGGCGGCACCATAACGACGGAGACCTATGAGGACAAGCTGCGGTTCAGCCTGGAATTCGCCAAGCGGTGGGGCAACCTGGCCCTGCGCATGGGTCTGATCGAATCCAAGGGCGGCATCGGCGCGGATTGGTTCCTCTTTGCCGACCGGGTGAAGTTCAGCGTTGACGCGTGGAATTTCGACAGCAAGGAGCCGAAGAACGAGAACGCCCATATGAAGGCGACGGCGACCTGGAACATCAACAAGGTGCTGTTCATGAACGCAGGGTACGACAACTTCCTGAACGCGGACCGTGCTTCGGGGTTCGTGGGCGCAGGTCTCAGGTTCGACGACGACGATCTCAAGTATCTGCTGGGAAGTGTGCCGATCCCGAAGTGATCGCGGGCGGCCGGTTCCGCCTTGACATTTCAACCCGGCATCCCTAGAATACGCGCAAAGGAGAGCGAACACATGAGAGAGATCACGAAGGCGGTCTTCCCCGCTGCAGGTCTCGGGACGCGCTTCCTGCCGGCGACCAAGGCTTCACCCAAGGAAATGCTGCCGCTCGTGGATAAACCGCTGATCCAGTACGTTGTCGAGGAGGCGGTGTCCTCGGGGATCGAGGAGATCGTCCTGGTCACCGGCCGCGGCAAACGGGCCATCGAGGACCATTTTGACGTCGCTTTCGAGCTTGAAGAGGAACTGAAGGCCAAGGGAAAGCACAAGATACTGAACGAGGTGCAGCGGATCGCCAATCTGGTCACCTTTTGCTATATCCGGCAGAAAAAGGCGATGGGGCTGGGCCATGCCGTTCTCACGACCAAGCGGGTCGTGGGGAACGAACCCTTTGCCGTCCTGCTCGGCGACGACATCATCGATGCCGAGATCCCGGCTTTACGGCAGATGATGAGCGTCTATCGACGCTATCCCGCGACGATCCTGGCCATCCAGAAGGTGCCGCGGTCCCAGACGCAGAACTACGGCATCATTGACGGGAAGAAGATCGATAACGGGGTGTATCTCGTCAAGGACCTTGTGGAAAAACCCTCGCCCGATGAGGCGCCGTCCAATCTCGCGATAATCGGACGGTATATACTGACCCCGGAGATCTTCACGGCCCTCGAACAGACCAGGCCGGGCAAGGGCGGGGAGATCCAGCTGACCGATGGGCTGAAGCATCTTATGGCGAAGCAGCCGATCTACGCTTATGAGTTCGAGGGCAAGCGGTACGACGCCGGCGACAAGCTCGGCTTCCTGAGGGCAACGGTGGAGTTCGGCCTGAAGAACCGCGAGTTCGGCAGTGAGTTCCGGGACTATCTCCGGAAACTGAAGATATGATGCATGAACGGCCGGGCATGAGCGCGGCCGGAAGGAGAACCGATTGGCAAAGACCGAACCCAAGACCGTAGACCTCCAGCAGTCCATTGAGATCCCCAAAAAGATCCCGCTGCTGCCCATCCGGGACATCGTCGTGTTCCCGTACATGGTGCTGCCGCTGTTCGTGGGCAGGGAGATGTCCATCAAGGCGATCGAGGTGGCGCTGGAAGGGAACCGAATGATCTTCCTGTCCTCGCAAAAGGACATCAACGTGGAGAACCCCTCGCCATCGGACCTCTATTCCATGGGGACCGTGGGCGTGATCATGCGCATGCTGAAGCTGCCCGACGGCAGGATCAAGATCCTGGTCCAGGGGGTATCACGCGCGAAGACCGTCAAGTTCCTGCAGAAGGAACCCTACTATCTCGTCGAGATCAAGACCCATCCTGACACGCCGGTACCCGTGACCCTTGAGATCGAAGCGCTCATGCGGAACGTGAAGGAGCAGATCGAGAAGCTGGTGTCCTTCGGCAAGGTTATTCTTCCGGACATCATGGTAGTGATCGAGAACGTGGACGATCCCGGGAAACTGGCCGACCTCGCGATCGCCAACATGGGGCTGAAAGTGGAACAGGCACAAGAGGTGCTTGAGATCACCGATCCGCTCCAGCGCATCAAGCGTATCAACGAGCTCCTGGGCAAGGAGATCGAGCTCCTTTCCATGCAGCAGAAGATCCAGCAGGATGTGCGCGGCGAGATCGACAAGACGCAGCGCGAGTATTTCCTGCGCGAGCAGCTCAAGGCCATCCAGCGCGAACTGGGCGACACCGATGACCGGGCGGAGGATGCCCGGGAGCTTCGCGAGAAGATCAAAGCGGCAAAGATGCCCGAGAAGGCCGAGAAAGAAGCGGACAAGCAGCTCCGCCGTCTGGAGCGGATGCATCCTGACGCGGCCGAGGCCTCGATGACACGCACCTACATCGAATGGCTTACGGAACTGCCCTGGAGCAAAACGACCAAGGACAACCTCGATCTCAAGGCCGCCCAGAAGATACTGGAGCAGGACCACTACGATCTTGAGAAGGTCAAGGAACGGATCATCGAATACCTCGCGGTGCGGAAGCTCAAGGACAAGATGAAAGGGCCGATCCTCTGCTTTGTGGGTCCTCCGGGGGTGGGCAAGACCTCGCTCGGCAAATCCATCGCACGGTCGCTGGGCCGCGAGTTCGTGCGCATCTCCCTCGGCGGCGTGCGCGACGAGGCCGAGATCCGCGGTCACCGACGGACCTATGTGGGCGCGCTGCCCGGCAGGATCATCCAGGGGATAAAGACCGCGGGATCGAACAATCCCGTGTTCATGCTCGACGAGATAGACAAGCTCGGGGCCGACTTCCGGGGAGATCCGTCGGCCGCGCTGCTGGAAGTGCTTGACCCGGAACAGAACAACTCCTTTTCGGACCACTACATCGGGATCCCTTTCGACCTGTCGAACGTGATGTTCATCACCACGGCCAACATGACCGATCCCATTCCGGGGCCGCTCAAGGACCGCATGGAGATCATCCGGCTGTCCGGGTACACGGAGCATGAAAAGCTCGGCATCGCCAAGAGCTACCTTATTCCCCGGCAGCTCAAAGAGCACGGGATCACGGAAAAGAACATTTCCATCCCGGACAAAACGCTTCTCAAGATCATCGAGGAGTACACTCGTGAGGCCGGTGTTCGCAACCTTGAGCGGGAAATCGGACACCTCTGCCGCAAAGTGGCAAGGAAGATAGCCGAGGGTGAGACCGGGCTTTTCACGATCACCGCGGCCAACCTGCATACCTATCTTGGGGTGACCAAGTACCTGCCCGAGGCGGAGCGGACCAAGGATGAGGTCGGGGTCGTCACGGGACTCGCGTGGACCGAGACCGGCGGCGATGTGCTCTACATCGAAGCCACGACCATGAAGGGAAAAGGGACGCTGACCCTGACCGGCCAGTTGGGTGATGTGATGAAGGAATCGGCTCACGCGGCCCTTACCTATGTACGGTCCCGCGCAGCGCAGCTGGGCATCAGCACCGACACCTTTGCGAAGACCGATATCCATATCCACGTTCCCGCGGGAGCCATCCCCAAGGACGGCCCGTCAGCCGGCGTGACCATGGCAACGGCGCTTGCATCGGTGTTCACCAACGAGCCGGTCCGGCGCGATCTCGCCATGACCGGGGAGGTTACGCTCCGGGGCAGGGTCCTGCCGATCGGCGGCCTGAAAGAGAAGACGCTGGCAGCACGCAGGGCCGGCATCACCACAGTCGTGCTTCCGAAAAAGAACGAGAAGGACCTCGACGATGTTCCCAAGGATATAAAAAAGAATATGCATTTCATCTTCGCAGAGACCATGGACGAGGTCATTTCCGCGGCGCTCAAAAAAAAGGTTGTTCGCAAGATAGCGCGGGCGAAATCCCGGAGCCGCTCGCGAGCGACGCATTAAATACGTCGGTAGATATTCATGAGATTAGACGATATCGGTGAGTTCGGCCTGATCGAACGGATCCGCAGGTCATTTGCAGCACCTTCACAGAGAGCGCCGATCGGCATCGGAGATGATGCCGCGGCGCTTTGTGTTTCTCCGGGGCATACGCTGCTCGCCACGACCGATATGCTGGTCGAAGGCGTGCATTTTGATCTTGCCACGACCGATCTGTATTCCCTGGGATGGAAGTCAGCAGCGGTGAACCTGAGTGATATCGCTGCCATGGGCGGGACACCCAGGTTCTGCATGACAGCGCTCGCGATCCCGCGTAGGATCACCGTCGAGCGGATTGCCGCGTTCTACCGGGGCCTGCATGCGATCGCGCGAAAGCACGGTGTGGTTCTTGTTGGAGGCGATACCTGCAGCTCGAAACGCGACCTCGTCATCAGTATTGCGATGCTCGGCGAGGCTCGGCGTAAGAAGATTGTGACGCGGTCTGGTGCGCGGCCCGGCGATCTTGTCTACGTGACCGGGACGCTGGGTGATTCGGGAGCTGGATTAGAGTTAGTGCGGAGTAGCAAATCAGGCAACCTGCGTCAAAAGACCGATGTGCGGAAACTCATCGAGCGCCATCTGCGGCCGGTACCCCGCGTGGCATGGGGAAGGATGCTCGCTGAATCGGGCAGCGTATCAGCGATGATCGATGTGAGCGACGGTCTATCGTCAGACCTGGGACATCTCTGCGAAGAGAGCGGCGTCGGAGCGGAGATCACCGGGGACCGCATACCTCTGTCGAGATCATTACGGCGTGCAACAGGACTCCGGCAGAACATTCTGGACTACGCATTGTCCGGCGGCGAGGACTATGAACTGCTGTTCACCGTCCCTCCAAGACGGGAAAAGACGATTCCGGGGTTCGGTATAGACGCGACAAATATCGGTGTTGTCACGAAAGGACGTTCCCTGCGGTTCATTGACGATATGGGCAGCGTCCGCCTTCTGCAAGCTTCAGGCTATGATCACTTCAAGGTTTCACGCAGAGGACGCGCCCGGTGAAACAGTACGTACGCGATCGCATCCGGGAGCTCATGAAGCTCGATGATCCGCCGCACAAACTGGCGTTCGCATTTTCTCTCGGCATCTTCATCGCATTCAGCCCCTGGCTGGGCCTGCACATCCTTTCCTGCATCCTGTTCGCCTGGCTTTTCCGGGTGAGCAAGTTCGTTGTGCTCACCGCATCATTCGTGAACAATCCATGGACGATCGTGCCGATGTACGGCTTCTGTCTCTGGTTCGGCGTGAAGATAACCGGAAACGATGCTGCTGTGCCGGTGATCGCCTGGAAGGATATCGGGATCCGGGAACTTGTGCAGGTCCTGAAGCCGTTCCTGTGGCCGTATATCGCGGGCACGCTGGTGGTCGGGGTGGTAGCGGCCATTCTGTCCTATGGCGGGTTCTATTGGGCCGTGCGCAGATACCGGCGGGATTTGGATCGGTGCCGGGCCGATGCTGCACAGGATCGTAAAGCAAGGTGATCGTTAAAGGTACCGGCGAGCGGAATACGTATTGGACGGATACCAGGGAACTCGTGGATAGCGAGGAGGTGTTCCAGATATGACAACTTACGCTTCGAGCATCGCGATGACACTGACCGGCTATACGATTATGGCCGCTGCCTATTATGGCTGGGGAGAATTGGTCAGCAGGATTCTCCGGCTCGGTCTCAAGGGAGGGGAGCGGGTATTTTCACAGCTCTGGCTGGGCTGGTGCGGTGCGCTGCTGCTGCTCCAGATTATCAACTTCATCGTTCCGATCACGGCATTAGTGAGCATTGCCGTATATTCGACAGGGATACTGCTGTTTCTTTCATTGTCTGTCCGGCAGATTGATATACTGCGTCATGCGCGTTCCACCGGCGTCATTGTGTACTGGATATTGCTTGCGTTATTCGCGATCTGGACGGCATCGTGGTCGACGTTGTCACCCACGAACTATGATAGCGGTCTCTATCACTTCAACTCGGTCCGATGGATCAATGAATATCCGATAGTAACCGGGATCGGCAATCTGCATCGACGGCTCGCATTCAATCAATCGTTCTTTACCTATGCAGCGTCATTGAACCTCAAGCCGTTCTTCACCCATGGACATAACCTGGCAAACAGTTATTTGGTGCTGCTCCTGTTCGCTGAATCGCTTTTCACTGTCGTTCATTCCGGAGGGGGCAAGCGTTCGGAGAAAAAAGACATCGGCGTCGTAACGTTTCTCTCGTTCTGCTTTATACCCGTTGCGATCGTCATCTCCGTTACGAACAGTCTGTCGTCACCTACTCCGGATATCGCTACGAGCGTACTGCAACTTGTCCTCTTCCTTCATTTTGCCCGCCACATGGAAGAACGGAATTACCGTGATTCGTATATTTCCCGCGTTGCTGTGATCCTTGTCCTGGCTGCCACAGCTATTACGGTCAAAATGAGCATCATGATGTACGCGGCGACCATCGTGCTCCTGGCAGCAATTCTCCTGTGGCATGGCAGAAAAGGCGACCATGCAGTTTTCCTGCGGCAGGCAGCGGTTCTTCTTGCAGCACCGGCCCTGATCGGGATCGTATGGATGGCCAAATCGTATCTGCAGAGCGGATACCCTCTTTTTCCGGCGACGTTCGGTGGAATAGATTTTGACTGGTCGGTTCCGCGGGCGCTGGCCATAGAAGAAACGCGGTGGATCTACAGCTGGGCTCGGCTCCCGGGGTTGAATCCTGATCGGGTACTGGGTTCCTGGAACTGGCTGGGTCCCTGGATGACGAATCTGTTCGCCCATACCGAGACCATTGTCTATCCTCTCAGTGTATCTGCACTGGCGGTCGCGGGGTGGATTCTCTTGATCGTGATCCGACCGATGCGGTTTACCAATAAAGTGGATAAAATGCTTTTCCTCCTGCCTGTTCCGATGCTTGCGGGGCTGGCATTCTGGTTCTTTACGGCTCCTGACCCCCGCTTTGCCGGTGTGATCTTCTTCCTGCTCCCTCCTGCGGCACTTTACCCCTTGCTCAAGTTCATTGCTCCCGGTCCCGCAAGGAACGGTGGTCTCTTCACGGTCATGGTATTCACGGTGATAGCGTACGGAGCGATCCTGCTGTGGATCGTCGGGAACGCTCCGATCATCGTGAAAACCCCACAGCAGGGATATGGCCCTGTTCCGGTCATTCCCATGCAGGTGCAGACAACCTTTTCCGGTCTGCGGATATGGGTTCCCGTGCATGAGGATCAGTGCTGGGATTCAGAACTGCCGAGCACGCCTTATTTCGATAAATACCTTCACCTGCGCGGGAGTACGGTTCGATCGGGTTTTTCCGTCAAATGACCGCGACGTTCAACCGATCACGCGCCTGGTCGTCCGTGAAGTTGTTGTGAACATACCGGGAGGCTTACTGAGCGATCCGCAAGAGCGGATGGCTCATATCTGAACGTGCAACTCCGGTCGTGTTACGTGCCGTTTAATGCTGTTCGTGGGCGGATGAACCGGATAGGGGTAAGCTTGCATTTATCAGTGTAATGTCACTATGGAAAATAATTACAAACAAGACAATTCAACATCTGCCGCATGCAGACCGTCATCTTCTTCCGTCACGAGGGGGTACGGTTTGCTGGAAAACTTCCTCGCTCGTCAGCGGTGCGCTATGGCGAACCGGCTTATTGAGCCGGGTCTGCGGAAAGGCCGACTCCTTGACATCGGCTGCGGAGAACACCCGCTGTTCCTTCTGACGACAGAGTTCTCGGAGCGGTTCGGACTCGATCAGATAGTGGATCCCCGGGCAATAGAGCCGTTTCAACAGGCAGGCCTCACCCTGATCAATCACGATCTGCACAGGGATGAGTGGTTGCCATTCGAGAACGAGCGGTTCTCGGTGGTCACCATGCTGGCGGTCGTTGAGCATCTTGAGGAACGAAAGGCCATGGCGCTTGCGCGGGAGATCCTGCGGGTGCTGAAACCGGGAGGGACCTACGTACTGACAACCCCCGCGGCCTGGTCTGACCGGCTTCTTCGCGTGCTGGCGTCCCTCAGACTAGTCAGCCCGATCGAGATTCAGGAACACAAGGCGGCATATACTCCCGCATCGCTGCGGGAGCTCCTGAAAAGCGCCGGATTCCACCCGGCAGGCGTGCGAACCGGCTATTTCGAACTCTACTTGAACCTTTGGGCAACTGCGAGGAAGCCAGCGGGAACTGCGCAATAACTGCGAGTATATGCAGGAACGCGGTGCAGGCTCAGGAGGAATCAGTGAAATTCGTCTTTATCAATCCGAGCAGAACGATCGACACAGGCAATATCTGGAACACCATAAACGCGATCACCCCGCCGCTGGGCCTGGCGACCCTTGCAGCGGTGCTGGAGCAGGCAGGGCATCACGCGGACATCATCGATATGTCCGCCATGAACATGTCTGTATCCGATGTTCTGGAAAAGGTCGATCCGGCTGCTGATCATGTCGGCATAACGGCAACGACTCCGGAGATCAGCAGCGCCCAAAGGCTGGCTGCCGCGGTAAGGGAGCGCTATCCACGCATGGGGATCATCATGGGAGGGGTCCATCCGACCGTATGCCACCAGGAGCTTGTCGAGGATCGTTCCTGTGATATCGTGGTGCGGGGAGAGGGGGAGCAGACCCTGCTTGATATCGCGAACGGATCGCCCCTGGATAAGGTTCCCAATATTACCTGGCGGTCATCCACAGGCGAGGTGGTCATCAATCAGGCTGTGGACCGTTATGTGGACCTGAACACGCTGCCGTTCCCTGCTTTTGAAAAGCTTCCCATGGACCGCTATCGCTCCGCTCTGGGCGCAGCCCGGAAGAGCCCCTCCATAGGGGTGATTACGTCGCGCGGCTGTCCAGGAACGTGCACCTTCTGTTTCTCGGGAATGTTCGGGACCAGGATCCGCTTCATGAGCGCTGACCGGGTGCTTGAACTGATCCGGAATCTGCAGAAGACCTTCGGCATCAGGGAAATATCGTTCTATGACGATACCTTTACGGCCCATAAACGCCGTGTCGAAGAACTGTGCAACGCGCTGATCCGCGAAAGGATCCGTATTTCCTGGTCCTGTTTCGCGCGGGTTGATTCGGTCTCTCCTGATCTGCTCAAGCTGATGCATGCTGCAGGGTGCCACCAGATCATGTATGGATTCGAGTCGGCCGATGACTCGATCCTCGAGGGGATCAATAAACGGGTAAAGTTCTCGAGCTATGATCAGATCGTAAAATGGACGCGGGACGCACGGATCGATATCCGGGGGGCATTCATGCTGGGGAGTCTGGGTGAGACGACAGCGAGCCTGCAGAAAACGATCGATTATTCAAAAAGCCTCGGTATCCAGTTCGCCATCTACAACATCACAACGCCCTTTCCCGGCACGAGACTTTACGACGATGTCGCGGCGCGCGGCTACCTGAAGCACAGGGACTGGGATCAGTACGATCTGGCCCATGCCGTGATGGAGCTTCCCACCATCCCCGCGACGGAGGTGGAGCGATTCTATGCCCGGGCCTATCGCGAGTTCTATCTGCGGCTCTCCTACGCTCTCGGCAGGATCCTGGCCATCCGAACAGGGTACCAGTTCGGATCGTACGGGAAGGTGTTCGTCGGAATGCTCCGCATGATCGTTCGAGGACGGATGAAGTAACGCCTCTGATGCACCATAATAAAATGTTACCGAAAGAAGGAGTATGGGATTATCAGGGAAAGATTCTTTTCAGCTTTTCCTCCATGGCTTTTCTAAGTTCAAAGGGATTCAAGGTATTGAACTTATCAGTCAGCTGATCCTTGGTTTCCTGGGGGATATCCGGCGATTCCGATATTCGCTGATAAGGAGTCTTGGGCTTATCATAGCGTTTGATAGTCTTTGATGCAATGCGTTCTTTCGAAAGAAGCTTTACCGAAGGGCAGAAGACGTTGTGAAAGAGCCGCCACTCGGTTTTGTAGAGAGCGTTCATAAGCGGTACGATCTTCGGATCGTCCAGCCGGTCATACCCCAACCACTGGCGGACATGAGTCCAGTTCTTCTGCTCTACATGAGCGTTATCGTCCTTCTTGTACTCCCTGCTCCGCGTGAACTGGATAGGGTGTTTCCTCCCTTCGGTAAGATACCGAAGAAGATGATAATTGAGAAACTCTCCGCCGTTGTCAGAATCGAAACCCAGGATGGGAAACGGCAGGCTTTTTTCGATGTCCTGGATCTGATCGATCACCGGCTGATAGCCTTTGCCCCAGACAGCCCGCTGCTCGGTCCAGCCGGTGGCAATGTCCACACAATCGATGGTAGAGGCATAAACGCCCTCTGTAGAGGCCCCGCAATGAGCTACGGAGTCGGCTTCCAGGAAACCCGGCCGTTTCTCGTCCCACTGATTTACCTTAACCGGGATGTGCTGTTTAAGCAGCGTTCCCGGTTTTGTGGTAGCCCGGCCATGAAACTGATGTTTTGCCCGGACCGGCTTCAACATCCGGTCGATTGTGGTCGGGGATATCCGGAGCAGAGCCTTTACCACCGGGAGCGGCAGTGGACCATAGGTTTTGGCATAACCTGGCAGCCAAAATGGGATAATGGATGTAAGCCGTTTGGAACAGGGCATATAGGCAGCCTTCCAGATGCGCGTGAGCGGTACAAGCAGCTCTGACGATCGATAGACCGGCTTTCTGCCCCGCGGCTGCTTCTTGGGCTTCTGGAACCGCTGGGCGGTGCTGAGCAGCCGCAGGGCGTGCTTGCGGTGATAGTTACAGGTCGTGCAGAACTCACTGAGGATCGCTGTTTTGACTTTCCTGGCTGCTCTTCGGTATCGAACTACAATTGCATCCAGGTACTCTCGCTTGGATCGTGGACTCATACCGGCCCCTCCTTATGGGGGTATTCTTCCGGTAACATGAATTATGAGTCAACGAATCCAGCGGGGATTCCGTTGGGTAACATTTATTATGAGGCAATTCGACGCCGGCGTTGACAGACGCCGGCGTTGAAGTGTCAAGCCAGCGTTGAAGGTGTAGAAAAAGTCATTCTATGCTATACTGACGCCATCGAAACGCATTTCTGAAGCACCAAAACCCCTCACCCAAGGGAGGCGTATGGCGAAGTACAAGGATTACGACTATTCTCAGGGCAAATTCATCCCCCTCAGCTTCGACAAACAGATCCTTCCCGGCACCTTCGAACACACTCTCCATTATTTGATCGACAACGAAA
>JAOUEV010000092.1 GCA_029858565.1 Nitrospirota bacterium | reverse complement strand
CCTGATCGAGGGAGAGGAAGAGGTCGGGTCGGTGAATCTGGAGAAACTGCTGGCGACCCACCGGGAGCTGCTCGCCGCCGATGCCGTGGTGATCGCGGACAGCGAGAACTTCGACACCGGATATCCTTCCCTGACCGCGTCGCTCCGGGGCATCGTGACCGTGACCGTTGAAGTGCGGTCCCTTTCCTCGAGCGTCCATTCCGGCACCTGGGGCGGACCCATACCCGATCCGGTGCTGGCGCTCTCCAAGATGCTCGCCTCCCTGGTCGATGATCAGGGCATGCCGGCGATCCCTGGTATTCTCAACAAGGTGCGGCCGCTCTCTGCGACGGACCGGACCGCGCTCGACAGCCTTCCGTTCAAGGAAGATGTCTACCGGAAGCAATCGAAAGTGCTCGACGGCGTCTCCCTGGTGGGCGGCAGCGGCACGGTCTATGAAAAAATGTGGCTCCGGCCGTCCATTGCGGTCAATGTGTTCGAAGCCAGCAGCCGCAAGCAGGCTTCCAACATCGTCAACGACGCCGCATGGGCGCGGGTGGGGATCAGGACCGTGCCGGACATGGACCCTCAGGAAACGCTCGATCTGCTGCGGAACCACCTTTTGAAACAGGCTCCCTGGAACGTGAAGGTGGATATCAAAGCGGAAACACCGTCACGGTGGTGGAAGACCGACACCGGCGGTCCGGTCTTCTCAGCCGCCTGCGGAGCCCTTGAGAAAGGCTACGGCAGGAAACCCGCCGTAATCGGGGCAGGAGGATCCATCCCTTTTGTCCAGACTATCACGGAGATGCTCGGCGGCGTTCCCGCGCTCCTCTTCGGCGTCGGCGATCCTTATGCCGCTGCTCACTCGGAGAATGAAAGCCTGGTCATCGCCGATTGGGAAAGCGCCTGCAAGAGCATGATCCACCTGTTCCACGATCTCTCGCGCACGTCATGATTCTGGTCCTGACCAAATAAAAAGCGCGGTGAAGATCACCGCGCTTTTCGCCATCCCGTTGTGCTGCCGACCCTACCACTCTGCGACTGATTTATTCGTCGTCACCTTTGCGGTCCGGTACAGGCCCTGCACAAAAGCCTCGCTTGCCGCCCGCCGTTTATCGCTCAGCACGGTCTTCCGGAAGGAATCGCGGTTCTTTTCAAAGTCCCCTTTCTTTGCCTTGGGGTTCCTTGCCGCGTACTCCTTCACAAGCTCTGCATCGGCGACATCGACGCCGTCCTCGACAAGACGATCCATCTTCTGGCGAAGGAGGTATTCGCGCTGGGTCTCTTCGAAGGCGCTCGGTTTCTGGTTGATATACTCCAGATAGCGGTCATAGACGGCCTTGTCAAAGCGTCCCTGAACCGAAAAGGACGGCACTTTCATTATTGCATCGCGGACCTCTTCGTCCGAAACCCGGAGACCGATCCTTTTCGCCTCCTGGATCAGGAGCTTGTTGTTGATCAGATCGCGGAGCGCCTGGCTCCGAAGGTTCTTGGCAAGAGAGTCGGAGAACTGGTCTTTGAATATCTGCCGATAGGTCTCATACATGTTCTGGTACACACGGTTGACCTCGGTGGCGGTGATGACGTCGCCGTTCACGGTCGCCGCGGCGCCGGAACCGTCTGATGCGGGATAGATCCCGAAGAACAAAAAGCTGATGATGATCATGACCAGAATTGTCCACATGATCCAGTTCATGTGTTTCCGCATTTGTTCGAGCATTTCGAATCTCCTTTTATTTATTCTGACAGTTTCTTCTTCAGCAGTTCATTGACCATCTCCGGATTTGCCTTTCCCTTGCTCGCCTTCATGACCTGGCCGACGAAGAATCCGAACAATTTCTCCTTGCCTGCTTTGTAGTCGGCATGCTGGCCCGGATTCGCCTTCACGACATCACTGATGATCTGTTCGATCGCGCCGGTGTCGGACACCTGGGTGAGCCCCTGCTCCTTCACTACGGTCTCGGCATCTTTGCCGCTCTTGTACATCTCATCGAACACCGTCTTGGCGATCTTGGTACTGATGGTCCCGGCATCAATGAGCCTGATCATGCCCGCAAGACGCTCCGGTTTGACCGGACTGTTCTCGATCTCCTTGTTGTCCGCGTTCAGAAGCCGCCACAATTCGCCCATCATCCAGTTGGATACGACCTTGGGCTGTCCTGCCAATTTTACCGTTTCTTCGAAATAGGCCGCCATTGCCCTCGACTGGGTCAGCATGTCCGCATCATACTCCGGCAGACCATGTTCCCGCACGAACCGCTCGCGCTTGGCGTCCGGCAGCTCGGGGATCGTTTTCCGGATATTTTCGATGACCTCTTCCGCTGTGGCAACCGGCACCAGGTCCGGCTCAGGAAAATACCGGTAGTCATGGGCTTCTTCCTTGCTGCGCATGGAGAAGGTGACGCCCTTGTTGGAATCGAACAGCCGCGTTTCCTGGATGACCTTGCCGCCCTCATCGAGGACCTGGGCCTGGCGTTTTATCTCGTACTCCAGCGCCTTTTGCACGAATTTGAAGGAGTTGACGTTCTTCACTTCCGCGCGGGTACCGAACTCTTTTGCCCCGACCGGCCGGAGCGAGACGTTGATGTCGCACCGGAAGTTACCCTTTTCCATGTCAGCGTCGGAAACCTCGATATACCGCAGGATGGAACGGACCTTCTTGAGGTATTCGGCTGCCTCATCCGGTGTGCGGATATCGGGCTCCGACACGATCTCCATCAACGGCGTCCCTGCCCGGTTCAGGTCCACCAGGCTCGCACCGCTCTCGGACGTGTGCAGGTTCTTGCCCGCGTCCTCTTCCAGATGAATCCGCGTAAGACCGATTCGTTTGACCGCGCCGTCCACGACGATCTCCACAAAACCGTGTTCGCACACCGGCAGCTCGTACTGTGATATCTGGTAGCCCTTGGGAAGATCGGGATAGAAGTAGTTCTTCCGGGCGAACCGGCTGTATGCGTTGATCCTGCAGTTCGTGGCAAGGCCTGTCTTGATGATATACTCGATCGCTTTCCTGTTCAGGACCGGAAGCACGCCGGGCATGCCGATGCAGACCGGACAGGTGCGCGTGTTCGCCTCCTCGCCAAAAGCTGTTTCGCAGCCGCAGAAGATCTTGGTGTTCGTCTGGAGCTGCGCGTGCACTTCCAGACCGATGACCGCTTCGTATTTCATTGGCAACATCCTTTCAGGAAATTCCACCACAGAGCCGCGGAGACACGGAGAACATCGAGTTCTCTTTTTGCGAAACCAGGATCAAATATGATCAAAGACGGATCCTGTTGCTCCTGGCATCCTGTCAAACCGGACTTGATCTTTCTCAGTGTCCTCAGTGTCTCCGTGGTAATATTTAAAGCTTTGGCCTTTTCTTGTGATGATCCGTCGCCTGCTCGTAGGCAAAGGCCGCGCGGAAAATGGCTGCCTCGTCAAAGTGCTTGCCCAGCAGCTGCAATCCGATAGGCAGGTTGCTCTTCGTGAATCCGCAGGGGATCGAGATGCCGGGAATGCCGGCCAGGTTCACACTGATCGTGAAGATATCCGACAGGTACATCTGGAGCGGGTCCTCGGATTTTTCCCCGATCTTGAACGCCGCGGTCGGCGCCGTTGGCGTGGCGATCACATCAACGGACTTGAAGGCCTCATCAAAATCCCGCTTGATCAGCGTGCGGACCTGCTGGCCCTTCTTGTAGAAAGCGTCATAGTAGCCCGCGGACAGCGCATAGGTACCGAGCATGATCCTGCGTTTCACTTCCGGCCCGAACCCCTGACTCCGGGATTTCATGTACATGTCCAGCAGGTCCTTGGCTCCTTCGGCGCGGAAACCGTACTTCACGCCATCATAGCGGGCAAGGTTCGAGCTTGCCTCGGAGGTTGCGAGGATGTAATAGGTGGCGACCGCGTATCCTGTATGGGGCAACGTCACGTCCACGACCTTCGCACCGAGACCCTCGAGCGTCTTGACGGCGTCGCGGACCGACCTGTCAACCTCGGGATCCATACCGTCAATGAAATATTCCCTGGGAATGCCGATTGTCATTCCCTTCACGTCCTTTTTAAGGGACGAGGTAAAGTCCGGCATCGCGAGATCAGCGGAGGTGGAATCCTTGGGATCATGACCGCCGATAAGGTTCATGATGATCGCGGCATCGGTCACGTCCTTGGTGATAGGGCCGATCTGGTCAAGGGATGATGCGAATGCCACCAGTCCGAACCGCGAGACCCGTCCATAGGTAGGCTTAAGCCCCACCACTCCGCAGCACGCCGCGGGCTGGCGGATCGATCCGCCGGTGTCGGAGCCGAGCGCTGCTATGCACTCGCCCGCTGCAACCGCTGCAGCCGAACCGCCGCTCGACCCCCCGGGGATGCGCTCCAGGTCCCAGGGATTCCGGGTCACAAAGTAGCCGGAGTTCTCGGTCGACGAACCCATGGCGAACTCGTCCATGTTCGCTTTCCCGGGCATTACGTAGCCGGCCTTGTTCAGATTCTCGACGACCGTGGCATTATAGGGCGGGATGAAATTCCCGAGGATCCTGGACGCGCAGGTCGTCTTGACGCCCTCGGTGCACATATTGTCCTTGATCGCGACCGGGATGCCCGTGACGGGAGAAGGAGCTTTTCCGCTTTTCCCGGCTTGATCGGCCTGTTTTGCCTGTGTACGTGCGACCTCCTCGGTCACCGTGATATAGGACCTGACCTTCCCGTCCACCGCCTTGATCCGGCCAAGGACCGACTCGGTGATGGCCTCGGACGTTGTCTCACCTTTGTTCAGCATGCCGTGCAGTTCGTGGATCGTGAGATTGAATAACTCCATGACTACTCCTTACCCTTGATCGCGTGCTCGATGGAAGCGATTGCATTCCGTTCGTTCACGAGAACGATAGTGGGCGCAAAGGTCTTCAGCTCCTGCTCGTTATAATATTCGTAACAGAAAACGATGATCTTGTCGCCTTTCGCGCCCTTGCGTGCTGTAGGACCGTTTAGGCACATGTCACCGGAACCACGCTTTCCCGGGATCAGATAGGTCTCGAACCGTTCGCCGTTGTTCAGGTTCGAGACGCGTACCTGCTCATAAGGCAGCATGCCCGCGGCTTCCAGGAGGATGGGATCGACGGTCAAACTTCCTTCGTATTCCAGGTTCGAGTCGGTCACCGTTGCCCGGTGGATCTTTGATCGCAGCATTAGACGTAACATGGTATCCTTTCAGATACAAGTGACGAGTGACAAGAGACGAGAGAAAAGAACACGTCCATAATCAGCTCGTCGCTCGTCGCTATTCTATGATCTTCGGCACCTTATAATGCCCCGCAGCCTTGTCCGGCGCGTTGGCCAGCGCCTTTTCCTGCGGCAGACTCGGCATGGCAACATCATCGCGCATGACGTTCTTGATATCCAGTATATGGGCTGTCGGCTCGATCGACTTTGTGTCCAGTTCGTTCAGCTTCTCGACATAGGTGAGGATATTCGAAAGCTGGCTGGTCAACTTGTCCGTTTCCTGGTCCGACAGCTCCAACCGACCGAGCTTAGCCACGTGTTCAACTTCCTTTTTTGTGATCTTCATCCTTGCTCCTATCTCCCGGCTACTGACCCCTGGCTACCGGCATCTGTTTCATATCACTTCCAGGTTCGCGTACTTCACCGCCAGGGTCTTCACTCCGTGGCCGGGAAAGCTGACGCTTATCTTGAGGTCGTCACCGGCGCCCTCGGACCGCTGAACCGTGCCGATACCGAACTTTGCGTGCTTCACCACTGCTCCGTTGTAGTACTTGCCGTTGCTGCTCTTTGCTGGAGTCTTTTCCTGCGGTTTAGCTTGAGCGGATCCGGCCGGAGCGGTCCGGTGATGATCGTGCCAGGAGTGCCCAGGCACCTGCGCCGGAGCGTCTTCCCATACCGCCGGCCGCTTGCCAAAGCTCGACCCGGAAGAAACGAAACCCTGCCGCTCCAGCAGCTCAGCCGGCACCTCTTCCACAAAGCGGGAAACCAGGTTCGACTGCGGATATCCATAGAGCCTTCGCTCCGACGCGTGGGTCAGCACGAGCTTTTCCTTGGCTCTCGTCATCCCCACGTAGCAAAGCCTGCGCTCTTCTTCCAGCTCATCATCGCTTTCCGCAGAACGGGAATGGGGAAAGAGCCCTTCTTCCATGCCCGCCATGATCACCAGCGGGAACTCCAGGCCCTTGGCATTATGCAGGGTCATGAGCGTAACACTGTTGGTGGTCGTCTTCGCTTTTCCTTCGCCCGCGGTCTGCTGCTCCATGTCCGTGATAAGCGCGACCTGGTCCAGGAACGCCGCGAGCGTTGCTTCCTTGTTCTGCTCCTGAAAATCCTCGGTCGCCGTGAGCAGTTCGTTCAGGTTCTCGATCCTGACCTTTGCCTCGATCGTCCGCTCTTCCTCGAGTGCACGTATGTACCCCGTATCCTGAAGCAGTCTCCGCACGAGGTCTGTAAGCGTGATGCCGGCCATCTCGGACCGCAGCCGTTCCAGCCCGGCGATGAAATCACGAAGTTTCTTGCCGGCCGCAGTGGACAGGTTGGCGCCCGACGGTTCCAGGGCGGCTGCATAGAGCGTTGTGCCCCCGTCCTGAGCAAGGCGTTCCAGCTTCTCGACGGTCGTGTCTCCGATGCCGCGGGTCGGAACATTGATGATCCTTCGGAGGCTCACGGCGTCCGCCGGGTTGTGCAGGACACGGAGATAGGCAATGATGTCCTTGATCTCCTTCCGGTCGTAGAACCGGAGCCCGCCGAAGATGCGATAGGGGATGCCCCGCTGCCGGAGCGCGTCCTCCAGAGCGCGGGACTGGGCATTGGTCCGGTACAGTATCGCCAGTTCTGACAGCGCCCGTCCTTTGTCCACCGATCTCCCGATGGTGCCGCAGATGAACCGAGCCTCGTCCTTCTCATCCACCGCCGTATAGCAGAGGATCCGTTCTCCGCCCTTGCGGCTCGTCCAGAGCGTCTTGCCTTTCCTGCCCAGGTTCCGGCTCACCACAGCGCCTGCCGCGCCCAGGATGTTCTCAGTTGACCGGTAGTTCTGCTCCAGCTTGATCGTTACCGTCTCGGGATAGTCCTTCTCGAAGTTCAGGATGTTCGAGATGTCCGCGCCACGGAACTTGTAGATGCTCTGATCGTCATCGCCCACCACGCAGAGGTTCTGGTTTTTCCCGGTCAGGAGCCGTACCAGGCGATACTGGGCGTGGTTCGTATCCTGATATTCATCGATCAATACGTGCTTGAACAGCTGTTGATAGTAGCCCAACACATCGGGATGCTGCTCGAAGAGCCTGACCGTCAGCATAAGGATGTCGTCGAAATCAATGCCGTTCGCTTCGCGCAGCCGCTGCTCGTAGAGCTCATAGGTACGCGATAGGGCCTCGTCAAAACCGTAGCCCGAGGACTTCTTAACGAACTGCTCGTAGCCCTGCAGGTTGTTCTTGAGACTGCTGATCTTGGCGGTCAATGCCCGGGGTTGATACTGTTTGTCGTCGATCCCCAGGTCATGCATACAGGTCTTGATGAGCGACGAGCGGTCCGTCTCATCGTAGATCACGAACTGGCGCTTATACCCCAGCTTGTCAATATACTGCCGCAGGATACGGACGCAGGACGAATGGAACGTGCTGATCCAGAGCCCGGTCAGCGGCATATCGAGCAGACGCTCGACCCGTTCGCGCATCTCCGTAGCGGCCTTGTTCGTGAACGTGACCGCAAGGATGTTCCCGGGGTACACACCCCGCTCCCGGATCAGGTGTGCGATCCTGGAAGTGATCACCCGGGTCTTGCCGCTTCCCGCGCCTGCCAGGATCAACAGCGGCCCGTCGCCGTGCAAAACCGCCTCGCGCTGGGGCGGATTAAGATCGTTTAAATAGTCCATAATTCAATTGCGGATTGCGGAATGCGGATTTCGGATTTTAAAAGCCTCTAATCCGAAATCTACAATCCGAAATCCGAAATAGTTATTCAACGGTCACGCTCTTCGCCAGGTTTCTCGGCTGGTCTACGTCTGCTCCCAGGAGCACGGCGATGTGGTAAGCCAGGAGCTGCAGCGGAATGGACATCACGATCGGCATGAGCAGCGGGTTCGTACCGGGCACCGGGATCACATGGTCCGCGAGCCTGCCGATATCATTGTCATTGTCGTCTGCCAGTGCGATCACCATGCCGCTCCGGGCCTTGACCTCCTGGATATTGGCGAGTATCTTCTCGTACACATTGTTCTTGCCTGCGAGAACGACCACCGGCATGTTCTCGTCGATCAGAGCGATGGGGCCGTGCTTCATCTCGCCTGCAGGATATCCTTCGGCATGGATGTAGGATATCTCCTTCAGTTTCAAAGCGCCTTCCAGGGCGACAGGATAGTTCGGTCCGCGGCCGAGATAAAGAAAATCGCTGGCCTTAAAGTACTTCCGCGCGATGGACTCGACGAGCCCGTCATGTTCCAGGCACTTTTCCACGAGCGTCGGAATGTGAACCAGATCGGCAAGCAGCTTTTTAATGCCGTCAGTCGTCAGGGTCTTGCGCATGCTTCCGAAGAACAGCGCCAGGAGATACAGCGCCGTCAGCTGGGCCGTGAACGCCTTGGTTGACGCGACGCCGATCTCCGGACCCGCGTGGGTATAGACAACGCCGTCGGCCTCGCGGCTCGCCGTGGATCCCACGACGTTGCATATGGCGACCACGGTCGCGCCCCTCGTCTTTGCTTCCCGCATGGCGGCAAGCGTGTCCGCGGTTTCGCCGGACTGCGTGATGGCCACCAGCAGCGTGTCCCCGTTCACCAGGGGTTTCCTGTAGCGGAATTCTGAAGCGATATCCACTTCCGTGGGCAGGGACGCAAGTTCCTCGATCAGGTACTTTCCTACAAGACCCGCGTGCCATGAGGTCCCGCAGGCCACGATGAATATTTTCTTGATCTTGGCAAGCGTCTCCGGGGCGATTCCCAGTTCCTCAAGATGAATGACGCCGGTGTCCTGGGAGATCCGGCCGCGGATAGTGTCCATGATCGCCCGGGGCTGTTCATGGATCTCCTTCAGCATGAAATGGCGGTACCCGCCCTTCTCCGCCATGACCGGGTTCCAGAGAACCCGCGTTGTCTCCCGGGTCAGTTCCTGCCCCTTCAGGTTGGCCAGCTTGACGCCTTCCGCGGAAAGGACGACCATTTCATCGTCGTTCAGGAACAGCACATCGCGGGTCCGGTGGAGGATCGCGGGAATGTCCGACGCCAGGAAGAACTCTCCCTGTCCGAGCCCTACTACCAGCGGGCTCCCCTTGCGCGCTCCCACCAGCACGTCGGGGGTCCGCTCGTCGATGACGGCAATGGCGTAAGCGCCTTCAAGCCGCCGTGCCGCATCGCGCACCGATTCCTCGAGCCCTTTGCCGGTCGAGGCGATGCTGTCTATCAGATGGGCTATGACCTCGGTGTCGGTCTCGGACAGGAACGTGCGGCCCTGCGCCGCGAGCTCGGTCTTGAGCGACGCGTAGTTCTCGATGATCCCGTTATGGACCACCACGACGCTTCCCGCACGGTGGGGATGGGCGTTCTCCTCGGACGGACGGCCGTGGGTGGCCCACCGCACGTGACCGACGCCCATGGTGCCGGTGAGGGTATCGGTCTTGAGCACCGTCTCCAGGTTCTGGAGCTTTCCCACGGCCCGGCGGACCGACAGTTTCCCGTTTTGCAGCACCGCGACCCCTGACGAGTCGTAACCGCGATATTCAAGCTTCTTCAGCCCTTCGATCAGGATCGGGACGGCTGATTCAGCACCGGTATAGCCGATGATTCCGCACATAGGTCGCAAACCTCGTATTAAAATGTAAAATGCAAAATGCAAGGCCGCCGATCACGGCTTTCACTTTGCACTTTGCATTTTGGCTTTTGCACTGACTACTTCTGCTGTTTCATCTTCCGTCGCCTGCCGGCAACACCTTCCCTGATCTCCTGGGGGCTTCTGCTGATGGCCAGGGCATCCGACGGGACATCCCTGGTCACCGTGGCTCCCGCCGCGACCAGCGCTCCCTT
>JAOUEV010000091.1 GCA_029858565.1 Nitrospirota bacterium | reverse complement strand
GCCCGGAGGGATGCACGCCTGAACACACTGAACACCAGAATGACAGGTACATCGCGTTCTTCTCAAAAAGAACCTGTCGCGGCTGTTCTCGAAAGATAACGTGCCCGACGAAGCCGGTCAAAAAAGGACGCTCACTCAGGTACGACGATAAAGCGATCCGTCTGGCATGGCGGCGCGTGTACGAAGCATCCCCCGAGTTTCGGGATCGGTACCGATCCCGCGCGGGAATCGAAGGGACCATGTCCCAGCTTGATCGCTTGACCGGAATCAAGGACCTTCGCGTCCGAGGTATGTCCGCAGTGAGCTTCGCCGCTTACCTAAAAGCAGCGTCGATCAACATCATCCGGGCGGCGGCATTCCGAAATCGAGAAACAGATGGAAAACCGTCTCCCTTTGGCACTTATTCCTCGCTAGCTTGTGCTGTCAAAGACCACATGCTGCGAATTTCAGCGGCAATCAGGCGATCAGGCCGCTTCTGGACATCTGATTCACGGCTTGCGGCTCTTTGTACCGTGTGACTTCTTACGAGACCATCTTATGTAAAAAAGCATTATATTTAATCCTAGATAAAAGCTGTTAACCAAATATGAACACAAATAAACCCCGATAATTCAAGACCTCCAAACGAAAACAGGATTCACCCTTTTGGTGTATGTCTGGAGAGAAGTAAGTGTCCGAATTTGTTTTTCTTCTGTGTTAATCTGTGGTTTCAACTGCCATTTTTAGGATAATTGATTGTATGCTGCGAATATTAGTATGCAGGAAGGTTTGATTAGTTGCTGTTTACTTCACTTTGCTTCTATTTTGAGCAATAAAAAAAGCGACCATATGATAAACAAATGGTCGCCAGCACTCATCCGTCAGCTGAGAAGAACCTGCGCCTCACTTTCCCTGCGCCGGCGCCTGGTGCGCCACCGGACATCCGGCGGTCGCGCCGAGCGCCGCTGCTATCGACACTTCTTCCACAGAAAAGACCTTGTCGATGTCCAGGATAATGATAAACCGGTTGTTGTGCTTCCCCATGCCCCGGATGAAGTCGGTCCGGAGCTTCGTCCCGATCTTCGGCGCAGGCTCGATCTGGTGCGGCTCCAGGTCCAGCACCTCCTGCACCGAGTCAGCCAGGCAGCCCAGCACCGTGACGGCATCGTCCACCTGCACCTCGGTGATAATAATACAGGTATTCACCGTCTGCTCGCTCCTGGGCATGTGGAACCGCGTCCGCAGGTCAACCACCGGCACCACGCTTCCGCGAAGGTTGATCACACCGAGCATGAAATCCGGCATGTTCGGCACCTTCGTCACCTCGGTGAAGTCCAGCACCTCCCGGACCTTGCCGATGTCCAGGGCGAACACCTCGTCGCCGAGCTTGTAGGTCAGATATTGCGTTGTTTGGGTCATTTCAGCCACGTTCATGATGACCTCCTCGTGAAGAAAGTGACGAGTGACGATCGCTTCGCTTGACGAGAGACGAGTAAGAACTTGTCCCGCCGCTCCTTGTCGCTCGTCACTTGTCACTCGTCTCTGTCTTCCTAGTATTTTTCAAACTCCTCATCTTTCCCGTCGCCCTTGCCGTGGCCGTTGTGACCGAGATTAAGCGCCACGCCCACAGGCTGGAGCGCCTGCTTCGCCTTTGCCGCTGCCTGCGCCAAATGCGCCACATGGACCTGGTGCGTGGCCTTCGCAGCTTTTTCTTTCTTTCCCGCGAGCTTTCTTACCGCTTCGCGGTCCGCGCCGTCCACCTTGAAGAACGAGATCGTCTCCTGCAGCTGCTCGGCCTGGGAGGACAACTCCTCGGCAGTCGACGACATTTCTTCCGCAGCTCCCGCGTTCTGCTGCACCACCGTGTTCAGCTGCTGGATCGCGCCGTTGATCTGGTCGGCTCCCGACGACTGTTCCTTGGACGCGGCATTGATCTCCTGCACCAGCTCAGCGGTCTTCTGGATGTCCGGCACCAGCTTGGCAAGCATCTCTCCAGCCCGCTGCGCAACTTCCACGCTCGAACCCGAAAGCTGGGTGATCTCGGCCGCAGCCGACTGGCTCCGCTCCGCAGATTTTCCCACGCCGCGAAGGTTTTCCACCATGCGGCCCATCGCGGCCATCACGCTGTCGTCGTTTTTCCCGAGGGCAATATCCACGGACAGGTCGCCTCGCGATACCTGGTTCGCGATCTCGGTGACATAAGCAGGCTCACCCCCAATCAGGGAGGCGATCTGCTTCTTTCCTCCTTTACCGTGACGTTCGACGCTTCGGCGCCGTAACCGAAGGCGCTGTTTTTATCCGCCTTCATCCCCGGACAGCCGTCCGCACCCAGCCCGGATCAGAACCGATACGCCAGCCCCGCCAGCAGCGTTCCGTCCGTCTCGGACTTCGTAAGCCCGATCTTGTATCCGGCGTCGATATCCAGGTTCTCCCGAATGCCATAGATGATCCCCACGATGCCGAATGCAGGATCGTCGTCCGCTGTTTTATCGGAATTCCGCTCAATGCCCACGTTTCCCGCCAGGCGAATGCTCCCGATCTTATGCTCCGTTGCGAGCGACGCGTGGTACAGGTCCTTTCGCTCGTCGAAATCATTGTTGTTCCGCAGGTAGCCCAGGTTCAGATGGAACGCCCAGGGCTCAGCCTCCTGCGTGGCGACGAAAAAGAGCTCATAGCCTGTCTTCCCGGCGCCGAGTCCTTTCTCCTCGTCGCCTGTTGGCAGGATGACCGCCGGTTTCACGCCCAGGCTCAATCCGGCCGCATTTTCGTAGAAGCGCCATTTCAGGCCCACGGCCGCGTCGAGCGGTCCGTTCTCCTTCGACGTGACGCCGCCGGCCGTCTCGCGGACGCGTGCGTATGGCGCTGCAACAAAGACGTCCACCGGGTCCGCGATGCCGAAGGCGAGCACTGCTTCGAATTCCAGCTCTCTGCTCTCCACGGTTATGCCAGCCGCGGATTCCCTGTCCATGCCGTAGGCTGCATTGAGCTCAAACTGAAACTTGCCCTTCCCTTGGGTGCCCGTATCGTCGGTGATCAGGGGATGGGCGGCATGGGCGGGCAGATAGGCATACCCCGTCAGCGCCCCCAGCAGAACGACTACCAGCGCTCTTTTGATCATGATCTATTCCTCCATCTCTCTCGTTTAAGACGTCATCGTGCATTCACAACAGCACGCCCCGTGCAGTTCCGCAAGGCCGCGTTTTTTGCGAGAGCCTCTGGCTCCTGTCACGATAGAATTTCTCAAACTCCTCATCTTTGCCATCGCCCTTGCCATGGCCGTTGTGGCCGAGGTTGAGAGCAACGCCCGCCGGCTGGAGCGGCTGCTTGGCCTTTGCCGCGGCCTGGGCCAGGTGCGCCACATGGACCTGATGCGTCGCCTTGGCGGCTTTTTCCTTCTTGCCCGCGATCTTCCGCACAGCCTCGCGGTCCGCGCCGTCGATCTTGAAGAAGGCGATGGTCTCTTGCAACTGCTCGGCCTGAGAGCTCAACTCCTCGGCGGTCGACGACATTTCCTCGGCCGCGCCCGCGTTCTGCTGCACCACCGTATTCAGCTGCTGGATCGCGCCGTTGATCTGGTCAGCGCCGCCGGCCTGCTCCTTGGACGCGGCGTTGATCTCCTGCACCAGCTCCGCGGTCTTTTGGATGTCCGGCACCAGCTTGGCCAGCATATCGCCTGCCCGCTGCGCAACCTCCACGCTCGATCCCGAGAGTTGGGTGATCTCCGCTGCCGCCGACTGGCTCCGCTCAGCCAGCTTCCGCACTTCCGACGCAACCACGGCAAAGCCCTTGCCGTGTTCTCCGGCCCGGGCCGCCTCGATGGCCGCGTTCAGGGCCAAAAGGTTCGTCTGGCGCGCGATCTCCTCGATGATCCCGATCTTTTCGGCGATCTGCTTCATCGCGGACACGGTTTCGGTCACTGACTTGCCGCTCTCCTGCGCGTCGTTCGCGGCTTTCCTCGCGATTTTCTCGGTCTGGGCAGCATTGTCCGCGTTCTGGCGGATCGTGGCATTCATCTCCTCCACCGACGACGATGCTTCCTCGGTGGACGACGCCTGTTCCGTGGTCCCCTGGGACATCTGCTCGGCGCCCGAGGACAGCTGCTGGGAGCCGCTCGCCACGTTGTCCGCCGCGTTCTTCACGTCCGAAACCACGGTGCGCAGCTTCTCGATCATGGTCTTGAGCGATTTCCCGAGCGTGTCCTTGTCGGAAAGAAGGGTTGCAGTGACGGTCAGGTCCCCGCCGGCGATCTGTTCCGCGGTCGTTCCCACGCCGCGCAGGTTTTCCACCATTTTTTTCATGGCCGCCATGACGCTGGCGGTGTCGCCGTTCCGCACGTTCACGGCAACAGAAAGGTCGCCTTTCGAGACCTCGTTCGCGATCCTGGCAATGACGGCAGGTTCGCCGCCAAGGAACCTGATGATGCTCCGGGAAATGGCCAGGCTTGACAGTATGCTCACGGCGATCGCTACGGCAAATACCGCCAGCATGATCACAATGACCCGGGAATAGACCTTCATCGAGTGCTGGTAGGAATCCGCGCTCATTTTATTTTCCAGCGTCAGCAGCTCCCCCAGGTCCTTCTCCAGGAAGATGCTCTTTGTGATCCCTCCGGATCGCTCACGACATTACGCGTACGATGCTGGAGGCGGGAATCAGGTCAGCGGGGAGAGGTCGCGCTCCAGGGCACAGCGTACCAGGCCGGCCTGGCTGGTGATGGCGAGCTTTCGCATGATATTGGACCGGTGGGTTTCCACGGTGCGGAGGCTGATCAAAAGCCGCGCGGCGATCTCCTTGCTTTTCAGCCCTTCGCCCACGAGGCGCAGAATCTCCCGCTCCCGGGCGGTCAGGGTCTCGCCGGGGTCGATGCCTGTTGATGCGGTCTTTTCGAGATAAAATTCGACAGTGCTTTCCGAGAGGGGCGGACTGAGGTACCGGCGGCCTGCACGGACCTCCCGCAGGGCATTCAGCAGATCAGGCCCGAGCGCGTCCTTCAGAACGTAGCCCAGCGCGCCCTGTTTCAAAGCTTCCGCGGCGTATGCCGCGGTATTGTACATGGAGAGAACGACCACCTGCGTCGGGAGCGAAGCGCGTTTGATCCTCTTCAGCACCTCGATGCCGTTCATGAGCGGCATCATAAGGTCGAGAATCAGCATTTCCGGCCTGAGCGCCGTTACTTTTCTGAGGGTTTCCACGCCGTCACCAGCCTCGCCGATAACTTCGCAGAAGGGGTCCTTTTCAAGCAGCGACCGAAGTCCCTGCCTGACAACGTAATGGTCATCGGCCAGCACGAGAGATAGAGTGTTCATGGTGTTCCGCCTTTAGCATGAGCTGTTTCCCGAGGGGGATCGCTGCTGTGAGCAACGCGCCGTTTTCCGGGGCCGTATCGATCGTCAAGCGCCCCCCCACCATCTCCAGCCGCTCGCGGATCCCAGAAAGGCCGGCCCCGACTCCGCCGGCCGGGAGCGCCGCAGGATCGAAACCGCGGCCACCGTCCTTGATCCTGAGCAGAAGCTCGTTGTCGCGCACAAGGACGGTCAATGCCGCCTCGCGCGCGCCTGAGTGGCGGGCGACATTGGTCAGCGCTTCCTGCGCAATGCGGTACGCCGTTGTCTCCACGTCCTGGGGGAACCTCCGGTCAAGCCCTGAATGCTGGAATTTCACCTGCACGCCGGTCTTCTGCGAGAATGTTTCGGTCTGCCACAGAAGCGCGGGCAGCAAGCCGAGGTCGTCCAGCATCGACGGCCGCAGGTTGAGCGACAGTGCGCGCACTTTTTCCATGAGATCCCCTGCCAGGGCGCGCAGCCCCTCCACCTCGCTCCGGTCCTTTTCCGGAACAAGATCGTCGAGTTTCGCGATGCCGAACTTCAGCATGGTCAGGGACTGGCCGATCTCGTCATGCAACTCCTGCGCGATCCGGCGCCGCTCCGTCTCCTGCGCCTCGACGAGGCGGCGGGAGAGCGATTTGAGCCGGCTTGCATAGTCCCGCAGCTTTTCCTTCGCCGAATGACGTTCGGTGATGTCCTCGGCAATTCCGGCGTAGCGGACCGTGGCGCCGGACTCATCGCGCACCGGAAAGGTGCGCGCCCAGATCCAGCGTACTGTGTTATCCGGCCGGATGATGCGGTACTCCTCATTAAACGGGCATCCGTCCTGCTGCTTCCGCACCGCTGCAGCGACGCGCTTTGCGTCATCGGGATGCACGCTATTGGAGAACGACTCGGGATGTTCGTACATGCTCTGGCATGTTCTGCCCCAGATCGCTTCGTAGGCCGGGTTGATATAGAGGATTTCCCGCGTGACCGCGTCCCGGACCCAGAAGACCTCGTTGACGTTCTCGGCGAGCTGCCGGAACCTTAGCCAGCTTTCCCGAAGCGACTTCTCCGCGGCTACGCGGTCCGTGATATCCACGGACATCGAAAGGACCGCAGGTTGTCCCGATTCCCCGAAACGGACCGGCGTCAGCGTATTGAGAAACCAGCGCCGCCGCCCCTGCAGTACTGTCTGCACTTCCCGCGTCAACGGGCGGCTCTCCCTGAGAACCGCGTTGTAGTCCCGTATATGGTTTTTCGCAGATTCCGGGGGAATGAACTCCGTGATGTTCCTGTTGATCACGTCACCAGGCGTGCCGTTGCAGAAATTGAGCGCGGTCCGCGCATTGGCGAACAGAACGGTCCCGTCGGCCGCGAGCACCGTCATGGTCTCATGCATGGTGTCTACGAGCGTCCGGTAGTTTTCCTCGCTCCGGCGGAGCGTCTCCTCCGTTTTTTTTCTCTCCGCGATCTCCTCTTTCAGGTCGCGAGTCCGCTCTTGAATGCCTTGCTCCAGGAGGTCGCGCGTGACGGCATCATCCTGCTCCGCGAGCTTCCGCGCCGTGATGTCCGTCGCGATCTCCAGCCGCACCAATCTTCCGTCGATCCAGGGGATGGCCTGATCGCTGATGAAGTACCAGCGGCTGTTGACGGTGTTCTGGAATTCCCAGGTGTGAACGCCCGCGGGTTTCCCGTTGGCGTTGATCAGGCGGCTGTTCGTGCAAAAGGAGCAGGGTCCGGTCAGCCCGCTCTGGAGCACCTGCCAGCACCGTGCTCCCGGCTTGATGCCCGATCCGACTGCCTTTCGCACATAGGGATTCACGTACAGGAGCTCGTGGGTTTCCATGTCCGACGCGTACACGGCCGCGTCCAGGTTGTCCAGCACGGTCGTGAGGGTCGAGAGCAGTACCGCGGGATCGGTCCCGGCCCCCGCGCCCGGCCATGGGCCGCGAAATTGCGGCGGGTCCGCGGAGGCAGAGTGCGGCGCATACTGTTCTGCCGAACGCAGCTGCACGGCCGAGGAGCCGGTGTGCTCCGTCATAGGGCGCCGTTCTCCGGGCCCCGTGCATCAGCGGTCCTTCTTTTCAGCCCGGCCTTGAGTTTTCCCAGCAGGACCGCCGACAGGTTGAATTGGGCGCCCTCCTCTTGCATCACCAACCGGTAGAACTTGCACTGTCCGCATCGCTGAAACTTGTCGCCAAAGGAACCCTGCTGCTCTCCGTCGCACAAGGTTCCCGAAACGATCCAGCATGACCGACCGCCATGGAGGCCTCCATGCACGCCGTTCAAGGCTGTCTGAACCGCGGTGGGGCACACGCCCTGCGCGCGGTTATGCCCCCCCAATTCCCGTCCGCACTTGTGAAATTCCCAGCAATTCATCTTTCTCATGATAAATCTCCTGATGACTGACAGCATGGTGTCATGCTGTTCCGGTCTCAAGTGAACATAGCAAAGATGCATGCCGGCTGCATCGTTGCAATACCGTAGGTTTCGGTCAGGTAAATTACGTAGTTGTACACAGAACAGTGGGAAGATGTGATGCGAACATCGCTTTGACGCAGGCCGGAGGAATTATCTGCAGAAAAGCGCAATTCAGCGTAAAGCGCGGCAACGTGCTGTGTCATTTCCGACGCGGCGCGGAGCGTGATGGCAGAAGGATCCCAAGCGCGAAGAGTTGCTAGCCGCTGGTCACGAGCTTGTTCCTGAGGGCATAGCTGATAAGTGCGGGGGTCGAGTGGATGTCCAGCTTGCTCATGATATGGGTTTTGTGGGTATCAACGGTCCTCTCGCTGATAACGAGCTTCGAGGCGATCTCCTTGGCCGACAGGCCTTGCGCGACGAGCCGCAGGACCTCTTGCTCACGACGGGTCAGGCGTTGAGACGCTTGAGCGAGGCGCGTCTGATCCGCCAGAAGGGTTATGAGTTCCGGGGAGAGGTAGTTCCTGCCGCCGGCCACGGTTCTGATGGCCTGATTTATTTCCTGGAACGTATGATTCTTGAGGAGATAGCCGGCAGTTCCTGTCTGGATCGCCGTTGCCGCGATTTCCGCGTCGTCATGCACAGTGAGCAGGATGCAGCGGGTGGCCAGCTTGTTGCGCCGTACTTCCGCGACGACTTCGATTCCGTTCATGCACGGCATGGACAGGTCGAGGACCGCGACGTGGGGCCGCAGGTCGCGAATGTCCTGGAGCGCTTTCTGCCCATTGTCCGCTTCCGCCAGGATCCGGAAGTCGGGCTCCTGGGCAAGAAGGTTTTTGAGCCCGTGCCGAAAGATGGCGTGGTCGTCTGCGATGATCAGGTCGATCATGGTTCCTCCCGTGGCTATGGCTCAGGATATTCCGTCTATTGCAGCTGCCTCAGGGGAATGCGGATGGTTGCGCACGCGCCGCCCCCTTCGTTGCATTCAATGGCAAATACGCCTTCCATGTGGCGCACGCGCTCACGGATGCTGAACAGGCCGAATCCGCCCCCCTCCGCCTGCATTCGCTGCCCGATGCACGCCGGATCGACACCTTTCCCGTTGTCCCGGACCTGGAGGACCAGGTCCCCGCCGCGCCTGCCGACGGTTACGCCGATGCTGCTTGCACCCGAGTGCTTGATGCAGTTGGTGATCAATTCCCGGACCATGCCGTACATGATCGCCGCGCCTTCACCCTGTATCGGCGCGCTGCGTCCCGCGCCGTCAAAGTGGAATTCGACGGGGTGGACCTTTCCGAACTGGTACAGGAGCTGCTGGACCGCGGGTTCGAGCCCCAGCTCATACAACACCGGGGGCGCGAGCTTGAAGATCAGGCTCCGCGCCTCCGCTATGCTGGTGTCCAGGAGACCGTAGATCTCCTTGAAGCCGGTGGATCTGTCTGCACAGGACGAAAGCGGGGCGCACCCCTGCTCAAGGGACTCCAGACGCATTTTGCAGAAGGCAAGGGTCTGAGGGATGCTGTCGTGCAGCTCCTGGGCAATACGACGCTGCTGACGGTTCTCGAGCGCGGCCATTTCGTAGTTGAGGGCGCGGAGCTGTTCCTGGTAGTGCGTGATGCGCTCTTCCAGGATCTTCGCGGCGGTCACGTCGCGGATGTAATCGACGCGCCCGACGTTCCTTCCGTCCTCGGTATTCAGGGGATAGGAATGGACCTCGAACCACTTCTTATCCTTCTCATCACCGCCGGGGAACACCAGGGTCCGCATCCGGCCGGTTTCGAGCAGGGAATCGGCGATGCAGTCGTCGCATTTCCCGAGCTTGTGGAACAGGTCTGCGCAGGTATGGGTCCGGAACCCGATCTGCGCGGCCTCGGGCACCCACTTCGCCACGGCATTGTTCACGAGCATGATTTTGCGGTGAGCATCCAGGACGCAGATGCCGTCCTGGATGCTGTTCAGGATGTTGGTCAGGAACAGCTTGCTCCTGTGGAGCTCCTCGGTCAGCTTTTTCCGCTCGTCGATCTCCTCATGGAGCTTCATGATGGTGTCCTGCAGTTCCCGGGTCCTGCCGGACACCATCTCCTCGAGCTGTATCCGGTACCGGGTGAGCAGCTCTTCCGCCTTTTTGCGCTCGGTGATGTCCATCCACGAACCCACGCACTCGACGGGCCTGCCCTCTTTGTTGCGCACCACGCGGACGCGGTCGAGCATCCACCGGTAGGTGCCGTCCTTGTGCCGGAACCGGTATTCGTGGCTGTGAAGACCCTTCTCGGAAAGCGTTTGCAGGCCTTCCTGGATCCGGTCCCGGTCGCCGGGGTGGATGTGGTCGA
>JAOUEV010000033.1 GCA_029858565.1 Nitrospirota bacterium | reverse complement strand
AGTTCCGCGAGAAGTACGAACTCGACGCCGTACCAGAGGGCGAGAAGATCGAGGAACCCCCGCCGCCTCCGCAAGACAAATCATTGATGATGCCGGCGAAGCCCGAGTTGATCGGTCTCGACGGTCGTCCGCTGAAAGATCAGGAGAACTGATGCGCGGCTGGGGCGGTATAAAGCGCGAAGACCATCCCGCTTGGAAAGGCGGTCGACGAGTCGATCGCGACGGGTACGTTCACGTCTACGCGCCGGACCACAAGTGGCCGCGACGGGGAGGATACGTTCGCGAGCATATCCTAGTGATGGAACGCCGTCTCGATCGGCGTATGCTCCCCGGCGAATGCGTTCACCATAAGAATCACGTCCGGTCAGATAACCGCTTCGAGAATCTAGAAATCAAAATGCGCGGAGACCACATCCGGGAGCATCGCCGCCTCGACGCCCATAAGTTCAAGCGCGATACACAAGGGAGATACACGTGTGGATCTATCTAGCCGAGGACGAATCAACGGACTCGATCTCTTCTCCGGCATCGGCGGACTCGCCGAAGCTCTGGAACCCTACGTCGTTCCGCGCGCCTACTGTGAAAATGAACCCCATGCTCAGGCTGTTCTCCTATCGCGAATGTTCAAAGGGGAAGTGCCCGCAGCTCCTATCTGGGACGACGTGCGAACACTCCGAGGCGAAGACTTTCTGGGAAGCATTGACGTCCTCTATGGTGGGTTCCCCTGCCAGGATATTTCAACTGCGGGTCGCGGCGGAGGTCTGGACGGTAAGCGAAGCGGACTTTATTGGGAGATCCACCGACTCGCGAAAGAAATCGAGCCGCCGTTCATCTTCCTCGAGAACGTCCCGGCGATACGAACCCGTGGACTTGACGTTGTGGTTCGATCACTTACCGATCTCGGGTACGACTGTCGATGGGACGTTGTATCCGCTGCCGAAGTCGGAGCCCACCATCTGCGAAAGCGATGGTTCCTTCTTGCCTACGCCGACGGCAAACTCCTACGGCACGAATCAGGGCGGGAGTGCCGGGCGTTCGGGCAAGGTCCGGATGTCGCTCGATACGATGGCGCGGAAGGGTTTATGGGCGACGCCAACGGCGCGCGATTGGCGATCAGGAAAGAGCAATCTTCACGGCAAGAATTCTCGCCCTCTCAACGAGCAAGTGCTTCTCTGGCCGACGCCTCGAGCCGCCGACGGGACGAAGGGGATTCGGACGCCGGAGGGGGCAGCGGCGATGAAAGCGAGAGGCCGGAAGAATGGCGTCGATCTCCCGACCGCTATCGGTGGTGGGACGTTGAACCCGATGTGGGTCGAGTGGCTCATGGGGTACCCTTGCGGGGCAACCGTCTTAGAGGACTGGGCAATGCAGTGGTTCCGCTCCAGGCCCAAATCGCCTTCGAAAGGTTGTTAGGCTATGCCACGCGAAGGTAAGGGCTCTGCCAAAGACGGCAAACACTACTGGTTGACTCCGCCGGAGCTTCTCGAGGCGCTCACCAAAGAATTCGATTTCACGTTCGACGCTTGCCCCTATCCCCGCCCCGAGGACTTCGACGGGCTGACCGCCGTGTGGGGCGAGAGCACGTACGTCAATCCGCCCTTCTCGGGACCGACGGCGTGGGTCCGAAAAGCGATGGCCGAGAGCGAAAAAGGAAAGCGCGTCGTGCTCGTCTTTCCGATTTACAAATGGATTCTCATGCTGCTCACTCATCCCAACTTCAAAGAGGTCAGGAATCTGAAAGACGTCAAGTGGTGCGCGATCGAGGACGGAACTCCCGGGCGCGGTATCGGCCAGCATATCGCGATGTTCGTCCTCGATGGCGAGCAGGAGGATTTCTTCTGATAAAGCGAGTGACGAAGGATTTCGAGACACGCTCGATGGTGGACCTGAAGAAAGCGGGCGCCTACAAGTATTCACTCGACCCTACGACGAAGCCGACCTGCCTCGCGTTCAAGATCGTAGGCGAGCCGACGGTCTACTTCCTCGATTACCACGCGATCAATCGCCCCTGGAAGCAGCAGCCGAAGGAGCTGCAAGATCTCTGGATCGGGCTCATCCTCGAGGGCTACCAATTCAGCGCGCACAACTCGTTCTTCGAGCGCTGCATATACGACAATATCCTAGTTCGCCGTTACGGATGGCCGGCGATTCCCCCACGGCAGCGGCGATGCACGGCTGCGAAAGCCGCCGCTGCCTCCCTCCCGCGAAAGCTTGAGGACCTCGGCGCCGTCTTGAAGCTCACGACCCAGAAGGATAAAGCCGGGTACGTCGCGATGATGGCGACCTGTAAGCCCACCAAACAATACAACGCCTGGGCGAAGGCGCGGGCCGAGGTCGCAGCCGGTAAGCGCGTAGGTGCCAAGAAGCAGCTGATCGCGAGTGCGGACGCGCCGCCGGTATTCATCGAGCCCTGGACGCATCCGGAAGTGTTCGAGACGCTTTATCGGTACTGCAAGATCGACGTACGCACCGAAGAACTCGCCGACCTCGCCCTGCCCGATCTCATCCCGAGCGAACAGGAAATCTGGTTTCAGAATCAGATGCTGAATTGGCGGGGCCTCCGCATCGACGTACCGACGGTACGGAAGATCACGGACATCATGGAGATCGAGTCGAAGGCGCGGCTTAAAGATCTCGACACGCTCACCATGGGATTGATTACGAAGCCCGGCGCCGTGAAGTCCATACTCGAGTTCTTGGCGCTCGAGGGCGTCGAGCTTCCGAACCTCCGTAAACAAACCGTCGAGGACGCGCTGAACGGGTTCGGCTTGACCGACGATATGCGGGAGCTCCTCGAGATCCGCAAAGCCCTCTCGATGGCGTCGACGAAGAAGTACAAGTCCTTCCTCGATCGGGCGAACGCCGACGATCGCGTGCGTGATATATTATTATACCACGGGGCCTCGACGGGCCGGGATACCGGCACCGGGGTTCAGCCCCATAACTTCCCGCGCGGGCTGATCAAGATGTCGAAGGACCGTCCGTACGCCGCGGTCGAAAACGTCATCGAGCTCGACAAAGATATGCTGCATCTTCTCTACGGCGAGTCGCTCGGCGTTCTCTTCTCGGCGCTGCTCCGGAACATGATCATACCGAGCGAGGGCTGCGAACTCTTCGTGGCCGACTTCTCGAAGGTCGAAGTCGCCGTCCTCTGGTGGTTGGCGGAGAACGAGCCCGGCCTCAAGGTCTTACGGAGTGACCTCGACCCGTATAGATACCAAGCCGCCGCGAACACCGGGAAGCCCTACATCGCGATCTCCGAGGAAGGCGACGAGCGCCAACTCGGCAAGGCCCAGATCTTAGGCTGCGGCTTCGGAATGGGCGGCCCGAAGTTTCAGAAGACCGCGTGGGATATGTACCGGCTGAAGCTCTCGTTGAAACAGTCCAGAGAGGCCGTAAAGAGCTACCGCGAGGCGAATCCGGCGGTGCCGGATCTCTGGAAAGCGTACGAGGCCGCCGCGATCGAGGTCGTCCGCCGCGGAGGAATCCGCACGGCCGGCCGGTGCAAGTTCATCTACGACCCCCGCCGGTACTATGGGGGTGTGCGCTTCCTCTGGGTCGAGTTGCCGAGCGGACGCCGGCTCGCCTACGCCGACCCGCACCTCGCGTGGCGAGTGCGTACATACGAAGTCATCGAGACCGACAAGAAAACCGGCGAGGATATACTCGTCACGAAGACGTCGAACCCCATGGAGACACTGGAGTTTTGGGGCGTGAATTCCAAGACGAAGAAGTGGGCGCTCGAGCGGACATGGGGCGGCACGCTCGCCGAAAATATTACCCAAGCGACCGCGCGCGATCTTATGATGCCAGGCATGGTGAGGCTCGAGAAGCGCGGGTATCGCGGTCTCTTGATGGTGCATGACGAGGGGATTACCGAAAAACAAATCGGCACGGGTTCGACGGAAGAGTTCGTCGACATCCTCTGCGACCCCCCGCCGTGGGCGACGGACATGCCTATCTCCGCAAAGGGTTGGTCAGGTCCTCGGTACCGCAAAGGCTAACCTCACCATTCTCGAGAGCGAATCCCGTGACCGACACTGAGAAGAAACCAGATCATTATTGCCAGTGTCACGTCTGTGGGGTCGAGGGCGATCTGCTCGAGATCGAGGTGCGAGCCGCGCAGTTCGGAGAACCCCGCTGGACCGTGCACCGGATCGAGCGCAAGGGCGGAATCATCCAGGTGCTGACTTGCGACGACTGCGCGTCGCTGACCCAGGACCTTATTCTTCAGAGCTACATGGAGCGAATCCGTCACGGTCTCGTGCCGGGGTACCACTAACCTCTAGTAAAAATTTATATGTGATCGACTGTAGTTTCGGTGGTTTGGATCGCTTTTATATGCGAACGACTGCAGTATCTTCTAGTAAACGGGAGCAGCAACTTCTAATGAAATTCGACCGACGCCGGAGCGGCACTATCTACTGGAAGCACGAGAATTGTATCGACGTCTTTTTCTGCGTCTCGAAGGTATCGTTCGACGATGACGGGCGGAAGGCGGTATTGAAGGGAACTTGGTGTACTCAGGCGGTCGGCTGTTGGTTTTTTACGGTGCCGGCGCGGCTCGTGATCAGGCAGGAGTATGATCGGTGGAAGCCGTACACGCCTTTCGGGCAACCACGGCTTTGACTCTCTAAAAGAAAACGCCCCACTTTCATCGCTTTTTATGGCTCGGCGGAGCGCCCCCACATCCGAATCGTCGCAGGAGTTGCTTTTAAAAAGCAACCGGGAACGTCCGGAATATATTATGCAGGAGCGCCGCATAAATGCATACCGTATGCAGCGGGGTCTAGGGCTTCGGGATGCCTAAGAAATCAGCAAAGAGGTCGGCGGTCGGAAACTCGCCTGTGGCTTCATTAGAGGCCCGCCAGCGCGCGATCATCTCGGGGTAATCGTTGATAGCTTGGATGAACGGCGTGAGCAGGGAGGGCTGTCTCCGTCGCATGACGAAGGATACCAGCATATGGTTGCGGCAGATCTGGTTCGTCTTCGGCTGGAACCACCGCCAGGTGATCGCGCCGACGAGCGTCTCGACGTCCAGGAAGGTCAGAACGAACCAGCCCCACCAAGGCTTATAGAAACGAATCCAGAGCGCCCAGACCTCGGGGCCGCAAATGTCCGGGAACTTCCAGGGGGTCTCGACGACGCCGTTCTTACGGGTGTTCCAGGCCGTCACGAACCAGCGCTCCCGGTGCGCGCGGAAGACGTTATCGAGGGCGACCCCGGCCATCATCGCGCCGCAAAGCATCGCGATCAGCTGGTCGCGCGAGTACCGATGTGGGAGACCGTACCATTTCTTGCGGTCGGGATGGCGAAGCGGCTGATGGTATACGACGTCGTAGGGGCAGGCTTCCGGCAGCGGCTTCACGATCAGTTCCGTGAGCGCCGGCGAAAGCGCCATGATCGTGCCGAGGATGGCCGCAGTGTCGCCGCCGTCCCACGAGCCGTCGTCTTGCCGGCATCCGGGGTACCCCTTCTCGTCGAGCCACTTCGAGTAATCCATTTTTAGGTGTTCTCGAAAACGGAGAGCGCGCCGTAGAAGCGAACCGTGAAAGGGTTCCCACCAATGGTGAACGTCACGTCGATGTCTTGGAGTTCGCCGATGTTCAGCGCCGCCGAGACGAGGGCCGTGATCGGCGCCGTGATCTGGCCGAGGGTTCCCGGCGAGACGATGGCGACTTTCGACTCGGTAAGCTTCAGCAGCGTGAACGAGCCGTCGGCGTTCGGGAGCTTGACGACGATCTCGGAAGCCGAGGTGATGTCGACCGGAAGCCCGCTCGCGTAGGCGATCCGAAGGGGCAGCGTCTTGGCGTCGCCGGTGAAGATGGTGAAGGGGCCGGCGGGTTGCGGGCAAGTCATAGGGTTACTCCTCTTCGCAGTTGACGAGGCCTACGATCTTCGTGGCCTCCGTTTGGTTTACAAAGCCGATGATTATTAACGCAGGGTTTTGGTTTACAAAGCCGAGGTAGATGCAGTTCATGGACGTGGGCTCCCGCATTGGCGTAAGAGTTTTAAAAGCTTGCCGGTGTCCGGCTCGTCGAGGCACATGAGCGGCTTTTGCGGAACGATCTCGCAGGCCTGCCACTTGCCGTCGAATCTGGTATCGACGCTCTCCGATCTGAAGAGCGTCGAGCAGCCGCTAAGGCTGTTTGCGAGGAATATCGTCAGGAGGAGCTTCGCCCATGAACAGAGCGGTGACTTTGGCTCCGTCCTTATCGGCAAACGCTTGATGTAGCACTTTGAGGTCATCCTTCACCTTCCTATCAGTTTCGCCCTTCTGAATCGTCTTGTCGATGATCTGCAGGAGCTTGATGAGATCCGGCAGCGACGTGAGAAACAGCAAGATCAGCTTCATGCGACGTTTTTCTTCTTGGCGTTGAAGTTCGAGAAGTACGTCAGCCAATAGACGATTTTGCCGTTACGGAAAGCTTCGATGGCCGCCGACGCTTTGTCGAGGCCGGCCCAGTTGAATCCGGTCTTCAGCGTCGCGAGGATGCTCAAGGCCGCGCCCACCAGAGTGGTAAGAAGAGCCGCGAGGATGCCGAGATAGAGCAGCGCCTTGGAAACGTACGGGCCGATCACGGGCAGCTTCGAGACGGAGAGGAGGACTTCGGTCGCCCACTCGGGCGGTGCGGCCGGCTCCGGAACTACGACAGCTGCCGGCGCATCGGCGACTGCGGGTTGAACGGTGACGGGTACTTGCGAGCTCGCGACTTGCGCTTGGACTGCGGAAGCTGCGTCTTGTCCGTGCGCGACCTTAGCGCACGCGAAAGTCAGCGCGAAAGCGAGACCGGCGTAGATCATACATTTCTTCATGACAACTCCTGGGTAACTTGGTTTTTGAGTTTATTGACGTACTCTTCGTCGAGTAGGTTCAAAAGGCGATCGGCCCGATTCGTCCAGCCCCGGCGATATTTTTCGCTTGTCGGCTTGGCGACGATGACCGCATCGATGCGATCCATGATCTGGCCTTGGAAGGCTTTCATAAGTTGTAGCTGTGCGGACGGCGAGCCACCTCCTGCGAGATTTATGAATCCCAAGGATTTATCGCCAATAATGCCGTCTAACTTTAGCGTGGCGCCGCCCCGGCTGAGTGCCCGCTGGATCATAAGCCCAGTGGTTCTAACCCCATAGAGCACGCACGTATCAAAAAATGCGACTGCAAAACCCAGGTTCTGAACGCATCCGAGAGCGAGCGGAGCCCAGTACTCCGCAGCGTATATCTGCTTCGCGATCGCCGGCGACATGAGTTCGATCTCGCGATCAGGAACGCAGACGCCGAAGAAGTTCTCGTAGGTTTTCTTTGTGATTCCAAACTTGGTGGGTCCGCCGGGGTCGTCGGGATCGTTGACGTATTCCCAGCCTTCGCTAAATTCGATGAGGTAATGGAAGGCGACGTCGAGATTGGTCACGCACTCGGCCCGTCGGTCTCGCCCGAGTCTTCGCGCTCGAGCGTATCGATTCGTTTATGAGCTCTGACTGCCGTCGCGCGGGCCTCGTCGACTTTCGAGTCGAGCTTCGACGCCCACCAGACGGCTTTGAAGGCCGCGAACATGATCGACACGATCGTGCCGAGGTTTGCGAGAAGCAAAACCCCGGCGACGTAATAGACCTCTTTCGGTATGTCGAGCGCGGCCTTCGTAGGTTCCACTATTGATAGCTCTCGTAAACGATGATACGGCCCGCAGCTCCCTGACCTCCGTTAGCTCCGCCCCCTGTTCCCGATCCGACCGACGTCTGCGCGGCCCCCACAGCATATGCATACTGTGAAGACGGGTTGGAAATATCGGCTTCGATGTAACCGCCGGCTCCGCCGGCTCCACCGCTCTTTACTGGAGTACCGCCGCTTGAATAAGCGCCGCCTCCGCCGCCTCCAGCGCCTGAGTTGGCGCGTCCATTCTGGCCAGCGCTTGAAACCGAGCCCCCAGGGCCTCCGCCGCCTCCGAAGCTATCGCCGCCCCGTCCGCCGGCGCCTCCGATGTCCACCCCGGCGTTATTTATGTAGCAGCCCCCTTGTCCCGCTCCTCCCGGAGTTTCAAAACCGTTTCCAGAAAAAGTATTCGTTCCGCCTGCGCCGCCGCCAGAAACACTCCAGGTGCCCGCAGCACCGCCGCCAGCTGATAAGGACCCCCAAGTCGAAGCATTTCCCGCAGTACCGTTACCGGGAGTGGCCACACCGCCGCCCGCGCCGGATCCGCCGCCGCCCCATATTTTCACCTTCATCGTCAGAGGTCGTCTGTAAGCGTAGAAGGTCAGCGTCGCGTCTCCCGTTCCACCAGTCTTGGTGAGGGTTCCCGCCGTCACCGCCGGAGCGGTGCCTCCGGTTGCATGGAGTTCGGTGTTGTTTACGTAGGTCGTCTTCACCGTATAGGTCGTCGTGCCGTCGGAATAGGTCGCGCCAGCGGTCGGAGCAACCGAGGGATTCGTGATGAAAAACTTGTATGACAAATTGTGGTTGCCGGAGCCCGAGGTGTAATCGGTGATCACCGGAGTCAGACGTCTGAGAGCGGCCTCGAGGCCCTTCAACAGCGCCGGCGGATTCGCGTGATCGGCGGTGTTCTGGTTATCGAGCATGTCGATCGCTTGCGTGTCGCTCACGTACTGAGCGAGGACGGCTGCGATCGTCGTCCCTTGACGAAGCGCCTTGTTGTTGAACGCCGAACTCGCGATACCGGGTTGGTTCCCGATCGGCAGGTTCGGATCGGCGATGTAGGCGTTTTGCGTCGGCAGGTTGGTGCCGGTGTTTTCGTTACAGAACGGGACGAAATTATTAGTTGGCATGGGCCACTCCTTTTAAATTTTTAAGTCGGTGCGAGTTCTCTGAGCCAAGAGCCTTCGTCCCAGCCTTTTGCTAGTGTAGTTTCCACATCCCAACAGAAGGCCGGATTTGAGTCAACGGGCACAAAGTACTTATCGATGCGAACGCCCTCGGGGCGCAGATGTATATACCCACCAGTTATGAGGGCTAGCGTCAAAGAGTCGACGATGCCGCCGACGATGCCGAGGTTGTAGGTCATATTGCAATTGTCTTGGATAAGAATTCGGAACGCCGGGAAGACCTGAGCCCAGATCGCGTACGCGCCTGTCGTCGTGCCGTCCCAGTTGTTCGCAGCGATCGTCGCCAAGATCAGATTCAGGTAAACGTCATCCGGAAGCGAAGTGATCGTCGACGGAGCGTCCGCCGGCTGCCACTGACCGTAGTCCCATCCCTTCTCGTAAGTGCTGTCCCAGGTGAAGTAGACGTCCGAGACCGGGATATGCACGGTGCGCGAGACTCCGACCCACTGGCCGATGATGTCGAGTTGGTTTCCTATCGGCGGAGTCGAGAGATCGAAAAGCGAAGGAAGCGCCTCGCCGCTCATCTGGTTCATCAGCTTCTGCACCTGAACCTGCACCGAGACCATGAACGACAGCATGGCATTGAACTTCGGCTGGTTCTTGTACTCCGACGTGACGAGATTTAGGTAATCCTGAATTTCCACGGCTCTCCCTTTAAACGATCACGAATACGATGTCGGCGTTCGGATCGCACTCCGGTATCTCGTTGAAGTCCAAAATAATATTCGCGGCAGCGAATCCGCCGCCGTTCTTCTGAATCTGAACGCCCTGCACATAATAGGTGCCAGGGATAGGTGCTGCGTTGTAAGCCGACACGAAGATCTGCGTATAGACCACGGTTCCGCCGATGCCGAAGCTCGCGACGAGTTCCGCAACCGCCGCTGCGATCGGCGTCTCGAACGACGAGTCCCAGCCCGTCAACGCCTTGATGGTGAGTTGCACGCCGATGGTTGCGGCGATACCGGGGCTGTAGAAGTTGATCGGGACTGGCAAGCCCGCCGGGTCGATATAAGTTTCGGCGTGCGAGTTCGGGCCGGTCGCGAAAGTGTTCGTGCCGGGAGTTTTATATAGACCGATCGTGTTCGTGATGTCGGTGACGTCGCCGCCCTGAACGATGAAGCAGACCGAGTGCGGGGGCAGACCGTTTCCGTCGGTGATGTCGGTGACGTTCTCGTACGCGCGGACTTCGGTAACGCCCGAGAGATTCGCGAGTGCCGCACGAGTCGCCTGGATCACGGTCTGAGCCGGGATAGCCTGCGATACCGATTGACGCAAACGAAGTTCGCCGTCTTGTTCGACCGGAGCTCCGGGAGTCGCAGCACTCGAGTTGGTCACCGACTGCCAGCCAAGTGTCGGCGTCGAGATGACGGTGATCGTCGAGGCTTCGGCCTGAACCGCGCCGTCGACCGTCGAGGTCGCGGTCACATCGATGTCGCCTCCGGGCGGAATCGTGACCGACGCCGGCAGCGCCCATTGCTGCCCTAAGCTATCCGCCACGATACCGTTCAGAATGACGGTGCCGGCGGTACCCGTGATCGTCACGATCGCAGTCGATCTGGTGGGTACGTTCCGTCTGAGGCCGTTGATCTTCACCACTCGGGAGAGACCTACGCCCTGAGCCGTCGTCGGCGAGAATGAGTTATAGGTTTTAGATCCGGTCAGGGCCGTGTCGTATAGTGCCTGAGCGAGAATCGCGGTCCATTGTCCGTCCATCGAATCGGGGCCGAGGTAGACGTCGGCTCCGTAGATGCCGCGGTACTGGTCCTGCACGAACTGAAGGAACGTCGGATAGTCCGCGTAGTGGTAGCCGGTCGAATCGATATATACCAAATCAGCAACGGTCATCTTCGCTCCCTAGAGGTCTCGCTGGTTCGTGACGTCGAGATCCGTCGGCCCGTAGAGGGTGTCGATTCTCGAAGTCGCCAGGTATTTACGTTGTTCAGTCTGAGCTATGCTCGTGTAAGTTTCAATTGCGGTCACGCCCTGAACGCCTAAAATGTAATCCTGCACCGTGACGTCGGCGGTTGCCTGGTTGTGCTTTCCGAGTACGCCCTGGACCCACGGCATGCCGACGGTCAGATCGAGGTACCATTCACCAAGCCAAAGAAGCAGCGACGTATAGACGACCTGGGCCACGCACTCTGGCGAGTTCGCGAGGAAATTGAGTTGCGAGTTGCCGAACGTATAGTCACCCGTAGGCGATAGTTGTTTAACCCTCATTTGAGAAGCGCTCCTATGTTGGTCAGAATCGGCACCAGCGCCGCTTGCAAGGCCGCACCGGGGGCTTGCAGTTGCGCTTGGGTCGCCGGCGCTCCGCCCCCGCCGTATCCCGCGAGCGTCGTCGCAAACGTATTCAACGCGCTTTCGAGATCGGTCATTATGGTCTTGAGATCGGTCGTCGGATTTTTCATGCCGAATTTCTTCGTGGCCTTCACGATCGAGAGATACGTGTCACCTGAGTCGTTTCGGATCTGGATCTCAGTCGTCGAGATGGCCGCGATCTTCTTCGGCTGCGAACTCGGCCCCGGAATCGCGAAGCCGTCCGAGAGGTCGTGCATTCGGAATTCCATCGGCTTGTTCTCGTACCCGCCGTTCTGCCACCAAGCATCGATGCAGCGAGAAGCGAAGACGACGAGCACTTCGTCGCCCGCCGCGAGCGGGAAGGTAATCGTAAACCCTCCCGCTCGCGGGAATACAATCGGCACATCTTGGAGGAGTGCAATGTTTTTGTATACAAGGGTTCCGTCGGACTGCTCGGCGCGACCTTGGATCGCGAGTTGAACTACGCAGGTCATCTTCGTGAGGTCGACCGACTGAACGATGCCAGGCATCGCCGTCCAGATACGCGCCTGATGGCCGTCTTGCGCAAGCCGCGTGCCTTCTTCGTTATCGTTGAGGTACTGCCGTGGATCTTCGCTCATGGTCCGTAACTCACTGGTACGCTGTTGATGGGGTTCGTCGACGGATTCACCGTACAGCAGATGACTTTCGAATACCAATCGAGGCCGCGGTTATCGCCCTGCTGCTCGATCACGAGAGCGTAGTACACGCCGTCGGCGGTCAGCGGAGGGGCCAGGTTCACCGGGTCTTTCGGATTCCCGAGGTCGATTTTCAGCTGCGCGACCGAGGCATTGTCGATCTTGATTCGCCGGCCGGGATTGATGAGCGGGTTCATAAGGCAGACCACGTTGACGCCGATATTGGTCTGTTGCGGCGTCCCGATCATGCCCGTCTTGCTGGTGAGCACGACTGCCTCGCCGGGCGCGTACCCTTGCTGCCGGATGAACTCGACTTGCTCGTTCTGGATCGACCACGTGAGATCGTTCTGCTGCGCGAATGTACGGAGATAGTCGCGCGATGTGCCCCAGAGCGTCTTCCCTCTAGGTAAAATCGTCGGCTGGAACTCCGGCTGAGTCCCACCAAGGGCGGTCTGGAGAGAGGTCATCGGGGCCGTGATCTGTTTCAGTTGGTCCGCCATCGAGCTTCCGCTGGCGATCGAGGTGTTGACGACCGCGTAGTTGTAAGCGAGATCGCCGTCGCCGCAGTTGAGGTCGATGAACGTATCGGTCGCCGACTCCCGGCCTATGATGACCTGCTTGATGTTGCCCTTGAAGATGACGCCGAAGTTCGAGTTGTATCCGCCCTGGATGATGACCTGGGTGTACTGCTTTTTGATTTTCAGCGCCGTGTTCTGATCGAGGTTATAGACGCGGATGTCGGCGCAGTTCGGAGTCATATTGCTCGAGCGCTTCACCGAGAATTTACAGTGGAGAGCCGAGAGATCGAGACCGTTCGGCCCGTCGATGTTCGTGCCCGTCACGATCAAAGAGAAATGCCTCCGGTACTGGAGGTTGTTCTCGGGCTGGGCTGATGCGCCTTCGGGCACTACGACTTGGTTAGCCATCTACCGCGTCCGTTTGGAAATAGAGGTTTGAATCGACGCCGAGGTTGTTCAGCGTCGGGACCGCCCACTGATCGCCGTTCGTGTAGACGATAAGCTCGCCATTGATGCCGAGGTACTCGAGGCCGGCGAGGAGATCGGTGCCGGTCACGAAGGGAATGCCGCATACGATGGGGTTCTGAGAGCCGTCGAGGATGTCGAGAATCCAGCCTTGCGAGATGTCGTTCCACTTGTTTACAAGTGTATACGTGACGCCGGCGAGGTCGATCGTGAACTGCTGCGGAATATTCACCAGAGGAATAAGGAAGCTCGTCATCTATCCGCCTCCGAAGAGAGTGAAGAGGGCCGACTTCGAGCCGCCGTTTTGCGTGGCTCCGTTCGAGCCCGGATTCTTTTGATTTATGCGAGGGACCGTCGTCGCGAGCACCGGCACGAAGATGACTTGTTGGTACGTCGCGTGGATCGCGAGGCAGTTCTCGGTGAGCTTGTCGGTCGTCTGCGTGAGCGACGCCATCAACATGCTTTTGTAAATGCGCTTCGGCGTGACAATATCGAAGGGAATCGCCGACGACTGCAGCGTCCGGAGTTCCTGATAGATCTGGTCGAGCGACTTGGCGCCGAAGAAGCCGAGGGTCGTCGAGCCGGACGAGAAATATATCGTGTGAGAGAAGGTCGTCGGTTCCATGTAGGCGTGGTCGGTGACGCTCGCGCCCTGCTGGACCGGCTGCTTCGTGATGGTCAGCGTATCGGTCGCCTGCTCATTGACGACGACCTGTACGGCGATGTTGCCGAGCTTACGCGAGGGCTTGAGAAGAATATCCTGAAGCGGCTGGCTTAGAAAACTCAACGAGTCGCCCCTTTCAAGTTGCGAACGAAGTCACGGTTCACGTTCTGCTGTTGCTGGGCCGTCAGGCGCGCGGTCGCGTCGGCGTTCGGCGAGCCCGTGATATTGATCGATGTCTGCATGTTGGCGTTCGTCGTCTGTCGGCCCGGAGGCGGTGTCGACCCGAGAGGCGCGGTCTGCTGCGGATTGAACGCCTGCGGCGTCTGCCCGTTGCCGAAGAACTTCTCGTAGAGGCCCCCGCCCCAGGTTCCGAGAGCGCCGATCGAGGAGGCGAGCCCCTTGATCGTATCCCATACGCCGTTGACGATGGTGCCGAGTCCCTGGAAAGCGTTTTTCAGATGCTCGATGGCGGCGAAGCTGTTGCCCGAGAAGTATTCGTAGATCGCGCCGCCGACTTCGAAGATGACCGTGAACACGCCGTCGAGGACCTTCTTCATGCCCAGCAGGGCCGAGGTCACGGCGTTGATTACCGGCACGAACGAAGACCAGTCGAAGAGCGACTTACCGCCCTCCTGCCAAGTCTTGAAGTCATCGAACAACGCGAGAAGCGCGACGAATCCGGTCAGGAGGGCTCCGAGCGGGGTCGCGATGAAAGCTAAATTGAGCAGCCTCCATGCTGCGGCCAACCCGATGACGATGGTTGACCAACCGTCCGTGGCTTTATGCAGCGTAACGAAGAAATCGTACACACGCGAGAGAATTGACCAAACTCGACCACCGAGGATGGTTACGGCTTTGAAGGCCTTGAAGGTAACCTTCACGAGCTTCTCGAGCGCGTTAATAATGTACGGCATATTCTCGTAGAGGCGTTTCCGAAAGGCGTCTGACTGCCTGGTGAGTTCTCCAAAAAACCTTGACGCCACGGACTTATAGATCGCCTCGAAAGCGAACTTCGTCTTGGTGAGCGACATGTTCAGCTTTATCGAGTCGACGATCGTCTTTCGTATGTTTATCCCGGCGGCTCCGTACGCCTTCATCAGTTCCCGCCGGAGAACTATGGCTTTGTTTATTGCGGGCGCGACGATGTGGTACTGGTACCCCATCTCCTCGAACCCTTCAGAGATTTTTGAAAAAGCGAATACGATTGCGCCGGCGAAAGCGTTGACGGCGGTGTAGAGGGCGGTGATGCGGGTTGCGGACTTTGCGATCTCGGAGTTGAAGATACGCAGCGACTTCTCGTCGACCTGGAAGCCGAGGCCCACCAAGAAAGATTTTATGATGTCGCCGTCGGTCTGAGCCATTACTTATTCTCCTGCGCCTTCCTCCAGCGCTTCTCGTTCTCGGCCTTTACGTCGAGCGCGGCATTCATGCGCGCGACGTCTTCGAGATCGAGGGTTGCGTCCTTCAAGCTCTCATACTTGCAAATCCCTTCGATCGCCGGGCGGAGCAGCCAGTCTTCATCATCGACCAGTCTAACCCACTCGACCCCATCTGTGTCTCCTCCCCCGAGGGTTACTTTTGGGGGAGTAAAGCGAAAAAACCGGACAGGTTGAACATCAACGCCCGGCCGGCCGCTTGCAGCAGCACCGGGAGTTCGAGGTCCTGCATCACCAAGCCGGTGTCGGTCGCAATCTTCGCCCAGGTACGGAACTGCGGTTGCTCGACCTCCACCACACTGAGAAGTCGGTAGAGCACGTAGTCCGCGTCCGCGTCGGAGAGCTTCGAGAGGCCCGCCAGAATCGGTTGCGCGATCTTGGCGAACTCGTCGAGCTTCTCGTCTTCCGTCAGATTGTCCGCGTTCTTCGCAGCCTTGCTCATGCTCGCGATAGACGGCATGACCTCGGCGAGAAGCGGAGAGATCCGGCGTACGATATGGAACTGCCGGAAAGCATCGAGCTTTCCGATCTTGAAATTCTTATCACCGATTTTGAACTCGTTCGTCATCTCGAGCCCCTAATCTACTTGATACCGAGAACCGAGTTGATCGCGAGGGAGTCGAAAGTCCACTCGATCATCGGGCCGGCCTTGTCATAGACAAGTTCGGGTTTCTTCTTGAACGCGCAAGACTGGCAGGTCGTCAGTTCCAAGCGCGCGGTGTCGGCGATCGTGATGAGGTTTTGGCCCCAGAGCGCCGAGCTCGCGGCTTGGAAGTCGTACGCCAGCTGCAGGAACCCGTTCGTCGGCGACGTCTTCAGGAAGCGCATCGTGAGCAAGCCTCCGTTTGACGCGATCAACGTATGCTGGCCGGCGCCGTCGGCACCGATCACCATCGAGTTCTTGTCTTCGCTGGGCGCGATCGAGATACCTTCTTCCGCAACCGCGGCACCAGCACCGAGGTTGAGGGCGATGCCGGGACCGGCGATCGCTGCGACAATATTGAGAAAACTATATGCGGTCATCGGTCACTCCTTAACGGTTTACGGTTACGATCACGTCCGCTTCTTGGAACGCGCCGGCCAATTTCAATGCGATCTGTGTGGGCGGGGCCTTACGAGCCGCGCGGTCAGCTTCGCTCTGCAGGTCAACCGACGGCGCGAAGATGTAGTACCCCAGAGGCAGGTACTGACCCGTGGTGAGGCTTCCGAACACCGTCGAGGAGTTCCAGACGCCGGGGCCGGCGAGGCCGTTCCACACCGCGCCTCCGGGCTGATTTCCACAGACTTTTCCACATGCGTTCGAGATCTGATTCTGACCGGCATCGGTCTGCGGAATCTTCGTCGTCGCGGTGTAGAAGAGATTGTAGACGGCGGTCTGCACGGCATTTTGGAACCAATCGAGACCCCACACTTCATCGATGAAGTTGCCGGAGCCCATCGTGCCGTACTGAATGATCGACGTGTCGTTATCGTACCCGACGAAGACGTTGATGTTCTTCGCCTGCAGGGCGTTGGCCTGATCTTCGGAAAGATTCTCGGCCTGCACTCCCGGCATCTGCTTGTACATCAACTCGATCGTCGAATTCTGCGCGTCGAAGTCGACGGAGAACATACGACCGAACATCGACGCTGCGACGTAGGGTTCAAAGGACGAGTAGTCAACGAATGTCTGGTTATAGCCCGCTGCTTCAACCAGCGACCCGATGTCGTTCGTGACCAGGGAAGAGAGGCAGCCCGTATCGCTCGTCGAGATACCGAGCATGCGGGTCACCGAAAGGGCCTCGATGAAGTCCGCGACCGAGAGGTACTGAGCCGACGTGATCGCGGTGGTCGCCGCGAAGGTCAGGCCGTACCAGATGGTGGACTTCGCGGCCAGCGCTGCCGCCGCTTGCACCGGGGTCTCCGCTGCGTATCCGCTCACCAGGGCTTGGCTTTCGTCGGCGGTCAGGCCGAGTTGCGTGGAGATGTCCGCGCCCGAGGCCGGCGATACTACGTATCCTACCGACGAAGGCTGGACGCCGCCCGAGAGGGTCGCTCCCGATACTGCGAGGTTCGAACCGGATTTGACCAGCGAGAACGAGTTGCCGGCGGTACCGGGCAGCTTGTCGATCACGTCGATCTTCAGGTTGCTGGAGGCGTTCAACGCGTAGGTCGCGTCGTCGATATTGGCGTTTAACGATTGCTGCAGGAAGGTCAGCAAGTTCTGGATCGTGGCCGCAGCGTCGGCGCCGATGACGACTTGGTTTCCGACGGGGCTCGAGGCCACGAAGGTAACGGCGGTGCCGTTGACGGTGAAGGAATCGCCCGCCGTCGGTTGACCCGAGATCGACATGAAGCCCGAGGCGTACGCGCCGGCTCCGGTTGCGTCCGAGATGATCTTGAAGGCCGAGCCGGTCCATACGCAGGTCGCAGCGAGCAATGCCGCCGTCAAGCGCGCGGAGATCACGGATGCGACGCCGTTCAGGTTCGTGACGGCTGAGAAATCACACGTCGTAACCGCCGTGAGAACTCCGCCGTCGATCGAGACCTTGAAGGCTCCCGTCGTGATGCTGGTCCAGTTGGACAGTAGCTGTTGGTTCGCGGTCAAGATCGCGCCGAGGTTAAACCCGTGCGAAGCAGACGCGATCCATCGACCGACCATCAATGACGTCGGTTGAGGGACCTGGCCGAAGTAGAGAGCAGCGGCTTCGCTCTCGGGAGCGGCCACGCCGAAGTCGTTCGCGACGGCTTCATAAGACGAATACGAACGGAGGCGTTCGAGGCCGGAGATCACATCGGAATCGCCGGCGATACAGAGAGTGTTGAAATCGCGTCCGACTGCGGGAGCCGCGCCGACACTGACCGTAACTCTGATAAGTCTATTGACTGATAGCATGGTTAAAATCCTTTCAGTGAAACGGTAAGAGTGCGCGCGGCAGTCTCATCCGAACCAGTTTTGATTTGAAGGTACTTGACGCCGTAAAACGGAGCCGGATCTATCGCGATGTAGCGACCTTGCGCGACCGTATAGGAGAGAGCCGTACCCGAAGTCGTCGAGTACACCTGCTGCCACGTAGATCCGTCGATCGAGGCATTGAACGTAAGAGTCGTGCTGGTGAACGCTGCCGGTAGTTGAATTCCCACCAAGGTGAGGCCGTTCGTATTTATCGTACTTACGGTCTGCGTGGCGGTGCCGCCGGCGAGGGCCGCTCCGGAGAGCGTGATGTGCGTGCTCGATTTCGCGAGCGTGAAGGAGTTGCCCGCGACGCCGAGGGTCTTATACGTCGCTCTCAGCTGATTCGTGGCGATCGTCGCGTAGGTACACTTTACGATCTGCGTGTCCGCCGAAGCTTGTAAGAACGCTAGGAGGCTTGCGTAAGTCGTCGCGACGTCTACGCCAATTTGCACTTCGTTAGCGCCGGGCACCACGGCCACGAAGGTGACCGTGGTGCCGTTCAGAGTGATCGTGTCGGTGTCGCCGGGATTGGTGTCGAGCTTTATCGTGCCCGAGGCTGCGGTCCCGGTGATGGTAGCCGTCGAAAGCACCAGGACTTTCTCGACCGGCATCGCCTTCGTAGGCGCGAGCGACGCCGAGAAGGCGGGCGCGCATAATACAAAAGATAATATAAACAAGAGTAGTTTCATGCTTCTTCCTCCGCCGCAAAGGGCAGTTCGTAGTTTTGATCTGCTGCTGTCTGGGTGTAGATCGTGCCCTGTGCCGAAACAAACGAGAGGAGCGGGTATACCCGTTTGACGACGCGGGAGAGTTGGATCTCCATGCGCCAGCGGTCGTACCATCGCTCGTTGAAAAAGTCCGGGACGTGAATCGCCGGCGCGTCGCCGATGAAGCCGATGTTGGCTTGACGAAGCGACGCCAGATTCTGTGTAAGTTGGAAACCGTCGCGGATCAGTCCGATATTGTCGTAGGCGTTGGGGCCGTAGACCGAGATGCTGACCGGGACGAGTTCTTTTCGCTGGAGGCTCGGAGCCGGCAGATCTTCCGCCGTCTCGATCGCGATATAAGAGTTGAAGTCGGCCTGCGCCTGTCCAAGCCCGAACGCGAGCCAGTCGGTGTTGATGTCGGGCTGCTTCGCGGGCTCGCGCTGCCACTCGGGGCGCACGAGGTTGCCGGGAAACGTCGAGAGGCCGACGAGCAGCTGCTGTACGAATTGAACGAAGGTCAACCCGGCCGGCGTCGTATTGAGTTCGGGCGTCTTCGGTGCTGGGATTAAAATCCCACCTGTCGCCGTCGTATGCTGACTCACGCCGGCACCTCCGCGATACAGGTACCTTCACTCCAGCCGGCGCCCCAGTTCGACCAGTCGAAGACCGTCTGCACTTGGTAGCGGAGACCTTTGAAAACGATGATACTCGAATATTTGCCGGGCTCGGATGCGATGATCTTGCCCTTGAACCAGAAGCTCGAGATGTTGGCGACTCGCATGGCTTCCGGGAGTTTCTGGATCGTACGTCCGCTCGCGGGTTGCACGCTGCCTACGGTTTCGAGAGGTACGTCGGTGATGACGTTCTCGCCTTTGGAGTTCACGACGGGCGTACGCGTGACGACCGTCATGCGGTCCACGAAGTCCGGATCGAGGAGCAGTTCGGAGACGTCGATCTTCGCCATCTACCGCCCCCTCACAACGTACGTTATCGCATTCCTCATCTGCCCAGTGACGAGCCAGTACTTGTCGCCCTTGAAGCCGATGGCCTTCCGCGAGCGCATCGTCGCATCGGACGGCTTATTAGGCGGCACGTCCTCCTGCGAGTTGATGACTTTCTTCACGGAAGTAGAGGCGATTAAACCAGCGCGGTTGTAATAGGTGTCCATGGCGTCTAAGCCACTGGAACCACCCACCAGAGAAGAGAGAACTTTCTGAGCGCAGACTTTGAATTGCTCCGCGATCGAGTCTTGGGCGTTTCGAATCCCGATCGCCATGATCGGCCACGGCGGGATGTTGTTCATCGGCGAACCGAAGTTCGCGATGGCGAGGAGCGCGGCGTTTCCGATCATCTGATCTTCGCCGGTCTCTTTGCGTGCATCGGTGTCCTCAGGAATTCCCACGAGTACCTTATCGTACTGGAATTTCTTGACGGCATCGTTGAACTGTTTGGTGAAGTCCTTCGTGACTTTCAGAGTGGGCTTGCTCATAGCTGGACACACCCGGCGCCGAAGATCCGGACGAGCCGGATGAACTGCTTCCCATACGTGGTGAGGTTCCAGTAGCCGGCGTCCTTTTCGGACATCGACTGAGCGTCGTATTGAACGGCGACCGATCCGACGGTCTTCGAGGTTGCGACTCCGCCTTGCTGTCCGGGAGTTCCGCCGATCGCGGCGGCTGCGGCGTTCTGGCGCGCGAGCGTTAGTTCATGGGCGAGATACAAACTCACGCCCATGTTCCAACTTCTCTTCCAGACGCACTCGACGACTTGCTGCGAGATAAAGTCGACCCAGAAGTCAACCATAGGAGTCGGATACAACTCCGTATCGTTAAATTCCGGGAACGCCTTTCTGAACGCAGCAACATCGAAGGTCAATGACTACTTCTTCCTTCCCTTGCGGGCGTGAGGTTTGTCTTCCGACTCGCCTTCGCTTTCGGACTCGCCGCCGATTTCGGCGTCGGGCTCGAGTTGCGACTTAGCGACTTCGGCGGACTGTTTTGCAGCATCGCTCGACGCCGGCGCCAACTCGCCTTGCTCTTTCTGTTCGAAAGGCACGATGAGTTTAGCCTTCGCGTAGAACGCGAAGCTCGGGTCTTTCTGATGCTCCTCGGAAACGGCGTGAACTCCGACGTGGTAGATCTTACCGACGGAGTTCAAGCCGGCCTTGCCCTTTCCGAGCAAGACCGATTGTTTGAATACGAATTGTTTCACCGGGCACCTACCTTAGATGCCGTCGGCGTACTGAACCGTCTCGGGATAGACGAATTCAATTTCACCGAGCGCCCACAGGTACGGGGCGATGAAACGGATGCCCATGTAGTACGCCGTCTCGCGACGGATCGGCACCATGGGGTAACGAACGCGGCTCTCGTCGTTGGTGTAAGCCACCATACGATCCGTGCTGTTCGCGCCGCGACCGGGCAACCACTTCACCGGCTGAATATCGAGCTCGCGACCGTTGATGGTCAGCGCGATCGAGTTCTGCTTCAAGAAGGTGAGGATCGACACGTTGCCGGCCGACGATACCTTCTGGCTGGAGATGTAGCTGAACTGAAGAGGCGGAAGGAGCAGCTTCGAGGGGCAAACCGCGTAAGCGGCAGCGGCCCAGGTAGCTTCCAACAGCGCGTTCACGTCGGCGAGGATTTCATCAGCGGTCTTGTTGACCCACTGAGTGGAACCGCTCACGCCGGCAGCGACGTTGCTGGCGGTGATCGAGGCGTTGTTCACGAGGCCCGTCGCACCGACGCCGGAAGCGCCGATGTACACCAACTGGTCGATGTTGCCTTGATACAGCAGGTTGAGTGCTGCGATCTTTTGCACATCGATCGGCTGGCCCGTTTGCTGCGAGCGATCGAGCTCCACCGAGGTGTAGCTGACTTCGCGAGCGAGCAAGCGGAGCGGTAACACGATCTTCTGACCGTTTACCGACACGCCGGGAATGGCCGTGGTCTCTGCCGAGATCCAGGGCAAGTTGCCGCCATCGCTGGCGGTCGCCGGGTTATCCAGCGATCCGGGACCGGCGTACGCCGAGCGGATGAAAGACGTGCTTTCATCGCTCATCGTGATGCCGGAGCGGAGTTTCACGTCGCGACCCCAGCTAACGGAGGTCAGCGGTTCGTAGAGACGCTTGTCCAGATTTTCGAGCTGGTTCACGTAGTACGCGAGGGTACTATCCTTTGTTCTGTGACGTCCTAAACGGCGCATAGTCTGCCTTCCTTTCCGTTAGCGCGCGATGCGCAGTTCGGCGTTGTTGTTGGCGTCTTTGCCACTGCTGGCCCAAGAAGCCTGGGTTAAACTTAAAGCCACGTTGTCGGTCGAATCCGAGGTCGCATCGAACGTACCCACTTGGGTGTTGTTCACGGACGAGTTCACCCGGAGGTAAACGACGCCGCCGCGGGCCGGAGTTCCGTACACGCAGAGGACGTTCACGTAACCGCGAACGCACAAGCCTTGTACCTGAACCGGATTCGGGATGTTGCCGGTGAGGGCGTCCGAGTTGCTCGAGATGCCGGGAGCTTGGCGAACCAAGACGCCGGCGAATTGAGCAGCCGTGGTGCCAAAACCGACTTGGCTGATTCCCGCGCCGTTGTAAACCATGCCGATACCGAAGCTCTGCGCGAAGACGTCGGCGACGGCCACGAGCATTGCGGGTTCGACGTTGGATTCGTCAACGCGAGTGATGTCGCCGGGTACGCCGGCGGGAGCTTGGTACGTGTAGGCTTGAGGACTGGGAATCGCATCGCAGGTGCGGAAGCGACCGAGGCTCACCAATTGGCGAGTCTCTTGAATGCCGGAACGGCCTAAACCGAGGCCGACGACTCGAAAGAACGAGCCGAACTTACTGCGGGCGGTTTTCGCGATCTTGAACGGAGCGGTCATCACGGAGACGAAGCTCAACACCAAGCTCCAGATGAAGAGTAGAAACGTGTTCATATTAATGTACCCCTTTCTGGGCATAATGTTTTTCGTTGATTTCATTGATCTTCTCCGGAGTCATCTCGCCGCCGCCGGCGATCATTTCCTGAGAATCGCGGACCTGTTTCAAACCGGCGAAGCTCTTCGTCCGGTACACTTTCACGACTTCGCTCGCGCCGACGAAGAGGTGGTCGATCGTTTTCACGCTCGCCTTCTTCAGATCGACGGCTTTGCCGCCGTTCAAGCGTTCGATGATCGCCTTGGTGTCTTTCGACTCGTAGGCTTTCATCAGCGTTTGTCGTTTGGCGTCTTTGCCTTTGGCTTTGAAGCCGGGAGCGAGAATCTCGATGCGCGACGCCTCGTCGGTCGTGGCGGCAGCGGGGCTCTCTTCGAAGTCGTCGTCTTCGGCTTCCTCTTCTTCGCCTTCGTCTTCGACGATCATCTCTTCGTCCTGGGCTTCTTCACCCATCATCGCGAGGAGCTTGTCGACTTTGGCTTCGAGCTTGCTCAGACGATCTTCTTCAGCGCCGCCTTCGTCTTTGGCGTCGTCTTTTTTGTCGTCCTTCTTCTCTTCGGACTCGTCGGCGTCTTTGGCCTTATCGTCCTTCTTGTCGTCGTCCTTCTTCTCGTCGGCTACCGCCGGCTGAGACATGGACGGATTCGAGAGCGCATCGGCTACGCGAGCCATCGTCTTCTCGAGTTTCACTGCCCAGGCGGGGGCTTTCTCGTCGGCGGTTTCTTTGGTGTCGCCTTCACCACCGGCTTCACCACCGGCTTCATCGACGACCTTCGCCGCCTCATCCGCCGCCTTGGACCAGATCGATTTGATCTTGTCTCCTAGCTTTTTCATTTTCGCTCCTTTTTGGTCGTTGATGGCATATTTGTCTCCCGCGCGACCCTGAGGAACCAGAGCCAAGTGGTTGCCAATTATGTTCGTTTGCATGCCGCGTCCGATGCCGAGCTCGATGTACTCGCACTCGTACCCGCACGACACTTCCCGGATACCGCCTTCGACCATCAAGATGGCTTCGTGATCGGTGACGAGAATGTCGGCTATGAGGTCGTTTTCAAATTCACCGCTGCCCTTGCGGACGTTCTGGATATGGCCCTTCGCGAGCATCTTCCAGTTTTGCGGGTTCACGAAATCTTCGGGGTGCTTGATGGTGAAGGGCTTGCCTTCGAAGGACGCGATCGTCTCGGCGCGAAAGACTTCCTTCGGCTCTCGCGATACGATCGCTCTTCCGTCGGGGCCGACCGTAATCGGCGACTCGTCTTTGCCGTAGATCATCTCACCGGAACGCGCGATCGGCACGTTATAACAAATCAAAAACCCTTCCGGGGTCTTATGAATATTGTCGGTGAGCTTTGTCGCAAAATGCTTTTTCAATCGGATCTCTCTACTATAACACGTTGATCAGGTTGTAGTAGACGATGACCTTCACGGTCGATCCGGTTCCGCCGGAGACGGGCGTCGTATCGTCGGACGTGATCTGTACGGCTTGCCCGCCGATACCGACTCCGGCGACTGAGCCGGCGTATGTGAAAGCGGTCTTACTCGTGGACTGGTCGATGAACCCGGTCGTCGGCATCAGCTGGATATTTACGCCGCTGGTATTGTACTCGACGATGAGATTCTTACTCGCGCCGATCGTGAACGCTGCCGCGCCCTTCGTATATATGTATTCGACGGCGACGACTTGAATCAGTTTACCTGACTGAGCGGCCACCAATTGGATGGGAGTTCCTGGGAGGGCGATGACTTGGGCGGCGGTTAGGGTAACGGTTGCGGCTCTGAAGGAGGCGGGGAAGACGGATCCGGCTTTGATCGCGTTCACCGAGGTCTCGCCTTGCTGGTTCTCAAGCACGATCTGAGGGTTGAAAGTAGGCAGCGCGAACGCGGTCGACGTAAACAGGCACAGCGCGATAAGCGCATACAGACATTTCATGGTTTATTCCCCCTAGAAAAAGATGTCGCTTGACCAATCGGTTGTTTTTGGTTTCGTCTTTACGGTCTTTTAGATTTCGGGGTTTGTCACGCGAAATTATTCAGTATCAAAGACCGGCTCCGCAAAGCACCTGCAGTTCGGGAAGGTTCCCGGATGGCCGGTCATCCCGTCATCCAATGTGGGCGGGTCGTCCCAGCTGAAGATCATCCCTTGCAAACGCTTGCCACGTAAGAATTTGTGGCTATGGCGGACGGCGGCGTCGCCTGAATTATGCCAGCGATATTGATTACTTCCGACCGACATCGCACGTGCCTGGTTGATCGCGGCGTTGGCGCGCGCGGTCTCCGTTCGCGCGATCAGCTTCGCGCGGTTTACCGCGACCTCCTCGGTCATGCCCATCTGCTTCTGGAGCTCCGCGATAGTGTCCTCGTCCGGGGTCGCGCGCGTGCCGGCTAGAACTGACTTCAGGGCTATATCTTGCGCCCTTCGTCCAGCTTCGATGGGTATAGACTTGATGAGCGCGACCTGCTCTTCCATCAACGCGCGAGCGACTATACCGATATGAGAATCGTTCGCCTCGAGCGTGATCGCCACACCAATCGCTTTTGATTTATTATTGTAGGCGCGCTTGTTCGATCGCTGTACCTGCTCGAGCAGCTTCGCCGATTGCGTGCGCGCCCACGGCCCAAGCTTCTTCGAGTACGCCTCAAGTTCCCGCTGCACCGACGGATCGAGTTGAAAGCCTACGCCGTTGTTGTGACCGTATGTACCCTGCTCGATAATATGCGCCGACGCTCTAGCGATCTTCTTTAGCGACTTGGCGAATTGTCTCTCGGCTGCCGCGGACGGTTTGAACTTACCCTTGAGGGTCTTCTTCGACTTCGTATTCGCGTCGCGCGTGAGAGATCTTATGCCCACGGCTTCCACCACTTACGTGGTTGGTGATCGAGAGCCTTCACCGGCTCTTTCGGTTCTGCCGGCTCGGTCTCCTGTCCCGGTGCGCCCTCGCCAGGTTTCGCTGCTGCTTGCGGATCATCCGGTCCCACGTCTGGCATAGGTGGTTCATCCGAATCGGCTTCCTCGATCTCTTCGTCGGTAATGTTGGTGAAGATTCCGGTGTCAGTCGATGCGTCCCGGAGCTCTGTAAGTGTCGTCTTACGGCTGGTGACTCCGGAGTCATACGCGCCGAGTATGGTTTCGGTTGTCGTCTTCGCATTGTTCGCCTTGTCCGTGGCGCTCATCTGCCAGAGCGGTTTGAAACTGAAGCTCATATCTTCAGGCGGGGCTTTCCCGAGTTCAGAATACCAGAGGACTTTGAGAAGCGTCTCCCAAGGGCTGCGAAGCTTGGCCTCTTGTCGAGCGTTGATATTGTCATAGTACATACGCATGTCCGCCTCGCCCGTCGACGAGAGTCCTGCCGGCGACTGCCCGAAGAGGCGCACCAGTGGGATCTCGGAGGCCCCGGCGAGTTGCTGCCCGAACTGCAGGAGCATGTCGGATAGCCCGGAGAACGTATATGCGGTCGACGAGAAGACGTCGTTCTTATCGAGGAGCGTGAGCCCTTCGTTGACCTGGAGTTCGCGCATCATATCGAACTGCGCGTATAGACCTTGCGTGGCCTCGGCGCCTGCGGCGAGGACTTCCCGGAGGTTTTCGATCTGGACCGTACGCAGGTTCGCGCGGTCGATCAGGGAGCCGGCCGACATCGTAGCGTTGTCGAAGCAGATCAATCGGTCCCAGAGACGCTCGAGCACCGACTCGTCCCACATCTGTTCCGTAATCGCCTGGAAGTACGGGAGTTTGATTCCGCCGAAGCGGATACAACGCGTGTAATGAACCGTCGAGCCGTCGATCGACGTCGGGCGATACGCCGGCGACATCTCGTCCGGCGAGTTGACGATCTGATAGAACGAGGGGAGACCCATGTCGGGGCCGGAGTCGATCGGGTTCTGCACGACGGGGTTCACCATCCAGCGGTCGAACACGACGATGCCGCGGAACTGGCCCTTTGCGATCGTCGTCACGTCGAGCGGAGTCGAGAGATCTTGTCCCTCGATCTGGATCACGCCGATGCCGCCGCCGTAGAGCCGTCCCCACTTGGTGCCGTCGCAAATCGATTGCCAGAGTTGCAGACGCGAGATTCCGTTTTGAATCTTGCGAACGTCGCCGTCGTCCTTTGCCGACATGATGTCGAGGCCCGCGCGAGTCATATCCTCCGCGATAGAATCAACCACAGCGCCAACAACCCAAGAACCACGATATGCGGCTTCGAGTTTAATTCGGTTGCGAGTGATGAGGTCGAAAGTGTAAGTGCCAGCTGAGAGTGTATTGTCATTACGAAGACCAATGCGAGATACAAAGTTATCAAAGCCGTCCGCCGTTTTGAAGAGTTCTTGGACCTTCGAGGTCTGTCCCTTCGCCTCCGCGCGGAAGACCGCCATCGCGTCAAGCTTGATTGGGCTCGGCTTCGCCGCCGTCCGCGCGCGGCCAGGGTTCGGGCGTTTGGAATCTCTCGTCTTCGCTTTCACACGCACCGATTTCTTAGCCGCCATCGCCTAGCTCCCCTTCTTACCTAACGCAGTCCATTGTTTGATCTTGTTGCCAGAAGACAGCATATCCATTACGGCGTCAACCATCGGGTCGATCTGGTCATCAAAGTCGTGACTATCGTCCGCTGTGAACGCCTCGCACTCGGCCACGAAATCCTTCGTGAACGGCGCTTCCTCCGGGATGCAAACCGCGCCGACTTCGATATAAGGCAGCGCATCCATGACCCGCGTATATCTGTCCTTATCCCGCTCGATGCCCTCGATCGGAATATTATACGGCGGCATCTTCAGCGTTTGAATCAACCCGGTACCCGACGACTTATCCTCCGGTTTCAGTTTACGGAGCGACCCGTACTTCTCGGAGTCGCGCGCCTTCGCCGTCGCCCAGAAAGCAACCGCCCGCTTCTGTAGCTCCGGCGCTTCCCACTTACCCCGTATCAAGTCGATGAGGTATATACGACCGTCGTCGCCGAAGCCCCACTCTTCGAACACCGAGTAATCGTTATGCTCTTTTGTTTTCTGCGCGGTATCCGCATACACGATCCGGTACTTGATCTTCGGCAGCACGCGATAGCGCGTGAAGAACTGGCCGTGGATGACGTTACCGCCGAGGGCGACCGGCGCTTGGTTGTACTGCGCCGAGAAGACGTGCCGTGAGATCCGGGCGCCTGTCGCATCGGTGCCCTCGCCTCTCTCCATGGCGAGCAAATCCCTGATCGGCTCTTTGTAAGGCCAATACGAGAAACGCCCATCGATCGCGTCGCGCGCCGCCGGCTCCGGCACGAGCAGTTGGTACTTCGGCTTTAGCGCGTTCACGTATTCCTGCGAGATCACCGCCGGTATCTTTACGATCCGCCACTTGCCAGGAAGGTTGCCCTTCTCGATAAACGCGCACGGGTCGGACTCCGAGATGCGCTGCATCACTATGACGATAGGCGTCTTAGGATTCGCCTTCCGCGACTTCACCGTGGTGAGGAGCTTTCGATTCGCCTGGTTCAGCTTCGCCGGCGAGAACGCATCCTCCGGCTTGATCGGGTCATCGATGAGTATAGCCCCTTGAAATCCCGGCGCCATGTGGCCTGCGCGAAAGCCCGTGATCTGTCCACCAAGGGAGGTCGCATATACGCCGCCGGCCGGCTGTCCGTCGATCTCGACGTTCCACCGCTTCTTCGCTTTCGCATCGTCGGCGATCTTCATCGGCCAGAACGATTGGAACTCGTCGCTCGATACGAGGTCACGAGCTTGCGCGGAGTTGAGGCCGGCGAGTTCGCTCGAGCCCGAGAGGTGTAGGAAGCGTGCGCGCGGGTTCTTCGCAAGGCCGCGGGCGATGAGATTGATGACGACGATCTCCGTCTTCGATGCGCCGGGGGCGACGTTGATGATCAGGTTCTCGCAGCGCCCTTCGATCACGTCGTCGATCGCGTCGCAGATCATTCGGTGATGCCAGTTGACGATGAACTTTAGGGATTGGCGGAGCTTGAAGAAATAGCGCGTGAAGAAGAGATGATCGTTCTCGCAGAGTTGCCGAGCCGCTGCGCGCTTGAGGTCGTACTCGATCTCCTTGGCCACATCAGACTTCCTCTTCGAGTTCGAGCAGCGCCTTTGCGAGCGCCGTCTTGTCGATGACCGTGACTTTCTGATTCACCGTCATCGGCTGGATCTTGATCTCGTCCGGGATCTTGCCGACTATACGCTCGGCTATACGCTCGATCACGGTGTAATCGCCGTTCTTAATAGCTTTCATAAACGCCACGGCTATACCGACCTGAAGCCCCGTCGACTTCGGGTCCTCCGCGATCGCTTTGATCTTGCGGACGTCGGAGGTCAGCACGAGTTCGATGATCTCGCGGTAGGATTCTATCGTGATCTTACGCAGAGCTTTGATCGCCGGGTTGTGCGCGCGACCGCCCTCGGGGTTGCCCGATTGCCCTTTCTTGAAGCGACTATGCTTCGGGGGCGGCTTGGGATTTGGGTTTGCCATTTGCCTGTACCTTTGCCTGCGTCGATGGCTTTCGTTTCGTTTCGGCCCGGATCAGCTGGGCCTTGAGTCCAGTGTACTTCTCCCAGCGCGCGACGATGACGTCGCAGTAGCCGGGGTCGAGTTCCACAGTATAGCACGAGCGCGCCGTCTTTTCGCACGCGATCAGCGTCGTTCCGGACCCGCCGAATATATCGAGCACGAAGCCGGCCGGCGAACAGGAGTTATCGAGGCAGTACTGCACGAGCTCGACGGGCTTCATCGTCGGATGCTCGGCATTGCGGGAGGGCTTCTGGAACTCAAGAACAGTCGTTTGTTTACGGTCGCCGTACCACGTATGGGCCGCACCGGGTTTCCAGCCGTAGAGAATCGGCTCGTGAATCCATTGGTAATCCTGGCGACCCATCACGAGCGAAGACTTCTTCCAGATCAGGCATTGCTTTACGAGCCAGCCGGCGTCTCTCATCGCGCCGCGGAAGTTGTATCCCTCGGAGTCTGCGTGGCTCACGTAAACGGCTGCCCCTGGCTTCGCCGCGCTCACCATATTCTTGAAGACCGAGGTCAGGAACTCGCGGAATTTCTCGTCGCTCATCTTGTCGTTGGCGACGGTCAGCCCGTCGGTGCGGCGGTTACGCGCCTTCGCTTCCGCCGGCGTCTCGTCGTATCCGAGCGCCACGTTATACGGCGGATCCGTCCATACGCAGTCGACCTGCTCGCCGTCCATAAGCTTCTCGATGACCGAGGCCGAGGTCGAGTCGCCGCAAACGAGGCGATGGCGTCCGAGTATATACACGTCGCCGAGCTTGGTCCGCGCGGGAGCTTTCTCGGGCACGTCGTCTTCGTCGACGCCCGTGTCCGTATTGGTCCGCGTATAGCCTTTGACCTCGATACCTACGATGTCTTTGATCTCGTCGGGGTCGAACATCGTAAGCTCTAAATCGAAATTCACGTCAAAGCTCGAGAGGTCCTGCATCCACTCTTTGAGACGCGCAGGGTCCCACTCGCCGGCTCCCTTGTTCGCCGCGATGTTTGCGGCCTTCTCCGTATGCTCGTCCCAGTAGACTTCTCGGTAGGGAATCCGCTCGCCCTTCGACTCGACATAGCCGAGCGCGACCGTGCCGACTCTCGAGGGAGTGCTGTACTTCTTGTTTATGACGATAGGAGAGTCGGGAGAGAATACGTCTTGCCGGCGATGTCCGCCGACGAGCCGCTGAGTCTTGCGGTTGTATACAATCCCGGATAGATCGCCGAAGCGCTTATAGGACTTGAGCAGCATCCGCTGCTTCTCGGCGGTGATCTTACGGGGGTTCTCTGGATTCTTCGTGAGGTCTGATAATTTCATGCGAGCTTAGAGGGTCGCATGCGGAGGGCCTAGACTGTCAACGCTTTTTCTTGGCTCTCGCCTTGCCGCTGGGCATCGTCGAGAGGTCGACGACCTCTCCGCGCTTCGGCTTGTAGTGTATAGACGCGTGTCTCATCCAAGCGGAGAAGTTGCCGGCTGCGTACTTCTTCGCGTTGGCTTTGATCTCGCGGATCGCGCGCTCGTGGATCTTGATCGGTACGAGCGTCGCCTCATTATTCTTTTTCGCCGGAGCTTTTTTCTTTGCCACGTTGTCTATCCTTAGAGAGGAGCCTGGGCGGTGTCAATCTGAAAGTCTACGCAGTCGATGATCGAACCCGTGAGCGTGCAGGTGACCTACGTCGCAATTCCTTGCGCGTATACATTTGATGGAGTGAAGGGAGGGGTGACGAGCTTCGCCGCCATCTCCGTCCAAGGTGTCGGAACTCCGTCGACCGGATCGGTGCCGCTCGAGCATTGACCTACGACTCCGCCGACCGTTCTACAGATCTGCCAGAAGCTCGTCTTGTATCCGATCGCGGGCACGGTCTGAAAGCCGTCGTCCCAGCAATAGTCTACCGAGTCGAGTACGGCGCAGTGACCCGTCATCGTGATCTGATACGAGTTACCGCCCGAGGAGACGGTCGCGTTCTTCACCAGGGTGTAGTAGGTCCCTGATACCGTAGGATTCGAAGGCGTCGGCGCGACGATGCTCGGCGGATTCGGCGACGCGGGGTCGGTCTTCGACGAGTCGGCGGCGCCTCCGCCGCTCGAGCCGCAAGCGGTCAGATATAAGTTTAAAGTTATAAAACCAATTACGTTTACAATCGAGCGTTTCATCTAAGACCTCCTAGTTATATCGTCAAATAGCTTCTTTAAAATCTCTTCGGCCTCGGGGTGCTGGAGCATCGCGGTGCCGAATTTCTGCGCTAAATAATCTTTGAAGACTCGGTACGACCTCTCGCGGATCTCGCTCAAGGGGCCGACGCAGAGAGCGCGGAAGAGCGCCTCGTCGAAAGTCTTCGGCGTTCCGAGTTCCTTATCGTTGCTCATAATCCGTACCTTGGTAGTCGGCCTCGAGTTCGTCCGCCGATACTCCGGCGTCGATGAGGAGGCCGTCGAGGGCTTCGCAAACCGTCTCCGGCATCGCGCCGTCCATCCAGAGGACGTCGACTACGGCGTCGCTTTTGAGGATGGCCTTTTTGATCTTGCGTAGGGTCTCGATCTGATTTTGCGTCATCGTCTATCTCCTAGTTCGTTACAATACTAGGATAGCGTGGCGCGTCGGTAATTGGAAGCGTATATACGCAAGGGACCCAACTATTTTACTAGTCGCGTATATACGCACACATCCCGTATATACGGGTATCTAAAAGAAATCGTCCTCCGCCTTGCCCGGTTTCGAGACGTTCACGAGACCCCGGCGTATACCGTATCCAGCGATCAACAAGGCGTCGATAGGACCGTCCTGAAGCGTACCCTTGGTATTCGTCGGTAGGACTTTGACCAATTTCGGGTATAGACGCTTCACCGCGATCATCGACTTGGCCTTGGGCCGCAAGTCCGTCGAGAGGCCCTCGTGCATATACTTGGCCCACTTCGCGGGCTCGACGTACGTGACGGGCATCCCGATCAACGCGATCGCGATCTCGATCGCAGCGAAACCGCGGCCATAGTTGAACGCGCCCTTGGAACCCATCGCCATCGGTATCGCGCGCTCGAGGAAGACGTGCGGGCGATGACCCTCGAAGATCTCCGTGAGCAATTCGTGTACGCCGTCGAAGTCGATCATCCGGTCGCCGCCGGTGACCACCAAAGGCATGGGCCAGGCCTTCAGAAAATCGGAGCCGTCGGTGAGCACGAAAGCGCCGGCGAAGCCGGGATCGATACCTAACGCCAGGCCGGCTCGTGGGGCAGAGGGGGCATACCCTTTTCCCTTATAGTCTGCCTGTGTGTTTTTATTCTTACTACTATGTCTACTCATATACTATTCCCCCTAATTACGCTTAAAAACTACTTACCCTACCTACCAATATAAAAGGTCTGCCCCGTCTGCCCCAAATACGACTTAACCGTTTGAAATTGCACCGCTCTATGGTGGGGCAGACCCCCCTCAAAGGGTATGCCCCAGGTATGCCCCGTCTGCCCCATCAGAGGAAGTCCGCTTCGGCGTCGTGGGGCAGAGGGGTCTGCCCCAAATGGGGGGTCTGCCCCAGGGGTCTGCCCCACGGTTTTTCGCCCTCCACGAACGACTTTCTCCAGAGCCGTTGACCCCCGATTTTATGGCGCTCGAACCCGAGCCCCGTCAGCACCAGAGTGCCCGTCTGAAGCGTATACGATTTGTCTGCAAATCGACCCCAGGGAGCGCCGACACCTTCGAAGAGTTCGCGCACGCGGAAGCGTTCGAAATTGAATTCTTTGCCGGCATCCGATTCGATGAAGTCCTTCAGCGCGTCTCGCATCTCCGACTCGTCGTCCTCGACGCGGCGATCTTCCTGGGCCTCCGCCGCTTGCTCGTTCGCGACCTCATCGAGCATCAAGATCTCTCCGGTCTCCCTGTATATATGCATCGCTTCGGCGAAGAGTTGGTCTCGTACCGCCGAGAGCCCTTTGACGTCGCAGGTGCCGACCTTCACCGGCCAGTACCGGCGGTTGCCCGTCGGGTCCTTCAGGTATTGCCCCTCGTTCACGGTACCGATGAACACCGACTGCCGCGGAACATCGGCCTGGATACGCCCGTAGTGCGGGCGAACCGTATCGGTGCGACGGACGAGATAGGCTTTGACCAGGTTGTAATCGCTCCTCTTCACCGACGTGAGCTCTCCGAGTTCGATCAGCCACTTGCCCTGCAGGTTCAGCATCGCGTCTTTGTCTTTGAGGTCGGGCAGGTTATCCATGAACCACCGATCCGACGCGAGCGCGCGGGCGATCGAGGACTTATACCGGCCCTGTTTACCTTCGAGGACGAGTACGTAATCCCATTGGCATCCGGGCTCGAAAACCCGTTTGACCATCGCTAGTAAAAATTTACGACTGACCTGCGAGAGGTACGGCTCCTCCGCTATGCCCTCGCAGTAATCCTTCAGCCAGGTATCGACGCGCGGGGTTCCGTCCCACTCGAGCGTCTCGAGCCAATCCCTGACCGGATGAATCCGCTGCTTGTGGCCGACGAGCGACGTCGCCTCGAGAACGGCGTTGGTAGCCGGCTCGATACCGTATGCATCCGCGAGCCATCGTTTGACCAAGATCAGATCGATGTCCTCGAGCGGCGCCTGAGCCTTACCGCCCCAGGGCGCGTTGGCTCCGTAGATCACGCGATTGGCGAAGAGGTCTTTCACGAAGACGTTTCCTTCGACGGCGTGCGAGAAGATCAGATCGAGATTCTTCAGACTGGTGGTCAGCTTCCCCTGCTTGGTGCGGTCGAGATTCTGCCTCCAGTTGATCTCGGAGAGTAACTCCTCGGTCTGTTTCTCGGCGTCTTCGGGCGAAAGCTTCTCGTCGCCGGCTTCAGAGTCTACCTTCGAAAATACAGAAGTCGCCGAGCGTTCGGCGAAGATTTTGCGGATGGTGTACTTCCATAGCCAGTGCGCGGCTCGCGCGCGATCTTTCGTTTGTGCGTGGTCGTAAGCGCAAGCGCTAAGGAAATTGCGAGGGTCAGTAAGGACAGACAGAATCTCGTTCCGGTCCAGCCCCGCAGTGTGAAGAGCAGTAGCTGCAGGTAACAAGAAGCTAGAGCGATCGACGATATTAGTTCCATGCTTGATTCCTCCCAAAACTTTGGCAGAGATCGGGAGCCAGTCAAGGTCGACGTCGCTCACATGAAATTCAAAATCCGCTTCGGTCGCTTCGCGACCTAGCTGGGCACCGCCGCCATCCGCCTCGCTCGCTTGCCCTCCGGCCTTGCCGGCCTTGCCGGCCTTTTTGTTAACACTTGCTGACACCGATTTCACGTTCGCGAAGTCGAACTCCGGAAGCTCCGATTCCATCGGATACTCCCATCTATACGCCTTGCCCGTGTCCGGATGTATAGACGGAGGCAGCGCCATCTGCCGCCCGTCGGAGTAGATGCACACTTCGAACTTGTGCTTCGTCTTCCCCTTGACCTCGACGGTCTCCGTCGATTTCGCGACCGTGATCATCTTGAAGGGCTCCGGCGTCACGCAATATAGATGGCGCGAGCCGTTGCCGGATCCGGAGCGGACCTCGGGCATCGGCGTATGGCCGACGAGGCCCTCGACCACTTTCATAGCGGCTTCCTCGAACGCTGGGTCTTGGATGTCGACGTCGATACAGGCGAGGTAGCCCGCCTTCAGCTTCGACGGCGTACCCGTCCGGACGCCTACGTTGTAACCTTCCTTATACGTCGACTCGAGGTACGCCCAGATCTTGCGCTCGCCGGTCGTCCACTTCGACTCGACGGGACGCTTCGATTTCGGGTGAAGCCAGATGATCGCGAACCCCGCCTTGTATAGACGGCGTGCTTCTTTGAGAACGTCGCTCATCGCGGAACCCCCTCGATGATCTCCTGATAGGTGAGCTTCCCCTTCGAGAGCTCGACGATCTTCTTCATGTGGCGTACTTGCGGATGGCAGTGACCCCGGCGCCAATGGGACACCGCCGACGGGTCGATGCCTAATTTTTCGGCAAGTGGTTCGATGCCTATATCGTCGATCCAGGCAATGAATTTTGAAACGGATTTCGTGGATTTGTTCGACTTATCCACATTGGATTTAGCCAAGCGATGCCCCCTCTCCCTCGGTGCTATGCGTGATGAAGTGCTGAAGTCTTTTCAGATTCTCCGGTTGACAAAGCCTACGGGAAACTTTTAGATTGAGCAATACCGAAACTGAGAATTTTTAGGGGGCGTCGCGCTGTATATACTGAGCGATGAAAAAACAGGGGATGGGACAAACCGAGAGCGCCGTCTTGCGCTTCGACAACACCGACAAGCATTTCTATCTCGAGCTTTTGGGGCCGTCGCCCCATTCGCATCTCTGTCCCGATGACGAGCGCGATCTCTGGCAGATCGTCGACTCCTCCGTACTACGATCTTCGTCTTTGAAAGCGGCGGCACGGTTCAGACCTTATGCCGATGACACCTGCGAGAGAGTCTTCAACCGTGCGTTCAATCGAGAGCTTGCGGTCCCTCCGATGTCGTCGCTTTCTTTTCTCGATGCTCACCAGATAGACGGCGTGCGCTGGGTACTCGGGCGCACGCGTTCTTATCTGGCCCACGCGCCCGGCGCCGGAAAGACGGCCCAGGCGATAGTCGCCGGCATGCTGATCAGAGAGCCCGGCCAGGTCGTCGTCATCGTACCGCCCGACCTTACATATAACTGGGAGCGCGAGATCGAGCGCTTCACGAAGCACTTCCGGGCGTTCGTGACCGTAGGCCGCGTCGGCACGTCGCTGACCAAGAAGGCCGTCCACTGGAAGGCCGACTTCCTGATCGTCCCGGATTCGATGTTAGCTAAGGAATGGGTCTATACGGCCTTAAAGAAAATCCGAATCAAACTGCTCGCGGTCGACGAGGCCTCGAGGTTCAAAGATCCGCTGGCCTCCCGTACGAAGGCGCTCTTCGGAGGCGCATCGAAGTACCGCACGTACGGGGGGCTCTTTCAATCGGCCGGCCGCACCGTCTTACTCGACGGCTCGCCGATGCCGAACAGGCCGATGGAACTCTGGGCGCCGGTCTACGCTCTCGACCCCGAGGCGATCGACTGCATGGGAATGCGCGATTACGGTTTCAAGTTCTGCGGCGCCAAGATGAACGAGCGAGGTCAATGGGAGTTCAAGCACTCGTCGAACGAGCGGGAGCTTCGCGATCGCCTCCGGAAGCGCTTCATGCATGTGGTGACCGAAGATCAACTCGATCACCCGGAGCGACGCCGCTCGATGCTGTTTATGAACCAGGATACTCGGAAGCCCGAGATGCGCGAGTGGGAGCGCAAGAATCTGAAGCTCCTCAAAGGCGAGATCTCCGAAGATCTCAGCCAGGGCGAGATCGCTCACCATAGGAAAGAGCTCGGGGTATCCAAGATCGCCTGGGTCGTAAAATATATTTTAAATCGGCTGGAGGACAAGAATGAGAGAATCCTACTCTTCGCGTGGCACCGGGAAGTCTGCCTCGGGCTCGCACGAGGTCTATCGAAGGGCCGCGGAGGCAGCGATGCCGTCGCGCTGGTCATGGGCGGCACTCCGCAGGAGGCTCGGGAGAAAGCGTTCCATAGCTTCCAGTCCGGCGCTCGGGGCTCCGTACGGGTCATCGTCGGAAACATCGCGGCGATGGGGCGGGGGCACAACCTCCAAGCCGCCGATCGCGTCGTGTTTTGCGAACCGAGTTGGTCGGATGAACTTAATAAACAGTGTGAGAAGCGTACAAGTCGACGCGGGCGCGATGCCGCCGCGTTCGTTCGCTGCGAGTATGTGGTCGTTCCTGGTTCGCTGGACGAGCGGGTCATGACGGCGCTCTTCGCGAAGGCTCAGAGAGTAAAGAGGGTGATCGGGTGAGCAACAGTATTGTCACAAAGAGCAGCGAAGAGATCCGGGTCGAAGCTGAAAAGCTGACCGACGAGATCTGCGACTTACTTCCGAACCGCACGAAGCTCGCGGTCGCATTGGTATGGCAGTCGCTTGGAAAGCAGATTAGAGAATTATCACCGAAGGACTGGGCTACTGCCGAAAAAATATTGAGCGAGGAGTTCGACGCATGAACGACACGAGTATAGACGCCTATCCCTTGCAATGGCCGGCGGGCTGGAAGCGGACGACGAGTTACCAGAGGCGTACGTCGAAGTTCGCCGATAAGAGTTTCGCCGTCGCCAGGGACTATCTGATGGCGGAACTCAAACGCTTCGGCGCGACGAACATCATCCTCTCCACCAACGACGGGCTCCCGTACTCCGGCTACAGGCAGCCCGACGATACGGGCGTCGCCGTCTACTTCCAGAAATCCCAGGGCTGGGACAAGCCGAAGAAGTCGATGGTCTTCGCCTGCGATCAGTGGCGAAAGATCGAGGAGAACATCTACGCGATCTTCAAGACGATCGAGGCCCTGCGCGGCATCGAGCGCTGGGGTTCGTCGGATCTGATGGAACGATCGTTTACGGGATTCACGGCGCTGCCGCCGGCTCCTCCCGCGAAGCGCGACTGGTGGGACGTACTCGGAGTTCCCCGTCACTCGTCGAAAGAACATATCAAAGCCCGGTACCGCGAACTGGCCGCAGTAAACCATCCCGACTTCGGTGGGAGCCACGAGGCGATGACTCTGCTCAACCGTGCTTACGAGGAGGCCATGCGATGACTTATAAAGATCCAGCGACCCACCAGATCGTCCTCTGGTGGGAGGGCGAAGCTTACGTCGCTAAACTCAATCAGAAAATGGAGACCGACTTCGTTTCATTTCTAAATGATATAGGCGAAGCCGGGCGTCGCGATCTCTGGTCGGTATTACGAATCAATCACGGGTCTGAGTTACTACTTACAAAGGAGAAGACGGTGAATCCTTATCAGGAAATCTTCGAGGAGATCGAGGCCGAAGCGGTCACGGGCCGCGAGAAGTACGGCGCGTTCAACTCGGCACACGAGGGCTTCGCGGTCCTCCAGGAAGAGGTCGACGAGTTGAAGCAGCATGTCTGGACGAACCAGTCGAAGCGTGATCTCGGCGGCATGAAGAAGGAAGCGATGCAGGTCGCGGCGATGGCGGTACGTTTCGCCGCCGAGTGCTGCAGCGAAGAGCGAGGTCGCCGATGAACGTCCTCAACTATCTGATGAGCATCAAGGCCGACATCGGCGAGTTCTCCGTCGAGGAGAACCACGCCAAGAAGACGATGACGGTGCGCTCGACCAGAGCCCTCACCAATGAACAGAAGCAGGAGCTCTGGAAGCACGTCGTCGGCCTCGACATCCAATATATCGTGACGGTCGGGAAGTAAGCTTTATGACCGTGGGGGAATGGTTCGAGGGCGACAAGATCATGCGCGAGGATGTGACTCTCCTCGGCGAAGAGTCCGAGTACAACGAGAAGGCAGCGCGGTTCATCCTCGAGAAGTGGGAGACCGACGCCGACGACCTCACGCCGAAACAATCGGCGTGGGCTGGCCGCATCCTCGACGATATGGTCGAGCGGCGAATCAACCATCAGAGGAGAAGGTGATGTCAACGATTCCGAACAAGCCCGCGAGCGAGATGACGCTTCGGGAACACTACGCCGTCGAGGCGATGAAATGCCGGCTCACGAACGAGGATATGTACAAGCGCCACGGCTGCCAGTACCACGCGGTCGCGGACGATTCCGTCAGATGGGCCGACGCCCTGATCGACCGGCTCAACGGGAAGATGCCGGAGGCCGAGATCACGCCGGCAGAGGAGAGAGCCAATTGAAAATCACAGTCACCACCGTCTACGAAGACGTCCCGGCCTCGCAACTTTCCTGGTGGGTCGAGCGGATCTTCAGCCACAACGCCGTCGTTCGCGAGCAGCCGCCGGGGAAGGTCATGCAGCTGAAGACCGACTTCACGGCGGGCCGCGAGGTCAAGATGTCTACGCGCGATCCGAAAGGCACCGGGCGCGCCACTACCACGATGAGGCTTGAGAAATGAAACGCGTGACCTTCCCGACGAAGCCCTACTCGTGGGTTCAATTTCCCGTCACGATGAAGGGCTTCGATAAGCCCGCGCACCTGACCCTCAAGTTCTTCGGCGGAGCCGAGATCGACCATTACGCCGTCGAGCAGCGGTGCGGTACGCACGCGCACCAGATGCTGAATATGAAACTCGCCGAGTTCGTGTGGGAGCCGAAGTTCTGGTCCTCGCCGCATGACCACGCAAACTACTACGTGCTTGCCTTCGTAAAATATCCGTCGATACTCGGGTTCATGCACAAGACATTCGATCTTATCCGTGACCCGTATATACCCTGGACACCGCATATCACGGTGACGAAGGAATACTTTCTGCTCGTCGAGGACCAGGCGTTCACTCCGCAGGAGTGCCAACTCGTCTTCGGCGAAGCCGAACTCTGTCTCGGA
>JAOUEV010000143.1 GCA_029858565.1 Nitrospirota bacterium | reverse complement strand
AGCATCCAGCCGGATTCGCCGGATTCGGGGTTCTCCTTGATGTAGCCAATACCGGTCCAATCTTTGTAGGAGTAAGTAGTAAGGGGTACGTTGTAAGCAGACGGCATGCGAACGACGAAATTCTGGTTCACGGAGTTACGGATGTCTTCTTTGATGTTATCTGCAACGTCGAGCGTCGGAAGGACGGTATTGATATTGCTGCCGTCAATTGTGAAATATCGACCGCTTAGTGCCGACTGCTGAGCGCTTGCCAGCTGAATGAGCTTGGCCGTAGAAATGCTCTCCACCTTGAAATCGTCCTCGAACAACCGATGTTCCAGCACCGATCCCTGGAGCGACGAAATCTTCATGAACAGCTTTTCTCTTTCGCCCTCACTCCCCACTCCGAACTCCGCACTCCGCACTGCCTCTGTCGTTCGGAGGTCCGCATCAAAATACACGCCCTTCCACGTAAACCCATGGGGCATGTCCAGAACATAGGTCACATCAATCATCCCGCCGATGGTCGCTACGGTCGGCAGCGGCCGGGCGACTGCCACATGAAGCAGCGACGCAAGCTCATCCTCCGATTTATTCCACCGGTCAATGTAGTTGCTAGCTTCTTCGGCCAGGATGTCTTCAGCTGTTTTTGATTCGCTTTCCTTCGTGTCCTTCGTGGATAAACCCGCCACAATCCCGATCGCCGTGATGTTCCCCGTGATCATGCTGTTCGAGATCTTTTCCGTGACTGCGAACTGCGAACCGGCAACCGCGCCTTTCACCTCGATTGACAGTTCGTACTCGCTGCCCATGGGCAGGCCGTCGGTCCCGACCGCGATCCGCTCCCCGTTCACCTTCAGCACCGGCCTGAGCCGCACGAGATAAGCAGGCGTATTGTCCAGGCTGCCGTAGGAGTTGATGATCTCCTGGTCCTCCACGGTCTCGGGCTCATAGGAGATAATCACCTGCTTGTTGCTGACCTCCATGACGGTCAGTTCACGGTTCAATAGTTCCCGGTTCCCGGTGGAAGCAGCGACAAACCGGACCTTGTGCTTCAGCTCTTCGGGGATCGTCGTGTACTCGTTCGTGATCCTGATCTCCTTGAACTGCATACCCGCGGGAAGGATGTTCATGACTTCGGGTTTGAGGCTCCGAGTGCGCAGGAAATCGTCGTACGTCAGTGCCGAGTTCTCAGTTCCCAGTTCGCGGTCAATGACAGACTTAAGATACTCAAGCGGCGTCTGGGTCTGGAGCTGCGAGAGATATTCGTCCCTGAGCGCTGACAGCTTACCGCTCACGGCTGACAGCTCGAAGATGTCCTTCGCCGTTCCATACTCATAGCCCTTCACCTTGATGCTCGTGTCCAGGCCCAGCCAGGTCTTGCCGTGCTCGTCGATGATCGCGCCGCGGTAATTGGAATAAGGGATCTGGCTCTCGACCCAGACGTGCTCGATCTGGAAATTGGCGATCCCGCCGCCGGCGATCACGGGCTTGTACGGGATCCCGGCTTTCTGGAAGAACTCGGCGATCTTCATCGGGTCGTCGATCCCGGTCAGGTTCTTCACCCGGTCGATGTTCGGCAGGAACTCGATGGTCCCCCTCACGTATCTGGTCGGATAGCCCGAGGCCCTGAGGAGCGCGGCAAGCAAGGTCGCCTGGTCGCAGTCGTTCCCGCTCTTCTGGCTGAGCGTCTCTTCGGCCCCTTTCATGCAGCCCCAGTACCACTCGGTCTCCACGTTGTTCTTGACGTATTCGTAGATCGAGACGGGGTTCCAATTGAGCGACTGGGCAAGGGATGCTATTTCCTTTGACGCCGGCGCTTCAGGAGTATTCGCCGTGTCCTCGCTGCTCACGGTCTTGTTCCCGCCATGATACGCGGGAGCTACCTCTGGTGATGCAGAAGGCTCGCGTGAAGGAAGGTTCAGGTGCTTGTACGGAAGGGAACCGATGATGGGAAGCTTCTTTTTCGGAAGGATCCTGTCGAGAAGTGTTCTTAATCTGCCGATTATATCTTGGATTTCCTTGCTACTTGCTACCGGACCCTGGCTACTATCGACAGCAATGCCGTCTACGATCGTCAGATACTCCGCCACCGCGTTCCGGTAAGATTCCGTCATCGCCTGCTGCCGGTCCGCTGCTTTTGAACCGAGGGATTTCGCTTTTTCCTCGGCGATCCGGAAGCGTTCTTCGAGCAGCAGCGTGGTGATCCGAATATTGTCCGCAAGGGTTTTGAGCCTGCTGATCTCATCGGCTATCGACGCGCCGGACGCGATTTTTCCCGACGCAGCAAGGACCGCGGCCCTGCTGTCAGCGAGGCTCTTCTGGAGTTCCTTTTCCAGGCTGTCTTCGTAAGCATCGGCCGTACCTGCCATCCCCAGACAGACAGCAACAGCCGCCGCAAGAGCGAAAAAAGCGAAAACAAGGCCGATCCGCCCTCTGCGCGAAGCATTCGAATGAACACTCCGCCCCTTGAACGCGAGACAATCGCTTCCCACGCGCCCTCCCCGTGATGTTGCCTATTTAGTTGAAAGTTGCATTGAAGCCCCCGCTGGTGAACGTTTGCGACGTCAGCAG
>JAOUEV010000032.1 GCA_029858565.1 Nitrospirota bacterium | reverse complement strand
CGCCGGGCTCGTGGGGATCGCCGCCACTGCAAACGCGGTCATCGTGTATGTGAGCGGCAACCGGATCATTTCGGACTATCTCAAGATCCACTATATTCCCGGCAGCGGCGAACTGGCGGTCTTCTGCGGCGCCCTGGGCGGGGCATGCCTCGGGTTCCTGTGGTATAACTCACACCCGGCCGATGTGTTCATGGGCGACGTGGGGGCCCTGTCCCTCGGCGGCGCGCTGGGCGCCATGGCAGTGGTGACCAAGCACGAACTGATCCTGGTCGTGACCGGAGGCATCTTTGTGGCCGAGGTTGTCTCGGTCATGCTGCAGGTCGCGTCATACAAGCTCACGGGCAAGCGGATATTCAGGATGGCGCCGCTGCACCACCATTTCGAGCAGCTGGGATGGCCGGAGTCAAAGGTCATCAACCGGTTCTGGATCATCGGCATCCTGCTGGCGCTGATCTCGCTCAGCTCGCTGAAGTTGAGGTGAGTGAGTCTCGACCGAGCAGCTGTCAAGATCCTGCTAACCACAGGTCCGCTTCGCGGACACACGGATAGAAGACAAAGGCGCGGTATCGCTGTCATCTGTGTGTCCCGCCGGCAGGCGGGACCCGTGGTTTCAATAGGAATTATCGTTTGAATGGCTCCTGGAGGTTGTGTGCAGCCTGATTTTACGGGAAAACGGGTGACGGTCGTGGGCATGGCCCGGAGCGGTATTGCCGCGGCGCGGGCACTTCATGCTCTCGGCGCGATCGTGACCATCACGGACAATAAACCGCTGGACCAGCTTGCGGAGCAGGTGCGTCGTCTCGGCACCGCGGAGATCGTCGTGGAGGCCGGCGGACATCCGGAGCGGATCTTCATCGAAACGGACCTGGTGGTCCTTTCGCCCGGCGTTCCGAAGATCGCGCCGGTGCTGAAGGCCCAGCGGCATGGCGTGAAGGTCATCGGCGAACTTGAACTGGGGTGGCTCCTGTCCGATGCGGCCTTCGCCGGCATCACGGGCACCAATGGAAAATCAACGGTCACCACGCTGGTCGGGCTCATGCTCCTGAAGGCAGGAAAGCGGACGCTCGTTGCCGGCAACATCGGGAATGCGCTGACCGAGGACGTCCCGGCGCTCAAGCACAAGGATTGGATCGTCGTGGAACTGTCGAGCTTTCAGCTGGAGGACATCGAGACCTTCCGGCCCGCGGTTGCCGCGATCCTGAACGTGACGCAGGATCACCTGGACCGCTACGCCACGATCGAGGAGTACAGCGAAGCCAAGGCACGGATATTCATGAACCAGCATCAGGACGATGTGCTGGTGCTGAATTACGATGATCCGCTGGTGCGGGCCATGGCGGTCAGGACGCGCTCCCGGGTGGTCGGTTTTTCCCGGCTCGAGAAACCCGCGGGCGGCGCTTATGTGGATGCCGACCAGCTGGTGGTCATGGACCAGCGGATCTGCGGTGTTGACGAGATACGCATCAAGGGCGTGCACAACCTGGAGAATGCCATGGCGGCTTCGGCAATGGCCATGGCCGCCGGCTGTCCGCCCGAGCACATCGCGGCCGTGCTCAGGGAATTCCCGGGCCTGGAGCACCGTCTGGAGTTCGTGCGGGAAATGAACGGCGTATCATACATCAACGACTCCAAGGGAACGAATGTCGGCGCTGTGGTGAAGTCGGTCGAGGGATTCGACCGGCCGGTCATCGTGATCGCGGGAGGTTATGATAAGGGAAGCGACTTCACGCCTCTCGCCGGCCTGTTCCGCGAGAAGGTGAAGCTCCTGGTCCTGATCGGGAAAGCGGCGGACAAGATGGCAAAAGCGCTGGGCAGCTCGACGGAGACGGTCTTTGCCAAGACGCTGCAGGACGCGGTGCAGCTTGCCCATGACCGGGCGAGTGCCGGCGATGTCGTTCTTCTGTCTCCTGCCTGTGCGAGCTTTGACATGTTCAGGGATTTCGAGGACCGGGGCCGGCAATTCAAGGAAGCAGTCGGGAAGCTGACGGAAACGACGGCGATGAGCCGTAAACAATAAGGAAGACGGCATTAGTAAAAATGTCGACCGCTGACCGATTAGTACGAATGGTTCATGACCGTCCGGTGCGGGGTTTGAAGATATGGCAATAATGGAATCACGGGGACATTACGACAGAATGCTGTTCACGGCGGTGATGCTGCTGCTTGTCTGCGGCGTGGTCATGGTCTACAGCTCGAGCAGCGTGGTGGCGCTCACGACCTATCACGACGCTTCGCATTTCATGAAGCGTCAGATCGTCTGGGCGGCGATCGGTCTTGCGGCGATGGCGATCCTGATGCAGGTCGACCACGAGAAGCTCGCGGACAAACGGGTGGTCGGCGGTCTCCTGATCCTGACCCTGCTGCTGCTTATCGCCACGTTCCTGCCGGGTATCGGCCGGACGGTCAACGGCGCGCGGCGGTGGATCAGCGCCGGCGGCGCGCGGTTCCAGCCCGCGGAACTTCTCAAGTTCACGCTGGTGGTCTATCTGAGCTCGTACATCGCGTCCAAGGGAACGCGCATACGTGATCTCATGAACGGACTGGTCCCGGCGTACGTGGTCACCGGGACCTTCCTGCTCATGGTGCTCCTGCAACCCGATTTCGGCACGGTCATGACCATGTCCGTGATCATGTTCATCATGCTCTTTGCGGGCGGCGCGAACCTGATGCATCTCGGCGGCGTGCTCGCGCTGCTCGTGCCGTTCGCTGCCGCCGCGGTCATGTTCAAGACCTACCGGCTCAAGAGGATCATGAGCTTTCTGGATCCCTGGGCGGACCCCCAGGGCGCCGGCCACCAGATCATCCAGTCCTTTCTGGCCTTTGGCAGCGGCGGCGTGTTCGGCCGCGGTCTTGGCGAGGGACGGCAGAAGCTTCTGTTCCTGCCCGAGCGGCATTCCGATTTCATCTACGCGGTGATCGGCGAGGAGCTCGGGCTTGTCGGCGCCCTTGGCGTGCTCGTGTTGTTCTGCATCGTGTTGTGGCGCGGTCTCCGCATCGCTCGCCTTGCGGCAGATCCCTTCAGCCGCATGTTGGCGCTGGGGATAACGCTCCTGATATGCATCCAGGCCCTGATCAACATGGCGGTCGTGACCGGCCTGCTGCCGACCAAGGGCATCGCCCTTCCGCTGGTGAGCTATGGCGGTTCAGCGCTCCTGGTCACGCTTGCGTCGGTGGGCGTGCTGTTGAACATATCAAAGAGCACGGCATGAGGAATCAAGTGCGGAGCGCAGAGTGCGGAGTGCGGAATGATAATGAAAGGTTTGCGACCGCGTGAAGGTCGTGATCGCGGCCGGCGGAACCGGCGGGCATCTCTACCCGGGGATAGCCATTGCCCGCGAGCTGCTCAGGCAGGGCGATGAGGTCGTTTTCGCGGGGACCGCGCAGGGCATCGAGGCGCGGGTCCTTCCAGCGGAGAAGCTTCCGGTGCGGTTCATCACCGTGGGCAAGCTCAAGGGCATGGGGCTGACCGCGCGGTTCAAGACGCTTATGGCCCTTCCCCGCAGCGTTCTGCAGGCGGTCAGCCTGCTCCGGCAGGAGCGGCCCGGAGCGGTCGTGGGAGTCGGCGGATACGCGTCAGGCCCGGTGGCCCTGGCGGCATGGCTGCATCGCTTGCCGTTGATCATTGTGGAACCGAATTCCTACGCGGGACTCGCGAACCGCGTGGCCGGGAGGTTCGCGAAAAAAATATTCCTCTGCTTCCCGGGCAGGGACAGCCAGGGGTTCTTTGCTGCCGGGAAAAAGGTCCTGACCGGACCGCTCGTGCGAAAAGGCATTGAGCAGGGCAATGGGGAGTCGGCAAAAAAGGTCTTTGGACTGGCGGCGGAAAAGTACACGGTCCTGGTCATGGGCGGCAGCGGCGGCGCCCACGCGATCAACATGGCGATGAAGGACGCGGCAAAGGAGCTGGCGACCGTGCCGCGTCTCCAGGTCCTCCACCAGACCGGTGAAAAGGATGCTGCCGAGGTGGGACAGGGATACCGGGAGGCGGGACTGGCAGGTGTCGTGCTTCCCTACATCAATGACATGGCCGGGGCCTACGCCGCGGCGGACCTGGTGGTCTGCCGGTCAGGCGCAACGACCGTGGCGGAGCTTGCGGTATGCGGGAAACAGGCGGTGCTGATCCCCTTCCCCTTTGCCGCGGACAACCATCAGGAGCACAATGCGCGGGCGCTTGCCGATCGGGGCGGCGCGACCGTGATCGTTCAGAAGGACCTGACGCCGGCGGGGCTGGCGCAGACGATCAAGACCTGCGCGGCACAGGCACGGCGGGGCGCGGAGCCCCTGGCGTCCACTGCCGCGGAAGAGATCGCGAGGGCCTGCAAAGAGCATGTTTAAGAAGATCCAGCATATCCATTTTGTCGGCATCGGCGGCATCGGCATGAGCGGCATCGCCGAGGTGCTCCTGAACCTGGGTTACCGGGTATCGGGCTCGGACCTCCGGGAGTCGGACACCACCGAGCGGCTGAAGAGCCTGGGCGGAGAGATCATGATCGGACACCGCGCCGAGAACATCACCGAGCCCCACGTGGTCGTGATCTCCTCGGCCGTGAAAAAGGACAATGTGGAGGTCGTTGCAGCGCGGGAGAAGCAGGTCCCGGTGATCCCCCGTGCCGAGATGCTGGCGGAGCTCATGCGGCTCAAGTACGGCGTGGCCATCGCCGGAGCCCACGGCAAGACCACCACGACATCCATGGTGGCCACGGTGCTCGCGGCCGGCGGCATCGACCCGACCGTGGTGATCGGCGGGAAGCTGAACAGCCTGGGATCCAACGCCAAGCTGGGTCAGGGCGACTTCCTCGTGGCCGAGGCCGATGAGAGCGACGGCAGCTTCCTCAAGCTCACGCCCGCCATTGCCGTGGTGACGAACATCGACGAGGAGCACCTGGACTACTACAAGGACATCAACGAGATCAAGGACGCTTTCATCGCCTTCATCAACAAAGTGCCTTTTTACGGCGTCTCGATCCTCTGCCTGGACCAGAAGCACATCCAATCGCTCATTCCGAAGATCGAGAAGCGGTATCTTACCTACGGCATGAGCGCCCAGGCCGATTACCAGGTGAAGGACGCGACCCTGCTGCCTCTGGGCGCGAAGTTCCGGGTCATGAACCACAAGGACGACCTGGGATGGTTCGAGCTGTCGGTCCCGGGCATGCACAACGTGAGCAACAGCGTTGCGGCCATTGCCGTGGCGCGGGAGCTGAACATCGAACTTGAGGTGATCCGCAGGGCGCTCAGGGAGTTCAGCGGCGTCCAGCGCCGCTTCCAGATCAAGGGAGAGGCGCGGGGCGTGCTGGTGGTCGACGATTACGGCCACCATCCCACCGAGGTGCGGGCGACACTTGCCGCTGCCAAGGCCGCCCTGGGACGTCGTGTCGTGTGCGTGTTCCAGCCGCACCGCTATACGAGGACCAAACATCTGCTTGAGGAGTTCTTCAGCGCTTTCAATCAGGCGGACCGGGTGATCATCACGGATATCTATGCGGCCGGCGAACAGCCGATCCCCGGGGTGTCGGGGCAGGCGGTGGAGGCGGGTGTGAAGGGATATGGCCACAAGGACGCCGCGTACATCGGCGACCGGGAAAAACTGATCGCGCACCTCGCGGAGACGCTCAGGCAGGGTGATCTGCTGCTGACCCTCGGAGCGGGCGATGTGTGGAAACTCGGAGAAGCGGTACTGGAGAAACTGAAACAATGAACTTCACGAACCTACGGGGGGAAGTGCGGCTGCAGGAGCCCATGAGCCGTCATACGTCCTACCAGATCGGAGGACCGGCGGATGCCTTTGTCGTTCCCGCGGACCGCGGCGACCTGCTCGCCCTGATGGCAGAGATCCGCGAGCGGAACCTGCGCTTCCTGGTGCTGGGCGGGGGCACGAACCTGCTGGTCCGGGACGGCGGCTTTCGCGGCGTGGTCGTAAGTCTCAGGAACATGGCCGCGATCTCGATCACCCGGGAATACCGGTCCGTGGGCGGATCCTACGCCGTGCTTTCCGCCGAGGCCGGCGCTTCGCTGGCCAGGCTCATGAACTTCAGCGTGGAGCACGAGCTCACCGGCCTCGAATTCGCGGCCGGCATCCCCGGCACCGTGGGCGGCGCCTTATGCATGAACGCCGGCACCTCCCGGGGAGAGATAGGCGATGTTACCGACGCGGTGACGCTCCTGACACCGTCGGGTGACCTGGTGCTCCGTCACCACGATGAGATGGGATTCGGCTACCGCACGGCGAACGTGCCGCCGGGACAAGTGATCGTGGAGGCAAAGCTCATCCTCAGGAAAGGCGAGCGGGAACGGATCAAGGAGCGGATCAGCGAGCTGATGGCCGGCAGAAAGGAACGCCAGCCCTGGGGCCTTCCGAACGCGGGTTCGGTGTTCAAGAACCCGCTGGATGAAGCGGCCGGAAAGCTGATCGAGCAGGCGGGGCTCAAGGGGTTTGCCGTGGGACGTGCGCAGATCTCGGAAAAGCACGGGAACTTCATTGTGAATCTGGGCGGCGCGACCGCTGCCGACGTGCTCAAGCTCATGGAGGTTGTGAAGGAGCGGGTGCTTGAGATGCATCAGGTGCGGCTGGAACCGGAGATCAAGATCATTGGAGAGGATTAGCTGAACAAGGGATTAGGAAGCAAACAAGGGCTAAAGGGCTAGAGGGAAAAAGAAAAATGGCATTGGTGAGTAAGAAGAAGATCGGCGTGCTGATGGGCGGGATGTCCTCGGAGCGTGAGGTGTCGCTCAGCTCAGGCAAGGCCATCCTGAAAGCGCTGACCGGCAAAGGCTATGATGCCGTGGGCATAGATGTGGGGCCGGATGTGGTCGAACAGATAAAGGCCTCAGGCATCGGCATTGCGTTCAACGGTCTTCACGGCAAATTCGGTGAGGATGGCGCGATCCAGGGTCTGCTCGAGGTCCTGGGAATTCCCTATACGGGATCGGGGATCCTGGCATCTGCCATGGGCATGAACAAGATAGTGTCCAAGACGCTGTTCCGCGCGGCCGGTCTGCGCGTCGGTCCCTTTCGGGTCGTGAACCGGGGCGACCGGCCCGGGCTTGTCTCGGCACAGAGCGAGATCGGATATCCCCTCGTGGTCAAACCGAGCGCGGAAGGGTCCAGTGTGGGTGTCAGCGTGGTCCGGACCGCGGAAAGGTTCGACGAGGCCGCTGAACTCGCATTCCGGTACGATGCTGAGATCCTCGTGGAGGCGTATATCAGCGGCATGGAGGTACAGGTCGGGATCCTGGGCAACCGCGCCCTCGGCGCGATCGAGATCGTGCCGCAGCGGGACGGGTTCTACAGCTACCAGGCAAAATATGAGGCGGGCGGGTCTCAGCACTATTTTCCGGCCCGGGTCCCGGAATCGGTGTATAAACGAGCGCTCGATGCAGGCTTGCACGCCCACCAGGTGCTCGGATGCCGCGGCTACAGCAGGGTCGACTTCATCATCGACGGCAACGGCGAACCCTTCATCCTCGAAGTGAATACCCTGCCGGGCATGACCGCCACGAGCCTTCTTCCCGAGATAGCCCAGGGGTCGGGTATCGGGTTTCCCGAACTGGTGGAGGAGATCGTGCGGCTGGCAGTGATAAAGAGCGAGAAGTGACGGGCGACAAGAGACGAGGAACAGGTGCGCGACTATAAGAACGTCAGGGTGCCGGGCAAATACCGCAGGACGCCGGTCCGCACGACGGTCCGCAGGGTAGATGCCGGGATGGGGAGGGGGAAAAGAAATTCCCCTGCAGCCGGCGCTCTTGGCACGATCATCGCCCTGATCCTGACCGTCGCGCTTTGCTATGGCGCCTGGGAGGGATACGCCTGGCTTACCCACGCCGAGATGTTCCTCGTCGCCGGGGTGGACGTGAAAGGCGTTCACCGGGTGCGGGAGGAAGAGGTCCGCGCCATGGCCGATCTCTTTACGGGCCAGAACATATTTCGCGTTGATCCGGCAGCAGCAGTCAAACGGGCCCGGGCCAATCCCTGGGTGGAGGACGTTCGCATCGAGCGGAAGCTGCCTAACCGCATCAGCATGGAATTCACCGAGCGGTCTCCCCGCGCGGTGCTATTGGCAGTGAACGGGCGGTATCTGGTGGACAGCGGCGGCACGGTGATCACCGCGGTCGCGCAGGGCGACCCGGTCCTGGCAGCGATGCCGGTAGTTTCGATCCGCGACTGGCGCGCAGTTCCCGGCGAGCCGGTGACCGGCGGCGTTCTGAACGATGCGTTCACCCTGCTCGACGCGCTCGCTGCGCGCGGCGGCTGGGAACCGGGAGCAGTGACCGTGAAAGCGGACAGCGCGGAAACCGTGGCGATCATCTACGCGAACCGCGAGTTCCGGATCGGCTGCGGGAACTACGAGGAAAAGCTCAGAAGGCTGGGCGAGATCGTGTCGGACATGAACCGTCAGGGGATCGAGTATACGGCCGTGGAACTTCGGCCGGAGCGGCAGGCCGCGGTCATGGTGGTAAAAGACCGGAATACGGGGCACGGGGTACGGGGCAAGGGGAAGAAGCAGAGGGGCTAAGGGTGGCTCCCAGCTTCTTGCTGCCGGACCCCGGTTTCCTCCGAGGGGGTGGCATGGCGAAAAAACCGGAGAACATCATTGTCGGTCTCGATCTGGGGACGACGAAGGTCTGCGCCATCGTCGGCGAGGTAAAGGACGACGGCCGCGTGGACATCATCGGCATCGGCATCAGTCCGTCGCACGGCCTGAAGAAGGGCGTGGTGGTGAACATCGACAGCACGGTGGAATCCATCAAGAAGGCAGTAAAAGAAGCTGAACTCATGGCCGGGGTCGAGATCAACTCGGTCTACGTCGGGATCTCGGGGGACCACATCAAGGGGCTCAAGTCCCAGGGCGTCGCATCCATCAAGAACCGTGAAGTGGGGCAGGCGGACATCGCCCGCGCGATCGACACGGCGCGTTCCATCGACATCCCCGGGACCCAGCAGATCCTTCATGTGCTGCCCCAGGAGTTCATCATCGACGACCAGGACGGGATCAAGGAGCCGCTGGGCATGTCCGGGACGCGGCTGGACGTCAAGGTCCATATCATCACCGGCGCGGTCACGGCGATCCAGAATATCGTCAAGAGCTGCTCGCGCGCGGGGCTCGATGTGAGCGACGTGGTGCTGCAGCCGCTGGCGTCGTCACGGGCGGTCCTGACGAGCGAGGAGCAGGAGATCGGCGTTGCCGTGGTGGACATCGGCGGCGGGACCACGGACATGGCGCTGTTCCGCGAAGGCAGCCTTTTCTACACCGGCGTGCTGCCGGTCGGCGGGAACCATGTGACGAACGACATCATGATCGGTCTGCGCACGCCCTCGTCCGAGGCCGAGAAGATCAAGATCAGGCACGGGTGCGCGCTCGCGGCCATGGTCAAGCACGAGGACTCGATCGAGGTCGCAAGCGTGGGCGGCAGGCCGCCGCGGCTCCTGTCGCGGCAGATCCTGTGCGAGATCATCGAGCCCCGGGTGGCCGAACTGTTCGAACTGGTGCTGCAGAGGCTCAAGAGCACCGGTTCCGAGGACATGATCGCGTCGGGCATCGTGCTGACGGGCGGTACGGCGCTCATGGAAGGGATGCAGGATGCCGCGGAGAAGTATCTGGGCATGCCGATCCGGCGGGGCGGACCCAAGAACATCGGCGGGCTCATGGATGTGGTGAACAGTCCGATCTACGCGACCGGCGTCGGGCTGGTGCTCTACGGCGCCGAGAACCACCAGCCGGTGCAGGGGCGGTTCCTGCACGGCGGGATAATGAACCGGCTCTGGAAATGGCTTGGCGAGTATCTGTGATCTGCGCGGGAGCAATGCGCGGTGAAGACGATAAGCAAGGAAAGGACGGTGCGCAATGACGACTGAGGCCCACGTTCCGCCGGGAGACCGGCACAAGGATGAGACCCTGGAGTTCCCCTTCGAGGACATCATGAACCTGCATGCCGCGGAGCATGCGAGCGCGGGCGGGGCAGGTGTCGCACCGCTCCGGTTCGAGGACCCCTTGCCCCTGCCGACTGGAAGCACGGACAGCGTCAGCGACGACGCCGTGGCGCTCCAGTTCGCTGACGAGGAAAAGCTGCCGGCCCGGATCAAGGTGATCGGAGTCGGCGGCGGCGGCGGCAACGCAGTGAACACCATGGTGCAGGCCAACATCGAGGGTGTTGAGTTCATCTCGGCGAACACCGACCGGCAGGCGCTTGACCGGGTCAATGCAACGAACAAGCTCCAGATCGGGTCCAAGCTCACCCGGGGACGGGGCGCGGGGGCGAATCCCGAGACGGGCAGGAACGCCGCTCTCGAGGACGGTGACAAGATCCGCGGCGTGCTGGAAGGGGCCGAAATGGTGTTTATCACCGCGGGCATGGGCGGCGGCACCGGGACCGGCGCCGCGCCGGTGATCGCGAAACTGGCGCGCGAGGTCGGCGCCCTGGCCGTCGGCGTGGTAACGAAACCCTTCGGATTTGAGGGAGTGCGGCGCATGCGCCACGCCGAAGAAGGGATCGCCGAGCTGAAGAAGAACGTGGACGCGCTCATCGTCATCCCCAACGACCGGCTTATCAACCTGTCGGAAAAGAACACCCTGGCCCAGGAGGCCTTCAAGATGTCCGACGACGTGCTGATGCAGGCGGTCAAGGGGATCTCCGATGTCGTCCTGGTCTCGGGCCACGTGAACGTGGACTTCGCCGACGTCAAGACCGTGATGGCCAACCGCGGACGCGCCGTGATGGGCATGGGCATGGCCAAGGGCCCCGGCAGGGCAGTGGATGCGGCGCACAAAGCGATCTCAAGCCCGCTGATCGAGGACGGATCCATCAAGGGAGCCCGCGCGGTGCTGATCAATATAACCGGCGGAAGCGACCTGGGTATCCTGGAGCTTGAGGAAGCGACCGGCGTGATCAAGGCGGAAGTGGACCCTGACGCGAATATCATCTTCGGCATGGTGATCAACAAGAACATGAGCGAGGAACTGATGGTGACCGTGATCGCCACGGGATTCGACGAGGAAGGCATCAAAAGCCGGGTGAAGCAGCCGTCGAGCCTCAGGGAGTTCATCCAGAAGGAGCAGCGCGCGGTGATCGAGAAACCCGCGGTGAAGCGGCGGCAGGAAGTGCAGGACACGACCTTCGATCTCTTCGGGGGCACGAAGTCGGACCTGGACAAGCCGGCGTATTTGCGGAGAGCGGCGGATTAGAAAGGCTGCAGACGACAAACAGGAGATTACGAGATAGCCAAAGGTATACCTGATGCAATATGACGAGATAGGCTATTGGTCCGAGGTAAAGCTCGACATTGTCAGGGAGTATGCCGCTGCTTACTCGCGTATACTAGCTGCGCAGAAGAGCCCCTCTCTCAATTACATCTATATTGACGCATTTGCCGGCGCAGGCATACATTTATCGAAAAGCACCGGCGAGTTCATTCAGGGTAGTCCGCTGAACGCTCTTCTTATCGACCCGCCCTTCAAGGAATATCATCTCATCGACTGGGATAGTGACAAAATTGATTCATTGCGGGGTTTGACCGCGAGTCACCGGAATGTATTTATATATGAAGGAGATTGCAACAGTCTCCTTCTTGATAAGGTATTTCCCCGCGCTCGTTATGAAGACTACAAAAGAGCGTTGTGTCTCCTCGACCCATATGGCTTGCACCTTAATTGGGAGGTTATGCATAGGGCGGGCCAGATGAAAAGCGTCGAGATATTTTTGAACTTTCCCGTTATGGATATGAATATGAACGTTCTTTGGGACAATCCGGACAAGGTCGCACCTGAACAGGCGGCGCGCATGACCGCGTTCTGGGGGGATGAATCCTGGTTCAAAGCGGCGTATAATACCACGGGGAACCTTTTTGGTTGGCCGGAAAAGACCGGCAACGAAGCCGTTGCGGAGGCATTCAGGCAGCGTTTGAAGAAGACCGCAGGATTCGCCTACGTCCCCGAGCCGATACCTATGAGAAACACGAAAGGTGCAACAGTCTATTATCTTTTCTTTGCTTCACCGAATCGAACCGGAGAAGATATTGTGAAGCATATATTCGGCAAATATCGAGATAGAGGAAAGTCATAATGGGTCAGAAATCCGCCATCGAATGGACAGGGTCCACTTGGAATCCGGTTACCGGCTGCGTCAAGATCAGCCCGGGATGCGTGCACTGTTACGCCGAACGGATGGCGAAGCGGCTGCAGGCCATGGGCCAGCCGAATTACGCCAATGGGTTCAAACTTGCCATGCATGAGCGCGCCTTGGAACTGCCTCTCAAGTGGAAAAAGCCGCAGACGATCTTTGTGAATTCTATGAGCGACTTGTTCTTGAAGGACGTTCCCTTGTCTTTTATACAGAAAGTCTTTGACGTTATGAATCGCGCGCACTGGCATACCTTCCAGGTTCTTACAAAGCGGGCGGATAGATTGCTCGAACTGCATCGGGAGTTGCCATGGGCCTCGAACATCTGGATGGGCGTAACTGTTGAGAACGGCGATTATGCACATCGCATAGACTCTCTCCGAGAATCCGGTGCATTCGTGAAATTTCTTTCAATCGAGCCGCTGCTTGGGCCGATTCCGGATATGAATCTCGACGGCATTGATTGGGTCATTGTCGGCGGCGAATCCGGCCCTGGCGCGCGGTCTATGAACCCGGCATGGGTGACGGATATTCGCGATCAATGTAAAAAGGCAAGGGTGCCGTTTTTCTTCAAGCAGTGGGGCGGGGTGAGGAAGAAAACCGCAGGAAGAACGCTCGAAGGAAGAACGTGGGATGAGATGCCGGCGACTTCAGTGGGCGACGAGCATCGGATAGGGATCTGCGCCGCCGGGTAATCCTTGCCGGGCTTTTCGGAGTTGATCATGAACGAGGACATGGACCGGAAGCTGCAGGATGCTGTTAACAGCCAGGCGCCTTTGACTGGTGGCGATGCCCTGAGGCGCATGGCCGGGAAGACGATACGTGAAATCTGTTACAAGAAATCGAAGGATGGCTCGATTAATCGACTCGTTCTGATTACTGCTGATTATGAGGAATTTTTTTTCACTGTTCAAGGCGACAACGTTGAAATGATTTCGGCATCGATAATCCACGAAGCGATAGGGAAATTAGCCGGAGACAAGACTGTGGAAACAATCGATTCAGGACTTATGGATCCGGATTTTTCTGAAACCGACAGGGTTAATAATTTGTTTCATGCTTTATGGACAAAAGCAGCTGGTGCGGAAGATTATGTGAAAAAGGAATGGCAGCAGCTTGGTGATGTGCTGGACAAAGCGGGCTATAGGCGGGAGAAGTAGGAGGCAGCCATGAAACCCATGGACAGTGAAAAGGTGGCGAAATGCCTATCCTTCCTGATTGAAGAAGTAAAAGATAAGTGGAATGAACGCGCACTGCTGCGTAGCAAAGGAAAGGACGACCTCGCATATCATTGCAAGATGAAAGCCTCTCGAACTGAGCTTATCAGGGCCGTATTTCTCAAATTGGTTAATGATGAACTGATGGAAATAACAGAACAGGATCTTGTGAGAACGAGTTAAAGGCCAACCTATTTTATGCCCACTCTGAACTGGATAGGAAGAAAAGCGGTTGAAAACCATCACAAGCAGGTGCCGTTTCATCTGCTGAAGGAGGAGCCATCGCTGTCCGTTGGCGATCCCGGCAGCGGCAATCTGCTAGTCGAAGGGGACAACCTTCTCGCGCTCAAAGCCCTGCTTCCGTACTACTCGGGGCAGGTGAAGTGCATCTATATCGATCCGCCGTACAATACGGGCAATGAAAACTGGATTTACAACGATAATGTGAACAGCCCGGAGATGCGGGAGTGGCTCAGCAAGACTGTCGGGGGTGAAGGTGAAGACTTAACTCGGCATGATAAGTGGCTTTGCATGATGTATCCACGCCTTGCCCTGCTCTGGCATTTTCTCCGCGACGATGGTGCGATTTTTATCAGCATTGACGATAACGAAGTCCAGAATCTGCGGGCTGTCATGGATGAGATATTCGGAAAGAATAACTTCGTGGCGACGATTATATGGCAAAAGATATTTTCACCCAAGAATTCGGCAAGACATCTTTCAGAAAGCCATGATTATGTCGTGCTCTATGCAAAGAATGCGGCAATCTGGAAGCCCAAATTGATCATGAGAACGGCCGAGCAGGATTCGAGATACAAGAATCCTGATGGTGATCCAAGAGGGCAGTGGACTTCGAGTGACTTGTCAGCAAGGAACTATTACAGTCTTGGAACTTATTCTGTTACATGCCCATCTGGCCGTGTGATAGCGGCTCCGCCAAAGGGGCGTTATTGGGGCGTGTCAGAGGACAACTTCAAGTCACTGGATAAAGATAATCGTATTTGGTGGGGCGAAACGGGTAATAATATGCCTCGACTAAAAAGATTTCTCAGTGAGGTCAAAGAAGGAGTCGTCCCAGAAACGATCTGGTTTCATACTGAAGTTGGTAATACGCAGGAAGCTAAGAAGGAATTGCTGTCAGTTTGTGATTTTGAAGACTCGGCTGCTGTCTTTATTACACCAAAACCAACAAGACTCTTACAGCGAATATTATCTATATCAACTGATAAAGATTCTCTCATCCTCGATTCTTTTGCAGGATCGGGTTCTACGGGACACGCTGTATTCAAGATGAACCAAGATGATGGCGGTAGCCGGCGGTCAATTCTCGTCGAGCTCGATTCATCTATATGCAGAAAGATTACGGCAATGCGTATGACGCGTGTTGCTGAAGGGTACAAGAATGCCAAAGGTGAAAAGGTTGCTGGGCTTGGCGGCGGATTCAGGTTCGCCACTCTTGGCGAGCCGTTGTTCGACGAGCGCGGGAATATCCGGAACACTGTTCGCTTTGCCGACCTTGCCCGTCATGTCTTCTTCACCGAAACCGGCGAGCCGCTTCCGAAGCAGGCCAAGTCGAACAATCCCTTGATCGGCGTGTACAACGGCCTCGGCGTCTATCTCCTCTATAACGGTATTCTGAAGGACAAGGCGCCGGACGGCGGGAATGTGCTGACCACGGCGATTCTTGCTCACCTGCCGAAGCACGATGGGCCGAAGGTGATCTACGGCACTGCCTGCCGGATTGGGCAGGAGCGGCTACGGCGGGAGAAGATTGTCTTTAAGCAGCTACCCTACAAACTACGGGTCGACGCACTATGATTCTCAAAGCATACCAATCCGAGGCGCTGGACAGACTTGAAGCGTTTTTCAAGCGCTGCAAACTGAGCAACGACCCACGCAAAGCCTACGAAGATACCACGGAGGAATGGCGGGGTGTCAGGCTGACCTATCGCGCTCTGTCGACGCTGTCGCAAGTCCCCTATGTCTGCCTGCGCATCCCCACCGGCGGCGGCAAGACGCTGATCGGCGGCTTGGCGATTGAGCGTGCGAACAAGAGCCTGCTGTTCACCCGTTACAGCGTGACGCTTTGGTTGGTTCCTTCCGAGCCCATCCGCGAACAGACCCTGCGGGCGCTCCGTACACCGACCAACCTTCTGCACCAAGTCGTCTTCTCCGCGCTGGGTGAAGTAACGGTCATGGACCTGGATGAGGCCCTGCGGGTCAAGCCACATGTGCTGAATGCAACGAACGCAATTATTGTTGCAACCATGCAGGCATTCAAGCAGGAGGACATGGCGCGGCTGAACGTCTACAAGCAGAACAGCGACATGCAATCGCATTTTGAGGGGATCACGGACCCGCGCATTGTGGGGAATCAGTCGTTCGTGGACGCTATCCGGATGCGGCGGCCCTTCGTAATCGTTGACGAGGCGCACAACCAAGGTACACTGCTTGCTTTCGAGACGCTTGCCCGGTTCGAGCCGAGCGCGATCCTCGAACTGACGGCAACACCAGACCGCATTCGCCAACCGAGCAATGTGCTCTACAGCGTCGGCGCGTCGTCGCTTCAGGCCGCTGAGATGATCAAGATGCCGCTGGAGCTAGTACGGCGGGAGAACTGGCAGGACGCCTTGCGGGACGCAATCGCCTGTCTTAACAAACTTCAGGCGGCGGCTGACGCGGAAAAGGCGGCAACCGGGGAATATTTGCGGCCTATTATGCTGCTCCAGGCCGAGCGTCACAGCGCTGAACATGAAACCCTGACTCCGGAGAAGGTTAAACAGGCTCTGATCGACGACTTCAGCGTTCCTGAAGGCGAGATTGCGATCGCAACCGGGGCCGTGGACGACCTTGCGGGCGAGGATGTGTTGTCCGACAAATCGAGCAAACGGTTCATTATCACGATCGACAAACTGCGCGAAGGCTGGGACTGCCCTTTTGCGTACGTGCTTTGCTCATTCCGAAACACCGAGTCCGCGACAGCGGCTGAACAGATTCTCGGCCGCATTCTCCGCATGCCAAAAGCCAGCCGTAAGACGCGCACGGAATTGAACGAAGCATACGCATTCATCACCTCGACCAATTTCCAGGCGACCGTGGCAAGTCTTCGCGATGGCCTTGTGCGGAACGGGTTCGAACGGCAGGAAACAAATGACCTCATCCATGCAGTGGATGAACCGGGAACGGAAGATCTCTTCACGCTGTCGGCAGGTCTTACCTTCAGCGCGCCGGAGCTGCCCGCGCCCGAGGCAATTCCTGCTGGACTGACCAATAAGATCGAAATAGCCCCTGAAATGGGAACCATCACGATCAAAGGCAGCTTTTCCGCAAAACAAGCTGAAGCACTGGAAGGCGTATTTCAGACGCCGGAAGGAAAAGAGTCAATCCGTCTTGCGCTGGTCAGGTTGAAGACGCCCGCGGCTCCCCGCCAGAAAACGCCGTCCGAACAGGGCGAATTGTTCCGCGTGCCGCTTCTTGCGCTGCGTCAAGGTGATCTGTGGGAACCTTTTGAGGAAACCCACCTTCTGCAGGGCGAATGGCGTTTGCTGGATTTTCCTTGCGAAGTGACCGAGACGGAGTTTAAGAAACCGCAACTCGCGGCGCAAGGCGGCCGGTTCTTTATTCGCGAGGAGAGTATCAAGTTCGAATATATCGACAATATCGAAGCGCAGCTGGCTTTGCTTGATATTGCAATAGGATGGGATCAGGTGCAGCTTGTTTCCTGGCTTGAGCGGAATATTCCTGACGAAAGCATTCTACCGGACGAGAAAGCCGCATTTCTCGACAAGGCGGTGTCCTGGCTGATCACCACTCGGGGGTTTTCGTTAGAGGAATTGAGCTACGCCAAGTTCCGCCTGCGCGCGGTGCTCGAAAACAAGATCACAGAAGCAAAACAACAAGCAATGGCCGGTATACACCAGCAGATGCTGCTTGTGCCCGAGCAATTCATCGCAGACGGCAGCTGCGAGATGGTTTTTCAACATGGCCGGTATGCATTCGATGATTCCTACCAGGGTTTCGTGGAACTGCCGAAGCACTTCTTCCCGGAGATCGGGAACCTGAAAGCCTCGGGCGAGGAGTTTGAGTGCGCCCTGTTTCTTTCAACGCAGCTTCCGGGATTGAAATATTGGGTGCGCAATGTGGAGCGCAAGCCGACTTCTTTTTCCCTGCAGACCGCGACCGACCGCTTCTATCCGGACTTCGTCTGCAAACTGGATGATGGCCGTATTCTCGTCGTGGAGTATAAGAACAGCCGTGATTGGGACCTGCCGGATAACGCCGAAAAGCGCAGGCTTGGCGAGCTGTGGGAAGCGCGAAGCAGCGGCAAGGGGCTGTTCATCATGCCGAAGGGGAAAGATTTTGAGGGAATACGCTCCAAGCTCATGTAGCTACGCTGTATAAGAACCGTAGTTGCTGCTTCCAGGAATCGAGAACATTATCAGCTCTCCCAAAACGACAAAACCCCCGGAGATTCTCTCCGGGGGTTTTTAGTTGCGTGAGCTGATGATATATCTCAGTGGTCCGAATTGATCCGCGCCGCCTGCGCTGACGGCGTCACCGGAACCATCCGCTGCTTTTCAATGGCCCGCTCCATGCCCAGCTTCGTTGCCGAGAATCCGTGGGCCGTGGGCTCCTCCTCTTTCTTTACCATGTTCATGAAATCGCAACGCCAGCAGTTCGAGAGCTTCTGCGCGTAAGAGCCCCGGATCCTTCCGCTCATGCAAAAGGGATGGTGTATCTCGCAAGACCGGCCTGCGCAGGCCGTGGATCACTTCTTTGTCTTCCGAACCTTGTCCAGCGCGCTTTCCATTCCGAGCTTCGTGGCTGAAAAACCAAACTCCGCCGACTCCTCTTCCTTTTTTACGGCGTTCATGAAATCGCAGCGCCAGCAGTTCGTAAGTTTCTGCGCATAGGTCCCCTGGATCTTGCCGCCGCAGAGCGAACCCGCGATGGCCCAGCAGGCCCTGCCGCCGTTCTTGCCCTCATGGGCGCCGTCAAGATCGCCGTGGACCGTGACCGGACAGACGCCGAGCTCTTTTTCCTTGTGGCCGCCCGGCTGTCTGCCGCACTTTTTGTGCTCCCAGCAGTTCAGCTTGGTTACTTTGAGCGATTCTGTTTTTGACATGGCCACCGCCTGGTAATGATCTCTCTGCTGAATACCGGCGCCCGGATCTGGTCTTGATGCCTGTAAAGGGCAAACAATCCTATTCAGATCTCAGAAGAGAATTTCAGTGTACAATCCTGCTTTGCGAACAGGATACTGAAATATACTGCGGCGAAAAAAACAAAGTCAAACCCATTGTATGGGTATATGAAATCTAAAGTTGTAGTTTTACGGCGTTTTCTTTGAAATGATGGTCCTGCCGATGCTGGTCAGGATGCCGCGCAGGATGTTGATATCCCGGTTATCAGGCTGAGCGCGGCTGAAGAGGCTGCGCAAGGTCGCCATCATCCGCTCCGGCTGCTTCTGGTCGAGAAATCCGATATCCTGCAGCGTTGATTGAAGATGTTCATAGAAGTGCTCCTGGTCCCGGGCTGTCGCCAGCCGGCGGACAGGTCGCTCGCGGGAAGCGTCGCCGAAAGCCCGTGAAGCAATGAACAGTTCGTAGGCCACGATCGCCACGGCATGGGAAAGGTTCAGCGAGGGAAAAGCATCTGATGAAGGGATCGCGATGAGTTCGCGGCAGAGCGCAAGATCGGCCCGGCTCAGGCCGTTGACCTCCCGTCCAAATACAACGGCAACACGGTTCTCCGCGAGAAGTGGGACAACTTGATCGGCCAAAAGGCGGGGCGTGTGGATGTTCTTGCGCAGTTTTCCCCGGTGGCGGGTCGTGCCGATAACGAGTTCGTACCCTGCCACCGCTTCGCGCAGGGTGGCATGGCGCTCGGCCTTCGCAATGATGTCCGCGGCGCCCGCGGCCAGGCGCACGGCGTCGCCGTCGCGGTCAGCAGGCGGCCGCACCAGCACGAGCCGTGACAGGCCCATGTTCATCATGCATCGTGCGACCGCGCCGATATTGCCCGGTGTTTTGGTGCGGACGAGGACGATGCTGATCTGATCGAGAAGCGGAGAAGGTCGCATGGCGATGGGGCCATTATAGCGGAACAGCGGGCCGTGCCGCAAGGCAGAAGATGTTCCCAAGCAGTTACGGCCATCAGCTCTGCGAGAACAAAAGAATTCTGTGGACCCCCTGCGACATGACCGGAAGCCTGATCCGGAACCGATCGCCTTCGGCCCCGAAGTCCTCAGGGCCATTGCAGAGGGGAATCGGGAACAGGGAGAATGGAAGAGGCCCTGCAGGAAAAGGCGGACTCCGGTATAATGAGGATATGAGCACGGTCGGATTTCTGTACGACGATGTCTTCCTGCTTCACGAGCCGCCGTCGTGGCACCCGGACTCCCCTGACCGTCTGGTGAACATCATTGCGACACTCAAGGCGGCCGGGCTCTGGGCCCGGTTGACACCCATCAAGCCGAGAATGGCTGGGGATAACGAACTTCTTCGGGTCCATACGCGAGATCATATCGAACGGATGCGGCATCTCGCACCTGGTGAGGCGGATCCCGACACCTATCTTTCCGCAGGGACCTTTGACGCGGCGCTCCATGCCGCCGGAGCTGTGATCGAGGCAGTGGACCAGAGCCGGCAGGGCATGCGGTGTCTGTTTTGCGCGGTCAGGCCGCCGGGCCATCACGCCGAGGCTGATAAGGCGATGGGATTCTGCATCTTCAATAACGTGGCGGTCGGCGCTGCGCACGCGCGTGCCACGGGGTACGGCAAGGTCTTTATCATCGATTTCGACGCCCACCACGGGAACGGTACGCAGCACATATTCGAGGAGGACGACTCGGTTTTCTATTTCAGCACCCACCAGTATCCCTACTATCCGGACACCGGCAAGGACATGGAGCGGGGCCGCGGCCCCGGAGAAGGATATACTTACAATGTCCCGATCCTCGCAGGCTCGGGAAACAAGGAATATCTTGCCGTGTATCAGGATATCCTCCCCGGCGTGGTGGAGCGGTTCGGGCCGGACCTCATCCTGGTCTCGGCGGGGTATGATATTCACGCCAATGATCCCCATGCGAACATCCGTGTGACCCATGAAGGCATTCATGCCATTATCCGGAGCATCCTGGCCTGCGCTGATGTCCCGGTCATCTTCGTGCTGGAAGGAGGATATGATCATCCTTCTTTGTGCGATTCGGTGAGGATCACGATCGAGGAAATGCTGAAGGGGTAATTCCTCGCTTTTGCTCATGCCTGCGAGAGCGATATCCCGCCACATTTTCCTGGAGATTCAAGTGCAGTGTGCGGCAGAGGGCAGCTGAACGGTGAAGGAGACCGCATGCAGTTCAAGATCTCGGCTGTTGTGACCGCTCATGCTTCTTTCGAAGCAGCTGGTTCGTCCGGACTATTTTTTCCGGTTCCTGACCGCCCTGCGGTCCGACGGTGCGTCGAGTCACTCCTTGAAGCGAAGGTCTCCGAGGTCATTGTGACTGTCGACGAGACCGTGCGGGACAGGGTCGTCGAGGCGCTTGCCGGACTGTCCGTGCGGGTGATCGCTGCCGACGGGTCGTTGCGCGCCGGGCTCCGGGATATCGATCCGGCCTCGACCGCGGTCATTGTGTTTCCCGCGGACCATCCGCTGGTCTGCCCGACAACGATCGAGGATTTGCTGGAGGAGCATCCGTTCTGCCGGGACAATATCCTCGTTCTGCTCTTTGATGGCAAGCAGGGGCAGCCCTCCCTTTTCCCTCGCAAGGTCATGGAGGAGGTCCTGTCCGGACTTTCGCTGCCCGAGGTGATCAGCCGATACTCCGGCACCATACGATATCTGGTGACCGATGACGACGGGACGGTGCTCGCCACGGGCGAGGCCGAGGCGCGTGAACGGCTGCGACAGATCCTTCTGTCAGACAAGAAGTGAAAACGACAGGCGATCACGCTGCAAGGCCCAGGAATAAAAGCATTGCATCTTTAAAAAAAAGCTGTATAATGCCGTACCTATCAGTATGAGGCTGTGCCTTGGATGCGGCCGGCTCTCATCATCGATCACTGACTTCTCCTGCTCTCCCCTTTTCTCCGGTAAAAGAAGCGACAGCATGCTCAGTTGGCGAACGATGTGTACCAAGTTTGTCATCGTGGTGCTGTTGCCGTAATCGTTTCAGGGACGCGGTGCGTTCCTGCGGCATGCGCCTTTACCCGCACCGCGCGCGGACCCATCCCCCCTCTGCGGCGCTTTCTAAGGAGAACCATGTCTTTTACCTCGCTTGAACTCTCAGCACCTATTCTCAAGGCCATCGAAATGTGCGGATACACGCAACCCACGGAGATCCAGTCGCAGGCCATCCCCCGTGCGCTGGCGGGCCGCGATCTTATCGCCACGGCCCAGACCGGCACCGGCAAGACCGCAGCATTTGTGCTTCCGGCGCTTCAGCGTATCGGTATTCCCCCCTCACGACGGGGCAAGGGACCCCGCGTGCTAGTGCTCACACCGACGCGGGAACTCGCAAACCAGGTGAGCGATGCCGTACGTACCTACGGACGGTTCATGCGCATCAGGAGCGGAGCGATCCTCGGCGGTGTTCCGTATTACGAGCAGCAGCGCCTTCTGTCCCAGCCTGTTGATCTTGTGGTCGCAACACCGGGCCGGCTGATCGACCACCTGGAACGCGGACGTGTGGATTTCTCGCGCCTCGAACTGCTGGTCCTGGACGAAGCGGACCGTATGCTTGATATGGGATTCAGCGAGGCGGTCCAGACCATCACGGCGGCTACGCCTGCTGATCGTCAGACCCTGCTGTTCACTGCGACGTGGGACCGGGCAATGGAAACACTGGCAAAGCGGCTTCTCAAGGAGCCGGAGCGGATCGCCATTGCCGGCAAGCAGCGGACCCTCGAGACCATCGAACAGCGGCTTCACACCGCCGACGACATGCAGCATAAAAGCAAGATGCTGCACCGGCTCATCGCGGATACGGCCATGACCAAGGCCATCATCTTTTCGAGCACAAAACGCCATGCCGACCAGCTCGCGCGCGAACTGGCGGAGCAGGGACATGCAGCCGAAGCGCTGCACGGCGACATGACGCAGGGCGCGCGGAACCGTGCGATCACGAAGATGCGGAGGGGCAACGTTCGCCTCCTGGTCGCAACCGATGTCGCGGCACGGGGACTCGATGTCTCCGGGATCACCCATGTCATCAATTATGATCTGCCGAAGAATGCCGAGGACTACGTGCACCGGATCGGACGTACCGGTCGGGCCGGCGCGTCGGGGATCGCCATTTCCTTCGTTTCCGGCCGGGAGATCGATTCGCTCCAGCGGATCGAACGGTACATCGGGAAGAGCCTGCCCCGTCACGTTCTGCCCGGCCTCGAGCCGCAGAGCGGACGTCGCCGGCAATCCTCCTATCGCGGAGCGGGAACAGGCATGCAGGGGCGTCGCGAGGCATGGCGCAGGTAGCTTAGGGTGATATGAGGACCATCTTCCGGCCCGCAGGGGCCGGTGCAGCAAGCGTCGGAGGATCTGGCTGACGCCCACTACAGGCAGTACAGGGAGGCACCATGGCAAAAAAGCTTTATGTCGGAAATCTGTCGTACAGCACTACCGAAGATGACCTGCGCGAGGCCTTCGCCAAGATCGGCGAGGTCCAGTCGGCAACATTGATCATCGACCAGACCAACGGCAGGTCCAAGGGATTTGGATTCGTAGAAATGGCGAACAATGAAGATGCGGAAAAGGCCATCAGCACGATGAACGGAACGACATTGTTCGATCGGACGATCACGGTGAACGAGGCCCGTCCGAAGACCGACCGGCCCCGATCGGGCGGATACGGTGGTGGTGGATACGGTGGCGGAGACAGGGACCGGGGCGGATACGGCGGCGGTGGCGGCGGCGGAAAGAAGCGATCGTGGAGGTAAGGGTACTTTCCCGGGACATCGAGAAGGCGCTCAGGACGCTGAAGAAGAAGCTGCAGCTCGACGGCTTGTTTGGCGAGCTGAAAGCGCGGCGTCATTACGAGAAGCCCTCGGTGAAAAAGAAGCGGAAGCAGCTGGAGGCAGAGAAACGCAAGCGGAAACTGCTCCGGCGTTCGCGCTCGTTCGGTTCGGCTCCGCGCCCGAAGCCGCAATCGTCCTGAGCGGAACAGCGGGACCTCCGGTTCCAGCTTGCGGAGAGATCAAACGGGTCCGTTCCGGCCATGAGCAGGGCGGACTTGTTGTTTTTTTTCGGAGCATAGCAGGAAATGGCTGGCGAGCAGCAGGGGATCCGGTTTCTCGCGCCAATAACGGGCAACGTGTCTTGACGCGCAATTTTTTCTTGACTTTTCCCGTTGAATCATAGATATTTATACTTCCGTTTAGGGCGGCAACGGGCGGATAGCTCAGCTGGGAGAGCACAGCCCTTACAAGGCTGGGGTCACAGGTTCGATCCCTGTTCCGCCTACCATAGCAGTTCAGTGCGGAGTGCGAAGTTTTCTATGCACGTTTCTCATTCCGCGTTACGCACTTCTCGTTGGGGTGGTAGTTCAGCTGGTTAGAACGCCGGCCTGTCACGCCGGAGGTCGCGGGTTCGAGCCCCGTCCGCCCCGCCATTCTTTATACTCAGCAAGTGCTGTGAATTCCCTGTTGCGCCGGACTCGGCGATAACGCCGCTGCTTTCCCTCCTCGAAAAAATACACTGCAGAAATTCCCCCTTTTATTCAGTACAATGCTATAATTGTGCCCGGCTGTCCAAAAGGATGAAAAAGACGCCTCCTCCAAAGTCAGCAAGGGAGGCTCGTAAGCGGAACCCGCAAGAAGATTATGCGATTTTGTGTCCGACGACAGATCGAGTTTTCCAACAGCAACGCCCGGCTGAAGAAGCTCGAGGGCGTCCCGATCGAACTGGCGTTCCCTTCGGACGTTGATGAGTTCCAGCACGGCCGCGATCGTCTAGCCGAGGTCGAAAAGCAGGTGCGTTCCTACCGGGTTCCCGTATTCTCTGTCCACGCTGCTGACGGCAATCTTGCTGACGATGCTTTTCTTGACTGGGCGGGGAGGACGGTTCAGTTTGCGGAAGCGGTCAACGCGGGCATTGTCGTGCTCCACCCCGAGATCGCGGCAGCCGGAAGGAAGAAGGAAGAACACCAGCCGGTGCTGGACAATATCCAACACCTGCAGGACCGTACCAAGGTGACCATTGCCGTGGAGACCTTCTGGGACAAAAAGCGGGTGCTGCCTCCGGACCTGATCATGAGCCATCAGTTGCCGATGGTGCTTGATACGTCGCGGCTGCCGAAGTCCGAGATCACCTGGGTCATTGAGACCTACCACACCCACATCGTGAACCTACACCTGTCAGCGGTAATCCGCGACCGGGAGCTGAAGGGCATTGCCCGCAAACATCAGCCCATCGATCGCGACGGATTCTGCATGGACATCCTTGATCGTCTGCAGGAACTGAACTGGGGCGGGGTGGTGACCCTGGAGTATATGCCCTGGCTCCATGACAAGGTCCTTGACGACCGGAAGCTCCTTGAGAGGATCTACAGTCCTGGCAAGCTGTAAATGCCGTGATGAAAAAGGCCGAAGCGATATGACGCTTCGGCCTTTTCAGTTGTTTACAATAACCTGCGCTTTGCTTTATCTGCCCAAGAGCGTGGTAAACTGGTCGTGGTGCTCTTCTTCGTCTGACAGGATCTGCTCGAACAGCAGCCGCGTCGTGCTGTCCCCCTCCGAATCAGCCTGCTTGACGATCGCTTTGTAGAGTTCGATAGCCTCTTCTTCCGCAAGAGCATCGGCTTCCAGCATTTCCTTGAGCGAGCCGCCTACCTTGATCGGCGACGGCTTGGTCGTGGGAACCACATCGAAATAGAAGAGCCGTTCGGCGATCTTCTCCGCGTGCTTCATCTCGGCCACGGCGACTTCCTCGAACACGTCGGCGATCTCGGCCGACTCCAGCCCCTTGGCCATGATATGCTGCCACATATACTGAACGCTCACCTGGATCTCCCGGGCGATCGCCTGCTGCATCATGTCGGTCAGTGCAGTACTTGCCTTCTGAACCATATGGTCGATCTCCTTTCAGTTAAGAAATATCGAAATATTGTACAGCTATTGTAGCAGAGAAAGCCTGTTCTGAGAAGCGGTTTATCACCGGAAGTAACGCTTGCCAGGATAAGCGAATGTAAGCGATTCTAGCGCTATAGCAGAAGCAAAATTAGAATTTTACGTTGACTTAGTAGTTGAGGCTGTTCTAAAATGCCGCACCCTGAAGACAATAACGATGTTTGTTTTTTCAAGAAAATTGTTGCGCCTTTCATTATATTATTATGTCTAAAAATTATTCGTTGCATCTATCAGCATTCAGGAACGGGAGCCTGTTCCTGGCGGTGGGTATACTTATTTTCAGCCTGGTAACTCTTGCGGGGTCGGGGTGTACGTCGCAGCCTCCGCAGATCACCGTTGAAGGACAGTACGCGAATCTGTCGCCAATGTTCTTTGGAGTCGGCTCCCTCTTCATGAAGATCAAGAATGCCGGGGGCCGGGACACGTTGCTGGCGGCGTCTGTGAACATTCCCGCTGCGACGGTCGAACTGCACGACATCAAGGACGGCAAGATGGTAAAGGTAGACCGGATGAAGGTGCCGTCCCGCGATACCCTGGAGCTGAAGCCGAGAAGCCTCCATATCATGGTGTTCAATATGCCGAAGACCGTGCAGGACGGTTCGGACATGCTGCTCACCCTGACCTTTGAGCGGTCCGGTCAGTTGCAGGTGCCTGTCCGATTCGAGAAGCCGAAAGAAATCCCGATGCACGGGGGAAATTGATCCGGTCCTTGTGCGGTCATAATGCTTAACTGGTTACACTGAAAGATGAACCCGACGTTCCCAAAGGAGGTGAGAGGGGCAGTTACTAGCAACCAACGGATTGAACATGCATTATCGTTGTTTGGACGGTGAGCCTGATCGACCGGCTCGCTCAAGAAAAACCATAGACAAGGAAAGGGGAGACGTTGATATGAAAAAGTATGCGGTGTTGGCAGGAATCGTAGCAGTGATCGTGGTGGCCTATCTGGGCCTTACCACCGTGGCGCCCGTTTCGGCGCCGGTGGCGGTGGCCGCAGGCCCGACCTATTCGGCAATGATATATGTCGCTGGCATGGGCGGACATTTCGCCGCCGCTGATGTGACCGTGGATCCCAGCAATGCAGCGGAACCCGTGAAGATCAAGAACCTGGACCGCGTGGTGATCGGCGACAAGCAGTATGCAACCCACGACGCCCGGATCGACACGAACGATTCGAACGTCATGTTCTGGTCCACCTACGTGCTGGACGCCAACGGTAAGATTCATGTCGGCAAGACCGACCTCAAGACCGGCAAGGTGATCAAGGACCTGGCGGTCGATCCAGATGCGCGTGCAGTGGGCAAGGGCCCGAAGTACTGCGCCTCCGGCCAGAGCAAGGAATACTTCATGCCGGTGTTCATGGGTGTCGAGGGTTATGTGGACGTGTTCGACAAGAAGGACCTGGCGCACAAGCATCGTGTGTTCGTGAGCGACATCGGCTATGCAAAGGGTTCCTATAAGTTCGTGCACGGCATCAATTCGCCGGACATGAAGTCCTTCCTCCTGACCATGAACGTGGTGAAGGACGGCAATGCGACCGGCGAGATCGATTTCGTTCTTGTGGACATGGCATCGCTCGAGAAGGGCAAGTTCAAGGTCCTTGCCAAGAACACCCTGAAGGGCGACCCGAAGAACAGCATTACCTTCCGGATGTACTTCACGCCAGATGGCAAGTACATCACGCAGTCCGTGGCCGACCGTCTTTGGGTCCTCGATGCCAAGAAGCTGACGCTCGTGGACGAAAAGATGATGCCTGAGGGCTCGCAGCTTCATGATGCCATGCCGACTCCGGATAGCAAGTACGCGCTCCTGACGATCCGCTCGGTGACCGAGGGTTGCGATACGGATGGAAAGGCGATCGTAAAGGACGGCAAGCCCGTGGACATCACCGATGGTACGGTCATGGTCTATGATGCCGCCAATAAAAAGGTCCTTGATAAACAGATCTCGGTTTGTCTCGGCTGCCACAAGGGCATGGGTCTTGGCGACAAGAATGCCGTGCTTTGCGGCATCGACGCGAATTACAAGTAGTCGTCGTTCGTTGTTTTTCGAAGGAACGACCTCTCCCCGCGCTGTGCGGGGAGAGGTTTTTTTTGCCCATGCACTGCCAACGGACGCTTGCTACTTGCGTGCTGAGGGCTCTTCGGGTATTATAGAACCAAGCCTTGCGAAAGCGGGATACACTACTGATCTGACAGGCGAACTTTATGACACGACTCCTTTCTTTTTCGGTCAAGAATATCAAGCGTAAACCGACGCGGACGGCTATCCTTGTTTTTGCCATCGGGCTACTGGTCTCAGCGCTTGTCTTCTCGCTTTCCTTCGTGCAGCGCGTGAACGGCAGCATCAGGAAGGCTTCGGAGAGGCTGGGCGCCGATCTGATCGTTGTGCCCACCGGAGCCCGGGGCGCCACGGAGGAAATCCTGCTCGAGAACAAGACCAAGTCCTTTTATATGGACAGGAGCATCATGGACCGCGTTGCCGCGATCAACGGCGTTGCCGCGGTCACTGAGCAGGTCTATCTCGTGACGCTGGCAACCCTGTGCTGTTCCGTGCCTGAAGCGATGGTCGTGGCGTACAATCAGGATACGGATTTCATCGTCGGTCCCTGGCTGATCGAGAAATTGAAACGGAAGCTCAAGAAGGGCGAAGCCGTGGCCGGGTCCGAATCATCGTTCAATATCCGCCTGGGCCTCGTGGATGTGGACAGCAAGCTCTTCGGCAGCATGTTCAAGATCGTAGGGACCATGGACAAGACCGGCACGGGCCTGGACAACGCGGTCTTTATCACCACAGACAACCTCAATGACATCATCAAGAGCGGCAAGGTCACGGTGAAGCCAGGCCAGATATCGCTTGTCTTTGTCAAGGTGAATCCCGGCGTCAACCCGGCTACGGTTGCCGCGGAGGTTGAGAACACGATCATTGACGCCGATGCCATGGCGCGAAAGGACATCGGCAAGAACATCATTGCGACGCTCAAGGACATGAGCCGGATCTTCACCATGACGATCATCCTCGCAGCGATCATGTCTTTCTTCCTCGTCTGGGCGATCTTTACGGCGATCGCGAACGAACGGGCCAAGGAAGTAGGCATCATGCGGTCCATCGGGGCGAAGGAATCCCACATCATGAACCTCTATCTGGCGGAGGTGGTCGTCATCGGCGTTTTGGGGAGCGTCCTCGGGATCCTGTTCGGATCGTTCTTGTCAGTTGTGCTCGCTAAGGGGTTCACGATCGTGAAACAGCTGTCCACAGACCTGTCGATGACCGAACGGTCGCTCATTGCATTGGCCAGCTTTGTCGGAGGGATGCTCATCTGCGTCCTTGGTGCGCTGGGGCCGATCCAGCGGCTGAAAAAACTGGAACCTCTCACGGTGATCAAGGCGGAGTGACGATATGGGCCAGATCGTATTGACCAATGTTTCGAAGGAGTACGCGGTGGGAAGCGAGTCCCTTGCCGCGGTCAGGGGCGCTTCCGCAGACATCGCGAAGGGCGAGTTCGTGTCCATTGTGGGGCATTCGGGATCAGGCAAAACGACCCTGCTTTCCCTCATCGGGGGCATGGTGAACCCGACGCAGGGGAACATACTGTTCAACGGCGAGAACATCTATACGTGGACCAGCGACCAGCTTTCCGAGTACCGTTGCGAAAAGATAGGATTCATGTTCCAGTCCGCCAGCCTGCTTCCCATTTTGACGGCGAAGGAGAACCTGCTTCTCCCTGTTGCCTTCCGGTCGGTTCAACCCTCCAACGGTATGGATGCGCGCGCCGAGGAGTTGCTGCGGGCTGTGGGTCTGGGGGACAAGATCAATGCCTATCCAGCGCAACTTTCCGGCGGCCAGCAGCGCCGGGTAGCGATCGCTCGTGCCTTCATGAACGGACCGGAGCTGATCCTGGCTGATGAACCGACCGGAGACCTGGACGAGGAAACCGAAGCGGAAATGATGGACTTTTTCCTGCGCATGAACGAGCAGCAGGGGACCACGTTCATGATGGTGACCCATAATACCGATCTGGCAGCACGGGCCAAGACGCGCCTGCGTATGCATCAGGGTGTGCTCGCAAAAGCCTAGCCTCTCCCCCCCCCTTATTCCAAGCGAAGAAGTCGACAGCAACAGGATTCCCAGTGCGGGATCTCGCGGGAGGGATCTGACGATGCGATCCTGAAAGGACCGCGCTCTCTCACGAGCCGCTCTCGATGAGATCGTACGGACCTGCTGCGCCGGATCTTATGTGTCCGGACCTGCGGGCGGTTTCCGAATGCCCCGGTGGGAGGATATTTCCTGCTCCGCCCGTGCGATATCTCCGGCGTTGTTCAGGATCAGCTGGGTCAGGTGGGTATAACTGTCGAGGTCGATCTCGCTTACATGCACAGCGAGCGTGCCCGGATCCGATCGGACGATGATCCCGCGTGCTTCAATGATGACCGGTTCGCCGGTCTCCGAGAGAACGATCTCGATCTCACAGGGAGTGTCAAGGGGCGGCGGCGGCTCGCTGATATAGACGCGCAATCCTGTCAAACTGATATCTGCGGTATTGCTGTGCCAGATCGTCCGGTCAGGAGTGCGAACCGTGATGTTGGTCTTGAACGGGACCCTGATGAACTCTCTGCGTTCTGCCGGTGTATCCGCCATTTCGAGCCACCTCGCTGTCATTCTCTGGGTGAAGTATAGCAATGGCACCTGTGCAGCGTCAATGGATTCCTGCGCAGGTCCAGGCTGCTAAGTCCATGCTTTTATTTGACTTCCCAGCGTGTTTCTGGTAAAAGATACTATCTTTTCACTCTGAAGCGACGGAAATGATCATACGAGGAGGGTTGGTGCATGAGATTCAGTCGGATCGCGGTGATGATGGTTATGCTCGGATCGTTCGCAGCCACTGGCGCGTTCGCCCAGTTCGGGATGCCTTCGATGAAAACCATTACGGTGAAGAAAGAGGAGATAAAAAAAATGGAATCCACAACAGCGGTCATTGAAACGAAATTCGGGAACATCACGCTCAAGTTCTTTCCTGATGTGGCGCCGGGTCACGTGAAGAACTTCATCGATCTGGCAAAGAACGGGACTTATGACAATACGGTCTTCCACCGGGTGATCCCCGGGTTCATGATCCAGGGCGGGGACCCGACGTCCAAGGACCCTGCGCGGCGGCGGGCTTACGGTACCGGCGGCCCAGGCTATTCCATCAAGGCCGAGTTCAGCAATAAGCCGCACAAGCGCGGCACCCTTTCCATGGCGCGTTCGTCCAACCCCGACAGCGCCGGCTCACAGTTCTTCATCTGCGTGAAGGATTCCAGCTTCCTGGACGGTCAATATACGGTGTTCGGCGAGGTGGTCAGCGGCATCGAGGCGGTGGACAAGATCGTGTCTCAGCCGAGGGATGCCAATGACAATCCGAACGAGCGGATCGAGATGAAGGTCAAGATCGTGGAATCAAAATAAACGGCATTCTCTTGCAAAGCCGCTAAGACGCTGAGAAAGACAGCTGTCGAATAAAATGCTGTCGTGCAGTTCTTCGCGGGTTTTGTGTCTTTGCGCGAGACTGGTTTGAGGTTTGAAGCTTTGAAAAAGGACATTAAGAAAGTCGTTGTCGCTTACTCCGGGGGCCTGGACACTTCGGTGATCATCACCTGGCTCAAGGAGACCCATGGATGCGAGGTTGTGGCGTTCACTGCGGATATCGGCCAGGGCGAGGAGCTCGAACCGCTGCGGGAGAAAGCGATAAGGACCGGCGCCTCCAAGATCTATATTGACGATCTCCGCGAGGAGTTCGTCCGGGATTTCGTGTTCCCCATGCTTCGGGCGAATGCGCTTTACGAGGGCAAGTACCTCCTCGGAACCTCGATTGCCCGGCCGCTCATCGCCAAGCGGCAGATCGAGATCGCTCAACAGGAAGGCGCCGACGCGGTATGCCATGGCGCGACCGGCAAAGGGAACGATCAGGTCCGGTTCGAGCTCACCTACTTCGCGCTCAAGCCGGAAGTGAAGATCGTCGCGCCCTGGCGCGAGTGGACCATGAAGGGCCGTGAGGAGCTGATCGACTATGCGGCAAAGCACAGGATCCCGGTGACCGCGACCAAGTCCAAGCCTTTTTCCACGGACCGGAACCTGCTGCACATCAGCTATGAGGGGGGTGTGCTCGAGGACCCCTGGGCGGAATCGACCAGCGACATGTACACGCTCGCCGTGCCTGTGGAGCAGGCCCCGGACCGCGCGGAGTACGTTGAGGTGGAGTATCGGTCGGGCGATCCCGTGGCGATCAACGGAAAGCAGTACGGCCCCGTCGCGCTCCTGGCCGAGGCGAACCGGATCGCCGGCATACACGGTATCGGCAGGGTGGACCTCGTCGAGAACCGGTATGTAGGCATGAAATCACGGGGTGTGTATGAGACCCCGGGCGGCACGCTGCTCCATGCCGCGCATCGGGCCGTGGAGTCCATTACCATGGACCGCGAAGTCATGCATCTCCGCGACAGTCTGGTCCCGCGCTATGCCGAACTGGTCTATTACGGGTACTGGTTCGCGCCGGAGCGCACGATGCTGCAGACGATGATCGATGATTCCCAAAAGAACGTGAGCGGCACTGCGCGGGTAAAATTGTACAAGGGGAACTGCGACGTCGTCGGCAGGAGATCGCCGCTCTCTCTGTATCGTCCGGACCTTGCGACCTTTGAAGCTGACCGGGTGTACAACCAGAAGGACGCCGAGGGATTCATCCGGCTGAATGCACTCCGCCTGCGGGTGGGAGCGAAGGCAAAGGACGGAAACGCGGGAAGATGACAGATTAAGTCCAGGCAAGGTCCCCCTGGCCTCCCGTACTTGTCCAGAGAATCGATCATGGCTCGAAAAACAACAGCAAAAAAGCGGCACAGCACAAAACAAACGGCCAAGTCCTCCAAGCCCTGGGGCGGAAGGTTCACCGAAGCGACCAGTTCGCTGGTCGAGGAGTTCACCGCTTCGATACCTTACGACTGGCGGCTCTACCCCTACGACATCGCCGGCAGCATGGCGCACGCGATGATGCTGGCAAAACAGCGCATCATTTCCGAGCGGGAGTCCCGGCGAATTATTTCCGGGCTGCGGGAAATCCTGAAGGAGATCGCGACCGGCAAGATGCAGTTCCAGCTCGAGCTGGAAGACATCCACATGAATATCGAGAGCCGCTTGATCAGGAAGATCGGACCGGTGGGCGGCAAGCTGCACACTGCGCGAAGCCGGAACGACCAGGTCGCGCTTGATATCCGGATGTACCTCCGCGACGAGATCGTCGAGATCAGGCGCCTGCTGCGCGAGCTCCAGCGGACGATCGTCGATCTGGCAGAGCGGAACCAGGATACGGTCATGCCCGGTTACACCCACCTTCAACGGGCGCAGCCGGTATTGTTCGGCCACCATCTGCTCGCGTACTATGAGATGTTCGAGCGGGACCGGGAGCGGTTGACCGACTGTTTCAAACGGGTGAACATCCTGCCGCTCGGTGCGGGCGCGCTTGCAGGCACGGTGTTGCCCATCGACCGGAAGCTGGTCGCCGAGCTGCTCCGCTTCGACGGCATCGCCGAGAACAGCATGGACGCCGTGTCGGACCGGGACTTCGCCGTCGAGTTCCTTTCCGCCTGCGCCCAGATCATGGTCCACGTCTCTCGTCTGGCCGAGGAGATGGTGCTGTGGTCGTCATCGGAATTCGGATTCATAACGATCTCCGATGCGTTCACGACCGGATCGTCCATCATGCCGCAGAAGAAGAACCCGGATGTCGCTGAACTTTCCCGGGGAAAGACCGGCCGGGTATTCGGCAACCTGACGGCGTTGCTGACGCTGCTGAAGGGGCTGCCGCTCGCCTACAATCGCGACATGCAGGAGGACAAGGAGCCGCTGTTCGACAGTGCCGATACGGTGACCTCGACCCTTTCGGTCATGAGCGCCATGCTCGGAGGGATCACGGTCCACCGCGATACCATGCGGCACGCGGCCGAGGACGGATTCATTACGGCAACGGACCTGGCCGACTACCTGGTCAGGAAGGGGTTGCCCTTCCGTCAGGCGCATGAGGTCGTGGGCACGGCGGTATTGCGCGCACTCGAGAAGGGGTGCGGACTGAAGGAACTCTCCCTGTCCGAGTATCGGGAGCTGTCCAAGCTGATCGGCAAGGACGTTTACCAGGCGATCTCTGTTGAGGCTTCGGTCAACAGAAGGACCTCGGCCGGCGGAACAGCACCGGCAAATCTGAAGAAGCGCCTGGCGGTGCTCAAGAAAGCGCTCAAGAAATAGGATGGCTCCGGCGTGGAAGCACATCGGGTCTGCGCAGCGGCGTTCAGGTGAGGGAGCGGCAACGGTGCTGGGGAAATGACGATTCGAAGGTTATTCGCGGTCGGTTCCTGTGCGGTCCTGCTCGCGGTGATCTGCTCCTGCGGTCGCAAGACCGATCCTCTGGTCCCGGACAGTCCGAGGCCGGAAGCTGTCAGGGACCTGGCGGTAACAACGCGTGACACGGAAGCCTACCTGTCCTGGAGCGTGCCTGGCCGGAACATCGAAGGCAAGCCGCTTCTTCCCGGAGAACTAGCACTTTTTCGTGTCTTTCGCGCCGAGATCGATCGTGAGAACAGGCGCCCGCGATACAAACAGGTCGCCGAGATCGAGACCCGGGAACCGGCGCCGGCCGTGATCCGGGACGGTACCGTCCTCTGGACGGACCGGGAGATACAATATAACCGTGTGTACGCCTACCGCGTGAGAGCTTTCACGGCGAACGGCGGAACGAGTGAGTATTCCAACGATGTTCGCGCGGTACCGCTGCCGGCCCTGGCGATCCCCGGGAATCCGGCGGTGCGGGCCGGCGACGGCGCCATCGAGATCGCCTGGGACGTGGTGAACACCAGAACGAACGGCGCTCCCTATCACGGATTCGTCGGCTATAACATCTATCGGGGAACCGAGGCCGGCCATCCGGGTGACGTTCCGCTGAACCGGGAGCCGGTATCGACCAACAGTTACCGGGATACGGCCGTGGAGAACGGCAGGACCTATTATTACCGGGTCCGTGCCGTGGACAGCCCGGTGCATCCCTGGAGGGAGAGTCAGGACTCCGAAGAAGCATCCGCTGCCCCGCGTGATATGACTCCTCCGGAACAGCCGATGGGGCTGACCGTGGTGCCGGGGATCGGCCGGGTCTTTCTGACCTGGAACGAGAACAAAGAGCGGGACCTGGCGGGGTACAACGTATACCGCACGGTGAAGAGCGGCGCCGAAGCGATCCCCCTGACCGATAAGCCGGTGAACCGGACGACCTATTCCGACGACACCGTGCAGCCGGCGATGACCTATTATTACAGGATAACGGCGGTTGATAGGAGCGGGAACGAAAGTGTTCCGAGCCGTGAGTTCAAGACCTATACGGAAAAGATCAGGTAACGGACATGCATGATTTTCAGTACAAGAACGGAGAGCTCTGCTGCGAGGATGTGCCGGTGCGGACCATCGCCCAGCGCGTGGGGACGCCTTTTTATGTCTATAGCGCTACGACGCTGGCGAGCCATTTCCGGGCCTTTGACCGGGCGTTCGGCGGAGTTCCTCACCTCATTTGTTTTGCCGTGAAGTCGAATCCTTCCAGCGCGCTTCTGCATCTGCTCGGGAAAGAGGGATCGGGCGCGGACATCGTCTCGGGAGGTGAGCTGTTCCGGGCGCTCCGCGCGGGGATCGATCCAAAGAAGATCGTCTACGCCGGCGTGGGCAAGCGCCGCGACGAGATCGAATATGCATTGAAGATGGACATCCTGATGTTCAATGTCGAGTCCGGCGAGGAACTCCAGGCCATAGACCGCGCCGCCGGCGATATGCGGACCCGCGCGAGGGTGGCGCTGCGTATCAATCCCAACATCGATGCGAAGACGCATCCGTACATCTCGACAGGGCTCAAGCAGAACAAGTTCGGCATCGCCATCGAGCAGGCGCTGGAATACTACCAGATGGCGAAGGGCCTGCCGCACGTGGACGTCGTGGGGATCCACCAGCATATCGGATCGCAGATCACCGAGGTCCAGCCCTTTGTCGACGCGCTCGTGAAGACAACGGCGTTCGTGAAGGAACTTCGCGCCGCGAAGATCAACATCCAATACATCAATATCGGCGGCGGCCTGGGCATTACCTACAAGGACGAGACGCCGCCGCTTCCCCAGGAACTGGCAGCGTCGGTCCGTCCGATCCTTGCTGACTGCGGCTGCACGATCGTGATGGAGCCGGGGCGGGCAATCGTGGGGAACGCCGGCATCCTGGTGACCAGCGTCCTCTATCACAAGGAAGCGGAGCAGAAGAAGTTCCTGATCGTCGATGCGGGCATGAACGATCTTATCCGGCCCAGCCTCTATGAGGCCTATCACGACATCAGGCCCGTGGTGCAGCAGCCGGCCGCGGAGACCGCGGTGGCTGATGTGGTGGGGCCGATCTGCGAGTCCGGGGATTTTCTCGCCAAGGACCGGGAGATGCCCATGGTCAAGCAGGGCGAGCTGCTCGCGGTCATGGGCGCGGGCGCCTATGGATATTCCATGTCATCGAACTATAATTCCCGTCCACGGGTCCCCGAGATCCTTGTGCGGGGAGGCGAGTATTTCGTCATCCATGAGCGGGAAACGTACAACGATCTGGTCAAGGGCGAGAAGCTTCCGAGGTGGCTCGATTAGTCAATTATGAAGAAGATCCCTTTTTATAAGATCCACGGCAACGGCAACGACTTCATCGTGATCGACAACCGCCGGAACATCCTGAAGGGCATCGGTCTGTCCGGTCTGGCCAAGAAGGTGTGCCACCGGAACCGCTCCGTTGGCGCCGACGGCCTGATCGTGATCGTTCCACCGGCCGACCGGAAGACCGCGAACTTCAAGTGGCGTTTCTTTAATGCCGACGGGACCGAGGCAGAGATGTGCGGGAACGGTTCCCGTTGCGCTGCGCTGTTCGCCCACCTTAAGAAGATCGCGCCGCGCAGGATGGCCTTCGAGACCCTGGCCGGCATCATCCACGCCGAGGTGAAGAAGGATTCGGTCCGGGTCCAGCTCACCGGCGCGAGCGGGCTCCGCATGAACGTGCCGGTGCCGCTTGCCGGCTCCACGCGTATGGGCTACTTCATCAATACCGGAGTGCCGCACCTCGTGTACTTTTCCGAGAACCTGGATTCCGAGGATGTGCAGGCTGTGGGCAGCGCAAGCCGGTGGCACGACGTGTTCAAACCCGCAGGGACGAATGTGAACTTTATCCAGATCGACGGGCCCCGCCGCCTCCGTATCAGGACCTATGAGCGGGGCGTGGAGGGCGAGACGCTGGCCTGCGGCACCGGCTCGGTAGCCGCGGCGCTCATAGCCGCGGCGCTGGGAAAGGTCAAGTCGCCTGCTACCGTGAAGACCAGAGGCGGGGATGTGCTTGTTGTGTCGTTCAGCAGGAGCGGGGAGGATTTCTCGGACCTGCACCTCGAAGGCAAGGTCGTTATCGCATGTGAAGGCATGCTGCATCTTTAATATCGTTCCAGGTCGACGAAGATGTCAAGGAGGAAGCAATGTTCAAAGGTTCCATGGTAGCAATCGTAACGCCGTTCAAGAATGGTAATGTTGATGAGAAGGCCCTCGGGGATCTGATCGAGTTCCACATCAAAAGCGGTACGGACGTGATCGTTCCCTGCGGAACCACGGGCGAGTCCGCCACGCTCTCCCATGAGGAGCATCATCGCGTGGTGGAGTTCACGGTCAAGACCGTGAACAAACGGGTCCCGGTAGTTGCCGGCGCGGGTTCGAACTCGACCTCCGAGACCATCGATCTTACGAACTACGCCAAGAAGGCGGGCGCTGACGGCGTGCTGCTGATCACGCCCTATTACAACAAGCCTACCCAGGAAGGGCTGTACCAGCATTTCAAGAAAGTGACAGACTCGGTGGACATCCCGGTCATCCTGTACAATGTGCCGGGCAGGACCAGCGTGAACATGCTGCCGTCGACGGTGGCCCGGCTCAGGACGATCAGGAACATCGTGGGCATCAAGGAAGCCACGGGCGATCTGAAGCAGATCAGCGAGCTCATACGGCTTTGCGGCCGCGATTTCGACGTGATTTCGGGCGACGATTTCACCACGCTCCCGATGCTGGCCATCGGCGGCGTGGGCGCCATCTCGGTCACGGCGAATATCGTACCGGGTGACGCGGCCGCCATGTTCGACGCGTTCTTCGCAGGAAAGATGGAAGAGGCGCTCAAGTTCCACTACAAGATGGAGCCGCTCCACAGTCTCATGTTCATCGAAACGAACCCGATCCCGGTGAAGACCGCGCTCGCGCTGATGGGAAAGATCAACGAGGAGTTCCGCCTGCCGCTCTGCTCCATGGTCGACGCGAACAAGGATAAACTGAAGAATGCGATGAAGGACTACGGATTAATCTAACAATTTATTTACCACGGAGACACTGAGGACACGGAGAAAGACCGGAAAAAACATTTCCTTGTGCCTCCCTGGTGGAATCGAGGTTCCTTTATGATCAAAACAGTTGTTACCGGCGCTGCCGGCAGAATGGGCTCCCGGATCATCAATGTGCTTTCCACGTCCGAGGGATTTGGTCTCTCCGGCGCCGTTGAAAAGAGCGGCCACGTCATGACGGGCCAGGACGCCGGCGGTCCGGCGGGGGTTGCGGCAACGGGCGTGAAGATCTCCGGCGATCTCAAAGCGGCGCTTACGGCCGGAGATGTGCTGATCGACTTCACGTTTCCGGAGACGAGCCTGGAAAATCTGAAGGTCTGCGCGGAGCTCGGAAAGCCCGCGGTCATCGGCTCCACGGGATTCACCAAGGAGGATCTGGCCGTTGTGGCTAAATACGTGGAGAAGATCCCCTGCGTGCTTTCGCCGAACATGAGCGTCGGCGTCAATGTCTGTTTCAAGGTCCTTGCTGACCTGGCGAAGATCCTGGGGCCGGATTTTGACGCCGAGATCGTCGAGTGGCATCATCGTCTGAAAAAGGACGCGCCTTCGGGCACGGCCGTGCGCATGGGCGAGGTGGTTGCCAAGGCGCTTGGACGGGACTATCAGAAGACAGCAAAATACCACCGCGAGGGCATGACCGGCGCGCGGACGAACGAAGAGATCGGCATGCAAACGGTCCGCGGCGGAGACATCGTCGGAGAGCACACGGTCTTCTTTATCGGCATGGGAGAGCGGATCGAGCTTACCCACCGAGCTCACACGCGCGATATGTTCGCCCGCGGTGCGGTGCGCGCCGCGAAGTGGGTTGTCGGCAAGAAGCCCGGCTTATATGACATGCAGGATGTGCTGGGATTGAAATAACGTGAAACGCCGCGTGTCGCGGAAGAAGGAGTCTATTGTGAAAAAAGTTCTTGTTCTGGTGTGGTCGTTCCTGTTGATCGCCGTTTCGTCGGCATTCGCTTTTCCTCCGGACAAAACCGGGAATTGCCTTGATTGCCACAAGCTCGACAAGAAAGAGGCCGAAGAGATATTCAAGAAGATCGCGCCCAACGGCACGGTGCTGGACGTGAAAGCGGCCCCGGTCAAGTCCTTCTGGCTGATCGAGGTCGAGGCCAACGGCCGCCGCGGCGGGATCATGCTGGATTTCAGCAGGAAATACCTTGCCCAGCTGACGCCGCTGGAGGCGCTGATACCGAAAAAAGTCGATTTCTCGAAGATCTCGCTGAAGGATGCCGTCGTTCTTGGCGCGAAGAATGCCAAGAAGAAGGTCGTGGTCTTCTCCGATCCCGACTGCCCCTATTGCCGGAAACTGCATGAGGAGATGAAGCAGGTGATCGCGAAACGCAAGGATATCGCGTTCCAGGTGATCATGTTCCCGCTTCCGATGCATAAGGAGGCCTATCCCAAGGCGCAGGCGGTACTGTGCGAGAAGTCCGGCGCACTGCTTGACGAGGCATTCTCCGGCAAGTCCGTGCCTGAACCCAAATGCTCGAACGAGGCTCTCGAGCGAAGCATTGCCCATGGCAAGGAGCTTGGGATCACCGGTACGCCGTCGCTGGTCCGGGAGGACGGGACCATGATGAGCGGCACCATGCCGGCGGAGAAATTGATCGAGTGGATCGACGGTAAGTAAGAGGCTCCTGATGCGTCTTGTCCGTTTCCAGGCACAGGGACGACCCGCCTGCGGCGTGATCGAAGGCAGCGAGGTCATTGAACTGGAAGGCGATGGGCTCGTACCATCTGCCAGGAAAAAGACAAGGCATGTTCTTTCTGCCCTGCGGTTGCTCCCGCCCTGCGTTCCGACCAAGGTGGTCGCTGTGGGTCTGAACTACCGCGACCACGCCCGGGAGCTGGGCATGGCGGTTCCCGAAGAGCCGATCATCTTCCTGAAGCCGCCGACAACCGTGATCGGGCCGGGGGAGCAGATCCGGTACCCGGCGATGAGCCGGCAGGTGGACTATGAGGCCGAGCTCGGCGTGGTGATCGGAAGGACCGCACGCGATTGTTCCCCCGATGCGGCAGCAGAACATATACGGGGATACACCTGCGCAAATGATGTGACCGCCCGGGACCTGCAAAGAAAAGATGGCCAGTGGACGCGGGCAAAGTCTTTTGACACCTTCTGCCCGATCGGACCGTGGATCGAAACCGATCTGGATCCGTCCGACCTCCTGGTCGAATCCTATTTGAACGGCGTGCGCAGGCAGTCTTCACGCACTTCGCAGTTCCTGTTCAACGTTCCGCATCTCGTGAGCTTCATATCCCGGATCATGACGCTCCATCCCGGGGACCTGATCATCACCGGTACACCGTCGGGCATCGGACCGATGCAAGCGGGAGACGAGATCGAGGTGAGGATCGAGGGGATCGGAAGCTTGAAAAACAACGTCATTGCGGATTGCGGATCTCGGATTGCGGAATAACAGCAGGTCACGATTCTTTACTGCCGCACGTCAAACATATTACGATACACGTATTGTAATAT